>JABDOQ010000104.1 GCA_013043165.1 Woeseiaceae bacterium | reverse complement strand
GGGTAACTTTGGTCGGATCCAGGATACCGGCCTCGATCATGTCGCCGTACTCGCCGGTCGCCGCATTGTAGCCATAGTTGCCTTTGCCCTGGACAACAGCATTCAGCACGACGCTCGCGTCACCGCCGGCATTGCGAACGATCTGACGCAGCGGCTCTTCGATAGCGCGCTTCAGGATCCCAATACCTACGTTTTGGTCGTCGTTATCGCCCTTGAGCTTGGCGATCGCGGCGACGGCGCGAATGAACGCGACACCACCGCCAGGCACAACACCCTCTTCGACAGCGGCACGAGTAGCGTGCAGCGCATCTTCGACGCGAGCCTTCTTCTCCTTCATCTCGACTTCGGTCGCAGCACCAACCTTGATGACGGCAACACCGCCCGACAGCTTGGCAACACGCTCCTGCAGCTTCTCTTTGTCGTAGTCCGACGAAGACTCTGCGATCTCGGCGTTGATCTGCTCAACCCGGCCCTTGATATCGGCCGCTTTACCAGCGCCATCGATGATCGTGGTTGCTTCCTTCGTGATCTGGACCTTCTTGGCCTGGCCGAGATCGTCGATCGTTGCCTTCTCAAGCGACAGGCCCACCTCTTCGGAGATAACCTGGCCACCAGTCAGGATCGCGATGTCCTGCAACATGGCTTTGCGACGATCGCCGAAACCCGGTGCCTTGACTGCAACGACCTTGACGATGCCACGAATGTTGTTGACTACGAGCGTAGCCAGCGCCTCACCTTCGACGTCTTCGGAGATGATCATCAGTGGGCGACCCGCTTTGGCAACGCTTTCGAGTACCGGCAGGAGATCGCGAATGTTGGAGATCTTCTTGTCGTACAGCAGGATCAACGGGTTCTCGTGCTCAACCTGTTGGCTCTGTGCATCGTTAATAAAGTACGGCGAGAGGTAGCCGCGGTCGAACTGCATGCCTTCGACAACGTCCAGCTCGTTCGCAAGACCCGAACCTTCTTCAACCGTGATAACGCCTTCCTTGCCTACCTTGCCCATGGCATCGGAAATAATTTCGCCGATTTCGACATCGGAGTTGGCCGAAATACTGCCGACCTGTGCGATTGCTTTCTCATCTTCGCAGGGCTTGGACAGGTTCTTCAACTCTTCAACGATCGCCGTCGACGCTTTGTCGATTCCGCGCTTCAGGTCCATCGGGTTCATGCCGGCAGCAACCGACTTCAGACCCTCGCGCAGGATAGCCTGAGCAAGAACCGTAGCGGTCGTCGTACCATCACCTGCAACATCAGAGGTCTGGGAAGCGACTTCCTTAACCATCTGTGCACCCATATTTTCGAACTTGTCTTCGAGCTCGATTTCCTTGGCGACCGAAACACCGTCTTTTGTGACGGTCGGTGCGCCAAAGCTCTTGTCGAGCACGACGTTGCGGCCTTTGGGACCCAGGGTCACTTTAACCGCGTTCGCGAGAACGGTGACGCCGGCAAACATCTTCTGCCGTGCGTCATCGCTAAAACGTACTTCTTTAGCAGCCATCTTAAGATTCCTCTTTTGACTGAGACGGCCGGGGCCGCCTGCTGATTATGAAAACTGATCAGGTGTGCGGCGGCTTAGCCTTCGATAACTGCCATGATGTCGTCTTCCTTCATCACGAGCAGTTCTTCACCTTCTACCTTGACTTCCGTGCCGGCGTATTTGCCGAACAGGACCTTGTCGCCAACCTTGACATCGAGCTTGCGCTTGTCGCCGTTCTCTAGGATCTTGCCGTTGCCTGCAGCAATGATTTCACCCTTGATGGGCTTCTCGGCTGCAGAGTCAGGAATGACGATCCCGCCAGGCGATTTGCGCTCTTCTTCCATGCGCTTGACGATGACCCGATCATGAAGCGGACGCATCTTCATGGTGCATTTCTCCTTTAAATTATTGATTTACAACCGATTTTCGGCGATGTTCGGACCAGGTGCTGTTAGCACTCGGCCACGAGGAGTGCTAATAATAGGCATGAGCGCTCAAATTTCAAGTTCCCGGCACCGACTTTTTTGGCAAAAAACCGACCTGCATCGGTGACACGGGCCGGCTTTGCGGTAACAATCGCTACGCCTGGCCGGTCGCATGATGCAGGCGCCTTGATCCCTGACAGCCACTGACTCCCGATATGACAAAGATTGGAAATGGTTTTGCCGCACTCTTGCTCGCCTTTTGCCCGGCGATCCCGGCGTTCGCGGACGAAGCACCGCCGAAGGTCACCGAGGCCTTCCAGTATGTCGTGAGCGACACGGGCGCAGCGCTCGAGATCGACTGGGCAATCGACGAATGCTGTTACCTGTACCGCGACAAGCTCAGCTTCGAAAGTGGCGATGGCGCACTCGCATTCGGCGACTTCCAGCTGCCCGAAGGCCTCCCGCACGAAGACGAATTTTTCGGCAAGCAGCAGGTCTATCGCGATCGCTTTTTCGTCACGATTCCTTACACGGTAAAAGGCGACCGACCGCAAACGGCAGAACTCGTCATCAAGAGCCAGGGCTGCAACGACGTCATCGGTATCTGCTATCCGCCGCAAACCTGGACGGACGAGGTCAAGCTCCGCAAAGTCTCCGCTGGCCCGCCGAAGCTCAAGCTCGGGCAATTCGGCGACACCGCTAATATCAGCAGCGAGTTTCCGCCTGTCGACGAAGTATTCTTCCCGGAAGTGTTCCCGGTCGATGGCAACGCGGTCGAAGTCGGCATTCGCGTGGTCCCGGGTTTCTATCTTTACAAGGACAAGATCTCGGTTCGTTCGCTGACCGACGGTGCCAAAGCCGGCCGGCTCGACTTGCCGAAAGGCAAGATGAAAGTCGATGAGTACTTCGGAGAAATGGAGGTCTACCTCGACAGCATCGTGGCGCCGCTGGCCATTGCGCGTGCGACACCCAATGCCATGGATATCGAGCTTGAGCTCAAGTACCAGGGTTGCGCCGAAGGCGGCCTTTGTTACATGCCGCAGACGCGCGTCATTGCAGTAAGCCTGCCCGAAGCATCCACCATCTCAGACCTGTCTGCACTACCGTCTGAGACCGCGCCAGTCAGCGAACAGGCGCGGCTCGCACAGATCATCACGGGTTCCAGCATCTGGGTGACGATCGGCCTGTTTTTCCTCGCCGGGCTGGGTCTCGCTTTCACGCCCTGCGTGCTGCCGATGGTGCCGATTCTATCCGGCATCATCGCGGGCGAAGGCGATGAGGTCACGCCGATGCGGGGCTTCACGCTCGCATCGAGCTACGTCCTTGGCATGGCCCTGGTTTACACGGCTGCCGGCATCGTCGCCGCTGCCGCCGGCCTGCAGCTGCAGGCGACGTTCAACCAACCCTGGATACTCATATTGTTTGCCGGTCTGTTCGTAATCCTCGCACTGGGCATGTTCGGTGCCTACGAGCTGCAAATGCCGAGCAGTATTCAGGGTAAAGTTTCGTCCGTCAGCGGCAAACAACGTAGCGGCACGATGATCGGCGCATTTGTCATGGGCGCTTTGTCCGCCCTCATTGTCACAGCCTGTGTCGCCCCGGCACTCATCGCCGCCCTGACCGTCATGGCCCAGACCGGAGATATGCTGCGCAGCGGCAGCGCATTGTTTGCAATGAGCCTTGGCATGGGCGCCCCGCTACTGCTCGTAGGCGCAGCGCAGGGAAAACTGTTGCCGAAAGCAGGGCCGTGGATGGTTGCGGTGCGAAACGCGTTTGGCTTCATGATGCTGGGACTCGCGATATGGATGTTATCGAGAATACTGTCCGGCAATATAACGATGCTGCTCTGGGCGGTGCTGATTTTCATGGGCGGCGTATTCATGGGCGGCCTGACGACACTGACAGGCGAATCCGCTGTTGTGCAAAAACTCGGCAAGGGATTCGGCTTCCTGGCCATAATCTACGGCATCGTATTGTTGCTGGGCGCCCTGACGGGCGGCAGCAATCCACTGCAGCCGCTGGCGAGCATCAATCTCGGCGGGGCAACAACGGTTGCCGAAGCAGAGCACGCCTTGCCTTTTCAGCGTATCAAGACGGTCGACGATCTGGATCGCGAACTGGCAGCTGCATCGAGCCAGGGCAAATCCGCGTTTCTGGATTTCTACGCCGACTGGTGTGTATCCTGCAAGGAGATGGAGGCGTATACGTTCACGGACGGCGACGTGCAGGCGGCGCTCTCGAACACGGTCTGGCTGCAAGCAGACGTCACGGCCAATGATGATGCCGACCAGGCCCTGCTCAGTCGCTTCGGCGTATTCGGGCCGCCGACTATCATTTTCTTCGGCACGGACGGCCAGCAACGCCACGGCTACGAAGTCGTGGGTTACATGAAAGCCCGCGACTTTGTCGAACACCTGCAACTGGCGCTCGGTGAATCAGCATCCATAAGCGCACAAGCCCGTCACGAATAAGGGGCAAGACGTGTCCAGAGTAATGTTGATCTTCGCGACTGCACTGGTCGCACTGCTGGCCGGCGCGTTGTTTTATGCGGCCCGGCTTCCTGTCACTGTGACGACTGCGCAGACACCGGCAGCCGCGCCTGTCGCTGCGCCGAAGATCCTCGAGGTCGTCTCACATCCGGCATTCACCTTGCCTGACATCACAGGTACGGAGCGTAATTTTTCGGAGTGGCAGGGCAAAAACCGCCTCCTTAACTTCTGGGCTACGTGGTGTGCACCCTGTCGCCGCGAAATTCCGCTACTCAAGGATTTTCAGACGGCGCAGGCCGGCAACGGCTTCCAGGTCATCGGTATAGCGGTCGACTATCCCGAAGCGGTAGCGGCCTACGACGAGTCCGCCGAATTCAATTACCCGGTGCTCGTCGGTGAGCAGGACGCGATGGCGGTCGCCGAGTCATCCGGCATCGAATTCATTGGTATGCCTTTCACGATGTTCGTCGCTTCCGACGGTGAGTACCTTGGCGCTTTCATTGGCGAATTGCACCAGCCTCAACTCGACAAGGTTGTCGAGCTCATGACGCGTCTCGATCGTGGCGAAATTGAAAAGGACGAAGCAAGAACGGGGCTCGACGCGCTCTGAGTCGCCGTCGGGGCAGCGGTGCGACCGCGACTGCAACGAAAATTGACCTAATATCTTAAAAAAGGGTTAGTATTGCTGCCATCGTCGGCTATCTCGCTGGGAACCCCGGCACATGTCCGTATTCTTGCTCATCAACGGCCCCAATCTGAACCTGCTCGGTTCGCGTGAGCCGGAGGTCTATGGAGCAACCCGTCTCGAAGATATCGAGGCTCGCTGCGCTACTCTCGCGGCTGAGCTCGGACACGACTTGAGCTGTTTTCAGAGCAACGCTGAACATGAACTCATAGACCGCGTGCAGACGGCAGCCAGCGACGGAGTGGACTTCATTATCCTGAATCCCGGTGGCTTCACCCACACGAGCGTTGCGCTACGCGACGCGTTGCTGGCGGTCCGGGTTCCGTTTATCGAAATACACCTGAGTAACACGTTTGCGCGGGAAGAATTCAGGCAAAACAGCTACTTCAGTGATATTGCGAGGAGCTGCCTTTTCGGGTTTGGGGCTTACGGCTACGAGCTGGCCTTGCATGCGGCCAGTCATTTTGTTGCCAGTACCGGGGACTAAGCGATGGACATAAGAAAAGTAAAAAAACTGATCGAGCTGCTGGATGAATCCGGCATTGCCGAGATTGAAATTACCGAGGGAGAAGAGTCGGTAAGAATCAGCCGTTACTCGCAGCATGCGCCTGTCGCGGCGCCCGTTGCCGCGCCCGCCGTGGCCGCCGCACCCGCTGCTGCGCCTGTCGCCGCCAATACGGAGGCCGTCGCGCCGGTCGAAGTCGAGGACGATGGTTACGAGGTGGCCTCGCCGATGGTCGGTACTTATTACGCCGCCTCCTCGCCGGGCGCAGCGCCGTATGTTCAGGTCGGTGACCGCGTCAACGAAGGCGACACGCTTTGCATCATCGAAGCAATGAAAATGATGAATCAAATCGAATCTGACGTGTCGGGCGTAATCAAGTCGATTCGTATCCAGAATGGTGAGCCTGTCGAATTTGGCCAGACGTTGTTCGTTATCGATCAACGCCACGTCGACTAGCGGGTTACGCGACCATGCTGGACAAGATCGTAATAGCCAACCGAGGTGAGATTGCCCTGCGCATTCTCCGCGCATGCCGTGAGATGGGCATCAAAACGGTCGCTGTGCATTCCACCGCAGACAACAATCTGAAGCACGTCCTGCTCGCTGACGAAACGGTCTGTATCGGACCTCCGCCATCAAGCGAGAGCTACCTGAACATGCCGGCCATTATCAGCGCGGCCGAGGTCACTGACGCCACTGGCATCCACCCGGGCTACGGTTTCCTGTCGGAAAATGCCGACTTTGCAGAACGCGTCGAGTCGAGTGGCTTCACTTTCATTGGGCCGAGATCTGATTCGATCCGCCTCATGGGCGACAAGGTCTCCGCGATCAAGGCGATGAAAGCGGCCGGCGTGCCGTGTGTCCCCGGTTCGGATGGCCCGCTCGGCGATGATCCCGATGAAAACATTCGCCTGGCTCGTGACATCGGTTATCCGATTATTATCAAGGCATCAGGCGGCGGCGGCGGACGGGGTATGCGCGTCGTGCATGCCGAGGCGTCGCTGACGGCAGCGATCACGGTGACCAGGGCTGAGGCGCGAGCCGCCTTCAGCAATGACGTCGTCTACATGGAAAAATACCTCGAGACTCCGAGGCATGTCGAGTTCCAACTGCTTGCCGACACTCAGGGCAATGCGATTCACCTGGGTGAACGCGATTGTTCGATGCAGCGACGCCACCAGAAAGTCATCGAGGAAGCGCCGGCACCAGGCATCACCGAAGAACAGCGCAATCGCATCGGCGCACGTTGTGTGAATGCCTGCAAGGAAATCGGCTACCGTAGTGCAGGGACATTTGAGTTCCTGTACGAGAACGGCGAATTCTACTTTATCGAGATGAATACACGCCTGCAGGTCGAACATCCGGTTACCGAGATGATCACCGGCATCGATATCGTGCGCGAGCAGCTTCGAATTGCCAGCGGTTTGCCGCTGCAGTTCGAACAGGACGACGTGCATATCCAGGGGCACGCCATAGAGTGTCGCATCAATGCCGAAGATCCGAAGAGCTTCATGCCCTCGCCCGGCCTGGTCACGCTGTGGCATTCGCCAGGCGGCCCCGGCGTGCGCATCGAAAGCCACCTTTACAGCGGCTACAAAGTGCCGCCCTACTATGACTCGATGATCGGCAAACTGATTGCTCACGGTGCAAGCCGAGAGGCCGCGTTCGCCCGTATGCGCAGTGCGCTGAGCGAAATCGTCATCGAAGGCATCAAGACAAACGTTCCCCTGCACCAGGAGATCTTCCAGCACGCCGCATTCCAGGCGGGCGGTACCGATATCCACTATCTCGAGAAACGTCTCGGCCTGGTTTGATCGAGCGTAATTCAGCGGTGGAATGGCAGCAATTTGTCATGAACCTCGACGCGCTGGAGGCGGCTGCCGTTGAGGAGATTTTCACTCGGCATGGCGCCTGGTCTGTAACCCTTAGCGACGCCGGCGACAACCCGGTGCTGGAGCCCGGTCCGGGTGAAATTCCGCTTTGGGCAGACACCCGCATCACCGGGCTGTTCTCCGCGGACGCCGATCTCGGCAATCTCGTGACCAATCTGCTGCATGAGCTCGAACTCGGGCAGCTGCCGCCGCACCATATCGAACGACTTGCCGATCGCACCTGGGAACGGGAGTGGCTAAAAGACTTCGGGCCGATGAGCTTCGGCGAACGACTCTGGATCTGTCCGGGCAACAGCGATGTCGAGCAGGACGATGCCGTGATCATTCGCCTCGACCCCGGGCTCGCGTTCGGCACGGGCACACATTCGACCACGGCGCTATGTCTCGAATGGCTGGACGGGCTGTCACTGCACGGCAGGACGCTGCTGGATTATGGCTGTGGCTCCGGCGTCCTCGCGATTGCCGCCCTGAAACTGGGGTGTCAGGCGGCCTCGGCGATGGACATTGACCCGCAGGCCATTATTGCGACACGGCAGAATGCCGAAATCAATGGGGTCGCAGGGCGCCTGCGTGTGTTTGGCAGCGTGGATGATATCGGGGGCGTTTTCGACGTCGTGGTCGCCAATATCCTTGCCGGACCACTTGTTCAGTTTGCCGAATCCATCACATCAACGCTTGCAGGCCACGGTATGCTTGCATTATCGGGCGTATTATGTGAACAAGCCGCCTCCGTTATGGCCGCGTATGAGCCCTGGATCGAGTTCGATAAGCCCACGTTCCGGGAGCAGGATGGTCAAACGTGGTCACGGCTGACGGGAACGAGGAGATAGGGCCAGGCAATGTATACGCAATGCCCTGAATGCAGCACAGCTTTTCGCGTGACGGCGGAGGTCCTGAAACAGGCCTCCGGTAAAGTGCGTTGTGGCGGCTGTGGTAAGCCGTTCAACGCTCTCGAATACTTGTCCGAAGGCATGCCCGAGCAAGCCGCGGCGAAGGAATCCGAGGCACCGCTTCCCGAATTAACGCCGGAACCGTTACCCACGAACGGGGAGGTTCCGCGATCTATTTCCGCTGAACAGAGCGCGGCGCTGCTGAAGACGCTCGACCAGCTTGCAGGCTCGGACATTCGCATCGAGGATACCGGCGTTGAATGGCGTGTGCTCGATGAGGATGATGCGCCCGATTCGGTGGTCGATGAAGTGCTCGACAAATCGCCAACGCCCGTTGATCAATTTCTTACAAAAACGCCAACCGACGTCGAGGCGGCCGAGATCTTCGAGGAATCGGCAAACGCCCTGGCGCAAACTCCGGTCGACGAACTTCGATTCGACGACAATACTCCGTTGCCCGACGATTTTGATCTCGACGACGAATCGTCCTATCTGCCGGAAACCGGCGATGCCGTGCCCGAGGCACGCACCGAAACCGGCCAGGAAGCCGAATCGCGGGACGAAACAGAAGGGTCACGCGTCGACGTGATGCTTGGCGAACCGGACGAATGGGCGGATATCCTGGGCGAGGTCGATGAACCTGCCGAAGCCGTTGCTGAGGACGACGCTGTCGCCCCGCCTGATGCTGTCACAGCACCGGCGGAAACCGAGCAGGAAATTCTGGACGTGGATACGCAGTTCGCGCTGCAGGCCGAGGCCATGGGCATCGATCTCAGCGGCATGCACCCCGCCCCCGAAATTGCGCCGGAGGAGGCAGCGGCTGACGTCGATGAAGAATCGTTCGGAGTAGTCCATGAAGCGACAGCAGATGTGGCAGGCGAAGAGCCCGAAATCGAACTTGATGCTGAGTCCGAAAAGGAACCCGTCGAGGACCTGCAACCCGAGCCCGAGCCGGAACTCGAGAGCTCTGCCACGCGACGTTATCCGATGGACGACGAGGATGACGAAGAGGAACAGCAGGCCCCGCTCGAATTTGGTTCTGTCGACACGGCCATTGCACAACTCGAAGAGCAGTCCGACGTCTTCGACAAGAATTTCTTCGAGGGCGACGAAGGACTTGAACTACAGGACGACGCGTCGCCGGATGCCGGGATCGACGACGAGGAGCTGGACGCGCCGGAGAGTGAAGACAGCAGCCACGCCGTACCCGCGCAGACGGAAGAAGAACAGACGCTCAACATGATGATCGACCAGGATCTCCTCAGCTTTGCAGTCGAGGATGAAGACGGATTCGCCTCGACGATTGTTATTCCCGAAAAAGACGCGGAAGACAAAGCATTTGCTGAAAAAGAAGCGGCTGGCAGGGATGACGACATATCGACAGGCTTCGAGACGATCGTCATGGAGGGTGAGTCAATTCGCTCGGCGCCCGACGCAGAGAAGCGCGAGGCAGATATCGCAGCCGCGGCGGCGCTCGCCAGACAAGCAAGGGACGCCGCGAATGAAGAAAGCACGCCAACGCGGGTCGGGCGGCGTCGCGGCATGACTGCAGCGATTGTCCTTCTTGCCCTGCTCCTTATCGTCCAGGTCATGCATCAATCGCGCGACGCGCTCGCGACCATTCCGGCGTTCAATAACGTCGTCGGGGTCGTGTATCGCGCAGTCGGCAGGCCGCTGTCCCCGGCCTGGGACGTAAGAGGCTGGCGCTTCGAAGCTACCCAGGAAGTTATCGATGAAAACGACGATCAGCTGACCATCTACTCACGCGTCGGCAACAATTCAGACAGTTCCCTGCCGTACCCGCTTGTCAATGTCGCGCTCATCGATCGATTCGAGGAAACGGTTGGCAATCGCACGCTTGATCCGGCCGAATACCTCACCGACGACCTGGACCCGGGCAAACACGTGCCGCCCGGCAATACGTTCAATGCCGTAATCTCTATTCAGTCGCCGGCGCCAGACGCGACCGGGTACAAGCTGAAGGTTTGTTATCGCCAGACCGCCGGGCAATTGCGCTGCAGCAGCCCTGGCTTCAAGTAGCGAGCCAACGGCTAATTTGTGTCCTGCGGGTAGCGGCATACTGCAGTAATATGCGGCATGCCCGCCATGGATCTCAGACCGCTGCAAATAGGCCCCTACAGGCTGTCCAGCCCGTTTGTGCTTGCGCCGATGGCTGGCGTGACAGACGCACCGTTTCGCCGTCTCTGCCGGCAATTTGGCGCCGGCATGACGACCTCCGAGATGACGACGGCCAACATCGGACTCTGGCAGACTCCGAAATCACGTCACCGGCTGGATCTGGACCTCGATACGGAACCGGTCGCCGTGCAGATCGCCGGGTCCGACCCGCAACAGCTCGCCGTCGCGGCGCAGGCGTGTGTTGACCGGGGCGCTCAGATTATCGACATCAACATGGGCTGTCCCGCCAAGAAGGTCTGCAGGAAACTCGCGGGGTCGGCGTTGCTCAGAGACGAAGGGCTTGTGGCATCAATTCTCGACGCGGTCGTGCGCGCCGCAGACGTTCCGGTCACGCTGAAATGCAGGACGGGCTGGGACACCGGGTATCGCAATGCCGTGAACGTCGCGCGGCTGGCCGAGGACGCCGGTATCCGGGCGATCGCCATTCACGGTCGAACTCGCGCATGCAGGTACAACGGTGAGGCCGAGTACGAGACGATCGCCGCTGTCAAGCGCGCTGTGAAAATACCGGTCATTGCAAACGGAGATATAACGACTTTGGAGAAGTCGCTTGAAGTACTGCGCGTAACTAGTGCAGATGGCTTGATGATCGGGCGCGGTGCCCAGGGACGCCCGTGGATTTTTCGCGAACTTGGACATCTTCTAAATCCGACTGCGGAAAATACGCAGCTAGAAAAAATTGAATTGCGTGATATTATGCTCGACCACCTGAGCGATCTTCACCGGTTTTATGGGGAACCAACCGGAGTTCGAGTGGCTCGCAAGCACCTGACCTGGTACTGCAACAGCCTGGATGACGCCGACGCGTTTCGTCATCAGGTAGTTCGTGCCGAATGCGCTGCAGAACAAATCAGACTAACAAAAGAATTCTTCAGGATTTAAGCAACGTGGCTCAAGAAAAGCACAACAAAAAGGACCTTACTTCCAGGAAAAGCAAGAAACCGCTTTGCAAACACACAGAAGACGCACTTGACCAATATTTTACAACGCTGAACGGCGATCGGCCGGGCGATTTGTACGATCTGGTTATCGGCGAGGTTGAACGGCCCCTTTTCAAAGCCGTCATGGATTACACGCAGGGCAATCAGAGCCAGGCTGCCGGCATACTCGGCATTAACCGCGGCACTTTGCGAAAGAAACTCAGGACCTACTTGCTCATAAAATAGATGTCGTTTCGGCATACCCCATTTCTTTTCAGGTATACCCATGTTGAACGTAAGACGCGCGCTCGTCAGTGTTTCTGACAAGCGTGGATTGATTCCTTTTGTTACCGGTCTTACCGAGCTCGGTGTCGAAGTGCTGTCAACGGGCGGTACCTGCCGTCAGCTGCGCGATGCCGGGTTGAAAGTGATCGAGGTGTCTGAAAAAACCGGTTTTCCTGAAATCATGGACGGGCGCGTGAAGACGCTGCACCCAATCATCCATGGCGGCCTGCTGGGTCGACGCGGCACGGACGAAGCCGTGATGGCGGAGCACGGCATCGAAGCGATCGATCTTCTGGTCGTCAACCTGTACCCGTTCGAGGAAACCATCGCGCGCAACGATACGAGTATTGACGAGGCGATCGAGAACATTGATATCGGCGGTCCCGCGATGATTCGTGCCGCCTCGAAAAATCACGACGGCGTTGCCGTGGTCGTCAGTCCGGACGACTACGAGGCCGTTCTGGAAAAGCTGCGCAACAAGAGACTTTCCCTCGAGCATCGCCGTCGCCTCGCGGCAAAAGCGTATGCGCACACGGCCAGTTACGACGCGGCCATCACGAAATACTTGTCGCAATCGCTGGGCGATGACCCGCTGGGCGAACGCTTTCTTTACGCAGGCGGCCTGTCGCAGCGACTGCGATACGGTGAGAACCCGCATCAGGAAGCCGCGTTCTACGTCGATCAACAAGCCCCACAGGGCTCTCTCGCGCGGGCCAAACAGCTGCAGGGCAAGGCTTTGTCCTTCAACAACATTGCGGACAGCGACGCAGCGCTCGAATGCGTCAGGCAGTTTGCAGATCCTGCCTGCGTGATCGTCAAGCACGCCAATCCGTGCGGAGTAGCGGTCGCCGGAAATTTACTCGGGGCGTACGAGAAGGCATTCAAGACAGACCCGACGTCGGCGTTCGGCGGCATCATTGCATTCAATCGCCCGCTTGATGCCCGAACCGCAGAGGCCATTATCGACAGGCAGTTTGTGGAAGTCATTGTCGCCCCATCCATTGACGCCGACGCCGCTCTGGTCTTGTCCGCGAAGAAGAACCTCCGGCTTTTGGAAACTGGCGACTGGGCATGCGGCTCCGTCGCTGGCTTCGATTTCAAGAAAGTATCCGGCGGACTGCTGGTACAGAACACTGACCTTGGTATTGTTACAGCCGATGACCTGAAGGTGGTGACGGAAATAGCGCCTACCGCAGACCAGGTCAGGGACATGCTGTTTGCCTGGACCGTGGTCAAGTACGTCAAGTCCAACGCCATCATATTTTGCAGGGACAACATGACCATCGGCGTTGGTGCCGGTCAAATGAGCCGCGTGTACAGCACGAAGATCGCCGCAATCAAAGCCGGCGACGAAGGTCTTGACGTCAATGGCTCGGTCATGGCGTCGGATGCCTTTTTTCCGTTCCGTGACGGCATCGATGCCGCCGCCGGGCACGGTATCTCAGCCATCATCCAGCCGGGCGGTTCGATGCGCGACGACGAGGTAATCCAGGCTGCGAACGAGCATGGACTGGCCATGGTTTTTACCGGCATGCGCCACTTTCGCCATTAGATTATTACAAGAATGAAGATCCTCATAATTGGTTCAGGTGGACGCGAGCACGCGCTTGCCTGGAAGTGCGCACAATCCGTCAAGGTAGACGAGGTACTCGTAGCTCCGGGCAACGCGGGCACCGCGCGTGAAAACAAGGTCCGCAATGTCGCCGTGTCATCCGACGACATTGATGGGCTGCTCTCGCTCGCTCAAGAAGAGGACATTGGCCTGGCGATTGTGGGCCCGGAGGCACCGCTGGTTGCCGGTATCGTTGATCGTTTCAACGCGCTGGGACTGCCCTGCTTTGGCCCTACGGCCGCCGCCGCCCGGCTCGAAGGCTCCAAGGCGTTCACCAAGGATTTTCTTGCCAGGCACGATATTCCGACGGCCGCGTATCGGAATTTCACCGAGCTGCAGCCCGCGCTCGAATATATTCGTGAACAAGGCGCGCCGATCGTAATCAAGGCCGACGGCCTGGCAGCTGGCAAAGGCGTCATCGTCGCGATGCGCCTTGAGGAAGCCGAGCAGGCTGCCACGGACATGCTGGCTGGCGGCAGCTTCGGTGATGCCGGGGCCCGGATCGTCGTCGAGGAGTTTCTCGATGGCGAGGAAGCCAGTTTCATTATCATCACAGACGGTGACAGCATACTGCCACTCGCGACGTCGCAGGACCACAAGGCGCGTGATGAGGGTGATGTCGGGCCGAATACGGGTGGCATGGGCGCGTATTCACCGGCGCCCGTCGTGACGACAGAGGTTGAGCAACGCATCATGGATCTCGTCATACGGCCGACGCTGGCCGGCATGAAGGCAGACGGTCACTCATATCTTGGTTTCCTGTATGCCGGGCTAATGATCATGTCGGACGGCACACCCAGGGTTATTGAATTCAATTGCCGCATGGGCGATCCGGAAACGCAGCCGATTCTCATGCGACTCGAATCCGACCTCGTGGAAATCTGCGCAGCGACTCTGAACGGCACCCTGAGCCAGCAGACTGCTGAATGGGATTCGCGCGCGGCGCTGGGCGTGGTGCTGGCCGCCGGTGGATACCCGGCGAGCTACGCCAAAGGCAAACCGATCAGCGGCCTCGACAAAGCCGATAGCGACACGCAAAAAGTGTTCCATGCCGGAACTGCCGGCGACGGCAAAACCGTGACGACAGACGGCGGCCGTGTTGTTTGTGTGGTTGGCCTCGGTGAAACCGTTGCCGCTGCCGCCAAGAGCGCCTACGAATCGGTTGACAAGATCAAGTGGCAAGACGTCTACTTTCGCCGTGATATTGGTCACCGCGCCATTGCAAGAGAGAGCTAGCCTCAAATGCTGACGACCGCCGAGGCCCGCGAAGCAATCCTGGCAGCCATGCCCGATTTTCCGGCCGACGCGGTGCTACTGGACGCTGCGAACGAACGCGTGCTTCGACAGGTCGTGCGCGCCGAAAGAGACCAGCCGCCATTTCACCGCGTCATGATGGACGGCATCGCGCTCAGTTTCAGGGACTTCAGCCGGGGTAGGCGGGAATTCCCGGTTCAGGCGACGCAGGCCGCCGGCGATCCGGTCCTCGCACTGCAGCCCGGCAACTGCATCGAAATCATGACGGGCGCTTCTTTGCCCGAAAACGCGGACTGCATCGTTCCGGTTGAGCGCATTTCGATAAAGAACAGGATCGCGTTCATCGAAAACGACTACGCGGCGAAGAGCGGCCAGTTTATTCATCCACGCGCTTCGGATCATGCTGCCGGCACCGATCTCCTGGCGCCGGGCAAGCGCATTTCCCCGATGGATATCGCGATAATTGCGTCATGCGGGCTGACAGAAGTCGAGGTCAGCAGCCTTCCTGTGATTCGGGTTATTTCAACCGGCAATGAGCTCGTGTCGCCGGGCACTCCGATAGAACCACACCAGGTTCGCCTCTCGAATGGACCCGCGATACAAGCCATGCTCAGGGAGCGGGGCTATGCGCATTGCGATCATGACCATCTGCTCGACGACCGCGACGAATTGCGGCGGCGTATAGGTGTTCATCTGGCGGATGCAGATGTTCTTATCCTGAGTGGCGGTGTGTCGATGGGCAAAGCGGACTTCGTGCCAGGAGTACTGGCCGAGCTCGGCGTCAACGTCGTCTTCCACAAAATCAGCCAGCGGCCCGGCAAGCCCATGTGGTTCGGCATCGGTCCTAACCGGGAAGCTGTTTTCGCGCTGCCGGGCAACCCGGTTTCGGCACTGGTTTGTTGCCGCCAGTACGTCATTGCGGCGCTCGAGGCCGCGTCAGCCGCAACACCACGACCGCCCGAATTTGCGGTGCTTGCAAGCGACGTCACGTTCGAACCCGACCTCACCTGCTTCCAGCCTGTACGATTGGTGTCGAGCGCAGGCGGCCAGGTGTTGGCAATGCCCGTCTTGACCAATACATCGGGCGACTTCACGGCCCTTTCGGCAAGCGATGGCTACGTCGAACTGGCGAGAGAGCAAAGTCACTTCCCGGCCGGCACGCCGGTATTCCTGCATCGCTGGCGCTCCGTCTGACAGGCCTTGCAGCAAAGAGTGCCGTACCAGATACTGGCCGACATGATCTCAGCCGATGACGCGCTTCTGAAACTACGCGAGGGCAATCGCCGCTTCGTCGCTGGCGAGATTGACGCCGAATCGATGGCGAGTCGCGCCCACCAGGCCGGCATGTCCGGCGGACAAAGTCCTTTCGCGATCATCCTTGCCTGCTCCGACTCCCGCGTGCCGGTCGAACTGGTTTTTGATCAGGGCTTCGGCGACCTGTTTGTCATCCGCGTGGCCGGCAATATTGTTGCGCCTTCGCAGATCGGCAGCATCGAGTTTGCAGCCAGTCAGTTCGGTACCCGGCTCGTCGTTGTGCTCGGTCATTCGAATTGCGGCGCCGTTATCGTGACGCTAAAGGAACTCGCGCTGCAACAAACGCATCGCTCGCCCAATCTGCGAGCGATTGTGGACCGCGTGCGGCCGGCCATCGAACCGCTACTCGAGGCGCACAGGGACAGTGACGCCGACACGCTTACCGGGGCCGCCGTGCGCGCCAATGTCCTGGCGTCGGTCGAAAGACTCACGCACGGCTCGCTGATCCTCGAGCAACTTATCGAGGCAGGTAAGCTGACTGTCGTCGGCGCCGAGTATTCAATCGAGACCGGCAAGGTCGAGTTCTTTGAGGACGAGCCAACATGAGCACTCCCGCGCTCGGCGGCCGATGCTTCTGCGGAAATATTCATTTCGAGGTGGTCGGCCCGGAGAAGTTTGCCTGTTTTTGCTACTGCGGAAGCTGCCAGCGCGCCGCCGGTGCGCCGGTCGTCGCCTGGGCAACCTACGCCCGCGACACGTTCGCCGTAACGCAAGGCGAGTTCCACTGGCACAACTCATCCCCGGGCGTGACGCGCGGCATTTGCAGCAACTGCGGTTCTTCTGTCACCTACGAAAACGTCAAACGGCCTGGCGAGATCGACATCGCCGTAAATTGCCTCGATGACCCCTGTGCGCCGATGCCGCGAGCGCACATCTGGACCGAAGACAAGCAGCCCTGGTTTCAAATCGGAGACGACTTGCCGGTCCATGAGAAAAATATTGGCTAGTGGCCGGCTCCACTTCCCGCGCCCTGTTCTCCGACTGATTCTCCGACCGATTTCCTGACTCAAACCTGTCTTACGGGGTAGCCCTAGGATCCGGCCGTCAGGAGAGCAACGCTACGGCGCGCGAGCGCGCCCGGCAAGTCGAAAATGTACATCGGTCATATCAATCTCGCGAAGTCATTCAACGGCGCGGGCGAGCATTTCGTCAGCCTGGTTGAGGCACTTAGGGAACATGGCGTGCAGCAGTACGTACTGGTCAGAAATATCGCACTCGCGAAGCGGCTTGACCTGGTCGACAATGTGACAGCGGGGCCGGCCGTCAGGTCTGCAGTAATGGCCTGCTGCCTGACGCCGCGAGTAGACGTGGTCCACATACATGATCCGTCCGACGGACAGGCGGGCCTGCTGCTGACGCTGACGCGTTCCATACCGTTCGTGCTGACTCATCGCGACGATGCGCCGGGAAGAAATCCGATCACCCAGGCCGTTTACCGGCGCGCATCCGGAATCATTCATCAGTCCGATGCCGATGCGGCGAAGCACTTGCGAATTTACAAACACGCTGTCGAGGCCTGGCGCGAAGCAGCGTTGTCGTCCTGACTCAGAATTCCCAGAGCACGCCGATCGCCGGAAGCAACGGCAGCCAGTAGTCATAACTGTATTCGAGGGATTTGTTGCCGAGCGCATCCTCCTGGAGGTCCCAGTCGATACAGCAGACGTTGCGGCGGTTGAACAGGTTGGAGATCTCGACGAACGCGAGCAGGGATCCCCGGCGCACCTTGAATTTGCGGCTCAGGCGCACATCGACGCTCGCAAACGCCGGATGACGAATTTCGTTGCGCGGCCCCGGCACCGCGACGTAAATCGGCTCGCCGCCAGCATCGAGACCTTGCTCGACCAGCGCCAAATCGGTCTTCGGCCAGCCCGAGTGGATGCTTGCCGCGGCAGAGAAACTCCATCCCTCGTTGTTCCACGCGAAGCCGCCCTGGGCAGCATGGCGCTGATCCCAACTTCGCGGTACGTCGCGGCCGTCAATTCGATCGGTCACTTTCGACCAGGTGTAGGTCGCCCACCAGCTCCAGGCGCCCAGGCTACGGTCGGCTGACAGCTCCACGCCGCGTGCTTCGGCCCTCGACGGTTCGAGTCTCACACGATCCGCCGCCAGTTCCGGCATCAGGCTGAGCGGATCGTACAGGTTTTCAAATCTTGGCCGCAGGTCGCGAATTTCCTTCCGGAATGCCTCGATGCGAATTGACGTGTCGCTGCCGGTGAGATGCCTGAGCCCGACGATGAGGTGGTCTGCGCGTTGCGCGGGCCAGAAGTTCGTGACGCCGTCCTCGATCTGCAGCAGGTGAACGGGCTGCGACTGATGATATCGGCCTGCGCTGAATCGCAGCTCGGTTTTGTCCCAGGGGCGAAACATCACGTTGAGGCGCGGGCTCAGCTGTGCATCCGAGCTCAGGTCCGTGTAGGTCTGATCGTCCCAGCGCAATCCCCATTCGAGTACCGCGCGCCGTGACAAGCGCCAGCGATCCGAAACGTATAGTGCGTAGCTGCCGCCCTGCGGGCTTGCCTCTATCGTACGGTTGATCTCTTCGGCCTGGTTTACGAAAATTTCCTGCAGACCGAAATACTCGGCAGATCCCGCGTACGAATAGTCAGCTTCGCCGTAGGCGACCTGAATTCCCCACTGTGTACGGTGACGCTCCGACGGACTCCAGACCCAGTCCTGCCGAAGTGCAAACTGGCTCACGTCTCTGACGTCTGTTACAGCGGCTATCAACTTCTCGGGGTCGTTGGCATAGCCCTCACGCCGGTTGTTGTAGTCGACCATCGACAGTACGGTGCTGCTGCTCAGCATCGGCGACCAGCTGTTATCAAGGCGCAGCCAGAACTGTGCGTTGCCGGTATCGCTGACGACCTGCTCGCGTTCGGCAGGATCTGTTTCCAGTATGAGCTTTACCTGGTCGTCAGCGTACAGCGCGTTCACCGACAGGCGCGTGTTCGGTGTAATTTCGAACGTGTACTCGCCGAATATATCGAAATACGAGGGTTGGCCGAACTTGGGATCGATGACCAGGTCGAGGTTTCCGCGTCGCGCAGAGAACAGCCAGTTGCGGTCCTCGTGGGCGCCGGCAGCCAGCAAAGACGTGTTAAAAACGCTGAGGCCGATTTCGGTGTGGCGCGACTTTTCCGAATCAAGAGAATCCATCAGCACGAGGCCGCTCATACGGTCACCGTAACGAACCGGGAACCCCCCGGTATAGACTTCCACGCCTTCGATCGCGCGCGCGTCAATCGCACTGAACAGGCTCTGGTAGTCGCGTATGTGAAACGGGTCGAACAACCACTGGCCGTTCAACATGATGCCGATTTCGTTCTGCTCTCCGCCACGAAAATGCGCAACTGCCGAGGCGCCGCTGGCGGCCGTGCCCGGCAGGCGTTGCGCGACCCTTATCGGGTCCTCGCCGACATCCGGCATGTTTTGAATCGTCCGTCGGTCGAGCGAGAATTGTGACGTTGATATATCCCGCGATATTTCATAGCGACTGGCCGCAACGATCACGGTTTCTATGTCCGGCTGCGACAGGTTCGGTTTGACGACGGTGGAATCCGTTACCGGCGTCGCGCCAGGCTCTGCTTTGACAACCAGGTAAACGCCGGTGTCTGCCTGTACGTCGAGACCATACGGTTGCAGTATCTGGCGGACTATCTCCACGGCCGTCCCGGGAGCGGGTTCGGCCAGAACCCTCAGTTCGTCGTTGACGAGGTTCGTACTGTAGGCAAAGGGTTGACCCTGGTCGCGGAAACCGTCAATGACGTTGGCCACGGTGCGGCCAACGTAGGGCATAGCCTGCCCGTCGTCGGCGAGGACGGCCGACGAAACCAGCAGAAGCGAAAGCAGCAGTACGCGGCTCATGTTCTGTTGTTACTGATTCTCACCGATGTAGATCACTCCTTGATCGATGTGCCATGCCAGCGCCGCAGTAGCCATCCGTTGGCGTAACGCTTCGGCTGGCTCCGTGTCAATGCGTCCCCTCAGAATCGCGCCGCGCGCAACCTGCTCGGCCTGGCCTTCCCATTGAATCTCGAGGCCGAGCTCCCGGCACGCCCAAAGCAGGAACTCATGCAGCGTTTTGCCGTCGACGTTCGCCGGCGGCGAAGTCCGGCTCACCCATTCCCAGCTTTCTCCCGAGCGACTGATGCTCAGTACGGCCGGCCGCTGCCGCCCGGACAACGTCAGCTGTTCACCCGAAGAAGCTATCTGGCTGTGATACTGGCCCTCCACGCCTACCTGGCCTTCCCGGACACTGACGGTCAGTGTCCCCGCATCCACGCCGGTCATGAACTGTGTGCCAATGTGCGCGACCTTGCCGAGATCAGTATGAACGACGAATTCCGCCATTCCGCCAGTCGTAATGCCCGCGATCAATGCCGGCGGACTCGAGTCAAAGTAAATGCGGCCGGATTTCAGATAAACGGTTGCATCATTCACGAATTCGACTCGCGTATTCTCATCCATGCGCATCGAGCCGCCGTTGAGCCAGGCCAGGCCGATGCCCGCCTGGCTTCCTGTCACAATCGTTTGCCCCGAGAGAACATTCGCCAGGTCCCGCGTCTCGCGCAGCTCCGATGATTCACCGAGCAGGTAGATAGACCCGAAGCTCTTTTCTATCGACGCCACCTGCACGGCATCGACGCCCGACAGGCGAAATACGCTGAGTACGGCAAACACGCTGATCAGCACGGTTGCCGCAATTGCAAACGACATCATGCGGCGGCGCGATTTGTGCCGGTTGCTGACGTTTTGCCACTCGGCGCGCACGGCTTGTCGCACGGTTGCCTCGTCCGACGATGACGGCATCGGCCGTGGCGTCGCGCGCTTCAGCAATTGCTCCAGCGCATCGTCCGATGTAACGCCTGTGCTGTGTTCGAAGTCACTCATGATTGCACCAACTCGCTCTCGTTCAGTTCGATTCCTTCTGTCAGCGACGAATAAACATCGGCAAACGCCCGTTTGGCCCGAGCCAGCAAGGACTGGGTTGCTTCCGGGCCGATCTCCAGCCGCGCGGATATTTCCTTTATGGAATGTCCTTCGATGTACTTCCACTCGAGAACATCGCCATAGCGTGCCGGCAATTTGTCCAGCGCGACCTGTATCAGGCGCAGCAGCTCGACGCGACGATAGTGTCGGTCCGGACTCATTTGCTCAGGAGACTGGAAAGAATCGACGGCGGCCTGAATCTCCGCAAAATCTTCGGTCAGGACGATGTGCTCGCGATAGCGACCCTGCCTGGCGAGCCAGTCGCTGGTCTCGTTGCGGCATATCGCACACAGCCACGTGAACAGCGCGGATTCCGCGCGGTAGGTGTGCAGCTTTCGCACGGCACGCGTGAGCGTGAGCTGGGCGACTTCGCGGGCAGCATCGGGATCGTCCGACAGGCGCGTCAGCGCAAAACGATACAGCCGTGCGAAGTTTTCGTCGAAAAACCGGTCAAAAGCCCGCGCATCGCCACTAAGCAGCTGCTTTACAAGCGTTTTGTCCTGGAAATAGACCGCCATATCGAATCACTCCGGGTACTCGATCATCAGACGGTCACTGCCGCAATAATCGGTCGGACGATCCGACAATTGTACGCTGGAATGCCCGGCGCGGGGGCGAAGCAGGCCTAAGGATAACGAAATACGGGGCCATTTGGCCCCGTATTATCAATGAGTTAGCGGCGAAGCACGGCTATCGCTTCATGGCCTCGAAGAATTTCGCGTTGGTCTTCGTGTCCTGCAACTTGTTGAGCAGGAATTCGACCGCCGCGAGTTCGTCCATCGGATGCAGGACTTTTCTCAGGATCCACATCTTCTGCAACTCATCAGGATCCGTCAGGTACTCCTCCTTGCGCGTGCCGGAGCGATTGATATTGATCGCCGGGAACACACGCTTTTCGGATATACGACGATCCAGGTGAATTTCCATATTACCCGTGCCCTTGAATTCCTCGTAAATCACTTCGTCCATCTTGGACCCCGTGTCGACCAGGGCTGTCGCCAGGATAGTCAGGCTGCCACCTTCCTCGATGTTTCGTGCCGCACCGAAAAAACGTTTCGGACGATGCAGGGCATTGGCATCCACGCCGCCGGTCAGGACCTTGCCCGACGACGGCACAACGGTGTTGTAGGCGCGCGCGAGGCGCGTGATCGAGTCAAGCAGGATAACGACATCGCGCTTATGCTCAACGAGACGCTTCGCTTTTTCGATGACCATCTCGGCGACCTGGACGTGGCGGCTGGCCGGCTCGTCAAACGTAGACGAAACCACCTCACCACGAACAGTGCGCTCCATCTCGGTGACCTCTTCGGGACGCTCGTCAATGAGCAGGACGATAAGATCGACTTCGGGCGTATTCGCACAGATGGCCGAAGCAATATTCTGCAGCAGCATCGTCTTGCCGGCTTTCGGCGGCGAGACGATCAGGCCGCGCTGGCCCTTGCCAATCGGCGCAACCATGTCGATGATGCGCGCTGTCAGGTCTTCGGTGCTGCCGTTGCCCTGCTCGAGCTTCAGGCGCTGAGTCGGAAACAGTGGCGTAAGGTTCTCAAACAGAACCTTGTTGCGTGCATTCTCCGGCGCGTCATGATTGATCTGGCCAACCTTTAGCAGCGCAAAATAGCGTTCGCCTTCCTTCGGCGGACGGATCAGGCCTGAAACCAGGTCGCCGGTGCGGAGGTTAAAACGGCGAATCTGGCTGGGACTCACATAGATATCGTCAGGGCCCGCGAGGTAGGAACTGTCCGACGAACGCAGGAAACCAAAGCCATCCTGCAGTATCTCGAGCACGCCATCACCGTAGATATCCTCGCCCTTACTGGCATGCGCCTTGAGGATCGAAAAAATCATGTCCTGCTTGCGCGAGCGCGCGAGATTTTCGACACCCAGTGACACACCGAGCTCGACGAGCGCCGCTGCCGGACGAGTCTTCAGTTCCGACAGGTTCATGATGTTCTTGCTTTGCTCGAGCTGCTCCGGCGTGATTACGTCGAGACTGCCCTCTTCGTCATCCGGATATTCGGTATGTTGCGGCCGCCGGCGCCGGCGCCGATTCGGATTGCCCTTGCTCTTGTTGCCCGACTTATTCGGGCGATTTTTAGTTGAAGTACCCAAGTACCCTCTCACAGATTAGTGTCCAGAAATTCTTCCAGTTGCGATTTAGGCATCGCACCCATTTTTTGCGCCTGCACGGCGCCGTCCTTGAACAAGATCAGCGTCGGAATGCTGCGGATGCCGAACTTCTGGGCCGTGTTCGGATTTTCGTCAACATTCAGCTTCACGACCGCAAGTTTGTCTGCATGCGATACGGCGACCTCTTCGAGCAATGGCGCGATCATCTTGCATGGACCGCACCATTCCGCCCAGAAATCGAGCAGAACTGCTTTCTCGTTTTGTAATACGTCGGCCTCAAATGTGCCGTCCGATGTGTGCACAATATTGTCGCTCACCGGCTACTTCCTCCCAATGAAAGTGATAGTTGATTGTGGTTTTGCCCGTTGTCGGGTCTTCTGACGAACGAACATTGCAAAAATGGATGACGCTGCCTTAACTATCAGGCACTATGTCGCAGCTTTATTACCGGCTAATTCCGGCTGTTTCCGGCTTCTTTCTGGATAATTAAGGGAAGCGAAATTGGCGAGTGCGACGGTTGTCGCGTCGAATTAGGCCTAATTTGAACGCTTCGCGAGCCATTTTGCAAGCTTTTGACGCATATTTTCTGGTCTCATTTCTATGTCTGAAAACCACCTGAGCGAACTCAGATTCGACTCCCTGCCGCTTGATGAAAGCATTCGGGCCGGTATTCGTGACGCGGGCTTCGAGTTCTGCACGCCAATCCAGGCCAGCACCCTGCCCATTGCCCTGGAAGGCCACGACGTTGCCGGACAGGCGCAGACGGGCACGGGCAAAACGGCCGCGTTCCTGATAGCGGCCTATCAGCGCCTCATCAACACACGATCCGATTCAGGCGAGAAACGTCAGCCCCGGCTGTTCGCACTGGCACCAACACGTGAGCTTGCCGTCCAGATCGCGAACGATGCCGAGGTTTTGGGCAAGCATACCGGTTTCAAAATCGGCCTGGCATTCGGCGGCACGGATTATGACAAGCAGCGCAACATACTCCAGGACGGTGTTGATCTGCTTATCGGCACGCCGGGACGCATTATCGACTACTTCAAGCAGGGTGTGTTCAAACTCGACCAGGTCGAGGTTGCCATTCTCGATGAGGCCGATCGCATGTTCGACCTTGGCTTCATCAAGGATATCCGTTATTTGTTGCGGCGCCTGCCGGACCCTGGCAAACGTCTGAATATGCTGTTTTCGGCGACGCTGTCGCAGCGCGTCATGGAGCTCGCTTATGAGCACATGAACGAGCCCGAGCTGATTCGCATCGAACCGGACAAGGTCACGGCCGACCGCGTTCGCCAGGCCATCTTTTTTCCATCCAACGAAGACAAGATGCCGCTGCTGGTCGGGCTGATTCGGGAGATGGGTCAGGGGCGCATCATGATTTTCGTGAATATGAAGCGCGAGGCCGAGCGTGTTCAGGACTACCTCGAAGCCAACGGCATCCATGCCAAGGCCATCTCGGGCGACGTACCGCAGAAAAAACGGCTGCGCATGCTCATGGATTTCCAAAGTGGCGAACTGGCTGTTCTTATCGGTACCGACGTTGCGTCACGCGGCCTGCACGTCCCGGACGTGCAGTACGTCATAAACTACGACCTGCCGAATGAAGCAGAGGATTACGTGCATCGAATAGGTCGCACGGCGCGCGCCGGAGCAGCCGGTGATGCCATCAGCCTGGGCTGCGAATCCTACGCGATCGGGCTGCCGGCGATCGAGGAGTACATCGGCCACAAGATTCCGGTGGCCAACTATAATCCGGACGATTTGCCCGAACTGGTCAAACCGAAGCCACGGAAACGCAAACCCTCGGGCAAACGCGGCAGGCCGGGCGGCGGCAGGCCAGGCGGCGGCAGGCCAGGCGGCGGCAGGGGCAGGTCGGGTGGCGCGCAACGCGGCCGACCCAGGAAATAGCAGGAAGCTGCAGCAGCCGCCGATCATGCGCGCGACCTGGCGGTCGCAGCTATCGCTCGGCCGCTGGCATTGTCCCCTTTATGGGGAGGCGGCCTCCTAGGGCAGCATATCGGCCACGGTCTCGACGCCTCGAAATTCCGAACCGTGTTGCAACGGCAGTGTCGTGTCCGGGCGGGTCACGGTGACGAGCATCCTGACGCCGTACTCTTTCGCACTTGTCAGCACCGGCTGGCTGTCATCGACAAACAACGTCGTCTCGATGTCAAATCCAACGTCGTCCTGCAGTGCATGCCAGAAAGCCTGGCTCTCTTTCGCATGGCCATAGTTATGCGAACTGAACACGCCGTCAAAGTAATCACCGAGCCCGGTAACCGCGTCTTTCAACGCGAGCGTGTCGGGGTGAGAATTGGTCACCAGCAACACGCGCGTCTCCTGCTTCTGCACGGTCCGCAGAAAGTCCAGGGCCCCTGGCAGATACCCGATACGATGATTGACATCGTGGTGTAATTGCATGACATCGATACCCAGCCGCTCGCACCAGTGATCCAGGCAATACCATTCCAGATCGCCCTGCACATTGCGGTACTGGTTGAACAGGTGCTCGCGTGCCGCCTTCAACGTCATGCCATTCGCCGACGCGTAGCGTCGCGGAACCAGGTCGCGCCAGACGTAGTTGTCGAACGCGAGGTCGAGCAGAGTGCCATCCATATCGAGCATCAGGGTCTCGGTACGCTGCAACGCGGTTTTCGGATCGATTTTCATTGTTATACTGCGCGCCCCGGATTTTGCAGGATTAGTGCATGGACCTCGAATCGTTCATCGAACCCGTCGTCGCGCTGGCCGAGGATGCCGGCCGTGCGATCCTCGAAGTCTACTCGACCGATTTTGAGGTGCAAAGCAAAGCTGATAAATCGCCTTTGACCCAGGCGGATCTCGCATCGAACCATCGTATCGTTGCCGGCCTCCGGCACCTGACACCCGACCTGCCAATTATCTCCGAAGAATCGGGCCTGCCGGATTTCGAGGAACGCCGGCAATGGGATCGCTACTGGCTGATTGATCCGCTGGACGGCACCAAGGAGTTCGTCAATCGAAACGGCGAGTTCACGGTCAACGTCGCACTGGTCGACAACAAGCGACCGGTATTCGGCGTCGTGCATGTCCCCGTGCAAAACAGGACCTATGTCGGCTGCGAGGGCGTCGGCGCAGAACTGCGCGACGCTGGCAAAGCTCCGCGGCTGATCCGGGTAGCTGCCCGGAGCCGTAAACCCGTTCGCGTGGTTGGCAGCCGCTCGCACCGCGGTGCGAGCCTTGATGCTTATCTGGCAGCGCTCGGGCCGCACGACATGGTACCGATGGGCAGCTCTCTGAAATTTTGTATTGTCGCCGAAGGGGGCGCCGACCTTTACCCGAGGCTGGGGCCAACCTCGGAATGGGACACAGCCGCAGCCCAGGCGGTCGTCGAACAAGCCGGTGGAAAAGTCGTTACGCTGGACGGAAAATCAATGGCATACAATGCGAAAGCCAACATCCTGAACCCGCATTTCTTCGTCATTGGCGCGTCTGACAGGGACTGGTTGGCGCTGCTACCTGACAGCGAGTAGCATCACTCCATGGCGGACAAGATCGACACCGAATCGTTTAAGCAGCTCGAGCGATTGCGCGAGCTGCGTGTCAGTCACAGGGACCTCGATTACCTGATTGACCGTTTGCAGGAAGACCCCATGGTCGATCAGCTGCGTATACGGCGCCTCAAGAAACGCAAGTTGTTGTTAAAAGACATGATCGCAAACCTCGAGAGCGACCTGATACCGGATCTCGACGCGTGATGGTTCTCATAATGTCGCTTTTCGCAGCCGCAGCGCGTTGCCAATAACCGAAACCGAACTCAGGCTCATTGCCGCGGCCGCAATCATGGGGCTCAGCAACAGGCCGAAAAATGGATACAGGATTCCGGCCGCTATCGGCACACCTGCCGTGTTGTAGGCAAAAGCAAAAAACAGGTTTTGCCGTATGTTTCGCATGGTCGCCTGGCTCAGTGCCCGCGCCTTGGCCACTCCCAGCAGGTCGCCACGCACAAGGGTCACTCCGGCACTCTGCATTGCGACATCGGTACCCGTGCCCATGGCGACTCCAACGTCGGCCTGAGCCAGCGCCGGAGCGTCGTTGATCCCGTCCCCGGCCATGGCGACGATCGAACCCCTGGCCTGTAGCTCGCGAACGATGCGAATCTTGTCTTCCGGTGAAACGTCGGCCTGTACCTCATCGATTCCGATCTTTCTGGCTACCGCATTCGCGGTTGCTGCGCTGTCACCCGTAAGCATCACGACGCGCAAGCCGGCACGATGCAATTGTACGATCGCTTGCGGCGTCGTTGGCTTGATGGGATCCGCGACACCAAGAAGGCCCGCCGCCCTGCCGTCCACCGCAACAAACATCACGGTCTGCCCGTCCTCCCGGTAAGACTCGGCCGTCAGGGGGAGCTGCGGGTCATCAGCACCGACCGACTTCATCAGCTTCTCGTTGCCGACTGCAACCGCCTTGCCCGCCACCGTCGCCTGCGCACCCTGCCCCGTGATTGACTTAAAGTTTTGCTGCGCCTGCAGGGGCAACGATTGCTGGTTCGCGCCGGCCACGATCGCGGCCGCTAATGGATGTTCGCTCGCGATTTCGACTGCCGCAGCAAACGACAGCAACGATTCCTCGCTGAACCCCGTGAGCGGATCGACCGTTACGAGTTCAGGACGGCCTGCGGTCAGCGTGCCCGTTTTGTCGACCACGATCGTGTCTACTTTCTCCAGGGTTTCCAGCGCCTCTGCGTTCTTGACCAGGATTCCGTTCTGCGCGCCCCTGCCGGTACCGACCATGATCGACATCGGTGTTGCCAGGCCGAGCGCGCACGGGCATGCGATTATGAGTACCGCTACGGCGTTGACTATCGCATACGCCATTGCCGGCTGCGGGCCGAGCCACGCCCAGACAACAAATGTTATGACAGCCACGGTGACGACCGTGGGTACGAACCACGCGGCGACCCGATCAGCCAGTCGCTGAATCGGTGCGCGGCTGCGCTGCGCCTCCGCAACCATCTTTACGATCTGTGACAGCAGCGTGTCATCACCGACATTTGTTGCCGCCATGACGAATCCGCCGACCCCGTTGACTGTGCCGCCGACAACCGTATCGCCCGTTTGTTTTTCGACAGGAATGGGCTCGCCGCTGATCATCGACTCGTCGACGTTGCTGCTGCCCTCAGTAACGGTTCCGTCGACTGGAATTTTTTCTCCCGGCCTCACGCGAATGCGATCACCTGATGCCAGTTCATCAATGGATACCTCTTCTTCACTGCCGTCCGCACGAAGGCGATTTGCGGTCGGTGGCGCGAGTTCGAGCAGCGCTCGAATGGCGCCGGAAGTCTCGCTGCGTGCGCGCAGTTCCAGTACCTGCCCCAGCAAAACCAGCGTCGTAATGACGGCCGCGGCCTCGTAATAAACCGCGACCTCGCCGGCCGCGTTGCGAAACGCGTCGGGAAATATTCCGGGCGCGACCGTCGCCACGAGTGAATAGATGAACGCAACGCCGACGCCGAGCGCGATCAGCGTAAACATGTTGAGATTCATCGATCGAATCGATTGCACACCGCGCACGAAGAACGGCCGGCCACCCCACAATACCACCGGAGCCGCGAAGGCAAATTGCATCCATGCTGCCCAATCAGCTGGCACGAGATGCTTAAGCGGCTGCCCCGGAATCAGGTCTCCCATCGCATAGACAAACAAAGGCAAGGTCAACGCGGCGCTGACCCAGAATCTGTGCGTCATGTCGTCCAGTTCGGACGTATCTTCTTCGCCGGCCACGATCCCCTCGGGTTCCAGGGCCATGCCGCAAATGGGGCAACCCGAGTTTCGGACGTCGCGAACCTGCGGGTGCATTGGGCAGGTATAAACGGTGCCACTGTAATCGGCGGGCACGAGATCGTAATCTCCGCTGGCTACAGGCGCCGCGGCATCGTGTCCTTCGTGACAACAGGCGTGTTCGCTTGATTCGTGTGTTTTCATGGCCGGTCTATTCTAGCGTCCCGCCCGCGCCAGAACAGGAATAACGCGGGAATGACAACCAAAGTGAGAATGGTGGCACTGACCATGCCACCCACCATTGGAGCAGCAATGCGTCGCATGACTTCCGATCCTGTACCGCCGCCGAACATGATCGGCAACAGGCCCGCAATAATGGCGGCAACCGTCATCAGGATCGGCCGCACTCGAAGTACGGCGCCGTCGACAACAGCCTGTTGCACATCCGTGAGCGAGAGTACGCGCCCCTCCGACTCGGCGGCAGCGATATGCCGGCGCATGGCCTGGTTCAGGTACACCAGCATCACCACGCCGATTTCGACCGCAACGCCCGCCAGCGCAATAAAACCGACGCCAACAGCGACCGACAGGTCGTAACCCAGCAGGTACAGGAGCCAGAGCCCGCCGATCAATGCCATCGGCAGAGTGCCGATTATGATCGCGACTTCGGCAAAGCGCCGGAAACTGAGGTACAGAAGCAGGATTATGATTGCGAGCGTTAGCGGGCCGACCACGGACAGTCGTTCTTTCGCACGCACCATGTACTCGTACTGTCCGGACCAGGCCAACGAATAGCCTGCCGGTAGCTGCACTGAATCCGCTACCACGCGCTGCGCCTCGCCAACGTAAGAGCCGAGGTCCCGACCCGCGATGTCGATATAGGTCCAGCCGTTCAGCCGGGCGTTTTCGCTTTTGATCAGCGGCGGTCCATCGACCACCTTCACGTCGGCGACGTCCGCCAACGCGATACGCGCGCCCTGCGGCGTGACTATCGGCAGCAACTTCAGCTGTTCTGCCGAGTCCCGCACGCGCTGCGGATAGCGAATATTGACGGGGTAGCGCTCGAGTCCCTCGACCGTCTGCGTTACGTTCATGCCACCGACCGCCGATCGAACAACGTCCTGGACGTCATTGATGTTCAGCCCGTATCGCGAGGCGCGTTTTCGATCGATGTCCACGTCAACGTAGCGCCCGCCGGTAACCCGCTCCGAGTACACCGAGGTAGTGCCGGCCACATCCGCCAATACGCGTTCCAGGTCCCGTCCAATGCGCTCGATGACCGCGAGATCGGGTCCCGCTACCTTGATGCCGACCGGCGTCTTGATGCCGGTCGCCAGCATGTCGATGCGTGTCTTGATTGGCATGACCCAGGCATTTGTGAGCCCGGTGTACCTGACGACACGATCAAGCTCGGCGCGCAAACCCTCAGGTGTCATACCCTGCCGCCACTCGTCGCGAGGCTTGAACTGTATGACCGTCTCGATCATCGTCAGCGGTGCCGGGTCAGTCGCTGTTTCAGCGCGCCCGATTTTGCCGAATACCTGCTTCACTTCCGGGACCTGGAGGATCATCTTGTCGGTGTTCTGCAGGATTTCCCGCGCCTTGTCGATCGATACTCCCGGATAGGTTGTCGGCATGTACATCAGGTCGCCTTCGTCCAGCGGCGGCATGAATTCGGAGCCCAGCCTCGTTGCAGGCCAAAAGCCGATCAAAAGCACAATGGCGGCCAAAACCAGCGTCCCTCTCGGAAATCGAATCACGGCATGGATGATCGGCTGGTAGGCAGCAATGAGTATGCGATTGATCGGGTTTTTGTGCTCGGGCGTCACATTGCCCCGAATAAAATAGCCCATGAGCACAGGCACGAGCGTGATCGAGAGGCCCGCCGCTGCCGCCATGGCGTAAGTCTTCGTGAACGCAAGGGGTGCAAACAAGCGTCCCTCCTGCGCTTCCAGCGTAAATACGGGCAAGAAGCTCAGCGTAATGATCAGCAAGGAGAAAAACAGCGGCGGACCCACCTCCGCAGCAGCATCGGCCATTATTCGCCATCGATTATCATCTGTTAGCGGTTCTTTCTCGATGTGCTTGTGCGCATTTTCGATCATCACGATTGCTGCGTCGACCATGGCCCCGATTGCAATTGCGATGCCACCGAGCGACATGATATTTGCATTGATGCCCTGCATTTTCATGACGATAAACGCGGCAAGAATTCCGACCGGCAGGCTCAGGACGATGACCGCGGATGAACGCAGGTGAAACAGGAACACGGCGCACACCAGGGCGACTACCAGGAACTCCTCCAGCAGCTTTCTCTGCAACGTGTCCACCGCACGGTTGATCAAGTCCGAACGATCATAGGTCGTCACGATTTCTACGCCGTCCGGAAAGCTGCGCTCAAGTTCTGCAAGGCGCTTCTTGACGCCATCGATTGTCGTCAGCGCATTCTCGCCCCAGCGCATGATGATCACGGCACCAACGACCTCGCCTTCACCATTAAGGTCAGCGATTCCGCGGCGCATTTGCGGGCCCAGCCGAATCTCGGCGACATCGGACAGTACGAGTGGCGTGCCCTCGTCATTGACGCCCAGCGGAATATCACTGAGATCGGCGATGTTTTCCAGGTAGCCACTCGCACGTACCATGTACTCGGCCTCGCCCATTTCGATGACCGATCCGCCGCTTTCCTGGTTGCCTTGTTGTATTGCCATCCTGAGCCTGGCCAGCGGAATGCCGAAAGCACGCAGCTTGTCCGGATCCACAACCACCTGGTATTGGCGCACCATTCCACCAATGGTGGCGACCTCGGCGACGCCCGGAACAGTTTGCAGTTCGTACTTCAGAAACCAGTCCTGCAGACTCCGCAGTTCGGCGAGATCGTTCTGACCGCTGCGATCGACCAGCGCATATTCATAGACCCAACCCACACCTGTCGCATCCGGTCCCAGCGCTGGCCTGGCGCTCTCCGGAAGCCTGCCGGATACCTGGCTCAGGTACTCAAGTACGCGCGACCGTGCCCAATAGAGATCCGTGCCGTCTTCAAAAATAATGTAGACGTAGGAATCACCGAAGAACGAATATCCGCGCACTGTCGTTGCCTTGGGCACGGACAGCATCGCCGTCGTCAGGGGATAGGTCACCTGGTCCTCGACGACCTGCGGCGCCTGGCCCGGGAACGAGGTCTTGATGATGACCTGCACATCGGACAAATCGGGAAGCGCGTCGACCGGCGTGTAGCGCAGCGAGAAAAGCCCCCACGCGGTCACGAACACCGTCACTATAAGGACCAGGATACGATTCGCGACGGACCAGCGGATGACGCCTGCAATCATTGCGTCGACTCCTGCGGTGCCGGGTCCATGCGCGACAATGCGGCATCTATGTTCGATTCAGAATCGATAAGGAACTGTCCCGAAACCACGACAAGCTCTCCGGCCGAAATGCCCTTGCGTATCGCAACCCGATCGCCGGACTCGATGCCGGTTTCCACGGCCTGGGCCCGGAACCGACCGCCGCCCAATGCCACGACCACTCGATCGGTGGAGCCGCCGCGAATGAGCGCCTCGCGCGGCACGTGCACTACTTCACCTGTGCTGTCGCCCTGAATGGTGACGCGCGCAAACATGTTCGGCCGCAACGTCTCCGCCGTGTTGTCAAAACGTATACGGACTCTGAGCGTTCGCGTCTTTGGATCGAGTTCGGGGTACACGTAATCAACGCTGCCGAGAAATGTCGTGGCCGGCAGGTAGTCGAGCTCCACCACGGCGCTCTGATCCGGTTTGACCCAGGCTGCCTGTCGCTCGAAGACCTCGGCCAGCACCCAGACCTTGTCGAGTTGCGCCACGGACATGATTTCGTTGGCCGGCGTGACGTAGATACCCTCTCGCACACCGAGATGGGTGATAACACCGTCCACCTCGGCGTAAACGCGCACGCGCTGTCGGACAGTGCGCTCCTTATCGAGTCGGGCAATCTCGCTGGCTGTTACACCGAGCGCCGCAAGGCGCTCCTTCGAGGCCTGTAACAGCAGCTTGTTGCCGCTGCGCAATGCAACGAGGTATTCCTCCTGCGCGTTTACCAGCGTCGGCGAATACAGTTCGAACAGCAGCTGTCCTCTCTTGACCGGGTCGCCCTTGGCTTTGGTTGCCAGTTTCTCGATCCAGCCATCAACGCGCGTATGCACGTGCTGCACCGTGTCTTCATCGTAGCCGACATATCCGACTGTCTCGATACGCTGTGATAGTTCGCCACGCTGTGCCCTTGCCGTGCGCACACCGAGGTTATTGACTGTCGTGGCATCAATGGAAACAACGCCCGGCTGACCATCGACTTGATCCGCGTATACGGGCACCAGGTCCATGCCCATGGGCGACTTGCCAGGTTCGTCACGCCGGAAATTTGCGTCCATGGGCGCTACCCAGTACAGCACTTCCCTGTCGCTGCCGGCAGCCGGCGCGGCAACCGTTTGCGATGTCGAATCCATGGAACGGCCTAGCAGGATGCCGACGATAATCGCGGCAGCGACCGCGGCGGCAACAAGAATAATTTTCTTCATCGTGGCAGCCCTCCGAGGTTGGCAAGCACGGCATAACTTTGTGCGCGCTCCACCTGCAGGCGAATATGCTCAATACGAGTATCGAGGTAATCGACGGAGGCACGCATCACGTCGGCGAAGTCGCCCCGGTCACTCTGGTATGCCAACAATGACGCTTCCGCATGATCTCTGGACTGACCGAGAATGCGGGTCTGGTACAACGACAAGCGGCGCGTCAGGTCGCGCCAGCGCGCATGCTCTGCGGCCAGCTGGCTTCGCAGCGCACGCGCGGTTTGCTCGCGCGCAGACATTGCGGCGCTACGTTCCTGCAGCGCAGCCGACAATGTGCTATCGACGGATTTCTTCCGGAAAAATGGCAGATCGACCGTAACTCCGAGGCTGATAAAGTCCGAACGTGGTTCTCCCGTGGGCAGCAGCCCCTCACGGTAGCTGTAGCCAAGGTCCAGGGCCCAGCCGGGCCTGGATCGCTCGTTGGCCAGGTCGACGCCCTCGCTGCGCGCCTTTATCTGCGCATCCGCGGCTTTTAGCACGGGATGTTGCAGCAGCATGTCCTCCAGGGCATCGAGAGGCGGTAGCTGATCCCAGCCCGGCAGCTTCAAAGCCACGTGCCGTGCCGCGTCGCGACCTATCCACTCGCCCAATGCCGCTTGTGCGCCCGAGCGCTGTCGCTCAATGTCAATCAGCCGGTCCTGCAGACGACTGAGCTCAAGCTCGGCCCGCAGCACATCCTGCTGACTCTTGCGACCGACCGAGTAAAGCGAGCGCGTGACAGTAGCCAGGTCGTCAAAGATCGGTCGAGACTCGGATACGAGGTCGCGCGCTCGCGCCCAGTAGTAGAGCTCCAGCCATGCGCTGCGCGTGGCCGTCAAGACATTGCGACCCCGCGCCTCGGCATTCTGATTCATCTCGGCGGCGAGCTGGCCGAATTGCCGCATGCCGATGGAACGGGTCTTGCCGGCCGGAAACGCCTGCTGCAGCCCGATGGCTGCATGCGTCATACCCTCGGTTCGGAAACCACCGGATTCGATGGGAAAGTTGTTAAGGCCTATGCGCAGCTTCGGGTCGGGCAGCTGGCCGGCCGTTACGGCACGCGCTTCAAGCGCGGCGGCTTTCGCTCTCATGGCCTGTTGGCCGGGCTCTGCTGCCAGCGCCAGATCCTCGGCCTCGGCCAGTGTCAAAGCGCTCCGCTGTTGCGCCGGGGCATTCAGTGAGAACAGCGTACCGAGGATCAGTACGAAATAAAGCATTCCCGAACGCCCCACTGCACGGCGCACGTACTTAGATTCGGGCAATCGCCCGCGAACTGGAAACATCAGTCAAACTCCTGCGTGAAAAACCGGAAAGGTTTACGGCAAGGAGTTGGCTAATCCAGGTAGACGCAAAAGAGGACGTGTAATGGAGGCGCGGCGCCGGGAGTGTCAGGAGGATCGGTAGCACAGTGCCGTTGCCCCGGTGTTCGTGCAGGCACGGCCGCGATCGGTGGCGCCGTAATAAAAACCACTTCGGAAGCGGGCTTCGCCGCCAGCTTGCCGCCACGGGTATCGACGCTGGCTTCGTCAATGTCGCAACACTCGACCTGCATCGTCGCGCATGCCGGTTCGGCCCTGGGCTCACCGTGGCCATGGTGCGCCGCCATCTCGTGCTCGTCCGCGGGCGGGCAGTGCGGACAGGCCTCGGCACTTTCGAATGCCATCGCGCAAGGCAGGACAGCCATGTTCAGCCACAGCACCGTGAGCAAACCCAGGACTCTTCGTCTCAGGGCCGCGGGCTTCCGGCGAGCTGCAATTCGTCTGAACATCAGGCCTTTTTAGCCCTTTCCATCGCGCTGTGCAAGGAACCAGGCCGGGTTTTCGCGCCTATATGTGCCTCACCACGCTCTCTCGCCAGCGCTATCTGCCTGCGCCGCTCCTCCAGCCTGGCACGGCGGACTTCGTCCGTCTCGTTGACGCATCGCGGGCAGGAAACGCCTTCACGGTATTGCGGTGACTCGAGGTCTTCGCTACTGAGCGGGCGCCGGCACGCATGGCACTGCACGTAGCCACCCTCGGCAAGATCTCGATCTATCGCAACGCGTGTGTCGAAGACAAAGCATTCGCCGTCCCAGCGATTCTGGTCGGAAGGTATTTTTTCGAGATAATTCAGAATACCGCCCTGCAGGTGATACACCTCGTCGAAACCGAGCTCGAGCATTAAGGCACTGGCCTTTTCGCAACGAATTCCACCTGTGCAAAACATCGCCAACGGTCGCTTCGGAGAGGTTTCTGCAAGCGATTTCGCGAAAGCCGGAAACTCTCTGAAACTGTCGTTGCCGGGATCGATCGCGCCCGGAAAAGTGCCGACTTCATATTCGTAGTGATTACGCGTGTCGATGACAAGGACGTCCGGATCTTCGACCAGCTCGTTCCATCGCTCGGGAGCTACGTGTGTACCGGTTTTCCTGTGTGGCAGGATATCGGGCCGCCCGAGGGTGACGATTTCAGTCTTGACCTTTACGCGCATCCGTCGAAACGGCGCCTCTTCCGCATCCGTCCAGCGCGCATCGAGATCCTCCGTTATATCGAAGCGATCCTGCAGCCATGAGAGTACGGCGCGGATAGCGCCTTCGCCCCCGGCAATAGTGCCGTTGAAGCCTTCCGTCGCCACGAGTATCGTGCCGAGCAGACCCTGTTCGTCACAGAGCGCCTGCAGATCATCACGAAAGGTTTGCGGATCTTCGAGGTCCAGGAAACGATAAAACGATACGACCTTCATTCCTTGTCCTGCTTACTGCCCTCAGACATCGTCAGAGAAAGAATACTGTGACGAATCTCCTCGCCAAGCACGAGACGTGCATCAGCGCCTATCCTCTCGATATTTTCATCGTATTCGATCAGACCCCTGGCGTTTCGCCGCAGTACGTTTTGATCCTGCAGCGTGCGAATGAAATCGTGAAAAAGCGTTTTGTTAAAGAAGTCGGGTGAATGCAGTCCGTAGATCATCGACAGACGCTCAGCGCTTTGCTGGCACAGGCTTTCCAGTCGCTGTCGCGACAGCGAACCTGGGCCGTTGCTGACCAGTATCGCAATCACGAGATAGAATCGCTGCAGCATGGGTACCATCGACTGCCCGAGCATCAACAGCTGGAAGGCTTTCTCCGAGCCGGCCGGGGGCCTGACAAGCGTCCTCCTGCTCTTGCCATAGGTCAGGATTTTAAGGTCAATCAGGGCTTTGATCGCTTCCGAAGTCACATCGTCGATGTCAGCGAAATTCCATTTCAGGTGCAGCTCTCGCGTCATGAACGGATATATGAGGCGGATCAACCGCTGCAGCTCCCTGTGTTCGAGCTGTTGACCCTGTATGAAGCAGCAGGCGACGGACGCCGGTACGGCCAGCAGGTGCAAAATATTGTTGCGAAAATAGGTCATGAGTACAGCCGTGCGCTCGGTCATGTGAATGACCTCACCCATCGGGTGACGGGTACGGCTGACGACGTCGAGTCTCTCGCAGTGCTTAATAATTTCGTCGGCACTCCATTCCGGCAGCGTCACCGAGTCGGAGTACCTGAAGCGCTTCATGAGTTCGAGGCTCAACGTCAGCTGCCGACGCAGTTCGTCGATACCGATTTTCTGTTTCGGCGTCGCCAGTAGCACATAAGCGAGCAAACTGACCGGCGTAACGGCGGCTGCCGAGTTTATGCCGCTCATTATCTGTCGGCCGAGTTCGTCAACGATGCCAGCCAGCCAGGGCGGCCGCTCGCCGTTATCGGACTGGTAATCACGCCAGTCCGGGTGCATGCGATCCAGCACTGATGCCAGCTCGATCGGCTCCGCGATATTTACGTAGACCTTGCCGAAATGTTCCCGCAGCGACTTTAACGACCGGATCAAGCCGCCCAGCGACTCTTTCTTTTTCTGCCCGCCACCCATCTCGCTAATGAACGAGTCACCTTCTATGAGCTTTTCGTAGCCAAAGTAGATAGGCACGAAGACAACCGGGCGATGCGGATTCTTGATATAGGAATTGACCGTCATCACCAGCATCCCCCCTTTGGGCGCAAGCAGCCGCCCGGTGCGGCTGCGGCCACCTTCGACGAAATACTCGATGGAATGACCCTTCACAAGAATCTGGTGCAGATACGCATCGAACACGGCCGCGTAAAGACGATTGCCTTTAAAGCTGCGTCGCAGAAAAAATGCGCCGCCACGACGCAAAATGCCACCGACAATGGGCATATTCAGGTTGATACCTGCAGCGACATGCGGAAGATGGAGCCCTTCGACGTACATGATGTAGCTCAGCAGCAGGTAGTCAATGTGGCTGCGATGGCAGGGCACATATACAATCTCTTTTTCCCGCGCGACCTCGTGCAGGCGATCCATGTGGTTCAGCTCGATGCCATCGTAGATGCGATTCCAGAGCCATCTCAGAAAACGCTCCAGAACACGGATCGTCGGATAGGAGATGTTTGCCGCGATCTCCAGCGCATATTTCTCTGCTTTGCGACGCGCCAGTTCCTGCTTGCGAAAGTCATCGCCCGCTTCCGCCACGATCACGCGGCGAACCTCCGGCGTACGCAAAACCTGGTTGACCAACGTGCGACGGTGCGACAGATCGGGGCCAACCGTGGCAGCACGGCGCTGGCGAAAATGGACGCGCAGGATCCTGAAAACCTTGCGATAGGCGATGTCCGAACCGCGGCCTTCAGCGCCGATTGACCGCAGCGGCAGCGCGTGGCTGAAGCGCAGCAGCGTATTGCGGCCCAACAGCAGGGTCGCAAAGAATTTGCGGGTGCGGCCTACCGCGTCCCAATCCTCGGAGAACAGCAGCTTGACCAGAGATCGTTCTTTCTGCGGCGACCTCCCCCAGTAAATCGCAACCGGAATCAGCAACAAATTTTGCTCGCCGAGTTCGGATGCGTCGACCAGGCGCCGCAGCCGCTGCGAGCCGGTCTTGCTGGGGCGCCTGTAGAAAACGCCCTCCATTCGACGCAACACCACCACTCGCTGGTGCTCACCCGTCCCGCAGAATTCGAAGGTGCTGGTCGGCGACGGCAGGCCATGCGTCGCGCAGGCGCGCTCGAGCGCCAGTAGATCGGCAAGCCCACCCGTCTCGAGCACGTAACAAACCGCCGCATCTCTATCGGTAATCAACTCGAAGGGCGTTTCAGGATGAATGACCGGCCGCGCCCATAAGGAGAACACCTTTCCGGCCAGCAAATAGAGCGGGCGAACAATGAGACGTGCGATGTTCATGGCGCACAAGTCTACCGGATTCGACAACTCACATGATCTTCATTCACGTGAATCACAAGAACCTGTTGTTAAACAATGGCAGCCCGGAACAGGCCGAGGAGAGGGGCGCGGCTTCAGATTTGCGCGCGAAGCAATGCGCCTGGAGCCATGAGCCCCAGGCGCAGCAAACTTCAGTCTTACATCTTGTCTTTGAGGGCGGCGTCAGCCTCTTCTTTCTTTTTCATCAAAGCGTCTTCGACACTTTCAGCTTTTTCCATGGCGTCGCCCATGGCGCCTTTACCGGCTTCCATCGCGTCTTTGCCCGCTTCCATTGCGTCATCGGCCATTTCTCCGGCCGCGCCCATCGCGTCGTCAGCCATGTCGCCGGCCTCATCAGCCGCCTCTTCCATCGCGTCACCTGCCGCTTCCATCGTGTCGCCCGCTGCTTCTTTCGCCGACTCCATTGCGCCTTTCGCTGTATCGCCCGCGTCCTTGCCGCCACAGGCGAACAGGGTCAGGGTCATTATCAATACCAGTAGATGTTTCATGTATTCCTCCCAACTTTCCGATTTATTCGGTCGTTTTATTTATGAAATAGGTCAAATATTCGTTTATCTCGTCGATGTTCGCCGTAAGCCGATGATCGCCATCTATCAGGTGCAACGTGGCGCCGCAACTACGCGCGAAACGAATACTGTTTTCTGCGGGGACAATATCATCATGCCAGCCATGCACAATGCAAATCGGCATGCCCGGTGGTGGTGGCGTCAGCGATTCGTAGCCCGCCATGTAATAGGCCGGCGCGAGTACGAAAAGCCCGGCCGCGCCCAATTCTTCGGCCGCCGCGGTCGCCACGTGGCCACCCATGCTGGATCCTACGAGAATTAGCCCGTCTTCGATATGCGCACATTCACGAACGAGTTTCACGACGCGCTCCGTCGGATCGGCGATACCGCGGTAATCAATACTGTCCGCAGTGCAGCCCAGGCTCTTGACCCGCTCGGCCATGGCACGAATCTTGGTGCCCCATGGCCCACTTTCCTGACCGTGCGAAAATATCACTGTTGTCATACGAGTATCCCATCCCCGGTGTCACACAGTTCTTCAATGTGTCGGACCAGCAGCCAGTCGCGATCCTGTCCCCACACCGCAAAATCACCAAGACGCATCGTCGGCACGCCCCAACAGCCCGACGCCATCATCGACTCGCGATTTTCCTCGATCGGTCCGCGCCATTCTTCATTTTCCATTGCCGCCTTGACATCGGGCCAGAACAGGCCTGTTTTGCCAGTCACTGACCGCATGCCGGAGTCGCTTGCAACATCGACTGCCTTACTCCAGATCGCTTCGCCGGCGTTCTGCAGGAAGTCCCTGCCGCGCTTCTCCGACTCCGCATAGAGAAAGACGGCGAGGCCTCGCTCGGTGGCAGCGCCCACCGGGTCGGCAAACCTGCCGAATGCCATGCCGAGTCGTTCGGCCTCGCGTGCGGCATCCTTGAGAATATAAAGCAACTTTTGCGTCGGCACCTGCATGCCTCGCATGACCATGGGCAACACCGGCCGCAGTCGCAGCTCCAGTCCATACGCGTCAGCGATGCTAAAGGCGCGCCGCAGCGCAAGATAGGAATACGGACTGCGAATGGAGTGGAAAAACTCCAGCGGCGGCAGGTTTTTCGCAGCCGCGGGCGGGGTCACTGGCAGCGTGACCTGCATGGTCTGACGAATGGATGCGAGCAAGCGATCCGCAGGAGCCTGCCGGGTCACGCCCAAATCCTCCAGACGATCCAGCAAATAGGGCAATCGATCAGCGCCCCAATACCACTCGCCTTCGTAGTGAAGCATGGCGCTGTTGTAGTGCCGCAGGCGTATCTGCAGCTGCTGCGAATCATGAATGACTGTGTCCGCCGCGCCGATCGTTTCGGCGCTGCCTCTTCTGCGAGACGCTGCCTCTGCGTCACCGCGCCAGAATGCCGTCAGCCCCTGAAGCAATTCAGAATCAAAATTCTCTTTTCCATGGCAGGCTGCGATTGCATCCAGCATGGCAAGTCGATGCTCGACGGGCGGGCTCTTTCCTTTGTCGAGAAACGGAATACCCAGCTCGCGCGCGAGGCGTTCGCAGTCATTGACCGCGTATTCGGCGAGCATGTCCGGTGCCGGCTGATACGCATCGCCGAGCGCTTCCGACAGATACAGGCGCAGGTCGATGGCATAGTGCTCTGCCAGGCTGGGCAAGTAATGGGCTAACAAGTAGGAGTATGGGTCATCGAGTTGCAGGAACACCGAAACCACGTGCGGTCGTCTCAGCAAGCGTCGACGAATTTCCCTGAGCCGTCGAGAAATGACGCGAGCTCTTCTGCTGAGCAACAGGTGCAGGAAGTACAATCGCATTTTGCGTTTGAAGCTCAAGTTTCGTCCCAGCTCGACGACGGCTTCCACAATAACTCATCGAGCCCGGGGGCCCAGCGATATTTCTCCATGTCAACTTTGCCATTGATGACGGGAACGCCTTCTTCAATGAGCCTGCTGCACTGCATCTTGAAGTGCCGGCTGTTGGCATCAAACGCGCTCTTGCCGGACGCCGTGATGACGCGGTGCCATGGCAAATTGAGGCTTCGCGGTGCGTGCCGCAACGCATAGGCGACCTGGCGTGCGCCGCGCGGTATGCCGGCTATCTCGGCCACCTGGCCGTAGTTTGCGACGGAGCCCTCCGGAATTTCCTGAATCGTCTCCCAGATTCGGCGCATGCGCGTTTCGCGATCCATTACCAGGCCCTCAGGTGAGCCCAAGCCGAGCCTGAATTTCGCGTTTGGCGTCCCGCAGCACCGTGTCCCTGTCCAGCGACTCGAGAATCTGCTTGACGACTGTCTTGGGACCGCCGTCGCCCCATGATTTTCCTTTGGCCAGGTATTCTGCCGCAGCACGACCGACGAGGTAGGTACTGTAGTAAGCGATGGCGCCCTGCGCGCCCGCCGTGAGAATTGTCGACAGGCCGAGGGTGCCGACTTTGAGGGCACTGGAAACAAAGTGCAGGGCCCACACGGTACCCATTAGTGCGGCCGATTCCGCCACGATGACTTTGACAATGGCGCCCGCCTCCTGCTTGCTTAGCGGCAGGTCGTAAACCCGCGACAAGTGCACAACCATGCCAACGTCGATAAAGGCAGCGGCAAATAGATCCGCGACCGGAACCGGATTGAACGCGACCGCGATACCTTTTCCAACGCAGTAGGTGCGCACAAGTTTTTCCCCGAGTTCGCGCCGCGCTGCGAGAATTCGGCGACCGACCTGGTCAGAGAGATCGGCTGCGAACAGGCTTGCGTTGAGCGCGGCGAGGGTTTTGCCTTCCGCCTCGAGGATCTCCCACAGTTTCAGCCGTAGCTCCGCAACATCCGACGCCTGGTCTCTGGCTGATGTTGTTTCGTTACCGCCGGCATCAACCGCAACGACAGTCTGTGGGCGCGGATGCGCCGCCGTCGCAATAACGTTGGCAGGATCGATAATTGCCCGTGTTTTCGAACGTATCGAACGCAACAGGGCATCACGCTCCTGCGCTGTGTACAGATCGGCCTTATTGAGTACGACAAGCACCGGCCGACCCTGTGTAAGCACCGCTTTTAGCGCATCCAGCTCCGTGTCCGTGATATCGCTGTCGAGGACAAACATCACGAGATCCGAGCGGCCGGCAACTTCCCTGGCAAGCGCTTCCCGATGTTCGCCACCGGCTTCATCCAGGCCCGGCGTGTCGATCAGGAAAACGCCGCCAGCCTCGACCTGGTTCCAGGCATGCATGGAAGATTGCCGCGTCTCGCCGTGCAGGGGACTCACTGAAAACAGGTCTTCGCCGATCAGGGCGTTCAGCAGCGACGACTTGCCGGTGCTGACCCGACCGAACGCAGACAGGTGCAGGTGACCGTGTTCAAGTTTGTCGAGCATCGCCTGGACGGCTTCGTAGTCGTGCGCCAGCGAGTCGCGCACACCGTCGGGCAGGCGCGAGTCGCGAATAAGTTCGCGCAAGCTTTCGCGTGCCAGACTCAGGTGATCCGAGCCGCCGTCGGACGGTGACTCAGTCGCCTTTTTCTTCCAGGGCCATCCTGGCAACGCGGCGAACGCCCGCTTCCAAATGCTCACTGATGCCATCCTCGAATTCTTTGCTGGCCGTTTCGGGTACGAGCTCACCGTGACGGGACAGAGACAACACCAGGCTTCTCCCCAGCGCGTCAAAAATCAGTCCGTAGGCCACCGCATGCACCAGGCCGCCGGCAACCGTGCCCAAACCGGGAAATGCTTTCAGCCCGTTGCCGGCAACGGCAAGTGACAGAGGAAGGGCACGACCGACTCGACTTTGGCTCATGGACAGGAATTCTTCAATATCGAGATCGCGCGGCGTCGCACCGTACAGCTTGCAGAGCTGCTGTGTCATTGTCGTACCGACGTAACCCTGGATCAGGATATCGGTTCCGGGACTGATCGCAGCCAGCGCGCCGACCACAGCCTTGCGAGTCGCGCTGCGAATAATCTGCTCGGAGCGCTGCAGCCTGTACTGCGCCTCGGCCTCGGCGAGCCGGGTTGCGGCCATCTGAAACACGGCACGTTCGCGGCGCAGGTCAAGCGGTACGGCGTCGGTCTCCAGCAGGCGATTGATCGCTACGACAAGTACACCGATATCGGCCGGGCGGCTGCGGCGCACGGTTTGCTCACGGCCATCCGCGTGCCGCTCAATGACGTCGCTTTCCCCACCTGCCGTCACGGCAACCACATGGTCGCGCTGCAGCTGGCCGCCGACCTCGTCGACCCGTTCCAGCAATTTTTGCATGAGCGTCGCCTGTTCCTCGCTCGTAAAGCGGTCCGCCTTGTTCAGAACGAGTACCAGCGGTTTGTCGAAAACCAGCAGCGCTTCGATGGAACGAATTTCCGCTCGGGTCAGATCGCTGTCGCACACAAAGAGCACGACGTGTGCGCGCTTGGCTTCATCGGCGGCAATCGCCGAGAGTTGGCCGTCAATACCGCCAATGCCCGGCACGTCTGTCAGCAATATCTCGTTCCCTGCTTCATTGCGCCAGCGATAGTGGCGCACATCGTCGGTTGAACCGCCCACCACGTCGATCAGAACGTCGGCTTCGGGCACGAGGGCTTTTATCAGTGAACTCTTGCCCGTGCTGATTTCGCCAAAGAAGCACAGGTTAATCGCGCCGTGCTGCTGGCGCGTTGCCAACTCCATCAGCTCGGCCTGCGCGCTTGCAACATCGACCCCGGCAGCCTCGGCTTCGCGAATCCGTGTTTCGATTTCCTGTTTGGACAGCGGCCTGGCTACAGCGGCCCTCGCCGGTGCGATCTTGCGGCGAACGACAAGGCGCCAGATCAACCATAGCGCCGTGACGGCAAGCAGCAGCAGTACAGACAGGTAGGCATAAAGCAGCAACGGTGGTCCGGCTTTCAAACGATCCCAAACGTTGAGCGCCGATTCGGAAATAAACAGCAATGCACCAATCGCGATCACGAATACCAGCGCGATAGCGACAGCGATTGCAATACGAATGAAGCGGTCGAGTTTCATTGGGGTCAGATTACACGAACTCTTGCTGCGGATGCCGAACCAGCGACTGCTGTGCAGCTTGGCGCGCCGTTGCGCGCTACTACAGCTGTGATTCTATCCACCGATCGATCTTGGCTGCCAGCAACGACAGCGGCATGGCACCGTCTTTCAGCACCTGCGTGTGGAAATCCTTGACGTCGAACTTGTCACCAAGCCGGGCCTCCGCATCAGCGCGTATCGCAAGAATCTTCAGTTGACCGACCTTGTAAGCCAGCGCCTGCGCGGGAATCGCCATGAATCGTTCGGCTTCGGCGACCGCGCGCGCCTCGACCACGGCGGAATTTGCGTACATGTAGTCGAGCACCTGTTGACGTGTCCAGCCTTTTGCGTGGATACCCGTATCGACAACCAGGCGAATCGCCCGCCACAGCTCGGCGTTCAGACCGCCGAAATACTGATAGGGATCCGTAAATACGCCGAGCTCCTTGCCGAGCGATTCCGCATAAAGCCCCCAGCCTTCCGAGAAGGCCGTAAAGCCGCCATAGCGGCGAAACTCCGGCAGAGATTCATTCTCACGCTGAATCATGATCTGAAAATGGTGGCCTGGAATCGCTTCATGCAGGAACAATGACTCCATTGCCCATTTGCCGCGCGCCTTGATGTCATAGGCATTCGCATAAAAAACACCGGGGCGCGAGCCGTCCGCCGTTCCGGCCATATAGGAGCCGCCCGCTGCGGATTGCTCGCGGAACGGTTCTACCCGGCGAACTTCGAACGCGGTATTGGGAAAAATCTCGAACAGGTTTTTCGACAACTCGCCGATGTGTTCCGACATGTCGCGATAGCCCTGGATCAACTCTTCGGCTTCATCAAAAAAGAACTGGTCATCCGTATTGACGAATTCGAAGAATTCTTCGAGGTTGCCCTCGAAGCCGACTTCCTTCATGACACCCCGCATTTGCTCATGAATCCGCGCCACCTCGTCGAGACCGACCTCGTGAATTTCATCCGGCGTCATGTCAGTGGTCGTACGGACCCGCACCAGGTATGCATACCAGTCCCGGCCGTTGGGCAACGCGTAAAGCCCGACGGTTTTGCGAGCCGCGGCGAGATATTCGTCGCCGATGAAATTATTCAGTCGTTGATAGGCAGGCATGATCGTGTCGCTGATCTTTTCCAGGTACGCAGCGGTAAGTCGCTCTCGGTCCGCAGCGCTAAAACCTTCAGGCATGTTGCGAATTGGCGAATAAAAACTGCTGTCTGCCGGGTCGTCGACAAGCTGGGACTCCAGCTGTGGCACAAGCTTCTCCATCAGGATGCGCGGTTGCACTATGCCCTCGCGCATACCCTCTTTCATGTTCGTTATGACCTGGTCGATGTTGACCGCGAACTGGTCGGCGCGGCTCAGGAAATCGTCGTAGTCCTTGACGCTCTTGAATGGATGCGCGCTGGCGCCGCTGCCGAGCTGCACAAAAAAACTGGTGAGTGAGTAAAACTGGTTGATCGGCTGCAGGTGCGAGGGAAACTGATCGCCTTCCAGCGACTGTTCCCGGTTGACCTTGAATAGGTCATAGCTGAGCTGGTCCTGGTAATCGAGCTGCTCTCGATCGATTGCCAGCAGGCGCTCGAGGTACTCCTCGTCCATCGCGGTGGCGGCGGCCCGGTATTCCGGGCTATTCGTGTTGGCCAGGCGATCGTTATAGCGATAGTCGCCGATAAAGGTCGCCGAGAGCGGGTTCATTTCCAGATTTCGCTCGAAATACTCATCGAACAAGGCATGTAACGTGGCGGACGAGTCGACCGGGGTTTGCTCGCTTGCGGTCTTATCCTGTGGGCCACCACACGCGGCAACCAGCAGAACCGCAGCCAGCACGGCTGAGGTGAGTAACTTCATTGCGGGGATTCCTGATATTGAATCAGGTAATCATAAACCCTAGGTCCGGCTCCGCAAAATTGTCGAGGTTCGGTGCCACGACGTCGAGATCGATTTCAGGAATTCCAAACCATTTTGCGAGCGTAGCCGCGTACTGATCCGCGGACGTTGACGGAATCATGCGACCACCACCGACGTCTTCGGGACCGCCTATTTCGAGCAGCGGAAAGCTGCCATAGAGCTCGCGGCCATTAACGGCGCCGCCGACCACCAGCTGGTTACCGCCCCAGGCATGATCGGTTCCGTCACCGTTCGACGTCAAAGTGCGGCCGAAGTCCGACTGTGTGAACGTCGTAACGCTGTCCGCTACGCCGAGCTCGAGAGTCGCCTCATGAAACGCAGTAATCGCATCGCTTATCCCGCCAAGCAGTCCCGGCTGGTTGTCATTCTGATTATCGTGCGAGTCGAAACCACCCGTGGCGACAAAGAATACCTGGCGTTTCATCTGCAGTCGGTCGCGCACAGCGATCAGCCGCGCTACGGTTCTAAGCTGGGTACCCAGCTGCGACTGCGGAAACGCCGCGTTGATTGGCTGCGCCGCGTCGATCGCGGCGGTCACGATGTCGGCAGCGTTGATCGCACGCCGCTGTATTTCGGCGAAGCCGCGCTCATAGACGCTACCATATTGGGCTTCGACGACGCGTCGAAATGCTTCTCGCTGCTCGAACAGAATGTTGTTCGGGTCGGTCGAAAAGCCTTCGAACTGGATCGGCCCGGCGGGGCCCATTACATAGGCGACCGTCTCTTCGGCCGACTGAAACAGGTTGGCACCGAACAATGAAGCGTTGGTTGCCATCTGCTGCTGCGCGACGCCGCTCTGAATCAGGTCCGCCATGCGTCCGGCCCAGCCGGTCTTGCTGGGCACGTTGCCGCGCAACGACGCCCACTGATCCTGCTGGTCGTTGTGTGAGAAAAGCTGCGGCGGAAGCGTAACCGAACCATTCATGTACTGGTCTTTGGTCGTCGGTTCGACCAGCGGCCCTACGTTGGTCACGAACGCCGCATCCCCCGAGTCGAACAGACCCTTGATACCACCCATCGACGGGTGCAGGCCGAAAGCCGCGATCGTGCTGGAGCCCGGCATGATCTCAAGCAGGTCGTTCTGCGGTATCGCCAGGTTTTGCCGTGAACTCGCATAGGCGCCGTACTCGGCCTCGGTATTCGGAACCAGCATGTTGAAAGAATCATTGCCGCCGAACATGAATACGCAAACGAGCGCGCGATAGTCGTCGAACGGCCCGGCACTGCCGACCACCTGCGAATACGCCAGGCCCGGAGTTGCAGCGAATACAGCGGCTGCGCCGCTGGTTCTGAGGAAATCACGTCGATTCAAAGTCTTCATGTTCGTTCTCTCCGGCGCCTAGCGCTGGTAAGCGTATTCCGGTGATGTCGCAACAAAGTAGATGGTTTCAGCGGCGCGGATCGCTGTTTCGGTCGCGGGCACGCGCAGAAGCATGCCGGCTATCTCCTGCCGCAAGGTATCGGAGATCTCGCCCGCGAGCAGTTTGCCGGCGACCATGTCGATAAGTGCATCGATGTCGTCTGCAACTGCCATCTCTTCTTCGAAATTGATATAGATGTCATCGTCCGCCAGCGTGCCGTTCGTCTGGTTGAGCGCGAACACCTGGTAAAACATGTAGTTCGTAAACAAGGTGTTCTGAAACTCTGTCGCTATCTCCAGTTCCGGTGCTACGAGGCTGTTGTCCCGAATCTCGCCGGGTGGTGCGTAGTACTGGCTGAAGAAATTGAAAACCGAGGGCGACTGCAGCGGTCCCTGGCCGAACAAGATGTAAGCGGCGTTCAGCGGAAAACGACCGCTGTTCGAGGTCGCATTGTAGGCTTTCCACAACTGTGTCAGGCGCAGCAGCGGTTCCTTCAGCTTGCCGTCGATTTCCATGGCCATCGCAGGGCGCGCCTCGTCATCCAGCAGGATGGCTTTCACGACGGCACCGAGATCGCCGCGGACGCCCGAGCCATTGTTGTTGAACACTTCGGCCACGCGCCGAACGTACCCCGGCGACGGATTGCTCGTAACCAGCCGTTGAATCAGCCGGATTGCAATGAACGGGCCGACATTCGGGTGATTGAAGATATTGTCGAGCGCGTCGCTGAGATCCTGTTCTCCGCTCTGCCCTGCCGGTAACACCTCGCCGCCAAGCAGAGTCTTGGCACCCGTGTCGTGAAAACCGGGATAAAGCTGCATCGGAATGACCTGGTTGAACGGTGTGGGTCGCGCCTGCCGGAAACTCGGCGCCCCGGCGAACGTCCAGCCCGTATAGACGTGTGCGAAGCCTTCGATAATTTCCTGGCTATAGGTCGGGATGGGCTGCCCCTGGTTTAGCTTCTCGGTGCCGTCGATGTTGAGCTCGACGAGTCCGATCGAGAACAGCTGCATGACTTCCCGCGCGAAGTTTTCATCCGGTCGAATATTGTTGTCCGGATCGGGCTTCTCGTTACCGAGCATGCTGAGGTATACGCCCATCGCCGGATGCAGCGTGACGTCCTCGAGCAAATCGCGGTAGTTGCCGAACGCGTTCTTCGCGAGTACATCGTAATAATCAGCTACAGCGAACGGCAGATTGCCGAGCGCGCCCAGCTGCGAAACCACCATGATCTCGGAAAGCGCAAACGCGACGCGCTGACGAAGCTGGTCCTCTCCGTACAGCGCATTGCGGAACCAGATATCGACGCGGTCCGCGTGCAGCTGAAACGGGAACTGCGGCGGGGGCAGGTCCTGCAAATGCGGCAATTGCAACGATGGCTGTTTTTGCAGCTGGTCGTTGATCCAGGCCTCCGGGCGCAAGGAGATTAGCTTCTGTGCCTCCGCCTCGGTCGCGCCGAAAGAGCCCTGGTTCAGGAACTGGTAGGCCTCCGCCTTCGTCACGGGTGGCGGTGGCGGAGGTGGGGGTGGGGGTGGCGGCGGTGTTCCACCACCATCGCCGCCGCCGCAACCGGCGAGGCCGAGCATCAGCGAGGCGAAAATTGATAACAGTCGATTCATACTCATCATTTTTACCCGGTTTCCTCGCGGCTTCGAGGAACCAGGTTCCGTTACGCTTATTGACCGTGCACCGACTCGAGATAGCCTACTTGCTCGGCCGTCAGCAGGTTCTTGAGCTTCACGAGCATCACCATCTGCTTCTTTTTGACCTGGTTTTCGGCCTGCAGTGCCATCTCGGCATACTCGAGAACGCGCTGTTCGTTGATCGGCGCCTTGTCGAGCTCGAGCATCAATGCCTGGTAGGCCTCCTGCATATCCCACTCATGCTCGGCAACCCCCGACTGCACTTCGACCACGGCGGCCCGAATCTTCGTGAACTGAGCCTTGCTCAAATCGAGCTCTGCCTTGTGCTGCAGGATGATATTGGGCGGAAACAACTTGCCCTTGAATACATCGTCCTTCGGTCCTGCAGCCAACGCCGTACTCACAAGCAATGCGAACGTGGTTAGCGCTAACAAAAGTCCCTTTCTCATAACAACGCACCTCCATAGGTTTCGGTTGACTCGATGAGCACCGGAATCTCCTGATATATGTCAAATTGATGGTCTGGCAGCAGGCCATCGCTGGGCGCAGACCAGCTCGTGGTGCCAAGGAGTTCGTCTGCGTCGATGAACTGCAGCTCTCCTCCGCGCGGCACCAGTACACCGAACGCGATAGCCGCAACAGCCGCCACGGCCAGCGAGCCGGCGCCCACCCGGCGCTGCCGCCGCCTTGTTCGGGTTCGCGCATTTGCGGCCGCCCAGACGCGCTCAAAGTGCGGCGCATCGCCATTTTCCACGCTGGCCTGGGCACCGCGCAACGCCGCTCGCAGCTTCGTTTCTGAATCAGTCATCAAATCCTGCTCCAATATTTTTCAGCTTGATCTTCAATGTCTTTTTCGCCCGATCATAGTGCGCTCTGCCGGTTCCGACCGTAACGCCCATAACGCCGGCTGCCGCTTCGATCGTCATGTCGCGGCAGAAAACAAGTTCAACAATGTCGCGCTGCCGCTCCGGCAATTCCTGCACTGCTTGCCACACGGCCGCGTTTTCATTCGGCTCAACCGGCTGAACGATATCGTCGACCGTGGAAATTCCCGCTGCACGGACCAGGCGCAGTCTTGATGCAATGCGCCGGTAGCGGCTACGCGCAAGGTTTTGCACAATCGAAAAAACAAACGTCTTGAGCGACGACTTGTTGTCGAAACGCGCTTTACCCGTTAGCAGCTCAACGTAAGCCTGTTGCATGAGATCCTCTGCGACCGCCCGGTCATAGTGAGAGCGGGAGAGGGCCCAGCCATATACCTGGCCGTGTATGGCTTCCAGTGCCGATCGAGATACATGCGGATTTTTGTCCAGTGCATCACTTTCTCTCATGCCCCCTCCCGATTGATTGGTGGCACGAGACCGATGCTTGTATGACAGGCCGCGGATGCAGGGCGAACAGGATTATGTCAGCTGAACCGGCGTCATCTCGGGCGCACGGTCTATCGAGGGTGCGAATGCCGTGCTGCCTACACGGCAGCCGGCCGCCGTAAGGTGCATGCTAAGGGAAATGGGGTGATCGCTTCCGGTCGGATGGAATACCAGCAGGATTGTCACACCATGCTGCTTGCTGTCGGCCCGATGACTCACGCCGGCATCACACTCCACTACGAAGCGTTGGTCAGCGAATGCACCAAGGTCCGAGAGACCATGAAAGTAGCTAAGCACCTGGGCGCGAATACGCTTTCCCAAAGTTGCCTCGTCCGGTTCGAAGACGGCCCACCTCGCCGCAGTCGCGATCGAATTGACTATCTGCAAGCAAAAGCGGCGCACCGCGAGATTGGCGTATTCGCGATGGGCTTCAGACCCGCGTCCCATTGTCACGGAGCCGGTCAGTCGTGCCCGGCCGGCCGGACCTTCCGCAACGACGTTAAGCCCGGCACGATTCAGCAGCTGACGATCCGCCGCTTCGATGGCGCATGCAGGAACCAGCTCGCGGCGGAGTCCCATTCCCTGCTGGTCGAGATCCTGCCAGGCACCGTAGCTGCGGTCCTGCTTGCAGAGCAACCCCGCGATCGCGCCACCGGCGGGCCGCGACAGCTCGTCGACTTCGCCGCGTTTCGCGACCCGCGGAAAATACCCGAGCATGTTCGGACTCGCGTACCCGAACTCGCGAACGCCGATGACGGCCTCGCCGGCCGTCGTCCACTCAGTGCGCGGGTCGACAATCAACATCGCGCCGCGATGCCGACAGTAAAGTTCCGCTGCAAGAATTGCGGTCGGCCCCGCGTCGATGCTTTTTCCGGGAGGTGGCAGATACAACAGGTCGAAGCTCTCGATGTTCTCGAGAGCAAACAGCCCCGTGCGTGCTTTGCGCGAGCCAATCAGGTCGTAGTCCGTCAGCTCGGTACCGTCGGTTCCGGACTGGGCGGGGTCGACGTATGCAGACTCAAATCGCCTGCCCTGTTTCAAGGTCGGCTCCGGTCTGTGCGCCGGATGCGGATGCTCGAGGTGCGCCAGTGTAGATGTCAGCAAGGCATCGCCAACAAAATTCTCTGCGTCTTTCCTGTGCGACAGTTTCTTGAACAACTCCTGGTCTACGACGAGACCCGTCGCCGGGTCGACGCGTTGCAGCGTGAGGTTGAACAGGTCGTCGTCGTCGATCGCGTCGTAGTCCACTGCGGCTCGAATGGCCTCGGTCGACCCCGGTTCGATCGCACGCAACACCAGTGCCGATCCGCTCGCCGGCAAACAAATCATCGCGCCTCGGGCGTTGTTTGCAACGCGCACGATAAACAGACGCTGTCCGCCATGTTCGAAAAACTGTTTTGCCGCCGGGCCAAGGCTCGAGCGCGACCAGGTATCGCCAAAGCGACGGCGAAACTCACCAAAATTCCTGACCAGGACCGGCGTATTGAGCGGACCACGAAGCGCACGGCCGACAAATGCCGCCGTCGTTTCTTTGCACACGTCGATGGATTGATCCATCGCCGCGATTTCGGTGACCGTTATGCCATGGTCAACTGCTTCTGACAAACCTGTCTCCGCCCGGGTCAGAAAAGCGTGCCTGCATTCTAAAGCATTCGCGATACACAGTGCACTTCGATAATCTGCGCTAATGACTGATTCCCTGGCCACCGCATATCCTTTGCTAGCCGATCGGCTACAGAAGTTGACAATTGCTGATTTGCCGACACCGGTATCGACGGTGCTCTTCGACACAGCTCAAGGGCCACGCACGGTCTCGATAAAACACGACGACGTCAGTAGCGCGCTCTATGGCGGCAACAAGGTGCGCAAACTCGAATACACTCTACAACGAGCCAGGGAGCGAGGCGCGAAGCGAATCGCGACGTTTGGCGCGGTCGGCTCGAACCATGCGCTCGCGACCGCCTTGTTTGCGGTGCAGCTGGGCTTTGAATGCACCTGCATTCTTGCCGACCAGAAAAAGACGCCTAATATCCCGAGAACGCTGAACATGCATCGCCGCATCGGAACGGAAATCGTTCGTTATCCCGGCAGCGCGGAACGTCTCGCGACCTTTCGTCGCTACCTGCAGGGCCGCCAGTCCTGGGTCGTGCCCCTCGGTGGGTCCTGCTGGCTCGGAGCAGTCGGTTTCGTCAATGCCGGGCTCGAGCTCGCCGCGCAGATTGCAGCCGGCGACGTTGCCAAACCACATCGCATCTACGTCGCCAGTGGCACAATGGGCAGCGCCGTCGGGCTGTTGCTCGGCCTGACCTTGGCCGGGCTACCCACAGAGATACACGCCGTCCGCGTCGTGGACCGGCACATCACGAACCCGGCAAGTTTCGAGCGACTGCTGCGGAAAACGGCGCTGCTGCTGAACAGACTGGACGCCTCGATCCCGACGAATTCGGCCGATTGCACAAAGCTACGCTGGCGTGATGAGTTCTTTGCCGGTGGTTACGCGGTGGCTGACGCGATCACGGCTGAAGCGGTTTCAGTCGCGCACGACAAGCTCGGACTTGCGCTGGAGACCACGTATACGGGCAAGGCGATGGCGGCTTTGCTGCATGACCTGGCGGCGGAAGACTATGCGGGCGAGAACTACCTTTTCTGGAACACCTACAACTCCCGGCCAATTGTCGCGACGAGCGAGCGACCTCAGACCGCCGGCAACATACCTGAAGAGTTCATGTGCTACTTCGACTGACCTGACGCGGGCGCGGCTGGCTTTCCTTTTGCTGGCTGTTCGCGCCGCTTGAGCTCATCGTCCGCTTCACGGGCCTCGCGCCGCTTGCGCGCAATTTCGTCAAGCATCAGGTCCAGCCATTCGCTCACAACAATTCCTCTTCGTCGTCGACTTCATCCATCATCTCACGGACTTCGATCAACGTCGGCGCATTCGGGTCTGCTTCGACCGTGTTGCGAACAACACGGGCCCGGGCAAAAAATTCGTTGGCATCGTACATCGCAATACTAACCGGCACGCCCGACGCTATATTGGCCAGCGCTTTGACATGGTCCTGCAGATGAACGTTCAGCGGCCGCCCTGAGACCTCAGCATGCGTATCGAACAAGGCCTGCAAACGCGTCTCCGCCGGTACTTCATCGTCTTTGAGCGGCGTATGAGATTCAAAGTAAAGGAAGCCGTTGTGCTGACCAAGCTGGTAGGGCTCGTTGATGATCATGACGGCCTCTCCGACGTCCACGAGCGCATACAGATTCTCGATGTTCTCGGGGTAAAGGCGCACGCAGCCGTGGCTGACTCGCATCCCGACGCCATAGGGCTGATTGGTGCCATGAATCAGGTAGCCCGGCATCTCGAGTTTCAGAACGCGACTGCCAAGAGGGTTGTCTGGCCCCGGCGGCACGACGGCAGGCAACGGATTACCCAGCTCCGCATGCTCGCGCCGAACGGATGAGGGGACCCACCAATGCGGATCTCTGGCCTTGGCTACCACCTTCGTCGAGCCCAGCGGTGTTTCCCAGCCAACGCGTCCGATGCCAATCGGATACGTCAGCACCTGCTGCGGCTCGCCGTCGGCGGCCTGCGGAAAATAAAACAGCCGCTTGCTCGCTATGTTCAGGACGAGGCCCGCTCTCGGCACGTTCGGCAAAACGTATTGCGTCGGCAGCAACACCGGCGTGTTGTCGCCGGGCATCCAGGGATCGATGCCGGGATTCGCCGTCACAATCTCGTCGTAGCCGAGGCCATATTCGCGTGCCAGGTCGGACAACGTATCGTCTGCTCGTGTGAACACGACCTGTGGCTCGCCAACGACCGACTGCTCGGGGTCGATCAGCTGGAACGTATTCGGGGCGATCGGTTCTTCGATCGGTCGGTCCCTGAACGCTGCTGCGCTCGGGCCTTTCTTCAAGCTGCCGAGGAAGTCATCCAGCGTCGCGCAGCTGCCCAGAGCCAGAAGCGGCAACAGGAGCGCAAGACGTTTCAGCACACTATGTCTCTATTCTTTTGAGCAGTTTGGGATTCGACCTTCTTCTTTGGCCTTGTTATACAGCGGCAGCGTTTTCGGCCACTCCGAGACCAGCGCCTCGATGCGCGTTTCACTGGCCGGGTGCGTTGAGATAAATTCTGCGGGCTTCTTGTCGGTCGTCGCATCCATTCGCTGCCAGAGCTTCACCGATTCACGCGGGTCGAATCCGGCTTTGGCCATGTACTCGAGGCCAATGATATCCGCCTCGCTCTCCTGGCCCCGAGTGTGCGGCAGGGAGATGCCGAGGGCCGCGCCGGCACCCAATGCCTGCTGGGCGGTGTAGGTTGCGCCGCTGTGTCCGCCGCCGAGAATAATCGCGGCGACGTTGATGCCCACACCGGTTAGCGATGCTCTTGAAGCACGTTCATTGGAATGCCGCGCCGTCACGTGGGCGATTTCGTGGCCTATCACGGCTCCGAGCTGATCCTGGTTCTCGGTCACTTCAAGGATGCCCGTAAAAACACCGATCTTGCCGCCAGGCATCGCAAACGCATTGACGGACTCGCTGTCAAAAACGGCCAGCTCCCATTCAATATCGCTCAGCGGCGGTTCCAGCACGCTGACCACGGCTTCGGCAACGCAGGCGACGAAATCGATCTTCGTACGGTCGGTCGACAGCGGCAAAGCGGCGCGCATCTGGTTGAATGCCCGCTGGCTCTCGGCCTCGAGTTCGGCATCTGACTTCCAGATCATCTGGCTACGGCCGGTCGGCGAGGTCGAGCAGGCGGCGACGATAAGTGCTGAAAAAACAAAAGGGATCAGTAACTTGAGTCTGTGCATGCGAATTGGAGCTCCTCGGGATATGGCGGGATTATAGCGCCTTGGCGCGCTGCAGACCCGCACAAGCTTGGACCGAAATTCGAGGAACCAGTTCCTCTCGCCTAACGCGGCAGGCGTGATTCAAACCGGCGACGCCAGCCGGCTGCATCCGCTTTCTCAAGCAGGCTGTCGATATTCGCTAACACGCGTTTCTGCAGCGGCTGCTTGATCTTGTAGGACACCAGGTACAAATCGCGGTTCGACGCCTGCTCCTTGAGCAACTCGTCGCTCGTCCTGATCTCGTCAGCCAGGCCGAATTCGAGTGCCCTCGTGCCGTACCAGTGCTCTCCTGTGGCGACCTTGTCGAGATCCAGCCCCGGGCGAAATTTGGCGACCGCTTCCTTGAACAACGTGTGCACATCTTCGAGCTCTTCTTTCAACTTGGCACGATCTTCGTCGGTGTTCTTGCCAAACATCGTTACCGTTCTCTTGTATTTGCCCGCCGCGACCTGCTCGAAATCGACGCCGTGACTGTCGAGCATTCGGTTGAAGTTCGGGATTTGCGCCAATACGCCTATCGAGCCAAGGATGGCAAATGGTGCAGCGTAAACTTTCGATGCAACGCAGGCCATGAGGTACCCCCCGCTCGCCGCAACCTTGTCGACACACACCAGCAGCGGAATCTCGTGGTCCCGAATTCTCGCGAGCTGCGACGCAGCAAGACCGTGCTCATGGACAACGCCACCGTGATTCTCGAGCCGCACGATAACCTCGTCCCGGTCGGCTGCAACGTCGAGAATTGCGCTGACCTCCTCTCGCAGAGAGGCGACCGCGCTGGCCTTGAGATCACCCTTGAAGTCGATGACAAAACTGCGCGGCCTCTCTGACCGAGTCTTGCTTTCGGCCTTGTCTTCTTTTTTCCGGGCTTTGGCCGTCTTTTTCCGGTCGCTCTTCGTCGATACGGCAGCGAGCAATGCATCAGCGAGCGACCTGTACTTCTTGTTCAGGTTCTCGACTTCGAGGCCCTCGTGACTGGCCCGGCGCCCCGCCGACGCTGCAACTACAATGACGACAACGACCGCGGCCAAAATCGTAATGACTTTTAGAAGAAATAAACCGTATTCAGCGAAAAACTGGGTCATTGGAATCCTGCAGCTTGTCGGGGACCGTCAGATCGCGATGCCGACGTTGTTTTTTTGGAGTACCTGCTCGGCGCGATAGCTCGAGCGCACCATAGGTCCGGCGACGACTTCGATGAATCCCTTTTCCAGGCCTTCGCTTCGATACGCCTCGAACTCCTGCGGTGTAACGTAGCGCTCAACGGGCAGGTGATTGGGCGTGGGCCGCAAATACTGGCCCAGCGTGAGAATGTCGACGTTCGCGCGACGCAGATCCTGCATGGTCTGCAGGATCTCATTGTCACGTTCACCGAGGCCAAGCATCAGACTGGTCTTGGTCAGGACCGAGGGGCGATGCGCCTTGGCGTGTCTCAGGACTTCGATGGTCTGCTCGTAGCCGGCGCGCGGATCGCGTACCCGCTGAGTCAGACGACGAACCGTTTCGACATTTTGAGCAAACACCTCGAGACCGGAGTCCACGACCAGCTCGACATGCTCCTTGACGCCGTTGAAATCCGGGGTCAAGGCCTCGACCGCCGTGTTCGGATTGAGTTTCTTGATCTCGCGGACGCACTCCGCATAGTGCGAGGCTCCGCCATCGACGAGATCGTCACGATCGACCGAAGTGATCACGACATATTCGAGACCCATCAGCTTTACGGCACGCGCTGAATTGGAAGGCTCTTCCGGATCAAGCCAGCCCTTCGGGTTACCCGTGTCCACAGCGCAAAACCGGCAGGCTCTTGTGCAAACCGATCCGAGCACCATGATTGTCGCAGTACCGGCGTTCCAGCATTCGCCGATATTCGGACACATCGATTCTTCGCAGACCGTGCTGAGCCTGTGTTCGTGAACGATTTTTCGCGTCGATGAATAGCCGGGTCCCGACGGCATTTTGGCACGCAGCCAGCCTGGCTTGTCACCACGAATCAGCGGCTCATTGTCGCGGCGTTCCTTGATACCGTTTTTGATCGCCGCGAAGCCGGCTACCGTTTTGTACTTCTGGCCGCTTTTCACGATCGGGATGCCCTGGAACTGTTTGTCTTTGTTGCTCATACGAAGCGCGCATTGCCTGTGGCGTTTTGGGGCACGCATTGTCGCACAAAATACGAACAAAAAAATCCCGGCCGAAGCCGGGAGAGTCAGGGGGAAATCATTAAACGCCAGAGGTGTTAGTGCAGTCTCGACCAGCTGACCAGTCTTACAGCGCTCTGCTGCAGGTCAAAGTTGCGGGCCAGAATGGCTTCGATGTCGCGATCATCCGAGTCATGCCCCATCGGGTGATTAAGCTCTACAACGCCGCAGAACTCGTTGCCGTCACGATACTGCGTGTCGGTCAGAATGAACTGTGTGTAGTACTTTGCAGACATGGCTAAAGACTACCGGGGCCCGCCAACGGGATCTGTGAGCCACAGCACAAATTGCCGTCTCAGGCGGCTCGATCACCGAAAAGTTGACTCAAATCACATTCGGACCCGGAAATGCTGCGCGGTCCGTTTTTCGCGCGAGGCGGGCAAACAGACCCCAACAAGGCACGAAATCGCGTATAAGCACACGATTTTTCGGGCTTTTTGGCCCAGACCGCGTAAAATTCGCAAGAATTTTGGACACGCGGCACAGATTTACTGTCACACCATATGTAATATCGCGCTGCACCTGCCACCGCTTGGGCAGGGCTGGATCGTAAGAAATTGTGAGGATTTAACAAATGGTCGCGAAAGTCGATTTCGTAAAACTCGTCGCCTTGAGCCTGCTGCTGTTTTCAGCCGCGAACGGCTTTGCACAAAACGAGCTCCGCAACACATTTTTCAAGGACGCCGATGCCGCCAAAGCGGCAGCGGACGCCGCCAATGCCGAGCTACTCGCTCCGAGGAGCTACGAACAGGGTCTCAAGGAGTATCGCGACGCGGAGTCCGCTCTTGAACGTGGGCGCAATATCGAATTCGTTCGCTCGAATGCCGCCGACGCCACCACCCATTTCAGGACAGCGGCGGACAAAGCGCAGCTCGCAAAAACCGCTTTGGCCCAGGTCATGAAAAGCCGCCAGGATGCCGCAAACGCAAAGGCGCCGGAATTGTCCGCCGAAATCTGGCAGGAAGCACAGCGCAAGTTCGCCGACGCCATCCGCTTGCTGGAACGGGGTGACCTGAAAGGTTCGAAACGTCGCGACATCGAGGCGACGAGTCTGTATCGCGACGCCGAACTCGTTGCAATTAAAGCGCAGTATCTCAGCGAAACACGTCGTCTGCTGGCGGACGCCGACCGGGCTCGCGTGGGGCGCTACGCGCCGATCACGCTGGGCAAAGCGAAGCAGCTGCTCGCGGATGCCGAACGCGAGCTGAGCGAAAACCGTTATGACACCGATCTGCCTCGCAGCCTGGCGCAGCAGGCCAATTACGAGGCCAAGCACGCGATCTACCTTTCCGAGGTTGTACGGCGGGTGCGCGACAAGAAGCTGACGCCGGAGCAGCTTGTGCTGCAGTGGGAACAGCCGATGCAGGCGATCGCCGGCGTTGCCGATGCTGTCCCCGACATGGCAAATGGCCCGGACAGGCTGACCCGGGAACTCGTTGCTTACTTCGAGGGCCAGCGCAATCGGTTGCAGAGCCTCGAGCAGGAAAAAGCCGAGAACGAAGTTCGCATTGCCGACATGGAAGAAGAGCTGAGCGCACTGGATGAGCGCCTTGGCGGCGCGACGGCCGAGAGGGCCGCGCTGGTGCAGCGGCTCGAAGCACAGGCCCGCGTGAAGCAGCAGTTCGAGCAGATCGAAAAGATGTTCACCTCAGACGAAGCGCGTGTGTTTCGCGAGGGTAACAGCATCATCATGCGACTCGTCGGCCTGAGCTTCGACAGTGGCGCATCGCAGATAAAATCGGCGAACTTCGACCTTCTCGCAAAAGTTGAAAAAGCCATCGACGTTTTCCCGCGCAGCGAAATCACGATTGAAGGTCACACAGACTCGCACGGCGGCGATGATTTCAACCAGACGCTGTCACAGGCGCGGGCCGAGTCGGTGCAGCAGTACATGATCAACGCGATGCGTATCCCGACCTATCGCCTGATCGCGACGGGGTACGGAGAAACGCGGCCCGTCGCCAGCAATGAAACCGAAGCCGGTCGCGCGCGCAACCGTCGCATCGACATTGTCATCAAGCCTAATCTCGAAGCGACTTAGGCGCCAGATATTGCTGGATCATGGCCGCGCCACCAGGACGACACGGTGCGCGCGGTCGTTTCATTGACGAGGTAGCCATACTCCGCGTGCACGTTGAGTGCACCGTCGAGTCGAAAATAATTGTATAGCTCGACGTCCTCGAAGCTTTCGACAAGTCCGAGTGTGAGCACCTCGCCAAAATCGTTCCTGAGCCGCGGGTCGATTGCCGTCAGGTCACCGACCGCCGACAGGTTTTTCCAGTTACGAATGTTATGCGGATAGCGGTTTTCGCCACGGGATGTACTGCTTTTCAGGCGTTTCTGAATGTAGCGCTGACCCAGCGGGCTGCCCATCGTCAACAACAGATCGACGATGACATGATCGCGGCCGTTGTGTGACATTTCCCACAAGGTGTCATAAGCAATCACCGAACCCATGCTGTGCCCGATCAGCAATAGCGGATGATGCGCCTCTGTCGCGGCACGCAGCGGCACCTTGAGCATGCGTCGCGTGTGCTCTGCAATGCCGTTGTCATCCTGCGTGTAGCGCTGCAGATCGCGCAGGTGCATTTCCGTTCGCTCGCTTGCAATATGAGGAATCAGGAACGGCAGCCGGTCGCCCAGTTCGTAAATCCAGCGCGTAAGTCTTCGCCCGTACGAACCGGCCTCGGCTATGTCGCGCTCGCTCGCGGCCGTCTGACGGATGACGTCTTCAATGGCGGCGCTGTCGATGCTGATGTCGCGATGCTCGCGATAAAAGTCATACGTCCACGAGACGATATCGAAACCACCCTTCGTCGATGCCACGGCTTCGGCAACCGTTTCGTCGGCGCGGCGCAAGCCTGCCAGCAGGCAGCGCAGCAGCGCGTCTTTATGAACCGCCGGCTCGGGCTTGGGAAGCAGGCCGGGGACATACAGAATAATCGGGTGGGCAGTCCTGGACACGGCTAACTCTGTTCCAGGAGGTCATGAAGCTCACCAACGTTTTGAACTTCTGCATCCGGCGAGTGATATTCACCCGGCCACTTGTCTCCGTTACGATTTACCCAGACGGCTTTCAAACCCGCGTCGCGAGCGCCGTGAACATCGTACAAAGGGTGATCGCCGACGTGCAGCGTTTGAGCAGCGCTTGCGCCGCCCACAGCCACGGCCATGTCGAATATTGCGCTCGCAGGCTTGGCCGCGCCAGCCATCTCGGCCGAAACTACGCCGTCGAACAATTCGCCTATTCCGATCTTCTCGAGGTCTGCGTTGCCATTTGTAACGGCAACCAACCTGAAGCGCTCGCGTAGCGAAATGAGCGCCGGCCGCGCTTCCGGAAACAGCGAGACATCATTGCGGGCCTCACTGAATACAGCGAACGCATCATCGACATAGCTGTCGCCATAACCCGCGGCCTCGCCCAGTCGCGTCAACACCATACGACGTACGTATGTCAGGTCGTGCGTGTGCTCTTTGTACTCCTCGAGGATCTCCGCTCGCAGTATCCGCAGGTCATCGGGCCCGAACATTTCCGTGATGCGCGGATAGTGCTGGTCTATCCAGGCGTGCAGACGCTCTTCGGCACGCTTGATGACCGGGTGAATTTCCCAGAGCGTATCGTCCAGATCCAGGGTTATGGTGCGAATATCTTTCAAGTATTGCCTGCAGCGCTGTGATCAACCACCATTGTGGAGTCAAGATTTACTCGGAGCAAGATCATGAAATACCTGCACACCATGCTGCGTGTTACCGATGTCGAAAAGTCGCTGGACTTTTACTGCAACAAGCTCGGGCTTACCGAGCTCAGACGCCACGACAGCGAAAAGGGACGATTCACGCTGATTTTTCTCGCCGCGCCCGGTGACGAGGAAGCTCAGGTCGAACTGACCCATAACTGGGACCCCGAGGAATACGATGAAGGCCGCAATTTCGGTCACCTGGCCTATCGGGTCGACGATATTTATGCGCTTTGCCAAAAACTCATGGACGCGGGCGTGACCATTAACCGGCCACCACGCGACGGCCACATGGCGTTCGTTCGCTCGCCCGACAACATCTCGATCGAGCTGCTGCAAAAAGGAGATGCCCTGCCACCAAAAAAACCATGGGCCTCGATGCCCAGCGTCGGGCACTGGTAAACCTTAGTCCTTGCCTTTGCCGCCCGGTTCGGAAAGTTCGCTTTCGGAATCAGACGGATCTGGATCTTGCGACCTGACCATCGGCGTTCTGGCGACGCGCCGCCGTTCCTTCGGACGTCTGGTCAGGAAGCGCCGCAGGCGCAACGCCATGGCGACGATGGCGTCCTCCACATTATCAATAAACTGAAACAGCGTTTCCATTGATCGTGACTTTGGCCGTGCCCGATTGCGCCGGCGATCCCGCCGACGTTTGCACGTCTACTATACGCCCATTCAAATGGGGACATTCTCAATTTAACGTATTAATACATTAAATTAAGAATGTCCCGCCGGTGGCATCAGCGGCGGCAGGCGGTCCTCAAGATCAGCCCGAGAATCAGCACTCACGATGGTTATCGACCTGAGCGACTTTGCCAACGCCGCCCCGTCCCACTCGCTGGGGCCGGGGCCGTAGCTCGCCATTGAAAGCTTCTGCAATTCCTCAGCAAGCGGTGTTGCAACACGTTCGGCCAGCTCACCAACACTTCGCGGCGCGTCATCCGGCCATTGCAGCCGGCCCCAGTCGAGCATGGCCGAGCGCACCGCCGCAGCGTCGCCGGCCAGCGCGGCTTTGCGGGCGGCTCTTAAAAACTTCGCCTGTCGTTTGTAGACGGGCGGCGGCTCGGGCTCTCGCGGTGCGCGCTTCGGGTCGCGCGAAGACCACCACCATGCGAAAACGGTCAAAAGCCAGACCGCCGCCAGCAGCTGACTGACCCGCTGCCAGAACCCGCCCGGCATCAACGGCGGCACTGCCCTTTCTGCAACGTCCGTTTTCGTCGTCTCGACAACTGGCGCTGCTGTGACCGGTACATCGACTGCCTTGACGTTGATCGTGCGCGCAGGCAGCCTGGCGACGCGCCAGGTCGCAGCATCGATATCCCACCAGGGCACTTCGAGCTCGGGTAGTTCGATGGCACCCCCGTTGACACCGATGATCGCGTACTGATCTTTACGAATGCCGCGAATGCCACCGGCTTCCACGCGGCGACTCAGTTCCGGTTTGTCTTCGTAAATATTCAGTCCATCGACGCTCGGCGGCATGATCGCCGGGATTTGCGTTTCGATCTGTCCCAGCGCGCTGACCGTCACGCGCCGCGTGACGGGCTCGCCTGCATTGATTCGTTCCGGATCACGAGACCATTCTTCGCTGAGCCGTACGTCGCGTGCCGGCAGCCACACCGCATCCTGAAATTCGTCGGGCGGTGCGGGAATAGGCAACACTTTGACCGTATGCGCGTCGGACTGGAACACCTTGCGACCGGTAATGCGAGCGTTGCGGAGCACGCGCGCTTCGAACACTGCCGGCGATATAGCGATCTCGCCACTCTGCTGTGGATAAAGTGCAATAACCCGTTCCACAACGTTGTAAGCCTTGCCGTTGAGAATCGCTTCGTAGCTTTTTTCGTCACCGGCCAGTTCAACAAGAACTTCGGCACCACTGATCGTCGGCTCACGCAAGGCCGGCTGCCGCGTCGCCACGGCGCGATACACCTTGATTCGATACAGGATCTGCGCCTGCACGTAGGCTTCGGCCTGGTCGACCTCACTCGTAATGAACACGTCTGCCTCGCCCGGCGGCTCTTTCGACGGTTCGTTGACAGTTATCTTCACGGGGGCGCTTTGCTCATTGCCGACCGTAACGGACGGGATCTCCTGCTCACCCGCGCTTTTCGGCATCAGCGCGATCGTCCAGGTTCGGCTGCGCCGGATCTCGCCGTTGTATATAGAAGTGTTGCTGAGCTGGCTTACCTGGCCCACGTAGAAGGCCTCTTCCAGGACCGTAAGATCGGGTTCGCTGTCGGTATTTGTATCGACGATGATCTCGAGCATGAACGATTCGTTGAGGTCCACAGAAGGGCGATCAACCTGCGCGCGTATGGCCGCCGACGCGCCTGACATCGTGGCGATGAAAACAATAAAGACCAGCGCTGAATTTTGTAGAAACCTGTTGTTCATCGTCACCACGGCTGTGCCTCATTGTCCGGCCAGACGTCGTTGCCGTCCTGATCCTTGCCGGAACGCTGATACTGATGCCTGAATTTGCGACGCAGCAAACCGCCCGGATCGTCGGGTATGCGGCGCAGCCATTGCTCCATCGCCTGTTCCTGTTCCTGCTGCTGACGAAGCTCGGCAAGTTCCGCTGCCGACAATTGTCGTGGCAGCTCGCCTGTTTGTGCCTCCTCGGCGGCTCGCTGCAGTTCCTGCTGCAGCGCCTCGAGATCTTCGTCGCTCATTTCCTCGTCGCCACGTTGCGATGTGTCGCTGTCCTCGGACTGGTCCTGTGATTCCGATGATCCCTCGGAACCTTCCTGGCCCGGCTCGCTTTCGGAGTCCGGTTGCTCGCCCTCGCCTTCCTGGTTCTCGCCCGTTTGCTGCTGGTCGCCCTGGCCTTCCTGCTGCTGTTGCTGCTGATCCCTGAGGTTCTTGACGAGCTCGAGGTTATACGCCGCGTCTTCGTTTTCGGGCTCCATTTCGAGCACCTGTTCGTAGGCGTCGATGGCCGCGTCGAGCTCACCCTGAAAAGCCATCGCATTGCCGAGATTATAAAGGTTCCGAGCGTCACCACGTTCGGCGAATTCAGCGGCACTGCCCGCGAAATCTTTCGCTCGATAGCGGGCGACGGCGCGCCACTCTGTGTCCTCGAACAGTGCCGCCGCATCCTCGGCGTTGCCGGCTGCGAGCTGCTTCTCTGCCTGTTGATTCCTGTTTTGCCAAAGGTCATCCCAGAGCGATGCTTGTGCCGGTTTCGGCAGCGGCAAGACGAATATCAGCAGGACCAGGGCCCAGCCGCGCCGGAACGCCAGCGCAGCGATCGGCAGCAATAGCAGCAGCAGCCACGGCCCTTCTTCCCGCCACTGGTCCGTCGCCAGGGCCTCGGCGGTCGATGCTGCAGTTGTCACTTCACCGGACACGAGAATATCGAGGTCACGATTGTCGGCTGACAGCACAGCAAATCGACCTCCCCCTGCAGCCGCCAGCGCACGCAGCGACGTCTCTTCGAACCTTGGCACGGCAATGTTGCCGCGATTGTCGGTAACGAAACCGCCGGACGCTAGTGGAATAGGTGCACCCTCGCGCGTACCGACACCCAATACTGACACGGAGTATCCGGCCGACTTCAAGTCCCGCGCGACCTTCTCGGCGGCGGCCGATGAACCACCATCCGTAATCAGCAGCACCTCGCCGTAGCCGACACCGGCCTGATCCAGCAACTGTCGGCCCTTCTGCATCGCGACCACGGGGCTGCTGCCGCGGCTTGGCATGATGTCGGTGCTCAGACTGTTGACGAGCGCCGCTACGGTGTCGGTGTCCGTTGTGAGTGGAGTGACCGTATAAGCGTTCGACGAATAAACAACGAGCGCAGTCTGCCCGCTTTTGCGCCGCTCGAGTATGTCGAGAATCTTCAGGCGGGCACGCGCCAGCCGACTCGGCGAAATGTCCTGAGCATCCATCGATCGGGAGAGATCCAGCGCCACGACCAGCGCCTGCTCGGCACGGAAGACCGGCTGCTCGATGCGTTGCCAGGCGGGTCCTGCGAGCGCGAGCGCTGCAAGAACCCCACCAAGCGCAAGCAGCCACCAGCGATGGTCGATACCGCGGCCCGGAGCGCGGGACAACACGTACGGCATTAGCGCCGGATCAACGACATCGCGCCAGTTCCCCGAACTCAGGCGACCCCGCGCAAAAATAAAGGCCACCAGAACCACAGGCGGAATCGCAAGCAGCCACTCGGGACGCAGCCAGTGGAAGTCAGCCAGCATCGGTCGTTCTCCGGGCCCGCGGCGGCGACGCCCGCCTGTGAGTCAGTCGCTGCAACAGAGTCGCCGCACACATCATCGTGACCAGCACAAACGCGCCGCCCAACGGCCAATAGTAGAACGATTTCACGGGCCGAAAACCCGACTCCGGCTCCTCGACCGGCTCGAGCTCGTCAACGAGGCGATAGATATCCTGCAGGCTGGCCGTGTCGGTTGCCCTGAAATAGCGGCCGCCCGTCAGTTCCGCGATTCGCGTGAGCGTATCTTCGTCGAGGTCGGCAGACGGGTTAATACGGCGCCGGCCGCCAATGAGAGACGCGACTTCGAGCTGTTCGGCACCGATGCCTATTGTGTAAATACGCAGTCCAACCTGCTGCGCCAGTTCGGCCGCCTTGAGCGGCTCGACTTCGCCGGCCGTATTGGCACCATCCGTCAGCAACACCAGTACCTGGTCGCCTTCTTCTTTCGGCTGCTCGTGCACGCGACGCACAGCCAGCGTGATCGCATCGCCGATCGCTGTTTTCTCGCCCGCGAGCCCGATGAACGCTTCCATCAGCAGAACGTTGACGGTCTTGCGGTCCAGCGTCAGCGGCACCTGCAGGTACGCGCGTTCGCCGAACAGGATCAGTCCTATACGGTCCCCCTCGCGTCGCTCGATAAAGTCGCTGGCAACCGCCTTTGTCGCGGTGAGGCGATCGACGCGGCGGTTACCGAGTTCGAAATCCTTTTGATCCATGCTGCCCGAAAGGTCGACGGCGAGCATCAGGTTGCGTCCCGAGACAGGCACGTCGAGTTCGTCGCCGATGCGTTCCGGGCGAGCCGCCGCGAGCACGAGCAATAGCCAGGCGAGCACGGCCACCCAGACGCGCCAGTTGAACAGCTGCTCTGTGGCCGACCGATTCCTGAGCGTCGCAAAACTCGCGAGCGTAGGAACGCGCAGTCCGGCCTGCGACAGGCCGCGCGCTTCCGGCAGCAGCACGCGCGCAATCCACGGCAGTGGCAGCAGCAGCAAAGCCCAGGGCCACGCCAGCGACCACATCAGGCGGCTCCTCGCAGCGGCACGCTCAAACGCATGCGCACAGCGGACAGCAGTGCATCGACATCGACGTTCGGAAGATCACCGGCGGGATTGCGGTACGGCAACTGCAGCAGGCTCTTGCCGCCTTCCGTGTGGAAGTAGGGCAATGGCATGCCCCGATCCAGCCATTGCAGCCACGCCTCACCGGTAAGCCCGGCCACCTCCTCTCTGGGTGCGTACGCCAGCATGCCGCGACGCAACAGCCCTGACAGCTGCCTGGCCAGCGTTACCGGGTTCCGATGTTCGGCATATTCCGCTTCGTAACGCGCAAGTTCGCGCAGTGCGAAACGGCGCGACGCATTGTGCTGCCATCGCTTGTAGGCGCGCCAGGCCAGGTAGCCGGCGGCTGTCGCAGCTATAGACAAGACGAACCACCAGCCGGGCGCCAGCGGCCACCAGCCGATGGGATCCGGCAGGTGCAGGTCTCGAAGCGGCAACTGTGAGTTTTCCATGTTCAGCGCGCTCCCCGCCTCAGCGCCGATTGCAAAGCACGGACGGGGTCGTCGTCGGTCGACATTGGCAAAAGGTGTATGCCGTAGCGCTGGCAAAACGCCTCGAGTTCGTGGCGACGCTGTTCGAATGCATTGTGATAATCGCGCCGCGCGGCCACTGCATGGGTATCGATTTCAATTTCGTCGTCAACGGATACGAGGCGATAACGCCCTGGCGGCGGTAAATCTCTCTCCAGCGGATCATTCATGAACACGACAAGCACCTCATTGTGGCGCGCCACGCTGGACAGATAGGACTGTGCGCCGCGCCCGAATCCCGTGAAGTCACTGATCACGACAACCAGGCTGCCCGGCCGCGCAACCCGTCGCAGCGAGGACATGGCCTGCGTCAGCAGTTCTGCATTTTCGGGCGCAGCATTGTCGTTATGCTCCCAGTCGCGGTGACTGACGAGTTCGTGAACGAAACGTAACGCGGCCGTTCGGCCCAGCCGCGGCTTGAGCTCGCGGTGCGTCGTGTCACCAAAAATCAAGCCGCCGAGGCGATCGCCGCGATGATGTGCAGCCCACGCGAGCAGCGCTGCAGCCCGGCTCGCATTAACGGATTTGAAGCAGCCTTGCGTTGCGAAATGCATCGTCGAGCGAAGATCGACGACCAAGAGGACGGGTCGTTCACGCTCCTCGCGAAACAACTTCGTATAAGCCGTCGCGCTGCGCGCGGTTACGCGCCAGTCAATACTGCGAGGATCGTCCCCGGGCTGATATGGGCGCGATTCGTCGAACTCCATACCGCGCCCGCGAAAATGCGACACATAGGCGCCCGTTTGCAAGGAATTAACGCGCAGCACGTCGAGCGCGATGGCTCTGGCCGGGCCACTGAGACGAATCAGGTCGGCCTGGCTGACACTGACCGGCGATGCGTCCGCGGGAATGTGGTCGAGCCGAGGCACTAGGGCACTCCGACACCGTCCAGAACGCCCTTGATCACTGAATCCGCGTCGACGCCGTCCGCTTCCGCTTCGAAACTCAAGACGAGCCTGTGACGCAGGACATCCGGTGCTATCGCCTGGATGTCTTCCGGGCCCACAAAATCCCGGCCAGCCAGCCATGCATGCGCGCGCGCGCCGCGATCGATACCCATGCAGGCACGCGGGCTTGCGCCGTATTGCACCTGGCCTTCCAGTGCCCGGTCAACCGCGCCCGGGTTTCTCGTTGCGACCACGACGTTGACGATGTATTCCTCGAGCTCGGGCGCAAGATGCAGGTTCAAAATGTCCTGCCGGGCCTGCATGATCGATTCCATCGACAGCAACTCGGGCGGCTGGAACATGTCGCGCCGGTCCTGCTTTGCTTCGTTTCGATTCAACACGAGAATGCGACGTTCGTCGGCGACGCTCGGGTAACCCACCTCGACGTGCAGCAGGAAGCGGTCGAGCTGTGCCTCGGGAAGCGGGTAGGTACCTTCCTGTTCGATCGGGTTCTGCGTGGCCATTACCATGAACAGGCTTTCCAGCGGGTAGCTTTTGTCGCCCACCGAGATCTGTCGTTCCTCCATCGCCTCGAGCAACGCCGACTGTACTTTTGCAGGCGCGCGATTGATCTCGTCTGCGAGAATCAGATTATGAAATAGCGGACCCTTACGGAACTCGAAGGTGCCCTCCTGCGGGCGATAGATATCGGTACCGGTGAGATCGGCCGGCAGCAGGTCGGGCGTGAACTGCAGGCGATGAAAATCGCCTTCAATGCTGTCGGCGAGTACCTTGATCGCGCGGGTCTTGGCGAGGCCCGGAGCACCTTCCACGAGCAGGTGGCCGTCGCACAGCAACGCAATCAACATCCTGTTGATCAGGTGAGCCTGGCCGATAATCAGCCCGCTCGCGTGTGCTTCGAGTTTCTGAAACTGTTCCGCGACGCTCATGTAATCCTCCAAAGGTGAATCCGGCATGCCATTCTGCGGCGTGCCATTCTAGATAGGATGCACGTGCACGCCAACTTGTCGCCGTGTTTTTTTGCTCATATTTGTATTCACTTGAGTACTATTGACCTTGATTCCGACCATAGGCAAGCCAATCCATTGCACCGAATCGACAGAAAATTGCCGCCGACGAAGAACAGGCCTTGGGCAGCACTGCCCCTACTGGCGCTCTTCGGGGCCTGCGAGCAGGCATCCCCGCCAGACACCGGGCTGAAGCAAGAGGAAATCGTGGCCGCGCCGAGCTGCGGCAGCGATGGCCGGCTCGTGACGCAGCTGTACGGCAGTATCGCGCGACAAATCAGCTGGTCCGCCGGCGAGCTGACCTGCGAAAGCATGCTGCGACCCGAGGACAAAGGTATTCGCCTGCGCTTTTCGGGCTATGTCGCCGACAACAAGCTTGCGATCCTGCTGGCCTTGCCAGAGCTACAGCGCGGCAGCACGGTGGCCGAGTCGCCGACCGTGGTCACATTGAGCGTTGAAGGCAGCGGCCGGTTTTTCAGTACGCCGACGCTTGAAGCCTGCTGGTCGGATATCGCCAGCCAGGATCTTGTCGAAGACGGCGGCGACCGCTACGCCATCAGCGGCACGCTTTATTGCGTTGCGCCGCTCGGTGAGATCAATGGCGACGCCGCCATCTCGATACCGGAACTCGAGTTCAGCGGCATCGTCGACTGGAGCGCAACTTGATTCGGACACTCCTGCTATCGATGCTGGCCGCAGCAACTCTTGCAGCCGTAGCGGCCTGCAGCCCGCAGCCCACGCCCAAGACATCCGGCGCCTCGAGCCTCGAATCGATATTCGAACTCGACGAGCTCGTGATCGTCGCCAATGACGGTTCCCGTCACGTTTTTGACGTGTATCTTGCGACCACCCCGGAGCAGCAGCGCCGCGGCCTGATGTTTGTCCGGAGTCTGCCCGAAAGCACTGGCATGTTATTCGTCTACGATAAAGCCGGCATGCACTCGATGTGGATGAAGAACACCTACATATCGCTGGACATCGTGTTTGCCCGCGGCGACGGCACGATTTCGTCTGTGATACATGACGCGCAGCCGCTGTCGCTGCGCTCGCTGGCTGCAATTGAACCCGTCCAATTTGTGCTCGAACTCAACGCCGGAGTTGCGCGACGCCTGCAGATCGGCGTCGGCAGTCAACTCATCTGGAAGCCTGATCAGAGCACGGCGGCGATGGCATCGGCCAGGTAGTTCACGTTATGCGCGGTGATGCCGGCCGTATTAATGCGGCTGGAATCGACCATATAGACGCCATAGTCTTTTTTCAGACGCGCGACCTGGTCGGGCGTTACGCCGAGGAAGCAGAACATGCCGACGGCACGCACCAGGTGGGAGAAATCATGCTGCGGTGCCCTGGCCTCGAGCGCATCATTCAACAACACGCGCATTTCCCGCAGTCGGGCCCGCATCGTTGCAAGCTCGACGCGCCACGCGGCTTTCAGCTCTGCGTCATTGAGGATGGTTGCGACGACCACGGCGCCGTGATCGGGCGGCACCGAGTAGATGGTCCTGACAACGTTGTTGACCTGGCTGTATACCGTGTCTCGCGACGTTGCGTCGGCCGAGAGTATTGACAGCGTGCCAACGCGATCGCGATACAGGCCGAAATTTTTCGAACAGGAGTTCGATACGATCATTTCCGGCACAAGACCGGCCATGTGTCGAACCGCAAATGCATCGGCGTTGAGGCTCTCGGAAAATCCCTGGTAGGCCATATCGATAAACGGCACGAGCTCACGCTCGACGATGACGTTGGCAATAGCGCGCCATTCGTCTTCGGAAGGATCAAGGCCCGACGGGTTGTGGCAGCAGGCGTGTAGCAGCACAAGGTCGCCTGCCGGCACCTGGCGCAGGGTGTCGAGCATCTCGTCGATGCGAATCACGTGTCTTTCGGTGTCGTAGTACGGGTATGGTTTGAGCGTAAGCCCGGCGCCGCCCAGGAGTGGAATATGATTGGCCCAGGTCGGGTCACTGACCCAGACGGTCGCATCAGGACGCGCGCGCAGAATCAGGCTCGCGGCAACCCGCAGTGAGCCCGAGCCGCCCGGCGCCTGAATCGTCAGCAGGCGATCCACGTCGACGGAATCAGCAAACGTGAGCGCCTGCATCGCCGCATTAAAGGAAGGATCACCCGCGGTTCCGATGTAGGCCTTGCTGCTCTGCGTATCCACGAGTCGCTGCTCGGCTATCTTCACGACGTCGAGCACGGGCGTCTCGCCCTCGGCCGTCCGAAATACACCGACGCCCAGATCGATCTTCTGCGGACGAGGATCGTTCGCGTGCTCGGCAATCAGGCCGAGAATGGCGTCGGCGGGTGCAGGTTCAAGTGTTTCAAACAAGATAGTTCTCCCAAAAACGCCGGCTAAAGAGCCGGCGTCTCTGGGCGTATTGTAAACATATTGTCAGGCTTTGGGAGCCCAAACCGAACACCACCCTGCGGCCGCAACCGCCTTGCCCGGGAAAATCTGGCAGGGACGCCAGGCGTCGCCGTCATTGCCCTGTATGAGAGCGCAGTTGGCGCAGTTCTGCACGGCGGCCGGATTATTTCGGGTTTTCGGGTCGACCGACGATGCGTCATGAGTGTATTTCATGGCAACTGCCATCGGGTCGTCTGCCGACAGCTGCGGCAAATCGCCGGCCTGTGCCTGGCGAGCGGGTGCTACAAAACAGCCGGCAGCGGCTACGGCTGACAGCTGGATGAACTTACGACGTGCGATCTTGCTCAAGGGAGTCTCCTTAAATGCGATTTTGCGCCGGTGCCCCGGGCTGGAAATAGTCTAAACCAGATTGATGCATCGGCGCGCATTTTATTGCATATACCTGAACCGCCGCAAAATGGGACAGGTGCATGATTTTGATCGAGTTTTGAGAACGATTCTCATTACGACCTGCAGGCCCCGGCGCTACGATATACTGCCTTCTCATTGTCCCCCGCAACAGCAGCGAATGCCAGGCAACAGTCTTCCCGTTACCATCAACGAAGTCCGCGGCGCGACGCGTCGTTCGCGGGAAGATCGGGTCGCGGTCGAGGAGCCCCTGGAAATCCGCCTCGGTTACGAGACCAGGGCTGGCAGAAGCGAAAGCAGCATCTCGATCACGATGCGCACACCCGGACATGACGCCGAGCTCGCCACAGGCTTTTTGTTCACCGAGTCCATCATCCGCGACGCCGCCGATATCGCGCTCGTAAAACCGTGTGGACCCCCTGCGCCGGACAGCGGCAATCACAATGTCATCCGTGTCGAACTGGAGTCCGGTATAGACGTCGATCTCGATCGCCTGCGGAGGCACTTCTATACGACCTCGAGCTGCGGCGTGTGCGGTAAAACATCGCTCGACGCGCTGCGTAGTTCGGGTGCCAGCAAGCGGCCGTTCGACGACACGCGATTCGGCAGGTCGATGCTGACAGCTCTACCCGACAAGCTGCGAGCGGCGCAGGAGACATTCGACGAAACGGGAGGCCTGCATGCTGCTGCAGCATTCAATTCGGACGGCGAACTGCTCGTGACTCACGAGGACGTTGGACGCCACAACGCTGTCGACAAAGTGGTAGGCACGTTATTATCACGCAGCCTGCTGCCTGCGAATGATCTCGGCCTGATGGTCTCCGGAAGGGCCAGCTTCGAGCTCATGCAAAAAGCGCTTATCGCGGGAATGCCGATCCTGGCGGCGGTCAGCGCGCCGTCAAGCCTTGCCGTCGATCTCGCCCGCGAGTTCAACCTGACGCTGGTCGGTTTCCTGCGTGGCGACAACTTCAACATTTATGCGGCAGAGGAACGGATAGTCTGATGGCGACACGACGCATCGACAAGGAAACCACGAGTGAGATCGTCAGGCATTTCGGCACAAGGGCCGACATGCTCGTGCAAATACTGCAGGCGATCGTCATGCGCTATGGCTGGGTTCCGGAAGAGACAATCCGGCAACTTGCCGACGAGGTGAACCTCTCGCGCGCCGACGTTTTCGGCGTGGTTACCTACTACCATGACTTCCGAACCGAACCACCGGGCAATCATATTGTGAAGGTTTGCCAGGCCGAGGCCTGCCAGGCAATGGGTAGTCGTGCACTAACGAAGCACGCGCGAAAGGCACTGGGCGCAAATCTGCATGAAACGAACGACGACGTTACGCTCGAACCGGTGTACTGCCTTGGCAACTGCGCCTGTGCACCCGCCGTAATGATCGACGGCAAGACCCATGGACGCGTCAACCCGGCTCGCTTCGACGAACTCGTTGGTGCAATGAAGGACAGCCGATGAAGCCGCGCAGCAAAATATATGTGCCGCGCGAAACCTCCTCGATTTCGGTGGGCGCCGACGACGTTGCACTCGGCATTGCTCGTGAAGCGAAGCGCACGGGCACCAGCATCGAACTGATTCGCAACGGCTCCCGGGGCGCGACGTGGCTCGAGCCGCTGGTTGAAGTCGAGGTCGACGGCACCCGCATTGCATACGGCAGCGTAAGCGCATCCGACGTGCCCGGGATATTTGCAGCAGGCCTTGTCGACGGGGGTGAACACCCGCGCCGCCTCGGTCCGGTCATGGAAATCGATTACCTGGCTCGGCAGGATCGCTGGACTTTCTGGCGCTGCGGACTGATCGATCCGCTTTCATTGGACGACTTCCGCGCGCACAAGGGTTTCTCGGCCCTGGAGAAGGCTTTTGGCGACGGTGCCGATGCCGTTCTTGATGCCGTGAGCGATTCCGGATTGCGCGGCCGCGGCGGCGCCGGTTTTCCGACCGGCATCAAGTGGCGCACGGTCGCCGCAACCGCAGCCGATCAGAAATACATCGCGTGTAACGCCGACGAAGGCGACAGCGGTACGTTCTCCGACCGCATGCTCATGGAGGGCGATCCGCTTGGCCTTATCGAAAGTATGGCCATTGCCGGCTTCGCGGTCGGCGCAAGCAAGGGCTATATCTACCTGCGTTCCGAATATCCACTGACGCATTCGATACTCTCGCGTGCGCTCGACGTTGCCCGGGATACTGGCTGGCTTGGCACGAATATCCAGGACAGCGGTTTTGACTTCGATATCGAGCTGCATCTCGGCGCGGGCTCATACGTCTGCGGTGAGGAGACGGCGATGCTCGAAAGTCTCGAAGGCAAGAAAGGCATCGTTCGCTACAAACCGCCGTTGCCCGCGCACGAGGGGCTGTTCGGCAAACCGACGGCCGTGAACAACGTCGTGACGCTTGGCTCAGTTCCGAACATCGTGAATCTCGGCGCCGAGCGCTACGCGCGGATGGGCGTGAATCGCTCCAAAGGCACGCTCGCGTTCCAGCTGGCCGGCAACATAAAACGCGGTGGCCTGGTCGAGAAATCATTTGGCCTGCCTTTGCGCGAACTGATCGAGGACTGGGGCGGCGGTACGGCGAGCGGCCGGCCCGTCAAAGCCGTGCAGGTCGGGGGTCCGCTGGGTGCTTACCTGACCGCCGCCCAACTCGATATGCCGCTCGACTACGAGGCGTTTATCGAGATCGGCGCGATGATCGGGCACGGCGGCATCGTGGTATTCGATGACACCGTAGATATGGCACAACAGGCGCGATTTGCCATGGAGTTTTGTGCAATTGAGTCCTGCGGCAAGTGCACACCCTGTAGAATAGGGTCCACACGCGGCGTAGAAGTGATCGATCGCATGATCGCGGGCGAAAACCGCGAAGAAAACTACGATTTACTGGTCGAACTATGTGACACCATGGAGGGCGCCTCCCTTTGCGCAATGGGGGGAATGACGCCCTACCCGGTCAGAAGCGTGTTGCAGCACTTCGCCGAGGACTTCGCGTCTTCCGGAGACAAGCCATGAACAAGACCCGACAAATTGACCTGGGCACACCGGCGAGCAGCGGTCTCGAGACCGTGACTATCGAGATTGATGGCCTGCCGGCAACGGTCAGGGCGGGCAGCAGCATCCTGCGCGCGGCCCGCGAGTCGGGCGTCGACATTCCAAAGCTCTGTGCGACCGACAGCGTCAAGCCCTTCGGATCCTGCCGGCTCTGCCTCGTCGAGATTGAGGGCCGCAAGGGCTATCCGGCCTCGTGCACGACGCCGGCCGAAAACGGCATGAAGATCCGCACGCAAACAGACGCACTGGCGAAGATGCGTCGCAACGTCATGGAGCTGTATATTTCCGACCACCCGCTGGACTGCCTGACGTGTTCGGCGAACGGCGACTGCGAATTACAGGACATGGCCGGCGCCGTGGGCTTGCGCGACGTGCGCTACGGCTTCGATGGTGAGAATCATCTCGATGCAGGCGTCGATGCCAGCAATCCGTATTTCCAGTTCGATGCCAGCAAGTGCATCGTCTGCTCACGCTGCGTGCGCGCCTGTGATGAAGTCCAGGGTACGTTCGCGCTGACGATCGAAGGCCGCGGATTCAAGTCGAAAGTGTCCGCCGGCATGAGCGAGAGTTTTCTCGATTCCGAGTGTGTGTCATGTGGCGCCTGTGTACAGGCCTGTCCGACCGCGACGCTCATGGAGAAAAGCATCGTCGATCATGGCATGCCGGACCACAAGGTCATCACGACCTGTGCCTACTGCGGCGTCGGCTGCTCCTTCCAGGTCGAGATGAAGGGCGACCAGGTCGTTCGCATGACACCCTACAAGGATGGCCAGGCCAATCACGGTCACAGCTGCGTCAAAGGCCGCTTCGCCTGGGGATACGCGTCTCATCGCGATCGCGTGATGCACCCGCTGATTCGCGAAAACACGAGTGACCCGTGGCGTGAAGTGAGTTGGGAGGAAGCAATCTGTTACGCCGCGCGGCGCTTCAAGGAAATTCAGAAAGAGCACGGACAAAAGTCCATCGGCGGAATCACATCATCGCGCTGCACCAACGAAGAAGTCTTCGTCGTACAAAAGCTCGTTCGCGCGGCATTCGGTAATAACAATGTCGATACCTGCGCGCGTGTCTGCCACTCGCCGACCGGCTACGGTCTGAAAACGACGCTTGGCACTTCGGCTGGCACACAGCCATTCGACAGCGTCATGGACGCGGATGTCATCATGGTCATTGGCGCCAACCCGACGGTTGCTCATCCGGTATTCGCCTCGCAAATGAAACGGCGACTGCGCCAGGGCGCAAAACTCATCGTCGTCGATCCGCGCGAGATTGGCCTCGTTCGTTCGCCGCATATCGAAGCGAGCTTTCACCTGCCCCTGCTGCCAGGCACCAACGTACCGATCATAAACGCACTTGCGCACGTCATCGTTGCGGAAGGGCTGGTCGACGACGAGTATGTACGCGAACGTTGCGACATCGACTCGTTCGAGTCATGGAAGACCATGATCCTCAAGCCCGAAAATTCGCCCGAAGAAGTGGCGAAAAGCTCCGGCGTCGATGCTGAAACGATCCGGGCCGCAGCGCGCCTGTACGGCAGCGCCAGGAACGGAGCGATTTACTACGGCCTGGGGGTTACCGAGCACAGCCAGGGTTCGACCATGGTCATGGGCATGGCGAACCTCGCGATGGCCACGGGCAACCTCGGTCGCGCCGGCGTCGGCGTGAACCCGCTGCGCGGCCAGAACAACGTGCAAGGCTCGTGTGACATGGGTTCATTCCCACACGAGCTTGCAGGCTACAGACCCGTCGCGGACGACGGAGTGCGCAACCAGTTCGAGAAGCACTGGGGCGTCAGGATCGATCCTGAGCCGGGCTTCCGCATCCCGAACATGTTCGACGCTGCGTGCGCCGGCCAATTTAAAGGCATGTACATCCAGGGCGAAGATCTCGCCCAGTCGGATCCGGACACGCACCATGTCGAAGCCGCACTGGGCAGCATGGAGTGCATTGTCGTGCAGGATCTGTTCCTGAACGAGACGGCGAAGTTCGCGCACGTATTCCTGCCCGGCACGTCGTTCCTCGAAAAAGACGGTACGTTCATCAACGCCGAGCGGCGCATCAACCGAGTGCGCCCGGTGATGCAGCCGCAGCAAGGGAAAGACGAGTGGCTGATCACGCAGGAACTTGCATGCGCGATGGGCTACCCGATGCACTACGACAATGCGGCGCAGATTATGGATGAGATCGCTGAACTCACGCCGACTTTCACAAACGTCAGCTTCCGGTTCCTCGATGAAGTCGGCAGCGTGCAATGGCCCTGCAACGCCGATGCGCCGATGGGCACGCCAATCATGCACATCGATCATTTCGTGCGCGGCAAGGGTTTGTTCGTAGAAACCGACTACGTGCCGACAGAAGAACGCACCAGTCGCAGGTTCCCGCTACTGCTTACCACCGGGCGAATCCTGTCGCAATACAATGTCGGCGCCCAAACTCGGCGCACGGCGAACAACGTTTGGTACGACGAGGACCTCCTCGAAATTCATCCGAGTGACGCCGAAATGCGGGGCATCGAAGACGGGAAACTGGTCGCACTCGCGAGCCGCAAGGGTGACATCACCTTGCGCGCCAAGATAACGACGCGCGTAAAGCCAGGCGTCGTGTACACCACGTTCCACAATCCGGAAACCGGCGCCAACGTTGTGACGACGGAATACAGCGACTGGGCAACCAATTGCCCCGAGTACAAGGTCACGGCAGTCCAGATTGCACCGGCATCACATCGCTCCGGCTGGCAGGAAGAATTTGCCGCGCGCGCACAGCAGCAGGGGAAGATTGTCGAAACGACCTGATATGATCTGCAGCGGGCGCCACTAACTCTGACAGAAGAATAACAAGGGGAAGACTCTGAACCGCCTAACGACCCTAAGCTTCGCGGGCATCCTAGCGTGCCTGCCACTCCTTTTTCCGGTTTCCCCGGCGTTCGCCGCGGAAGCAGGCATTGACGCCCCCAAAGTGCTGCTGACGAACGTCGGTTTCGACATCAGGATCGATGGGCTTGCAACCGGCAGTCGCATCGACCTGCTGCTCAATGGCAAGACAATCGCTAGGGGCACGGGAACAGGCCTTGCGGCCACCGGCATCAAGGTCACAGAGACCGGCACCACGCACATCGAAGTTTTGCGGAACGGCAAGACGGTCCTTGAAAAAGAGGTCCCCGTAATTCCGGCGGCCGTGTCGATACTGCCGCCGCTCGTCGCGATTCTGCTGGCCTTCCTGCTGCGCTCGGTGATACCCGCCCTGTTTATCGGCCTGGTGGTCGGCGCATGGGCAATCAATGGCATGACCCTGTCCGGTGCCTTCCGCGGCTTTTTCGAAACCGGCACGATCTACATCCTCGACACGGCCGTCAACCCGGATCACATGGCCATCATGATATTCACTTTCCTGATAGGCGGAATGGTGGGCGTGATTTCGCGCAACGGCGGCATGGTCGGCATCGTCGATCGCATCATGCCGTTCGCGAGCAGCCCGCGGCGCGGTCAAGGCGTGGTTGCGACGCTCGGATTAGCTATCTTTTTCGACGATTACGCCAATACGATGATTGTCGGCAATGCAACGCGTCCCATGAGCGACAAACTGCAAATCTCGCGTGAAAAACTGGCGTATCTCGTCGACTCGACGGCCGCACCGGTTTCGACGATCGCCGTCATTACGACCTGGATCGGTTTCCAGGTTGGATTGATCGACTCTGCCATCAAGCAACTCGACGGCATCGATCAAACACCTTACCTGTTGTTCCTGAACTCCATCCCCTACAGTTTTTACCCGTTCCTTGCGATCTTCTTCGTCTTCCTCGTTGTGTATACGGGCAAGGATTTTGGCCCGATGTACAAGGCCGAGATGCGCGCCCGCCACAGCGGCGAGGTGCTGCGCAAGTCGTCGACAAAAAGCACGGATAAGTCGGGTGACGAGTTCTATCACAAGGACATAATCCCGTGCCGGGCGATCAACGCTGTTTTGCCGATCGTGACAATGGTCTCGACCGTGATCATCGGCCTGTTCATCAGCGGCGAAGGCGAATCTGTCACCGACATTATCGGTAGCGCGAACGCCTACTCGGTGTTGATCTGGGCATCGCTACTCGGCAGCTTCATGGCCGCCGTGTTATCGCTGGGTCAGCGCTTGTTGACGCTGGACGAAACCATAGACGCATGGCTGGCCGGCGCCCGTTTCATGATGACCGGCCTGGTCCTGCTGATACTGGCGTGGGCTATCGCCGACGTTGCCGGCATTTTGCAGACCGCGCCCTACCTCATCACCGTATTGGGCGATTCGGTGTCGCCATACACCCTGCCGGCCGTTATTTTCCTGCTCGCAGGCGCCACGGCGTTTGCCTCGGGTTCGAGCTGGGGCGTCATGGCCATTCTCATGCCCCTGGTCATCCCGCTCTGCTGGGCAGTCTTGCAGGCGAACGGAATCGCCGATGCCGAACACATGCACATCCTGTATTCCTGCATCGCCTGCGTTCTCACCGGCGCCGTCTGGGCCGATCATTGCTCGCCCATCTCCGACACAACGGTGCTGTCCTCGATAGCCACGGGCTGCGACCACATGGATCACGTGCGTACGCAGCTGCCGTACGCGTTCATGGGTGGCGTCGCAGCACTTCTTATTGGCGTTTTACCGGCCGGGTTCGGGCTGCCGTGGTTCCTGCTGCTACCGACCGCTGCGATAGCCCTCGCTGTCGTGCACCGGTTCCTCGGAAAATCTGTCGACTGACAGCGGCTTTTGTTTACACAACTAAGGCTAAATCCCTGCTATTGTTCGGCCTGAAACATTTTTCAAAGGGGAGTCACGACCGTGAGCAAAGAATTGAGCGAACTTGAAAAAAACCTGCAGCAGACCAAGAAACAATTCCTGACGTCGGCCAAGCGAGCCACCAGGGAACTCGACAGGCAGCGCAAGGCTTTACGCAAGGAAATTACTCGCGCCAACACGCGCGCCAAGCGAGCCCGGACCCAACTCCAGAAGAAGACCGAGCGGCTGGCAAACACGACTGCAACCAAAGCAAAACGGGAGCTTAAAAAACAGATTCGCAAGCTCGAAAAAATGCTCGACGGCGCGCGCGGCGACGCAGCTCAGCTGCGCAAAGATCTTGCGCCTGTAATGAGCGACCTGGCCAGTGCTCGAGATCACCTCTCGCATGCGCTGCATGTCGACAAGGCGATGGAAAAGATCCGCCGGCAGCTTGGTGGCAAACCCAAGGCGAAGAAAAAGGCCAGGAAGAAAAAGGCAGGCAAGAAGAAGGCCACGAGGAAGAAAGCAGCGAAGAAAAAGGTGACCAAGAAGAAGGCGGCCCGGAAAAAGGCGCCGGCGCGTCGCAAGGCCACCAGGAAGAAAGCACCGGCGCGTCGCAAGACGGCCAGAAAAAAAGCACCGGCGCGTAAGAAAGCAGCGCGGAAAAAAGCTCCAGCACGCAAGAAAACGGCCCGTAGAGCTTAGACAAAAGCCCAGCACGTCGGACGCTGGGATGTTTTCACGTGAATGAAGGGCACGCGGTAAAAAAACCGCGTGCCCTTAATGTTGAGGCAATCATGCATATCACTGTACTAGGCGCAGGCGCTGGCGGCACTGCCGTGGCATTCGATTGCGCGTCGCACGGACACGACGTTCGCGTGTTCGATTTCGAGCAATTTCCCGACAACATCGCGACGATCGCAAAGCAAGGAGGAATCAAAGCGGAGGGCGATATCGCAGGGTTCGGACCGATTGCCTATTCAGGTCATGACATTGACGAAGCCTTGCGGGACGCCAGGCTGATCTACGTTGTCGGCCCGTCCTACAGCACCGAGCCATTCGGCAAAGCCGTGGCCGGCAAACTGAGTGCCGGTCAAACGGTAGTCGTCACCCCGAGTTCCTGCGGCGGCGCACTGGCTTTCAAACGTGCTGCCGGGCTCACCCTGGACGATGAATCGATCCGTGTCGCAGAGACCTCCACATTACACTATGCCGTACGGCTGACGGAGCCAGGCAAAATCCGCGTGTTTCTGAAACTCAAGGCAGGCAACCTGCTGGCGGCGCTGCCGGGTACGCATACAGGTGACATTCTGGCGCTCATCGCTGACGTTTATCCCAGCATGGAGCCAGCGGACAGCGTTCTGCAGACAAGCCTGCAGAACGCAAACCCGATCATTCATCCGGCCGTAACTTTGAGCAACGCCGCCCGCGTAGAAATGACCGGTGGCGATTTCCTGTTCTATGAAGAAGGTGTGAGCGATTCGGTCGGCCGCCTCATCGAAGCCCTCGACAAGGAGCGCATCGCCATCGGCAGGGCGCTGGGCATTGCTATTCTCCCCGACCCGGAGATCGGCAAACGCCAGGGCTACATGCTGGAAGCCAACTATGGCTCGGGCTACCGCAAGGCGCCCGGGTTTCTGGGCATAGGTGCGCAGCCGCAGCTCGATCATCGCTACCTTAACGAAGACGTGGGCTACGGTCTGGTGTTCATGTCGAAGCTCGGCAGGCAGATTGGTGTGGCGACGCCCGGCATGGACGCCGTTATTGAGGTTGCCTCGATAGTGATGGCACGCGACTACAGGGCCGAAGCGTTACGAACGCCGGAATCACTGGGCATCTCCAATCATTCCGCCAAAGAGCTCGCAGCACTGTAGGCAAAGTTTTGGCCAGTGCAACAACAGTCAACATTGCGTCACTAGCCGCGGTGCCGGGCTGTCACCCTGTATCGCGAGCTCCTCTCGGTAGGTGATGATTAAACAGCGTGCTAAATCTGACTGTCCAGGATCTTCTTTTTGATCTTCTGGAATTCTTCGTCGGTGATGTATCCATCGTCTTTCAGCTCGCCCAACGACCGCAGTTGCTCGAGCGTTCGTGACAGATCAGCCTTGCTGCCAGCTTCGGTCGGCTTGTGTTCTGAACGGGGAGCGATGGCCTCTTCGCTATTCAGCGCATCTTCCTGCGCTCGCAGCCTTGCCAGTTCCGCCTCCTCGAGACGGCGCTGTTCCGCGCGCGCCCTTATTTCCGTTTCAGTCCGAATCCGCTGATTCCCCAATCTTTCCCGCTCGGACTCCAGGGACCGAGCGCTCTGTTCATCATATGCCTGAGATCGTTCAGCCCCGTCGGCAGTGTCAGTTGTTTGCGCCTGCGCGGTCGCAAGCGCGGCTACGCAGATCATCAACGTTGTCAGGCTGGGTTTCATCGCTACGTCCTGTCGTCCATACGCGGCCAAGGCCCGGGCTTTATACCCCGGAGTGAGTGTCCAATTGGTCTGCAGCTTGCGGCCCGAAACAATATAGCCCATGTTGGCACAGAAAGAAGGTGCCGTTGTCCAGGGCCTCTTGCAGAATTGAGTGACCGCCGTCGGCTGCGCTCATAGCGGAGATTGGAGTGAAGCCTTTTATTTGCATGCTTGTACTGGGGGCAATCAGCGCTAGCGGGGCCTGCGGGCGATCTACCGGCGATGCACCAGCCGTGACGCGCCAGGCGACGGACCCTGTCGAGGAATCGTTACAGGCGATTGCCAGCGAGACAGGCCTGACGATAATTGATCTGTCCGTACCGTTTGATCGCTTCGGTGATGCGCCGGCACGGCTTCAGCGACTTGCCGGCGCGCTTGCTGGCGGATCACCCGGCTTGTACGTCCTGCGTTATTACGATGACACGTTGCGACATACGCAGCACGTGTTTGCGGTCCACGAACAGGGCAGAACCTATATCAAGTTAAGCTCGGTTCCGAATGGACAAGCATCACGTGAGGAGTGGTCAATAAGCTCGGCTGAGTATGACGAGCCCACGAAAACCCTGATTCTGCACACGCAGACCGGCAATATTCACCTGACGCCTATGGATGTCACACCGGCTGGTGCGTAAGAAAGTCCACAACCAGCGAGAATGCAGCGAGCCACATCAATCGTCGGGAAACAGCCAGCGGTCGATCGGCGGTTTCAGAAATTTGCTGAAACCTACGTAGGCAAGGCCAAGGCCAATCGCTCCCCATGGGGGCGCCGTTTGCACAACATATAAGGGCCACATGAAGGCTTTGATCGTATTCGTGAACGAGTCGATAAAGAACTGGATGACGAAATTGACAGCCTGGCCGTTAAACAGGCTGCCGACGCCCATGATGTCATCGCCCAGCGAGCCCGCCTCAAAAATAACGAAGGACACGGCAAAGCCCAAAGCATAAAGCCCGCCGCCCCGCACTTTCCAGACCTTGCGAAACCAGTTCCGAAACCAGCCGTGCGATCTCTCGGGTAAGTCGCGCGCGCCGTCACCAATCAGCTGGCTGATCGAGCGATTCGGGTTTTCTTCAGGTTTCGGTTCTTCGCCCAAATGATCAGGACTTGTCGAGTTTCGTAAACTTCGAGCCTTCAAGTGTCAGGTTGTACATCAGGCCTTTGGAGCCAAAAATGAAACCGACGACCGGGTCCTTGATGTTGTCGGTGTCTATGGTCTTGCCGGCACCCAGGTCGATCAGTGCTACCGAGCCGTCGACGCCGACTTTCCAGCCGCTCGAGTTACGAAACTTGTCCAGTGACTCTCGCGTCATGAATACAATGACAATCGACTTCGCCTGCGCTCCAAGCTGAAAGCCGATCGATCCGCTGGTGGTGCGATAGTACGCCACCGTGGAGCCGCCAACGCGCAGCACGCCTTCGCCCGTCTCCGCACCGACTCCCACGCCGACTTTTATGACGCGCGGGAACACCAGGTAGCCGGCCGCCTGGTTCAGGAATACATCAGAGCCGCTGATTTCTTCCTTGAAGACCTGCAGTGCCTTGTTGGACTCGCGATTGATCTTGTCGGCCGACGCGGCCAGAACCGATGTAGCGAACAACAGGGTCGCAACCAGCGTCAAAGGACGCAGAACTTTACTTTTCTTGATCATTACTCAGATTCCCGTGAATGCGCATTCGGACCGACAGGTCCACCATTGGAGGGCAATAATAGCCCAATTCACGCGCAGCGTATTTCCCCGTCCCTGAACCGCTACTGAATCGCCTGCGCTCTAGGCACGGTCTCGCGCGGCTTCGAGCAGCGCCTGCAGCAATTGGCTGAGCGCTGCCCGCAGGCGCCGCGCTTTTTCCGCATCGAAAACTGTCGTCGCCTCATCCATATAGGTCCGTTGAGCAATCTCCAGCTGAATGGCGTGCACTCCGTTGTCCGGGCTGCCGTAGTGGCGGGTAATGTAGCCGCCCTTGAAGCGCTGGTTGACGGCGACGCTGTACCCACTGGCCCTGGCGGCAGTGACGACAGCCCTTTCAATCGGCGCCGCGCAGCTTCTACCGTCGTTTGTTCCGATATTGAGTTCCGGCAAGTCACCGTCGAACAAGCGCGGCACGGCACTCGGAATCGAGTGCGCATCCCAGAGTAGCGCGTAACCGTGTTTCGCCCGCATGGCCACGAGCGCTGTATCGATACGCGCGTGATATGGCTGCCAGTACTTCACGATGCGTTCGGCTTTCTCCTGCGCCGTGACACCGCCCGCTGAGTAAATGTCCTCACCTGAAAAGGTCTGCTCGGGGCAAAGGCCCGTGACGAGCTGCCCCGGATACAGGACATCGTCCGATGCCGAGCGATTGAGGTCAACGACGTAGCGCGAATAGTTCGCGACCTGCATCGAGGCGCCGAGTTCGCGCGCAAAGTCGTACAGCTCGGCAACGTGCCAATCGGTATCGGGAACTGTCAGCCCCACTTTGGTCATGCGGGCCTGCAGTTCCTTCGGCACGTGGCAACCGTCATGCGGCACACTGATCAACAGCGGCAGTTCGCCTTCGTAGCTGTTGCAGACAGCAATCATGTGCGCAGGCTGGGCAGTATCGACTCGGCGTACTGGCAGTAGTTGCCGTCATCGATCGTCGCCGCAACGCGGCGGATGTCGGACGATAATGAGCGATCCTCGGCATAGCGCGGCGAAATCTTGCGCAGCGCGATGATGACATTTTCAATCGCGGGCGAACTCTTTTGCGGATGATGGAAGTCAATTCCCTGGGCGGCCGCCAGTAATTCAATCGCCACGATGTCCGCCACGTTATCGAGCATCGTGTGCAAACGTCGCGCCGCAAACGTTGCCATACTGACGTGATCCTCCTGGTTGGCTGATGTCGGAATACTGTCCACGCTCGCCGGATGGGCGTGCGCCTTGTTCTCGGAGGCCAGTGCCGCAGCCGTCACCTGGGCCATCATGAAGCCGCTGTTGAGTCCGCCCTCGGCGACAAGAAATGGCGGCAAGCCGCTGAGGTGTGAATCAATCAGCAGCGCGATACGGCGTTCCGACAATGCGCCAATCTCGGCGATTGCAAGAGCAAGATAATCGGCTGCCATCGCAACAGGCTCAGCATGAAAATTTCCACCCGACAATACGGCGCCTGACTCCACGAATACGAGCGGATTGTCGGTTACCGCATTCGCCTCCGTCCGCAACACCCAGCAGACGTGATTCAGGACATCCAGGCAGGCGCCGACCACCTGCGGCTGGCAACGAATCGAGTACGGGTCCTGAACGCGGTCGCATTCGAGATGCGATTTGCGAATATCACTGCCTTGCATCAGGTCGCGCAGCACTCCCGCGACAGCTATCTGCCCGCCATGGCCACGCACGCTCTGAATTCGCTTGTCGAATGGCGTATCGCTACCTTTAATGGCATCGGACGACATGGCGCCTGCCATCAGCGACGCGGACAAGACGTTCTCGCTGCGAAAAACCGCGGCCAGCGCCAGCGCCGTCGAGACCTGCGTGCCGTTCAGCAACGCCAGTCCTTCTTTCGGCGCCAGAGTAATCGGCTCAATGCCGGCGGCTTTGAGTGCAATAGGGGCCGGCACGAGATTGCCTTTTACCCGGACTTCGCCGATGCCGATCAGGGCGCCGGCCATGTGCGCAAGCGGTGCGAGATCGCCGGACGCGCCGACCGAACCGCGCGACGGTATGCGCGGGTAGATCTCGTTGTTGATCAGCGCGCACAGCGTTTCGACCAGTTTGAGTCGCACGCCCGAGAAACCTGCCGCAAGGGCGACAACTTTCATGAGCATGATCAGGCGAACGATCTCGTCGTCGAGGTCTTCACCAACGCCGACGGCATGCGAGCGCACCAGGTTTTCCTGCAAATGCGCAAGCTCCTTTTCACTGATGCGCACCTGGGCCATCTGGCCAAACCCGGTGTTGACGCCATAGACCGTATCGCCATGCGCGACGACGTCATCGATGAACTCGTTCGCCTCCGCGATGCGGGCCCGCGCGTCGTCGCCGAGCGAAACGGTTACGCCATCGTGCCAGGCAGCGCGCAGGTCGGCCAGCGTCACGAGCTGGTTGTCGATCGTCAGTTTCATGACGTGCGCCCGGTATTGACCATCGGAAGATTGAGACCGTTTTCGCGGGCGCAATCGATGGCAGCCTGGTAGCCGGCATCGGCGTGCCGCATGACGCCGCTCGCCGGATCGTTCCACAGCACCCGCGCTATTCGGCGGTCCGCATCGGCGCTACCGTCGCAGACAATCACGAGCCCGGCATGCTGCGAGTAGCCCATGCCGACACCGCCGCCATGATGCAACGACACCCAGGTGGCACCGCTCGCCGTGCTCAGGAGCGCGTTCAGCATGGCCCAGTCCGAAACAGCATCGCTGCCGTCCAGCATCGATTCCGTTTCCCGATTGGGACTCGCCACGGAACCACTGTCGAGATGGTCACGACCAATGACGACCGGTGCCTTGAGTTCACCGCTACGTACCATCTCGTTGAACGCGAGGCCCAGCCGGTCACGTTGCCCGAGCCCGACCCAGCAAATTCTTGCAGGCAGACCCTGAAAGTGAATACGTTCACGCGCCGCATCGAGCCAGTTATGCAAATGACGGTCGTCCGGAATCAGTTCTTTAACCTTGGCGTCGGTTTTGTAAATGTCTTCGGGGTCGCCGGACAGCGCGGCCCAGCGAAACGGACCAATACCGCGGCAGAACAGCGGGCGTACATACGCGGGCACAAAACCCGGAAAGTCGAAAGCATTCTCAACACCCTCATCGAATGCCACTTGCCGAATATTGTTGCCGTAGTCGAAAGTCGGTATTCCCTGGCTTTGAAAATCGAGCATCGCGCGCACGTGCACGGCCATTGACTTGACCGCGGCAGCCACTACGGCGTCGGGGTCGTCCTCGCGCTGCTCGTACCACTGCCGTACGGTCCAGCCAATTGGCAAATAGCCGTTCGCCGGGTCGTGTGCCGAGGTCTGATCGGTAACTGCATCGGGACGGATACCGCGCTTCAGCATTTCGGGCAAGATCTCGGCCGCGTTGCCTAACAGGCCGACTGAAACCGCCGTCTTGTCGCTAACCGACCTGTCGATGATCGCCATAGCTTCGTCGAGTGTTTCCGCCCGCGTGTCGAGATAGCCCGTTTCCAGCCGCATGTCGATGCGGTCGGACTGACACTCGATCGCGAGCATCGACGCACCAGCCATCGTTGCCGCCAGCGGCTGCGCGCCACCCATGCCACCAAGGCCCGCCGTCAGGATCCATCGCCCGCCGAGATCTCCTTCGTAATGCTGCCGGCCCATCTCGACAAACGTCTCGTAGGTGCCCTGCACGATTCCCTGGCTGCCGATATAAATCCACGAGCCGGCCGTCATCTGCCCGAACATCATCAGGCCTTTCTTATCGAGCTCGCGAAAGTGCTCCCAATTTGCCCAGGCAGGCACCAGGTTGGAGTTTGCGATCAACACGCGTGGCGCGTCGGCGTGGGTTCTGAATACGCCGACCGGCTTTCCTGATTGCACGAGCAAAGTCTCATCGTTCTCGAGAATCCTGAGTGTCGCGATGATGGCATCGAAACACTCCCAGTTGCGCGCCGCCTTGCCGATGCCGCCATAGACGACGAGATCCTGTGGCCGTTCCGCAACCTCGGGATCGAGGTTGTTCATTATCATGCGCAGCGGCGCCTCGGTCAGCCAGCTCCTGGCTTGCAGGTCCGTGCCTGTGGGCGCCTTGATGATTCGCTTCATTGCCGTAATTCCTCCAACTGCACGATTTCGGACGATGTCGACCGGCTTGTGCCGGGCGGCGTGTAGTGTCCGGTGAGCTCATAGCGGCCGCCCGGATGATGCAGGCGCGCGAAGGTCACCGGGCGCCCACCCGACCAGGTACGCCGGATAACGACGAGGCTAGCCTCGCCATCCTTGATATCGAGATATTTCTGCACGGCGCGATTCGGCACGCTTGCGCGGACGACCTGTTCGGCTTCCTGCAGCGGTGATATCGATGTCAGGTATGCGCTTGGCGTGACCGCTGCAAAATCCTGCTGCAGACAGTGCGGTGCAAAACTCGCCAGCACGTGACGATCTTCGAGCTGAATCGGGATACCGTTCTCGGCATGTACGAGCAGCAGATGAACAACATCGGTACCCTGCTGCACGTGCAGTGCTTTCGCGACTTCGCCTCGCGCATGCTGCAGCGACTGGCGAATAACCTTGCTGGAATGCGTATGCCCGCGCAGCGCTATCTCATCGGCGATGTTGTGCACTTCAAGCAAATGCGACTGCGATCGGTAGTCCGACACGAACGTACCGCGACCTGCGACCCGATCGACATAGCCCTCATCATTCAGCTCACGCAGCGCACGATTCGCCGTCATGCGGGATACGTTCATCGCCTCGACCAGTTCGTTTTCGGACGGAACGCGATCAGCCGGCTGCAGCTCGCCCGATGAGATGCGCCCGATAATCAGGTCCTTTAGCTGTTGATAGCGCGGTTTCGCCTGCTTCATCGCTGCTTCCCGAACGCCTTCAGTGTCGCTGCGTACTCAACCCGGGCGCGCTCGCGGTCCACGTGCACGGCATCGACGACCCGCCAGTCACCGTTGACCATGACGCGTTCGACCGGCAGCGGGTAACCCGAGAATACGAGCGCATCGAGCCGCGAATCGTCACCGTGGCCGGCGAGCATCGGGTCGTCGTCGCCTAAGACCACGAGATCTGCCGGCGCCCCTTTCTCGAGCCCGACTTTGCTCTGTCCGCCGGCCATCGCACCGCCTTCGAGAACGCGTGAAAACAATTCGCTGCCGACATGGCTGTGGCGCAGCGATACGACGTTGCGGGACTGTGTCGCGAGCCGCTGCCCGTACTCGAGCCATCGCAGTTCCTCGAACGGGTTGATCGAAACGTGGCTGTCGGAACCGATGGCGATACGACCCCCTTCCTCGAGGAAATGATGCAAGGGAAACAAGCCGTCGCCGAGGTTTGCCTCGGTGCTCGGACACAGCACGGCCACGGCCCCGGAGTCCGCCAGGGCCGCCGTCTCATCGAAGTCCATATGAGTGGCATGCACAAGAGACCAGCGTTCGGTCACGTCAAGATTTTCGAGCAGCCAGCGCACCGGCCGGCGACCATACGCGGCCATGCACTGGTCGACTTCGCGCTGCTGCTCGGCGATGTGCAGATGCATCGGCGCGTCACTGTCTGCGGCAACGCGCGCGATTTCTGCGAGCGACTCGTGACTTACGGCACGCAGGCTGTGCGCCCCGATCCCGATTGTGACCGACTCGCTGCCGTAGTCGGCTGCCCTCGCGTAATGCGCCAGGAACTCATCGAGCGACATGGCGAAATTACGCTGATGCGCCGCGGGCTCGGGGTCGTTAAACCCGGCGCGCTCATAGAGCACGGGTATGCAGGTCAGGCGAATGCCGCTATCGGTCGCGGCCTGCACGATCGCCTGCAGCATCGCGTCCTGTTTCTGCGGGTCTCGCGGGTCGCGATGCAGGTAATGAAACTCCGCAACCGCCGTGTAACCACTGCTCAACATCTCGCAGTAAACCTGCCGTGCGATCGCCGTCAGGGCCGGCGCATCGACCTGCCCGGCGAGTTCGTACATGCGCTCGCGCCAGGTCCAGAAGCTGTCATGCCCGGTTGGCGAACGCTGCTCGGTGTGCCCGGCCAGCGCGCGTTGAAATGCGTGGCTGTGTGCGTTGCACAGGCCCGGGATGACGCAGCCGGCCAGCGTATCGCCGGAAGACGGTTTGGCCGCCACCGCGATATTGTCGATAAGGCCCTGATCGATGCCGAGGCGAACATTGTCGGCCCAACCGTCAGGCAATAGCGCTTTACTGGCAAAAACGTGGTTCATGGGCTCCTCGTCAAGTTGTATATACAGGCTAGTACATGGTAATTTCGAATGCAATTTCGCGGAGACAATCCATGGCCGGTTGGGACCTGCTGCTGACGGACGCACGCATCGCGACGCTTGCCGCCGACTCGCCGGACTACGGTGAGATCCGCGATGGCGCCATCGCCATTGCCGACGGCTGCATCGCCTGGTTGGGGCCCGGTGCCGAACGACCGGCCCACAAATCCCGCAAAACACGATCCCTCGGCGGACAGTGGGTAACGCCCGCGCTGATCGACTGCCATACGCACCTGGTATTTGCCGGGGAACGGTCGCAGGAATTCGAGCAACGCCTCGAGGGCGCCAGCTACGAAGCCATCGCAATAGCCGGCGGCGGAATCCTGTCGACCGTGCAGGCGACGAGAGCCGCATCGGCGAACGAACTATTCGATGCCGGCCTGGCGCGCGTCAAGGCGCTCGCGGCCGAAGGCGTTGCAACGATAGAAATAAAATCCGGCTACGGACTGGACGTGGAAAACGAGTTGAAAATGCTCGAGGTGTCGAGACGGCTCGGCGAGTCGACGGACCTCACGATTCGCACCACGCTGCTCGCCGCACACACGGTGCCGCCCGAGTTCGACGGCAAAGTCGATGATTACATTGATTTGATCAGCAATACGCTGCTGCCGGAAGTTGCGAAACGCGGCCTCGCGGATGCGGTCGATGCCTACTGCGAGTCGATCGCTTTCAGTGCGCCGCAAATAGCCAAGCTGTTTCGTCAGGCCATAGACTTTGACCTGCCCGTCAAACTGCACGCCGATCAACTCAGCGATGGTGGCGGCGCCGAACTCGCGGCCTACTTCAACGCGCTTTCTGCCGACCATCTCGAGTACACGTCGGTCGCTGGCGTCGAGGCTATGGCCAAGGCGGGCGCCGTCGCCGTGTTGCTGCCCGGTGCGTTCCTGACGCTCCGCGAAACACAACAACCGCCGGTCGACGCGCTCAGGAAGAACGGCGTACCCATCGCGGTAGCCAGCGACTGCAATCCCGGCACGTCTCCAATTTGTTCCCTGCGTACGGCCATGATTCTTGCAAGTCGCTTATTCGGCCTGACGCCGCTCGAGTGTATTGCCGGCACCACGCGAGAAGCCGCTCGTGCGCTCGGCTTGTTGCAGGATCGTGGCACACTGGAGGTCGGTAAACGCGCCGACATCGCGATCTGGAACATCAGTCATCCGCGAGAACTCGCGTACTGGATCGGCACGCCGCAGCTGGCGGACTTGATCATAGGTGGGCACACTACACGCCCTTGAACACCCACCTCGTCCAGTCCCGCAGCTTTGTCCTGACCCTGGGCCTGCTTACGGCCATGGCCGCCCTGACTGTGGACCTCAGCCTGCCGGCCATCCCTTCCATGGTCGATGCGCTCGACTCGACCCTGACGCGCGGCCAGCAGATCGTCGGCATTTTCATGGCCGGCATGGCCATCGGGCAGATCCCCGCCGGCTTGTTCTCCGATCGGCTCGGTCGAATGCCCACGCTATATTCGGGCATGGCGTTGTTTGCAATCGCTGCGACGGTGGCTGCCGCGGCCAGCGACATGGAGTGGCTGCTGGCCGCTCGTTTCGTGCAGGGCATTGGCGCCGCGTCGGCCGTCGTGCTGTCGAGAGCCATCGTGCGGGACGTTGCGTCAGGCAGGGACGCGGCACGCCTGATGTCGCTGATGACGATGATCTTTACGGCGGCGCCCGTCATTGCACCGACCTTCGGTGCGTTGCTGGTTGCACAATGGGGCTGGCGGGCACCGTTTATTGCGATCGCAGCCTGCGCCTTCCTGATGATTGTGGCAATCCAAAGGAATCTCGTGGAGACGCACCAGCCCCACGTCCGCGAACATCCCATCCGGCAGCTGGCTTCCAGTTTCGGCGAGTTCTTCTCTCATCGTCAAAGTATTTTCGGGCTTTTGCTTCTGCTTTTGCTGCCGGCAGGATTTCTGTCTGTCATCGCCGTATCGGCGGCCCTGACGGTCGAGATTTATGGCTACTCGGTCCAGGCATACGGGCTGATCTTTGCCTGTGCCGGGCTGTCGATACTCGCGGGATCAGCCCTGAATCGCTTGCTCGTTATGCACTTTGACCAACTTCACCTCATCGGTATAAGCGTGGGCATCATCTTCGTAGCCAGCGCGCAGCTGGCCATCATCGCCTGGCTGGACTCCGCGCCTTTCTGGTGGCTGTGGGTATGCGTTTGCCTGTTCATGTTTACGATCGCAATCCTGATGTCCAACGCCATGGTCGTCGCACTGGACCCGCTGCCAAGAATTGCGGGTGTTGCCTCATCCATTGTCGGCACGCTGCAAAATCTCGCCGGCGCAGGCGGCGCGCTGTTTGCAGCGCTTATTTATGATGGCTCGGTTCGCAATGCCGTGATTATAATGGCGGCCGTCGGGCTGCTCACGACACTGATTTTCCTGATGCGCCCGCTGATCGCACCGGGACCGTTCGTGCATCACCCCGAAGAACTGGCGCGCGACTAGCCGAGCGGCTGGTATACTCCGCGCCACCTGGAAAACTCCAAACTAAACCTGATATCGCAAAGCGGGCCCAGTACGAATGGCCGCCGCGCGGCTACGACCAAAGAGAGTTAATCATGCATAAACATCTGTCTCTGACGACCCTTGCGTCGTTTGCTTTGCTGGCTATCGCTTCCTTCGCAAATGCCGGCGACATTGAAATTCCCTATACCGAATACACGCTCGACAACGGACTCCGGCTCATTGTCCACGAGGACAACAAGGCCCCGATCGTCGCCGTCAATGTCTGGTACCACGTCGGTTCGAAAAACGAGAAGCCCGGCAAGACCGGCTTCGCGCACCTGTTTGAGCACCTGATGTTCAACGGCACCGAGAACTATGACGACGAGTACTTCAAGCCGTTCGAACGCGTCGGCGCTACCGATATGAACGGTACGACCAACTGGGATCGGACCAACTATTTCCAGAACGTGCCGAAGACCGCGCTCGATATGGCGCTGTGGATGGAATCCGACCGCATGGGACATCTGCTGGGCGCCGTCACGCAGGAGAAACTCGACGAACAGCGTGGCGTCGTACAGAACGAAAAGCGCCAGCGGGAAAACCAGCCCTACGGCAAGGTGTGGAACCACATATTTGAAGGCGCGTTTCCGGAAGGACACCCCTACTCCTGGACGGTGATTGGATCCATGGAGGATCTCGATGCGGCCAGCCTCGAAGACGTACAGGATTGGTTCAAGACCTACTACGGTCCCAACAACGCCGTTCTGGCCGTAGCCGGTGACGTCGTTGCCGACGAGGTGTTCGAAAAGGTCAAACTGTATTTCGGCGACATTCCAGCCGGGCCACCGATATCCAAGTACGACGTCTGGGAAGTTCAGCTGGAGAACGACAAGCACGAAGTCCTGCAGGACCGCGTGCCACAGGCGCAGTATTACAAGATCTGGGGCGGCCCGCACCTCACGTCCGAGGATGCCGATTTGCTGAATCTCGCCGGCGATGTGCTGGCCGGCGGCAAGAACTCGCGGCTATTCGAGCGGCTCGTTTACAACGAGCAGATCGCCACGAGTGCCCAGGCATTCATGTTCGCAAACGAGATCGCCGGGATATTCGGGATCATCATCACGGCGCAGCCCGGCGGTGATATTGAAACCATCAAGCGCGCCGTCGACGAGGAAGTCGACCGCCTGATGCGGGACGGAATATCCAAAGACGAGCTCGAGCGCGTTAAAGCATCCAGGCGTGGCGGATTCGTTCGCGGTATCGAGCGGATCGGTGGTTTCGGCGGCAAGTCCGACGTGCTCGCAAGCAACGCCGTGTACGCCGGGAGTCCGGACTTTTACAAGGTCCAGCTGCAGCGATTCGAAAGTGCATCCACCGATTCGATCGAAGCCGCAATCGACCGCTGGTTGAAAGCCGGCGCCTATCACCTCGAAGTTCGGCCGTTCCCGCAGCTCAGCGCCGTCAGCGAGGGCGCCGACCGTTCCGGCGTTCCCGCAACAACGTCGTTCCCGGAAGTGACTTTCAGTGACTTTGAGAAAGACACGCTGTCGAACGGTCTTGAACTGATCGTTGCAACGCGCAAATCGATACCGACGATCAACATGAGTCTCCGCTTCGATGCGGGCTTTGCGTCCGATCAGTTCGGCGAGCCCGGCACCTCGAGCCTTGCGATGGCAATGCTGGACGAAGGCACGAAACGACGCACGGCGCTCCAGATCAGCGATGAACTTGACCGTCTCAGCGCCACAATCGGCGCAGGCTCGAGCCTGGATTCCTCAACAGTCTCTCTCGATACACTGTCGGAAAACCTGGACAAAGCGCTCGACATCTATGCTGACGTCATACTGAACCCGGCTTTCCCCGAGGCCGATCTCGAGCGCCTGCGCAAGCAGCGGCTTGCACAGATCGGGCAGGAAAAAAATTCGCCGGTTTCGATGGCGCTGCGCACTTTCCCCAAGCTGCTCTACGGTGAAGGCCATGCCTACGCCATGCCGCTGACCGGATCGGGAACGGAAGCCTCCGTATCGCTTATCACGCGCCAGTCCCTGGTCGACTACCACGACACATGGTTCAAGCCCAACAACGCGACGCTGATTGTCGTCGGCGATACCACTATGACCACGATCAAGCCGAAGCTGGAGAAGTTATTCGCGCGCTGGAAACCGGCAGACGTGCCGACCAAGAACATCGCCAGCGTGCCGGTCAGCGAAGGGCAGCGCCTGTTCCTGATCGACCGGCCGGGCTCGGAGCAGTCGATAATATTCGCAGGAAACGTCGCACCGCCGACAGGCGACGTGAACGAGATTGCGCTCGAGACAATGAACGAGATCATCGGTGGCAGCTTTACTTCGCGCCTGAACATGAACCTGCGCGAGGACAAGAGCTGGGCCTACGGTGCCCGCACCCTGATTCAGGATGCACAGGGTCAGCGTCCGTTTATCGCTTACGCACCGGTGCAGACCGACAAGACCATGGAGTCCATGGCTGAAATCAAGCGTGAGCTTGGCGAATACCTGTCGTCGAACCCGGCAACCGACGCCGAGATGGCAAAGGTCAAGGACAACAACACGCTGAGCCTGCCGGGCCGCTGGGAGACCAACGCGGCAGTATTGCGCGACATTGGTGAGATCGTGACCTACGGCCTGCCGGATAACTACTGGGATACTTATGCCGATTCTGTTCGCGGGCTTTCGCTCGAACAGATTAACGACGTGGCCGGGCAGACCATCAAGCCCGACAACCTCACCTGGGTAGTCGTCGGCGATAGAGCAAAGATCGAATCGCGCATCCGCGAGCTCGAACTGGGCGAAATTACGCAAATCGACGCTGACGGCAACATCATCACGACGACGTCGGCAAACTGAGCTGCCTGCCGGGCGCCCGCGAGAGGGCGCCCGGTATTGAATGCGCAGGGCCGCAAGATTGAAGCAAACGCCTATTTGTAGTCGGTTATCCTTGCAGGCGGATACGCCTGCGATATGAGCCAATGACAACAAGAACAGTAATCGAGCGAATCATGTCGGGCAGCCTCGTGCTGCAGATCGCCGTGGGCATCGTTGCCGGTATCGCTTTGTCACTGAGCTGGCCGGACGCCGCAAGAGCGTCGATGCTGCTCGGCAATTTGTTCGTGCAGGCACTCAAGGCGGTTGCGCCGGTCCTGGTACTGGTGCTGGTGGCTTCGGCCATCGCCAATCGCCGCGTGAGTCACACTTCGCAGATGCGCCCGATTGTCCTGATGTATCTCATCGGAACCGCTGCGGCAGCACTTCTGGCAGTCGTCATGAGCACGCTGTTTCCGACGACACTCGCATTACAGATACCGGAGATCAGCGCGAGCGCTCCGAAAGGAATTGCTGAGGTTCTTGGTGGCCTGTTACAGAAACTCGTCGACAACCCGGTCAACGCCATCCTGACCGGCAACTTTATCGGCATTCTGGTCTGGGGCGTGCTGCTGGGCATTTTCCTGCATCACGCGGCGGAATCTACGCGACAGATGCTCAAAGATACGTCAGACGCCGTGACACACATCGTGCGGCTTGTCATTCGCCTGGCGCCAATCGGCATATTCGGACTCGTGGCTGGAAACCTTGCCGAATCGGGCCTGTCGGTGCTCGGCGGCTACGCGCGAATCCTGACCGTGCTGCTCGGCAGCATGCTCATCATGGCCTTGTTGATCAATCCGCTGATTGTCGGGATCAAAACGCGCCGGAATCCCTACCCGATCGTATTGACGGCGCTCAGGGAAAGCGGTGTGACGGCATTTTTTACGCGCAGTTCGGCGGCCAATATTCCAGTCAACCTGGCGTTGTGCGAGAAACTCAATCTGGAAAAAGACACCTACGCGGTGTCTATCCCGCTCGGTGCGACCATCAACATGGGCGGTGCTGCGATTACGATTACCGTACTAACGCTGGCAGCCGCACATACCCTCGGCATCAGTGTCGACCTGCCAACCGCACTGTTGCTAAGTCTGGTTGCGGCTTTGTCAGCCTGCGGGGCGTCCGGCGTTGCCGGTGGCTCGTTGTTGCTGATCCCACTGAGCTGTGGACTGTTCGGCATATCGAACGACATCGCAATGCAGGTCGTTGCTGTCGGATTCGTCATCAGTATCCTGCAGGATTCGGCGGAAACGGCACTGAACAGTTCGACTGACGTGGTATTCACCGCGGCCGTAGCGACCAAACAACCACAATGAGGGCTCTAGGGCAGCCGTCGCAAGACCTCTGACAGTTCTTTGCGCGATTGGCCCGGGGTCAGTTTCGGATAGCCGAACCAGACAAGGCCGACGACGAAAGCCTGCGACCGGTCGACGTCAATGATGTCGAAGAAGCGCGGGTCTCGCGTGATATCGCCCGTAGTCCATTTGGACCCTACGCCGGCTTTCCAGAGATACAGCATGAAGTTTTGCACGGCCGCACAGCACGCCGCGTAATCCTCCTGTTGCCGCAGCTCGTCCCCGCTGCGTTTGCAGGTCACGATCAGCCAGCCCGGCTTCTCTGCCCAACTCTCACGTTTGTGCAGCGCCAGTTCGTCGTTCTTTTTCTCAGCCGTAATCAGCCGACAGAGATCCAGTATATTTTGCACCGTGTGCTCGCCCGGGAGAATAAAGCGCCAGGGTTCCGTGACGTGATGATTGGGCGCCCAGGTGGCAGCCTCGAGGGCATCGCGCACCAGTTCATCGGGCACCGGCGTCTGCAGGAAAAGGTTGATAGTGCGCCGCCCTCGCAGAACTTCTGCGAATTCCCGGAGCTCCTGCGTTTCGTAGCTGGGCGGGCGCTGCTTCATCAGACGCGTTCTATGATGATGGCGATGCCCTGCCCGACACCGATGCACATCGTGCAAAGTGCGAGCTTCCCGCCGCTGCGCCGCAGCTCGTAGGTCGCCGTTGTAACGAGTCGCGCGCCGGACATGCCGAGCGGATGCCCCAGGGCGATCGCACCACCATTCGGATTGACGTGCGCCGCGTCATCGGCGACGCCCAGCTGTCGCAGGGTAGCGAGTCCCTGTGCCGCAAACGCCTCATTGAGTTCGATGACATCCATTTGTTCGATGCTCATTCCGCATTGTTCGAGTACTTTCTGCGACGCAGGCGCGGGACCGATACCCATGATGCGCGGTTCGACGCCCGCGACCGCCCAACCCACCACGCGTGCCAGCGGTTCGAGACCCTGCGCCTTGGCTGACTTCTCAGAAGCAACGAGCAGCGCACAGGCGCCGTCATTGATTCCCGATGCGTTGCCGGCAGTGATGGTGCCGCGCTCGCGAACGATGGGCTTGAGCCTGGCCAGCCCGTCGATTGTTGATCCGTGCCGCGGATGTTCATCCGTGTCCACGATCATTGCATCACCGCGCCGCTGTGGTACCGACACTGGAATGATCTCGTCCTTGAATTTGCCGGCCGCACTCGCCGCTTCGGCACGTTGCTGACTGCGCAGCGCAAACTGGTCCTGGTCCTCGCGTGATATCAGAAAACCGTCGGCAACATTCTCGGCGGTTTCGGACATCGAATCGATGCCGTATTGCGCTTTTAGTTTCCTGTTGACGAAGCGCCAACCCAGCGTCGTATCGTAAAGTTCGGCGTTTCTGCCAAACGCGGTCGTTTGCTTTGCCATGACGAAAGGCGCGCGTGACATCGACTCGACGCCGCCGGCTAAACCCAACCCGATCGCGCCCGTGCGAATGCCGTCGGCGATGTTGCCGATTGCATTCATGCCGGACCCGCAGAGACGATTGACCGTGACTGCCGGAACCGTAACGGGCAGGCCCGCCAGCAGCAGTGACATGCGTGCGACGTTGCGATTATCCTCGCCCGCCTGGTTCGCACAGCCGTAGGCCAGGTCTTCGATCGCAACAGGATTCAGCTTTTCGTTCCGCGCGAGCAATGCCGCCATCGGAATCGCACCGAGATCGTCGGCGCGCACCGGGGACAAAGCGCCGCCGTACCGGCCGATGGGCGTGCGCACCGCATCACAGATAAATGCCTCGGCCATATTCTTCCCTACTTCACGCCCACAGTCATGCCAGGCCTGTCAGTCCAGCCCCAGTTCGAATCCCGCCTCGAGTTCCTGCCGGGAATAGGCGCGAAATGCAATCATGGTTTCGGTTTCGACGATGCCCTCCTGAAGACGCATTTTGTCGCTGATCACATCGGCCAGGTCCTCGTTTCTCGCAACCCTGACGATCGCGACGAGGTCGTAGCGCCCTGCTACCGAAAAGACTTCGGAAACTCCCGACATGTCCGCAATCTTGTCGGCCAGGTCCGGAATGCGGTTCGTTTCCGCTTTTATTAGAACGATGGCAGTAACCATGCGGGTCTCCATGCCCTTCCTGTGAGCACGAAGCCTAACACTAGCTGGCGGCGATATGCATCAGCAGCGTTTGTTTCCGGGCTGCGGCTATCGCACCGGTAGCGGCGCGTGATGAAGGGCTTCCTAGATCGCTTTTTCGAGCAGGTCGTTGCCGCCGATGTCGTTGACACCACGGCAGCGAGCCTTGGCACGATACATCGCCTCATCCGCTTCGCGCAGCAGCCCGGTCAGCGTATTGGCGTTGTCCGGGTAAAGAGCGAGACCGATGCTGGCTGCGCAATACAGCGTATCGTCGCCAATCACGTAAGGTTCTTCCAGACCTTTGGCGAGCCGTACGGCCAGCTTGTCGGCGATGCTCGCATCGACGTCGGGCACGAGCGCTACAAACTCATCGCCACCCGGACGACCGATGATATCGTGCGACCGCAGGCTCTTTTTCAGCCGTTCGGCCGCAATGCGCAGTAGCTGGTCACCAATTTCATGACCGCACTTGTCGTTGATCTGCTTGAATTCGTTAAGGTCAATGAAGAGCAGCGCGCCGGTCGCATCGTCGGCGCTCGCTGTCAGCCGCTCGGCCGCATGGCGTTCAAATCCGCGTCGATTCAGAACACCGGTCAGTGGATCCGATGTGGCGATCGATTCCATCTGGCGTTCTTTCGCCTTGTCCCCGGTGATATCGACAAAAGTCGCGGCGATGTCGTCGCCCATTGGCTCGCAAATCATGCGCAGCCAGCGGTCGGCTCCGCGCCTGCGTTGGTGAACCTCGATTTCCAGGCTGGCGCCCCGATTCACGGCTGTCTCGAAACGGCGAACGATGTCGTCAGCGGCTTTGCTGTCCATGCCGCTTGTGGCGAGCCGAATAAGATCCGGCGCCCTGCGATCGACGAGACTGTCAACGTCCGCGCCCAGGAAACGGCCAGCCGCCGAATTGGCAAAGATACTGTGCAGCATTTTCTGACCATCGTCGTCTTCGCCCCAACGGAATCGAACAATGCCGTTTACTGAATGATCGATGATCGTCCGCAGCAGCTTTTCGCTTTTTCGAACCTCGCTTTGCGCCTTTTCGACGTCGCTTACGTCACGAAACATCAGCACTTTGCCGCCTCGCGCAGCGGCACGATTCGTGTTGATGGGCGAAACCTGAATATGCAGGAAACGTCCGGTCGTGGTCATCATCTTTTGCGGCAAACCTGAGTCCAGGACCTCGAATACCTCCGGCGTGTCTTCACCAAAAAGAGCTTCGAGCGGTTCGCGCAGCGCGGCGGACTCGACGATACTCAGCAGGTTTTCCGCACCATGGTTCAGGCCGATGACACGACGCTGCTCATCGATAACCACCACGGGGTCCTGCATGTTCTGGAAAACGGCTTCATAAGCAAGGGGCCTGAATTCAACGATTTTTTCACCGTAAATCAGCCACGCGTAAACGGGCAACATCGCTACGAATACGAGGGGCACGTATGAAATTGTATGGGGCCCGAAGCCAAGGTCATAAGCCATGGTTGCGGCCAAAGGCGCGACGCAGGCGCCGGTGAGCTGAAACAGCCCACGCCGATGTGCTGGCGCCACGGCTGAAATCCGGGTGAGCAGCGAAACGATCGCAGCACCGATAACGGCGTAGCTGTAGGGCAGATGCACAAACATGAACCAGGGACCCCATTTTTCCGGCCGCGTCAAAAAGTCGCCCGCCGCGTTGCTTATGGGCAAATACCACATCGACTCGTGATGGATGTTTGTGGCCGCCAGGAGCACCGATATAAACGGGATAATGCTCATCAACGCCAGGCGACGCGTCGGTGTTTCCAGGCCCGCGTACTCGCGAAAGTAAACGTATGCGACGATGGGCACCAATGCCGTGCCAATAAAGTGCGCGGTACGGCCGATAGAGAATACGGTAAAACTTTCCGCCAGCAGTTCAATTGCACCGCCCGCAACCCAGATGCTGATCACAACGAACAGTACGCCGACCGGCATGCTGCCGATCTCCCGCCTCGACGCCACGAGGCTCGATCCCATCATCAGGAAGCAAGCTGCGCCAAAGACCAGCAGTACGGACAGTGCGACGTCCAGGTTCATCAGTATCGGGCCCAAACAGCGATACAGGGATCCTCATCGTACGGCTCGTAAGCCGCTGATTTAAGGAACTGTTACTCAGTTGGTAGGAGTACCACCGCAGCTCCGGCGGCATTGAGCTGATTATTGTTAAATCAGGGGGCCCGGCCGCTTACGGCCCGCTGTAGTTCTCGCGAGAACCTCGCCCTGCCCAGATCGTCCAGCAGCGTGAGAAAATCGATCGCGTCGCTTTCCTGGTGCAGCGTTTTTTGCCGGTAAGCGTCATCGTGATCGCGGGCATCCAGGCGCCAGTAAAGCAAGGTAACTGTCGTGGCAAGTCGTACACGAACGAGATCGAACAACAGCTCCAGCTCCGCTACCGAAAGGGCCCGAACCGCATGGTAGCCGACGACAAACGGAGCAATCAGTTCGATTGCATCCGCCTCCGAAGCCCGCAGGTATGACGCCGCAATCGCGACGTCGAAGACCAGCGGTGCACGAACCATATCCCCGAAATCAATAAATCCCGTTACCTGGCCGCTCACCGGATCGACGAGTATGTTTTCCGGGTTCGCGTCGCCATGTATGACCTGCGCATGCAGTGAGCCAAGCTCGGGCAAGACGCGCCGCTCATAGTCATCGATTGCCCGCAACACGATCCGCCGTATGGCTGGATTGTCGATGCGATCGAGCAGGTCGCGCAGCTCGGGGGCTCGCTGCAGGTCCCACAGCAATACCGGGCGCTCGCCCTCATGAAAAAAACCGTCAAGCCCGAGGTCCAGGCGCGCGAGGCTGCCGCCAAGATCCCGCGCCACATCGGCATTCACAGGCACCGACGTGAGCGGTTCACCGGCCAGATAGCTGACAAGTCGCAGCATGTGCGACTTGCCCGCGTATTCGATGCGCCCCGCGTGCCGCCCATCGAGCGCCGGAACGACCTTGGGCACACAGACGGTGCCGACGTTCTCGAGGTGCAGCAGCGCCGCGATCTGAAAATCGCTGACCAGCCGGGGCTCGGCCGCGCTTGTGACTTTGACGACATATTCGGCGCCGCTGCTCGTCTTGAGGCGAAAGTTTTGATCGCGCTCGCTGACGAGCGGCAAATAACTGCCACGGCAGCCGAACTGCCGTTCGACCGCAAGCTCGATCTCGGCGACAGGAACGCGTGGCGGCTCGGCCGATACGGCCGAATGCGCTGTTACAGGCGAAGACATCCGCACAGTTTCGCGAATGCGGGTGATGCTGTAAATCGCCCATCGATTATCCGAAATGTCGATTGGTTCCCGTTCTGTTGAACATAAGCTGACAAAATTGGCTGATTCATGAACAATTTAGCAAACATCGCCCGATCTGCCACGCCCGGCGACGGCGTGCAGTTTCAAAAGCAGCCGTATGGACCGAAGGCGGTCGAAAGCTTCCTGCGCGACGTCTTGGCGATGGCAAACGCATCGGTCGACGGACCACGCTACATCGTCATCGGGGCCGAATTCGACAGTCGTGGCCGCAAGCGCGTACATGCGGTCAGCGAAAAGGACTTTTCAGGCAAGCCAGCCTACGAGGCGCTCGCGAACGACTACATCGAGCCGCCGCTGCGGCTTCACTACAAACCCGTGTCAGTCAATGGCAAGCAGATCGGCGTGTTCGAGATTGGGGACTGCAGTGACCGACCGTACATGATGCGCATCGATTATTCAGAAACGCTGCGCCGCGGCGATGCGTACATGCGCTTGAACGATACAGCAATCAAGATGGGGCGCCGGCAGCTGCAGTCGCTGTTCGAAAAGAAATTCCAGGACTCGATGCCGGCACAGAATATCGAGGTCGGCTTTGCAGGCGAGATCAGCCACAAGACCCTGACGCTGCCATCCTGCGACCTGTCACAACTACCGTCGGCATTAGCCGCCAGCAAGCTCGAACAACTGGTCAAGATCCAGATGGATACCAAGGACTCCGGATCAACGACCGTCATGGCCAGGCTGGTACACGCGCGATTGTATGGCTCTGATGATCCTTACGTCAGTCGTACGCCGGACGAGCTGATGCAGGAGATGGAGCAAATTCGACACAAATACAGAAATCACGATCGCCACTTCCTGTTCGAAAATAATGGCCAGCAAGTTCAGATCGTCGTCTGCAACCGGGGCGAGGAGCCTATCGTCGACGCATCAATAGCGCTGGTCTTGCCGAAAGACGACGACCTGTACATTGCTGATCGCTTACCCAGGATGCTGCAAGATGGAAAATACGTAGATCGATCAGCCACGGAAATGGCGTCCTACCCGTCCGTCAGCCTGCATAAGAAATCCATACATGTCACGAAGAAAATTGGTGATATTCCCGTCGAAAAACCGACCGAGGCTTTCGCATCTGCGCTGAGAATTTGTGTGGGTCCCGGACTCATCGGTCGGCGCTTCGGTATTCGTTACGCGTTACACGGACAAAACCTGAGATCGCCGGCGACGGGAACCTTGCGGGTAAATTTCAGGAACCGGGCCGGTTAGCCCGTCCACTTCTCGACGTGCGGCGCCGTATATCGTTCGAACTTCTGGATCAGGCCCGTCGCACTTCTGTCGGACAGCAGCATCTGCCGGTTTTCGGGTCGCAAGAAGCCTTCAGCCTTTGCATGTTCCAGGAAAGCAAGCAGATCATCGAAATAATTATCGGTATTCAGCAGGCCACAAGGCTTGTCATGAAAGCGCAGCTGCCCCCACGTGACGATCTCGATAATTTCCTCAAGCGTCCCGAAACCGCCAGGCATCGCTATGAAACCGTCGGACAGGGCTGCCATCATTGATTTGCGTGCATGCATCGACGAGACAACGTGCAGTTCCGTCAATCCCTGGTGCGCAATTTCCTTTTCGTAGAGCAGCTTCGGAATAACGCCGTGTACTTTTCCGCCCTGCTCGAGGACCGTATCCGCAATGATCCCCATGAGGCCTTTGTCGGCGCCACCATAGACCAGCTCGAGATCATGCCGGACGAGGACGTCCGCCAGTTCGCGCGCGGCGTCCGCATACAGCGGCCGGGCGCCCGTATTGGAACCACAGTAGACACAGATTCGGCGCATCGGGCGCTCAGGCGGAAAGGGCGGCGGACTTCAGTTTTTGCACGATATTCGCGATATCCGGCCGGTGCTCGCGCAGCTCGTCAGGCGTCAAAGCGTCGAGCTCATGCGGAAACACCAGCCATTCAGCTGTCTCGTGCAGGAAATAGTCGGGGACAATGTCGGTTTCGTTGCGGCTGGGCTTGAACCAGGGCACGGCAATACGAATATCTTCCGGCGTATTACCGCGCGCGCGCCTGCTCAGCTCTTCGATGACCGCGGCGATCGTATTGCCCGTATCGAAAACGTCATCGACGATCAATACGCGGTCGTCGAAGCAAATTTTCTTGATGATGTAATTGAGGCCGTGAACCGCTACAGCACCGCGCTCGTCAACGCCGACATAGGATGACGTGCGAATGGCGATGTGGTCAGACTCAATGCCGCAGTAGCTCAGGACTTCCTGCACGGCCATGCCAACGGGTGTGCCGCCGCGCCAGATAGCGATTATCAGGGTTGGCTTGAAGCCACTCTCGAGAATTCTGATACCAAGTTCGATGGAATCCTCGAGGAGGTCCTGGGCGGAAAGAACGGTTTTGTCCATTATTATTCTCTTGAATCGAGTCTTGCGGCTGCCGGTATAATGCCGAGTTCAATTCTAACGCAGTGCAGCCGGGGTACAAGGATAATGAATGAGCGATTCATAGCCGCCGATGACCTGCTCCGCGACTCGTTTCAACTGGCAGCGAACATCTACGAGTCCGGTTTTGAGCCCGATTTTCTGGTCGGCCTGTGGCGCGGTGGCAGTGCGGTCGGCATCGCTGTGCAGGAGGGGCTCGACTACTTCGGCGTCAAAACCGACCACATTGCGATCCGCACATCCTACTCGGGCGCGCCGCGCTATTCACAAATGGTCAGCACGGCGGATTCGATCCGCGTACACGGCATGCAATACCTGCTCGAAGCCCTCTGCGCACGGCATTCCATGCTCATCGTCGATGATGTCTACAGTACGGGATCGAGCGTTGCTGCGGTCATCAACCAGCTCGCCAAGAGAACCCGACGCAACCTGCCCAACGAAATTCGCACGGCGTCAGTCTGGTACCGGCCGACCGAGAATACACTGCGCGAACCAGACTATTTCATCCACAAGACTGAAGACTGGCTGGTTCTGCCCTATGAGCTATCGGGCTTTTCTATCGACGAATTGCGCCGCAGCCGTCCGGAGATGGCCGGCCTGCTGGACAGACTCGCGTCTCACGTAAAAGCGGACAGCAAACCGACGGCCTGATGAGCTTCCCCTGTGACGATGACCGGGTTCAGACGTCTACGGGGGCCTTGCGGTCACGCACGGCGGCAAGGCATTTGATCAATACGCTATGTTCATGCTCGGCATGGCCACTTCGAACGTAAAGTTCTGCAGCGTCACAGACCTGTTGCATGAGCCTGTTGCCTTCGATCAGGTCCGGCAGGCTGTGCTCGGGCGCTTCGACGATGCTGCCATCGCCGACGGGGAGCGACTTCAGCAAATAATCGATAAGATCGACCGACGTCACAATACCGACAAGATTGCGATCGTCATCGACAACCGGCAGCGCATGAAAACCGCCGTTCATGAGTTTTTCCGCGGCATCCCGCAACGTGGCCGTCGTGGCAAGAACCACCGGATTCAACTCCATGATCTGGCTGACGGTAGCGAGCGATGACAGCGCCACCTCTTCGTCGAGGACATAAAGCTTCAGGAGATCGGCCGATGATACGATGCCGACCAGTTTTCCGGCGTCAATCACCGGAAGATGATGGATAGCGGAAGTCTGCAATAACTCCCTCGCCTTCGCCGCACTATCTTCCGGCCCGATCATCACGGGGTTTGTCGTCATGATTCTGTCTATGGATGTGTCACGCATCGGCTCACCTGATCGTCACGTTCATAGCACTGGCAAAATAATACAACATTTGGCTTGCAGATCCTGTGAGCCAGCTCCTTGTTTGGGCCGCTCGTTCATTTCGGTTTTCCGATACTTGTTATTGCTCACGATTACCCAATATATGGGCCTTTGTTAACTACTTAGTCTGGAAAAACCATGCAGGATCTGCCGCACCATTACGTCGTAGCCGCAAACGCTGACGCTGACAGCGATGTTGTACTGTCCAGCAAAGGGCTCGAGTCCCTCGGGACCGCAGGTCCGCCGGAGTTCGGTGGGCCCGGTGACCTCTGGTCGCCCGAAACGCTTTTGGTCGGTTCCGTGGCGAACTGCTTCATTCTCTCGTTTCGCGCAATAGCGCGCGCCTCGAGGTTCGAGTGGGTGTCTTTGAGTTGCGGCGTTTCCGGCACGCTCGACAAAATCGAACGCGTCACGCAGTTTACGAGTTTCGACCTGCGGGTCGAGCTAACTGTGCCTCCCGGCACGGACGAAAAGAAAGCGCTGCGTCTCCTCGAAAAGGCAGAACATCATTGCCTGATCACCAATTCCATGAAAGCCGAGACGCACCTGAGCGCGAAGGTTCAATTCGCCGTGTGAGACCCTTTATCGGTGGGGTCGAACGACTTGCAGTCGTTGCCGTTGTGGTTTGCTGCATCACGAGCCAACGCAACCAGGAGTGTGTAGGGTCCTGCCTGCAGCTCATCTGCCATCTCTTCCTCGGCTTCGTCGATGCCGGGCTGCTTCGGACACAGCATAATGGTCTTGTCGGAGATGCAGGCTGCGCCGGTGCGCTGCAGCTCCTTGCGCATGGCACCCTCCGGAATATCGCCGGCGAACTGCCTGACCAGTGATTTGAACGAACCGCGCTTGCCCGTCAGCGGGAGTTTTGCCGGCTCGCCGTCCGCACCCAGAAACTCATCCGACGTTCGCCAAGCCGCGATGACTTCCTGCAGCGGCGAGCCGCGGTCGGTAACCGCTGCCTTGCATTCATCGATCCTCTTGCGGATTCGGCTGACTTCCTTGCGCGTAAGCCCGGTCATCGCGGCTATGCGCGACACGTTGGTCGGCCGCCCGTGCACTCCATAGTCCTCAGCGGCAACGACCACAAAGGCCGCTTTCGAGAGTTCCGAGAATTCGCGGTAGCCTCTCCCGAAGCGAAGGAAAAGTCGTGCGAGTGGCTGTAGGAATGCGAAAAAAACGTTATTGAGTTTATTAGGATGTGCTTGCATACCACCCGGAATATAGGTGGCCCCACGGGCTACCGCCATAAAAAACGACCAATTGGGAAAAATCGACCGTTTCGCTCCCGGCCGGCCCGCAATATCCGCGACCGAAGTGACGCAATAAGCTGTTTTTAATTGTTTTTTTGCGAAATTCCCTTGATGAACGTCGCCGCAACATGGCGCTCGTCACCCAGGGTCAGCAGCGCAAAAAATGCTTCTTCAATGGTCTCTGCTGTCGACGAACGGCGAGCGGCCAGGCTCGAAGCGGCCGGGTCGAGCACGACAAAATCGGCTTCTTTTCCCGACACGAAATTGCCGATCACATCGTCGAGATACAGTGCTTCAGCGGCTCCCAGCGTTGCCAGATACAGGGCCCGGGCAGCCGGCAATGTGTGATCCTGTAAATGCAGAACTTTGTAAGCTTCGCTCGCCGTCTTCAGCATTGACAGGCTCGTTCCGCCGCCGACGTCGGTCCCCAGGCCGCAGCGCACGCCGGCGGCGCGCATCGCGGGCAAATCGAACAAACCGCTGCCGAGGAAAAGGTTGGAGGTAGGACAGAACGCGGCCGCTCCGCCGGTACTTGCCATGCGGGCGCGGTCCTGGTCATCGAGGTGCAGGCAATGTGCGAAAACAGACCGTTCGCGCAACAGCCCGAAGTGATCATAGACGTCGAGGTAACTTCTCGAGGAAGGGAACTGCCTCGCAATCTGGTCCACCTCGTCCCTGTTTTCGGCCAGGTGCGTGTGGACCCAGACCCCGGGATATTCACGCGCAAGCTTCCCGGCGGCAGCAAGCTGCGCCTCGGATGAGGTCAGCGCAAAGCGCGGCGTGATTGCATAGCCCAGGCGGCCCTGGCCGTGCCAGCGCTCAATGAGCATCTTGCTGTCAGCATAGGCCGAATCCGCATCGTCCCTGAGTTCATCGGGGCAATTGCGGTCCATTAGTACTTTGCCGGCAATCAGGCGCATGTCCCGCGCCGCCGCCGCCTCAAATATCGCATCGGCAGAATGCGCATGCACGGTACCAAACACCATGGCCGTGGTCGTGCCATTGTTCAGCAGTTCGTCGACAAATACGGCAGCGGCCTGGCGCGCATAGTCCGGGTCGCTGAAGCGTGCTTCGGCCGGGTAGGCATAGCGGTTCAGCCAGTCCAGCAGCTGCTCGCCGTAGGACGCGATGATGTCGAGCTGCGGATAATGCACGTGACAATCGATAAACCCCGGCACGATCAGCTTGCCCGGATAGTCCACGAGCAAAACGTCTTCTGCCAGTCCTTCGAGCAGGTTTTCGGCGTTGCCTGCCTCGAGGACGATACCGTCTTCGATAATTAACAGACCATCTTCGAAATATTGAAAGGCTGATGCGCGCGACTCTTCGCCGGGATCCGACAGGCAGTGCAGAAGGGACGCGCGAAAGGCTTGTCGCATGGTATTCAGATGGCCTCGAGCATGACGATGTCGTCGAGCGTGTATACCTCGCAGTTGGATTCGCTGCCACCTCGATCCACCACAAGAAACTCCTGTCCGGCTTCCAACGCGATCAGCGGCATATGCCAGGTACCGCGACGGTAGTTAAAGCCCTGCTTGCCGTTGGTAACGAATGCCCGCAGGTCGCCGGCATCGACAGCCTCGCCCGGAGGTGCGACGACTATGACCATGCGGGAGCGCTGCAGCGGGACAAAGGCCTGGCTTCCGAGCGGGTGCCGCTCCACGACATCGACACGCAGCGGCAATGCTGTCGGTGTGCGGCAACGCGCGACGCTCATCGCGAGATGGCCACCGTCGGCGATGTCGATCTTGCAAAGATCGTCAAATCGTTCAAACCGGGCTGCGTTCATTGCGGCTGACTTGTCGAGCGCGGCTTCGATGACGTCGCCATAAGGCGCGAAGCGCTCGCGCGTAAGGGGCTCCGGCGTCAGCGAGACTGCAGCGCGCTCAGCCATGGACCTGACCGAACAAGCGGACGCGGCTGACGCCACCGTCGGGATAGATCGACACGCGAACATGGCTCACCGCGCCAACCGGCCGCAGCGTCTCGTCAAAGTAGTGCTGCTGATCCATTTTGAGTTTGGTTTCGGGCAGCAGCGTTTGCCACTCCTCGTCGCCGTGCGCTGCCTGCTCGTCACTCTCGAAGATCGCGCCTTCAAGCGACACGCGGTCCGGATAATTGCCCTTGAAGTGTGCGGTATCGATTTCGGCACGCTCGATGACGCCCGGCTGGCCGAGCGCGATGATCACCCAGTCATTGCCGGGGCCGCGGCGACGCGCTGTTTCCCAGCCGTCACCCATGTTGATGCCGCGTCCCGGTGCCGTGAGGTTGTGCATGCTGCCATAGTGCTCATCGCTGCAGGCAATTGCACGGCCACCGTGCTCCACGGCCGCCAGGTCGACGTAACCATCGACGTCGGTAAAATCGGCCCGGATCTCGCCAAATATCCTGAGGCGTGCGACGCCGCCGTCGGGGTAAATGTGCAGGCGCACGTGAGTCCGGATTTCTTTGTCACGTGCGTCGAGGAAATGATGTGAATCGCCCGACAGATCGGTCTTCGGGACAAGCTCGGCCCAGCCTTCTTCCGGCATCTCCAGGTCGCTCGTGCAGGCTTCGATCGAGGCTTCTGGCGGGTAGTTCCCGGTAAAGTGGCTGGTATCAATATCGAAGCCGTGTATGACGCCCGGTACACCCAGCCGGATGACGCAATAGTCGTGCCCTGGACCCCTGCGGCGGCGGCTTTCCCAGCCGTCCATCCACTTGCCGTGATCGTCGAACTTGTCGGCAACGAAGACCGGGTCGGCGGGATCGATGATGCGCTCTTTCGCGCCAAAAAACTCGTCGCTTGCAAACGTGACGCGTGTTCCAAGCCGAGGCTGTTCAAGCTGTACCCATTTGCGGATCGGACGGGTCATTCACTGGCTCCCATAGCATCGAGACGAAGGCGGGCAATCTTGTGAATTTCGACAAGCGCGGTTTCGAATTCGAGCTCGCGGTCATGTTGCAGGCGTGCCGCAAATGCATCGAGTATTGCGGCGCGATCGCTGCCGCGAACGGCCATCACAAACGGGAAGCCGAACTTTTCCCGGTAGGCTGTATTGAGCGTCTGAAACCGCTCGAACTCCTCCGGGGAACATCGGTCCAGTCCTGCGCTGGCCTGCTCGCTGGTCGACTCGGCCGTCAGTTCACTCGCAAGCTGCGCCCGTCCGGCAAGGTCGGGGTGAGCACGAATGAGCGCTAGCTGTTGCTCGGTAGAGGCATTATCCACGCAGTCGGCCATCAGCACTGCCAGCCGTTCCGGATCATGGTCATCGGCTGCCAGCGCCGCCACACGCTCGGCAACCCAGGGCGAATGCTCATAGATGCCGCCATACCGCGCGATGAAATCGTGTACTTCCATCAATCACCGGCCTTTGCTGGATAGCGCTGGCGCCAGTGGTTCGCGATATCGAGCCGGGTTGCCACCCAGGTATCGTCGTGCGACAGCACGTAGTCGACAAACCGCGCCACAGCCGCGGCCCTGCCCGGGCGGCCGGCAAGCCGGCAGTGCAGGCCAACGGACATCATGCGGTCGCCCTCGGCATGCAGCACGTCGAACGTATCTTTGAGGTAGTCGAAAAACTGGGTTCCCGAATTGAACCCCTGGGGTGTCGCAAATCGCATGTCGTTGGCATCGAGGGTATAAGGAACCATCAGCTGCGGCGTTTCGAACGAATGGTCCCAGTACGGAAGGTCATCTGCATAGCTGTCCGCGCTATAGACGAAGTTACCCACCTCGGCTGCGATGCGATGGCTGTTCGGGCTGCAGCGGCCCAGGTACCAGCCGCTAGGCCGGGCGCCACAAACTCTTTCGTGCGTTTCTATTGCCCGCAGCAAATGCTTGCGCTCGGTCGCTGCGTCAATGAACTGGTAGTCGATCCACCGGTAACCGTGGCTGGCGATCTCCCAACCGGCGGCCTGCATTGCTGCGACGACCCCGGGGTTTCGCTCGAGCGCCATCGCGACGGCAAACACGGTCACGGGCAGCTTGCGTTGAGTAAACAACCGATGCAGGCGCCAGAACCCGGCGCGGGAGCCATATTCGTACAGCGATTCCATATTCATGTGCCGCTGGCCCGGTATCGGCTGTGCGCCGACCATCTCGGAAAGGAATGCCTCGGAAGCCGCATCCCCGTGCAGCACGCAGTTCTCGCCGCCTTCTTCATAATTGACAACAAACTGGACTGCCGTTCGAGCAGCATTGGGCCAGCCCGCATCAGGGGGTTGCTGACCGTAGCCGCTCATGTCTCTGGGATAGTCGCTGTTCGACATCTATGGGTCCTGCAGCCCTTGGTACCACTTGTCGATGATCTGTCGCTCTGCGGCAGTCATCGCCGTCAGGTTACCTATCGGCATGACGCGCGTCACGACCGTTTGTTGATAGATGCGCGCAGCCTCCGCGATGATGCGATCATCTGTGTCGAGCATAATGCCCAGCGGCGGTGCCGGGAACGCCGGGTGCGCGGGAGCCTCGGCGTGACAGCTCGTACAACGCGCTTGCACGACTGCGCGTACCTCCTCGAAGTTCACTGCAATACCATCTCTCGCCTGCGGCCGCGGAACAATAGCTGCGGCAATCGCCAACAGCAGCACGACAGAGACGGCCACTGGCAGTAATGACGCCCGACCTTGGTGCCGCGCAACAAAGTAGATACGTATCAGCGCTCCGACCAGTGAGATGCCGATCAAAATCACCCAGTTGTATTCGTGACCGTAGGTCATGGCGTAGTGATTACTGGTCATGACGAACAGCACGGGCAGCGTGAAGTAGGTGTTGTGCACGGAGCGCTGCTTCGCATGAATGCCCGGCGTCGGGTCAGGTGCTTCGCCACGCATTGCCGATGCGACCATTTTTTTCTGGCCGGGAATGATGACGAAGAACACGTTCGCAACCATGATCGTGCCGAGCACAGATCCAAACTGAATGTAGGCGCCGCGACCGCTAAAAAGCTGGCACACGCTCCAGGCAAGAAGACTGCAGAGCAGCATTAGTACGAACGCAAACACACGCGTATCACTGGCCAGCGGTGACTTGCACAACAAATCGTAAACGAACCAGCCGCCGACGATGTAGGCCATCGAAATACCAACCGCCTGAGCCACTGAAAGGTCCGCCACGGTGGGGTTGATCAGGTAAACCTCGGCGCCATACCAGTAGATAAGCGCCAGCATGGCCATGCCAGACAACCAGGTCGTGTATGCCTCCCACTTGAACCAGTGCAGAGTCTCTGGAATCGCGGCCGGCGCAACGCGATATTTCTGGGCATGGTAAAAACCGCCACCGTGTACAGACCAGAGCTCGCCGCCGACGCCTTTGGCGTCATCGCCCGGTTCGCCGGGCAGCTCGAGGTGATTATCGAGCCAGACAAAATAGAAAGACGCGCCTATCCAGGCAATGCCGGCTATGACGTGCAGCCAGCGCACGAGTAGATTGAGCCAGTCGACGAGGTACGCTTCCACGCTAGGGCCGCTTCAGTGGGAAGACATTGTCGCCGTAAGACACGGTCACGGTTTCTGCCACCCGGACCCTGGTCTTGAGTATTTCCGCGGCGACGGCGACCGCAATTTCGGCCGGCTTTTTCCCGCTGATGCCGTCCACGCCTATCGGGCACACCAGCTTGTCGATCAGCGCCTGTTGCAGGCCCTGCTGACGAAACCGTTTCTCGAAACGACGCCGTTTCGACAGCGATCCGATGAGTCCACAGTAGATCGCATCGTTGCGTTTCAGGATGCGATCGCAAATATCGAAATCCAGCGCATGGCTGTGGGTCATCACGAGAAAAAAACTGCGCGGAGGCATGGCCGCAACCTCGAGCGCGGGCTCCGACGTCTCTATCGCGCGCACGTTGCGGGGCACCCGCCGAAAAATGTTGCGCCGGCCGTCGACCCAGCGAATATTGCAGTCGAGCTTCGTGAGTGCATCGACAACGGCCGTACCGACGTGACCCGCGCCGAACACGGCGATGTTCAGGTCGGGAGCGACAATGGGTTCAAAAAATTCCTGCACATTCCGGCGCGGCATTCTGTCACCCTCGAGTATCGCCCGGGCTGTAGACACGAGCCGCGACAGCGTATCGGATTCGTCGACGCCAAAAACGCGATCCGCTGTTACGATGAATTTGGTCGGCGAGCTTCTCGAAATGCGCGTTGCAATGATGGCCGGCTCGCGCTGGCCGTGCAGGGCCTTGAGGTCGCGCAGCCAGGCCGGCATGCCGCTTCCCAGTGGTTCGAACAGTATTTCCACGACGCCGCCGCAGCACTGCCCCATGGAAGAACCCAGCGGAAAGCTGCGCAACGACAACGCTTTCTCATGCAGCTGGCCCGCGGCGATTCGTGTGCACTGGTATTCGAGCTGGCCGCCGCCGATCGTACCGATCGTTTCTGCCGCCGTGACGATCATCTTGGCGCCAATCTCGCGCGGAGCCGAGCCGCGAATGCCAGCCACCGTGACGAGAACCGCGGGTTCGTCCGCGGCGCAGAGGTCTGTCAGCTCATCGATCCACTCATTCATCGGTGGATCCAGAGATGGCGCGCAGAACCGCTTCGGGTGTGGCAGGCGCGTGCAGGTCCGGCGACGGCCCGCCGTCAGCGACGATCGCATCGCGGATCGCATGGAATGCGGACAGGCTCAACATCAATGGTGGCTCCCCAACTGCTTTGGAACGATAGATCGTGTCTTCGCGGTTGGCGGCGCGCTGCATGAGTTCCACGCGAAAATCCGGCGCCAGGTCGGAACAGGTTGGAATCTTGTACGTCGACGGCGAGTGCGTGCCGAGTTCCCCGGCGTCATTCCACCACAGCTCTTCGGTGGTCAGCCAACCCACACCCTGAACGTAGCCGCCTTCCACCTGGCCAAGATCGACAGCCGGGTTCAGGGAATCGCCGCAGTCGTGCAGGATGTCGACGCGCAACAGGCGATGTTCGCCCGTCAACCTGTCGACAATAACCTCGGTCACGGCCGCGCCGTATGCAAAATAGAAAAACGGCCTGCCCGAAAATGTCTTGCGGTCATAGTTGATCTTCGGCGTCTTGTAAAAGCCCGTGGCTGACAGCGACACACGGTCCGCCCATGCCAGTCGAACAAGTTCTGCAAACTCCAGGGAATTTTCTCCGGCGCGAACCCAGCCTGCAACAAACTCTACCTCGGCCTCGGATACTGCAAAGTGCCGCGCGGCATACTCCGTCATTCGCGCCCGGATCTTTGCGGCGGCTATTTGCGCAGCTTTGCCATTCATGTCCGAACCACTCGATGCGGCCGTAGCCGAGGCATTGGGCACTTTGCTCGTGTCGGCCGCCATGATGCGGATGCGATCGACGCCAATCTGAAACTCGTCGGCGACAACCTGTGCGACCTTGATATAGAGCCCCTGGCCCATTTCCGTGCCGCCGTGGTTCAACTGCACCGTGCCGTCCTTGTAAACATGCACGAGCGCTCCGGCCTGGTTCAGCAACGTGTTCGTGAACGAGATGCCGAACTTGACCGGCGTCATTGATATGCCGCGACGCAGAATCTTGTTTCCGGCGTTGAACTTTCGAATTTCTGCGCGCCGTTTTTCGTAGTCGCTGTCGGCAGCCAGTTTATCGAAGATCTCGTCGATGATATTGTCATCCACGGTCTGCTGATACTGCGTGACATTGCGCTCGTTTTTTCCATAAAAATTACGGCGGCGAATGTCGAACGGGTCCTTGCCGAGAGCCTCCGCGATATCTTCGATAATGTATTCGATGGCAAACATGCCCTGCGGGCCGCCAAAACCACGAAACGCCGTATTCGAAACCGTATTGGTTTTGCAGCGGTGCGAGACGATGCGAACGTTTTCCAGGTAATAGGCATTGTCGCAGTGAAACATCGTCCGGTCATTGACCGGGCCGGACAGGTCTGCCGACATGCCACAGCGCGACGCGAATTCGAAGTTGATGCCGAGTATTCTCCCCGTGTCATCGAAACCCGCGTCATAGTCGATGACGAAATCATGCCGTTTGCCGGTCATGATCATGTCGTCGTCACGATCGAGCCGTAATTTGCAGGGCTGACCCGTCTTGCCTGCCGCGATCGCTGCAATCACGGCAATCAGCGCCGCCTGGCTTTCCTTGCCGCCAAAGGCGCCGCCCATGCGCCGGCATATCACGACGATGTCCTTCGCCGGGCGAGCGGTCGCATGTGCGACCATGGACTGCACTTCGTCAGGGTGCTGCGTGGAACTGTAAACGAGCAGTGCGCCGTCTTCCTGGGGAATAGCCATCGCGATATGGCCTTCGAGATAAAACTGGTCCTGGCCGCCCAGCCAGACGCGGCGCTGCACGCGATGCGGTGAGTTTTCGAGTGCCGTTTCCGGGTCACCACGAACGAGTGTCTCGCTGGGCAACACAAATGACCGTTTCTCGACAGCCGTCAGCGGGTCGAGAATTGCCTCGAGCTCCTCGTATTCGATGGTCACTTTGCGAACCGCTTTGCGCGCGTCGTCCACGCTGGTTGCAGCCACGACAAATACGGGCTGGCCAACGTACTGGACGAGTCCATCGGCAAAAACGGGGTCGTCAGCAACAATCGCACCGTAGTTGTTCTGTCCCGGAATATCGCTGGCAAGGCAGACGTCGACGACGCCCGGAGAATCCAGCACCCGCGTCAGATCGATGCCGACCACTTTCGCATGCGGCTTCCGGCTCATGCCGACGGCGAGATGTAGCAAGCCTCTGGGCTCCGGCAGATCGTCGGTATACGACGCTGTACCCGTTACGTGCAGATGCGCGCTATCGTGCGGCAACGCTTTGCCCACACTGCGCACCGGCTTTGTGCCCTTGTTAACGCTGGCGTCCATACGTGTACACGGTCGAGTCGACGTTGCCTTTTGTCTCATGGAAAAAACGCCGCAGCAGATTCTGCACCGCGCGCAGGCGGATATCTGCCGATGCCCGCATGTCGCTTATCGGCGTGAAATCCTCTTGCAGCGCACGACAGGCCTGTTCGATACTTTTTTCATTCCAGGGCTGCCCGTCGAGCGCGGCTTCACAATGCGCGGCACGCTTGATGACAGCGGCAAGGCCGCCGCATGCCATGCGAAAGCTGCTCACCGTTTCACCGTCAAGCACCAGGCGATAGGCCGTGCAAACCGCAGAAATATCCTGGTCGAATCGCTTGGACCACTTCTGGCTACCGACGATTGCCTGTGGATCGGCGACCGGAATGCGCACCCGCACGAGAAACTCGCCCGGCGCGAGATCGTTTACCTGGTAGTCATGATAGAAGTCTTCGAGCGGCAGCTCTCGCGTCGTATCGCCGAGTCGTAATAGCAACGCTGCGCCGATCACCATAAGTGCCGGCATGGTATCGCCAATCGGCGAGCCGTTGGCGATGTTGCCACCCAGCGTGCCGGCATTCCGAATCGGCGGTGATGCGAAGCGACGGAATAATTCATCCAGGCCCGGGTAGTGATCGACAATTACGGGCATGGCATCCGACAACGTGACGGCGGCGCCAACCTCGATATGCGTTGACGAAACCGAGAGTTCTCCGAGTTCTGCGACACGACCGGTATAGATTACGGTCTCGAGTTCACGATGCTGCTTGGTGACCCACAGTCCAACGTCTGTGCCGCCGGCAAGAATCGTCGCGTCCGGATTTCGCGAATAAGTGGCGGCAAACGAGTCGACATCGAGCGGTGCAAAAAAATGCCGCCCGGCGTGCTCGACGTCGAGCGCCTCGGTACGCGCCAGGCTGCGAAGTTTTGCGATCCGGTCTCGAGGTTTCTGCGGCGCTCCAAAAGGCTGCTTGAGCCAGTCCGACCGCTGCTCGTCACCGCACGGTTCGTACATCGCTTGTGCCGCCGCAATAATGGGTCGATAACCCGTACAACGGCAGAGATTTCCGGCAAGCGCGTCGTCGACTTCCTGTCTCGACGGGCTCGCATTCGTTTTGTAGAGAGCGAACAGGGACATGACGAATCCTGGCGTGCAGAACCCGCACTGCGAGCCGTGTTTTTCTACCATCGCACGCTGCACCGGATGCAGCTTCGATCCGGCCGGCGCGAGGCTCTCTACCGTAATCAGTTCCTTGCCATCAATCGTTGGCAGAAACTGTATGCAGGAGTTGATGGCCCTGAGCGATAAATCGTCGCCATCGCGATTAACTTCGGCGACAACCACCGTGCATGCTCCGCAATCGCCTTCGGCGCAGCCTTCTTTCGTGCCCTTGCGGCGCAGGTCTTCACGCAGGAACTGCAGTACCGTTCGTGTCGGATCCACATCGTCGACTTCGATGACCTCACCATCGAGTACGAACCGTATGGACGAACCGGGCATCGGCGCTAGCTACCTCGATAAGTCGAGTATGACCAGGGCGACGCGAGCAGGGGCACATGATAATTCTCATCGGCCCTTATCGAAAAACGAATGACGACCGTGTCGAGAAACGGCGGCTCGTCGACGGGGACGGCTCGCGACGCAAAATAGCGGCCGATATCGAACTCCAGCTCATAGCAACCGGTTTGCATCGCCTCTCCGGTGAGCAGCGGTTTTTCGGTGCGGCCGTCGCTGTTCGATATTGAACTGGCAAGCAACTTGCGCCCATCGCTGAGGGCAAAGAGGCGAATGCTGACTCCGGCTGCCGGGCTGCCGTGCGTCGTATCGAGAATATGTGTGGTCAGTCGTCCCATTCCGCCTTCCCGTTGGCAGCGTTTCGAGCTCTGCGAGATGCCGATTATACGACGCCGGGGACGCTGCGCGCCGTTCGATCGACCCGAAAGTGTCCCTATTTGCTAAGGCGCCTCAGACGCTGCGATTAACTCGTTGCGCCTTGCTGCCAGGGCCTTCAGGCGGCGCTTGTCCAGCACATCGCTGAAATTCTCGGCAAGCACTTCGTCGGTCAGGGCGGCCAGCGCAAGCCGCCAGCCATCAGAGATCTCCAGTGATACGTCTATGAGATGCCTTGGCCGACCTTTCTTGTTGGCGAACGACAGCTCGTGTTCGACAAGCATCAGGCGCCAGCTTGCGGTGTCATAAAGCATGCGCTGCATGCCGCGGCCTTCGTTGTAGATCAATACGTCGAAGACGTACATCGCGCCCCATTGGTCCATCAGCGAACACGCTGCCCCGCCGCCCCGCCCGGATGAGGACCGCTGCGACTCATCGTAAAACTTTTCGGGCAGAAATTGCAGCGAGCCGCTGGCACCTCCAACGTCGCGCCGAACGGAAACCGGCACCATGTCCAGTTCAAGCAGTCGATCCAGCCGATACGCGGCCACGTCGGGGTAAAAACTGCGCCCCGATCGCTTTTTGAAAACGGCCGATACGGTATTGCGTCCGTCACTGATCTTTACAATTGATCGGCCGGAGGGGTCCTCCTGCTGCGACAGGATCTCACCGTTTTCGAGCAACCCCTGCAGCGCTTCCGTTGACATATTGTCCGGTCGTATTCCGACACCACGTGGATGCTCAATCGGCGAATAAGTATCGGCCCCCGATTGATTGACGACGGAAACGGTCTTGCCGTCGAGGATCAGCGCGTTGCCGCTGCCCTTGTAGTAAAAATTGAGCATCCCCGTATCAACCTCTATGAGGCGGCCTTCAAATCGCTGCAGAATTCGCCGGTTAGGCGTAGGCGTATGGCCGACGACTACGCGATCGGCACCCAGCGCGGCGAGCGCAGCCAAAAGCCGATATTCCTCGATGAGTTCGCCGCACGAAACGCTGCCGCGGTACCAGAGTGGACCATCCGAATCGAAAAGGTCCGACCGGCCCAGCCGCCTGGCCACCGCAATGGCGTCCAGCACAGCGGGCTTCTCGTCCAGTGCCGGCAGATACGCATTGAGTACTGCGTCAGTGTCATAGTGACTGTCGGTGGGAAGCAACACGTCGGCCCTGGTCAGGACTTGCAGCGCGTTGACATAGTTGGCCAATTCGCTCTTCAGTCGACCATTGACGCCATCGAGGCCGAGCTTTTCGACCAGCGGCGACAAGCCTCCGTGCACAAACGCGGTGCCATTCACAACGACAATGACGGGCTTCGCCAGCAGCCACCTGCCGTACTTGCCGTCGGGCCGGAATGCGCGTCGCAGCGCAAAAAAACCAGCGGGAAACCGCTCGTCAAATTTCTTGCGCAAGACGTCGGGCGACGTGCCTCCGGCGTGCCGTTTTGCATACGCCGCAAACCATCGCTCGCGCTCGTCCGCCGTTTCGTCATCGGCAAACGCGGCATACTCGGCCTTACTGACATAGCGCAGATCGCCAATCATGTTCATAGACTCATGATTGCCGATCAATACATGCACCGCGCCTCCCGCCGTTTGAGCCTCTTCCTCGAGGCGCATGAGCAGGTCCATGGCCGCACGCGACTTCGGTCCACGGTCGAGAATATCGCCTACGATAACAAGTTGGGTTGTGCCCCCGGACCATTTCTTGGCTTGGTCGATAACTTCGGCTTGCTGCAGCGTCTCGACCATCGCACTGAAAGCGCCATGTATATCCGAGATCGCGACGATGCGATCTGCGCCATCAACGCGCCATTCATCGGCGTACACCAACGGCAGCAGAGTGAAGGCGACAAGCAAAGTCAGTATGCGCAACAAGTTGTCCTCATTTTTCTTTCCTGGCTGGCAATACAGTTTAGTGGCTACGTGGGGTATCGGCAATTCACGACGGTAGCAGCAAATTGGGCTATGCTAGGCTTTGACTCACCCGCAAGCCGATCTATCCAAAAATGTCCGTTCTGCGATTTGTCACGTTCTGCCTTGTTGCTGTAATGAGCAACCTGTCTGCGGTGAGCGCCGACGAGCAAAAGCCCGCGAAACCAAACCCCCTGTTTTCCGACGATTCACTTCTCGAAATCACGATCACGGCGCCGATCACGACACTTATGCGCAAGCGGTCCAATGAAGAGGATCTGTCGGGCCAGCTGAGCTACGAGGACGAGGATTCGGCTGCGGTAGTGCTCGATGTCGGCATACGCGCGAGGGGCCGCTTCCGACGAGACCGCGATGTTTGCCTGTTTACGCCGCTGCGCCTGAATTTCAAGAAGGGAAAAACCCGGGAAACGCTGTTCGAACGAACCGACAAGATCAAGCTCGTTACGCACTGCCGCGACAAGTCGCAACGCTATTCGCAGGGGGTGCTCAGGGAATATCTTGCTTATCGTATCCTGAATACGATGACCGACAAGAGTTTTCGCGTGCGACTTCTGCAAGTCACGTATGTCGATAGCGAGTCCAAAGGCGGGGATCGCGTCAACTTCGGGTTCCTGATCGAGCCTGACGAATTGCTTGCCAGGCGCCTCGGTATGAAAGTCCTGGATATTGGAGGCACGGGCATTGACACGCTCGATGCACGTCACGCCAACTTGACGTCTGTCTTTCAATACCTGATTGGCAATACCGATTTCTCGCCAATACGAGGCGCCGAGGGCGAATCCTGCTGCCACAATCACGTGCTCATGGGTGGCGAGACCGGCGACCTTCTGTCGGTGCCCTACGATTTCGATATGTCAGGATTCGTAAATGCCGCCTACGCCGTTCCCAATGCACGGTTTAAGATCCGCTCTGTTCGCTCGCGACTGTATCGCGGGCGCTGCGTCAACAACAATTATCTCGATAACACGTTGCAGGCCTATCGGGATCGCAAGCAGGATATCTATCAACTGCTGAATGATCTGGAGCATTTGACCAACAAGACAAGGAAACAGTTGGTGCGGTACGTCGATGCTTTCTACGCTACGCTCGATGACCCGAAACAATTCGATTCCCGCCTCAGGAAACGTTGTATCTAGGTCCGGCGTCTTTTTATTTCAACCAGTCGGAAATGATTTTAGCGGTGCGCGGATGGATATAGTAGCCGACCGAACTGTGGGGGTTCGAATGGCCGTATCGAACCGCGAGATTGAATACATGGTAGTCATGCACTGCACTGACAACGCGCTGTTTTAGCATCTTCTTGAAGTCGTCGGCCAACGTATTGTCATGGCACGTGTAGTCATCTTCGGCGGCCACGTTGTGCCACGAAACTACGTTCGCCGGGAATCGATCCCCGGTTTTTTCGGTTGCACCGAGCAGCCGCTTTTGTACGTTTCTGTCACCCAGGGGCGACCCGAGTGTCAGCCATGTTTCCACCTTCTTGCCGCAATACTGCTCACTAAAAGCCGGATCGCGCGATAATTGCCACAGAACATCGTAAGCGACGACGCTGCCTGTGCCATGCGTAATGAGCATGATTCGGTCACCACGATCCATCAGTTCACAGAGCTTTGTGCGCATCCGCTCGCGCACCGTATCGGCAAAATCGCGCTTCGTATCAAAATAGGCCGCGAAATCCTTGGCGACGGAACCCAGTAACGGCATCGCGAGACCAACGGAACCCAGGACCGGCGCTGATAAATCGGCAAGAAACTCGGGAATGGCTGACTTGCCCGGTAGGCGGTCGTACTGGCGAATTCCGAAACGTTTGCGCTCCTTGACTTCGCGCAGTGTATTGAGCGCGTTGCGCCGATCGCCAATATCGAGCTCCAGGTCGTACTTTTTGCCGTGGCCCCGCAGAATTTTCTCGCTGAGATCGGCGTACCAGACTATGTCCTTATGCACGGCGTCAAAGCCGCCGAGCAGGTCCGGGAAATCGCGCTCAATTCCTGAGCACAACGCTGCTACCGAAAGGTCGAGGTAAGCGTCATGTCCGGGCTTGAAGTCCCTGCCATGTACCAGAAGCAGGCTGCGATTCGACGGGCCGCTCAGATCATCCAGTGTCGTCATTACCGGCGCAGCACCTAGTAATCATCTTCGCCGGCGTCACGCCGGGTCAGCATGGTCAGAAACGGCCCGGAGAGCGTCTTGCCGTACTCAAGCTTCCAGATAACAAGGGTTGCCAGCACGAACATCATCGAGATGATGCCGGATACCCCCAGCGCGCCGATGCCTGATCCCAGCCCGATGCCAATTGCTACAAATATATACATCGCATCGGAAGGCTGGTTAAGTGTGAAGCGGAAACGAACCGCGGCAACGACACCCGCCAGGCTGAACGCCAGTGCAAGGCTGTTAACGACGATCATCGCTATCCCGGTAACGACGACAGGCAAAATCATGATGGTTTGCAGGAACGACTGGTCGATGCGCCGTGCCCGACTGGTAATGAAGTACACCCAGGAGACCGGCACCGTAAGGATCAGCGATCCGATGCTGGCCATTGTCAGTCGCAGGGGCCCCTTGGGCGAGAGAACCGTCCGCTCGACGCTGGAATAGACGGGTTCAAAAGAATCGAAATTCGCAGCCTCAAGTTCGCCGATGCCGCCTAAAGGTAAGTATTCGTGCAGCCCCGGAAAACGCGACACGAGGAATATGACGGCCCCAAACCAGAATCCGTAATACGCCAGAATCAGTGTGAGTGGAATCAGCAAACTGGCGGATCGTCTCATCGCATTGCTCCGGCATGGATGATGTTGGCTCGGGTATGAAGATCCGAATACTGCTAACCATATCAAATGACCCACATCGGGCGCCATGTGATGATAGTCTATGCGGCGTTTTTGGCCAGCAGAAAATCGAATGACACACTCCGTTCAACTACTTGGCATCAGTAATGCCATCGTCGATGTACTCGCACATGTAGAAGACGACTTCCTGAAAGATATCGCCGCCGTACCCGGCTCGATGACGCTTATCGACAAAGATCAGGCGCGCGAGCTCTATGGGAAAATGGGTCCGGCAACCGAAATGTCCGGCGGCTCGGTGGCAAATACCGTTGCCGGCTTTGCCAATCTCGGCGGTACGGCCGCCTATATCGGCAAAGTCAAAGCCGACCAGCTCGGCACTATTTTTAATCACGACATGCGCTCGCTGGGCGTCGATATCCGCCTCAAGGCTGCTGCCAAAGGCGCGCCAACGGCCAGAAGCCACGTATTGATCACCGCTGACGGCCAGCGCACCATGCAGACTTATCTCGGCGCCTGTCTTGAACTGTGCCTCGCCGACATTACGCCAACTACCATCGGCACACCGAAAGCCATGCTGCTGGAAGGGTATGTCTGGGACATTGCCGAGGGCCCGGCGTTGGCCGAGAAAGCCGCCGAGATTGCGCGCAGTAACGGCACCGCGGTCGCCCTGTCGCTGTCCGATTCGTTCTGCGTGGAACGGCATCGCGATTTATTCGCGAATTTTGTGCGCGATCATGCCGACATGATTGTTGCCGACGAAGAAGAAGTCTTTGCACTGTTGGGCACGAACTCGATCGATGAGGCGCTCGAAGCATTGCAGGATTTCGACAAGCTGTTTGCCGTTACGCGCTCTGAACAAGGCTCGGTGATCGTGCACAAGGACGTCAAGATCGTGCAGGCCGCATCGCAGGTCGAAGAATTGATTGACACGACGGGTGCCGGCGACGCGTACTGCGCCGGGTTCCTGTTTGGGTGGGCAAACGACCGCTCGCTCGAATACTGTGCGAAGCTGGGAACCTACTGCGCCACAATGGTCATTCAGCAGCTTGGAGCCCGCATCGAGCCTGGCTTGCTCGACGATTTCGAATCTCGTTAACGCTTTTCGAGTTCGACCGTGTCAACGATGCCGACAACGATCGAACGTACCGGTGCCTCGGCGTCCCCGAGTATCTGCCGAGCGCCGTTGCCCTCATCAAGAATCAGGACCGTCTCGCCGAAGCCTGCGCCAATAGCGTCGACGGCGATGACATAGCCGCCGCTCGGGCGCCCGTTTGCGTCAAGTCGCTCGGCCATGAGCAGCTTGCGGCCATCGACGATCGGGTGATGGATGGTCGACACGACGCTGCCCGTGATGCGGCCCAGGATCATCAGGAAGTATCCCCGGGCGGATAGACCCGCACTTCATCGACCAGGCCGACGATGGCGTCGTCGACCGGGACGAACCACGGATCGAGGGCCAGCGCGGCTTCGCGACTGGCCACCCAGTAGATCACCTGTCCGGGTCCCGCCATGCGCGTGCCATCGGCGCACACCAGCGGGTCGCCCTTCGGCGTGCCGTCGCGGTCGAGCGGCTGAACCCAGAGCAGCGGCGTTGCGCTTAGCTCGTCCACCAGCAACGCAGGGACCACGGTGCCGATCACGCGTCCCAGGAGCATGCGACCTCCTCGGGATATTCGGCGCCCGAGGGCTCGAAAGCGGCGCACAGACCAAAATGGGTACCCTGGTCGAGCAGCGAGCGCAGCTCCGGGTCGAGTCGCGGCAGAAGCGTCCGGGCAAGCAGCTGATCGCCGGCACGGTTGACGCAGATTGCGAGCGCGGTCTCCGCGTCTGTCAGGTCGCCGCTCATCAGCGCCAGCGCGTGGCCGCCGAGGTCATCGGCCAGGCGAACTTCGGAGAGGACAACCGGAGTGCTTTTCACGGCGGCATCCACGGCGGCCAGCAGCGCCGGCGAAGAACGTGTTTCGACCACCGCCAGGGCGTCGCCCGTCAGCTCCTTTTTCTTGCCCAGGACCGCGTCATGCAGGCTCGGGTGAACGTCGCCGAGGAATACGCTGCCTCGTAACGTGCGCTCGGTCTCGCCGAGCTCGACGCCAACCGCAAATGCTTCTTCCGTGCTCGCGACGCTGCCGCCAACCAGGATCAGGAAACGACCCGGGTGTATTGTTCCGCACCGCAGCAACGCGATGGGCGCGCGTTTGACCATGATGTCACTCGCAAGGACACCCGCGGCGACGGTGTCGAATTCCAGTAACGCCAGTGCCCCGTGTCGCTGCTTTTTTTTCACGACGTCTTCAGACGATGCGGAAGTGATCGACAAGAACGCAACGCCGCAGCCGACTGAAGGCGATCGGCCCGGTAAGACCTTCGCCGGTCGGGCTGGCGATCGTGAAGCTGCAGTGGCCCTCTCCGCCCTCGCCCAGGCCGGCATAGAACGGGCCGTTCTTGGTAAAAATGCTGGTGTTGATAGTCCGTGCCATGCGGCTCAGCGCGTCGATGTCACGTGAATACATGCCGGCCGAATGGCCGAAGCCGTGCTCGGCTTCCTTGGCGAGCTCGATGCCTCGATCGACGTCGGGCACCGCGGTCACTGGCAGAACCGGCATCATCTGCTCGGTCCAGACCAGGGGATGGTCGTTCGGGACGCGCGCGACCAGCAGCGGCGGATCGCCGCTGCACGCAATACCGGCACGCGCAAGTATCTCATTCGCATTCTTGCCAATGAGCTCCTTCTCAACCACCGCACGCTGCCGCGGTCCGCGCTGCTCGCTGAAGATCACTGCCTCAACGTGGTGAAGCTCTCCCTCGGTAAGGAGATAAGCGCCGTGCCGCTGCATTTGCTGCAGCAGCTCGTCGACAGTGCTTTCGACGGCAATGACTTCCTTCTCGTCGGTGCACACGATGTTGTTGTCGAAGGAGGCACCGGCGATGATGCTGCGCGCGGCGTGTTCCAGGTCGGCCGTCGCATCGACGACCACAGGTGGGTTGCCGGGGCCGGCGCAGATAGCGCGCTTGCCGCTCGTCATCGCCTGGCGCACCACGCCGCTGCCACCGGTCACGGCCAGGAGGCGCACACCCGCGTGGCTCATGAGCGCCTGCGCCGTTTCGATGGTCGGCTCCGCTACGGCCGTGACCAGGTTGGCCGGGCCACCCGCGCGCACGATCGCCTCGTGCAGCAGGCGGATGTTCGCCATCGAACACTCTCGTGCGTTCGGGTGCACGTTAAAGACGATGCTGTTGCCGGCGGAGACCATCGCGATCGTGTTGCAGATGATGGTCGACGTCGGGTTGGTCGTCGGCGTAATGGCACCGATTACGCCGTAAGGCGCGTATTCGGTGAGCGTCAGACCGCTGTCTCCGGTAACGGCATGCGGTGTAAGCACTTCCGTGCCCGAGGTCTTGCGAGTAACGAGGCGGTTCTTGATTATTTTGTGTTCTACCCGGCCGAGCCCGGTCTCGCGCTGGGCGTGGCGCGCAAGTTCCTCCGCGTGTTCGAGCATCGATTCCCTGATCGAAGCGATGATCTTCCGGCGCCCCTCGAGCGACATGCCGTCGAGCTCACGGAATGCGACGCCCGCCGCTTCGACGGCGTCGTCTACCGTGGCGAAGACGCCTTCACCCAGTGTCTCGCGAGGAGCGATTACCGGCGCGCTGCGGGTCGCCGCGATCGGCGTGTTTGCAGTGGGCGTGGCCGAGAGGCGCTCGGCGAGACGCGTAGCAATAATGTCCACCTGCCGGTCGCTGAGGAGGCCTGCATTTCCTCCCGGTGGGCTCATGCGTCATCGCCCTTGCGGTATTTTTCCTTGCCTTCGATTTCCCAGCTGTCGACGATCGCCATGACGACGGCATCAACCGGTTTCTGGTCGGTGCGCTCGGTTTGGCGCGCGGATGAACCGCTGGCATAGAGCACCATTTCCCCGACACCGGCACCAACCGCATCCACGGCTACGACCGAGCCACCTGCCGGCTTGTTGTCGTGCCGCCAGTCGCCCAACATGAGGAATCGCAAACCGCGGAGCTTGGCGTCTTTCTCGGTGGCGACGACGGTGCCGAGTACTTTCGCAAGTTTCACGGCAGCACCTTTCCTTTGGCCACTACTTCTTGGCCGATTCTGTGCGGCCCAGCGGGATCGTCATGTCGACGCCACTGTGTGGGCGCGCGATGACGTGCACGGCGACAACGTCACCAACGCGGGCGCCCGCGGTTCGTCCGGCATCACAGGCCGCCCTGACGGCTGCGACGTCGCCCCTTACAACAGCGGTAGTGTAGCCGCCGCCGGTTTTTTCGTAACTGACGAGCTCGACCTTCGCCGCTTTGACCATTGCGTCGGCCGCCTCCACCATGGCCGGAAAACTCCGGCATTCGATCATTCCTAATGCTTCTGACATCGACTTGCTCCTCGCGAATCGGGCCTTAACGGCCGGGTTAATCCATGCAAAACTACGTTACCTTCCTGCCGGTGACTGCCTTGATCGCCTGCGTCGCCACTTCGTGCGCAACCACCACGTCCTTTTCCTCGCCGCCTATGTACACGCGACCGAAGCTGCCGACCGCTCGTACTTCGAGGATGTTGATATCGGCCGCTTTTTCCGCCTCGTTTGCGGCCAGCGCCGCATAAGCGGCCGGCTCAACCTCGAGAACGAACAACGTCTGCCCGGCGAGGATCATGTTGCCGTGGCGAAAGCGGTTGATCAGCATCGTCTGCGTGTCGGCGAGGTGACGGACTACCTGGTTCGCCACGACTCGGGGCTTGTGACGATCCTTTTCTTTCAGCCCCAGCGAATCAAGAATCGCCTGCCCTGCCTGCCGCACGTCGGCCTGACTTTCGGAATGTAACTCGAGCATGCCGTAGTGACGCTCGACGATCTGCATTCCCGCGGTGACGTCCGTCGATTTGAGCGCGACATCGAGGATCTGGTTGATCGCCATGCCGGGGGCGATCTCCACGAAAAGACTCGCCTGGCCGACTTTCGGCAGATAACCCTTCGATATCGTCGCCTGGAAGGACGCAAACTGCGGCTGCAGTGAATCAAGAAAAACGTAGGCTCTCAGATCGACCATTTATTAAACTCCTCAAGCACTCATACTTGTCGATTTTGCTTCTCGGACGATGCCAATACTGGCGCTCGCTCCCAGGCGGGTCGCTCCCGCCTCAATCATTGCTTTCGCATCGCTGTAAGAACTGATGCCGCCCGAGGCCTTGACCTCCATGCCGGCGCCGCGGACCACCTCCGCCATCAGTGCCACGTCACCAACGGTGGCGCCGCCGGTCGAAAATCCGGTTGAGGTCTTCACGAAGTGCGCGCGGGCCTGCCGCGCGAGTTCCGAGGCGCGCCGCTTCTCGGCGTCGCTCAGCAGAGCGGTCTCCAGAATGACCTTGCACACGGCATTGCCGTCGACGCAGTCCTCGACCACGGCGCGAATGTCACGCAGCACCAGGGCATCGTCACCGCTTTTCAGGGCGCCAATGTTGATCACCATATCGATCTCGCGAGCGCCGTTACGAATGGCGCGGCGCGCTTCCATGGCCTTGATCGCGGGCTCGTTGGCGCCGAGCGGGAAGCCGACGACGGTGCAGGTCAGCACTTCGCTGCCGCGGAGCAGCCGGGCGGCCAGCGGCACCCAGGTCGGATTGACGCAAACCGAGCGGAAGTTGAATTCGAGGGCTTCAGCGCAGAGCGTGCGAATCTGCTCCTCGGTCGCGTTGGGCTTCAGCAGCGTGTGGTCGATGTAGCGCGCCAGGTCACCGGGGATACTCCCCGGCTGCTCCGCCGGCGCGACGCTGGTCAGCCCGGTCGCACCGAGCCGCACGAATTCCCGGGCCGTCTCCGGGTTGTCACCGACGCAGGGGCCGCCGGGCTCGACCTGCGTCATTGGCCCCACGATCTGCTGCAGCCGGGCGACTACCCGGTCGAGATCCTCGTCGGACAGAGTCATGTCAGCCTGTTCGTCAGCGAACATCGCGACACGGTCCAGGTGGCGCTGTTCGGTGCATTCCGTCGCCAGCCAGACGTCGACGATCTGCCTGGCCAGGCTGGCGCCAATAAGACCGGCACCCAGGGTCAGCACGTTCGCGCCGTTGTGCTCACGGCTGTTGCGGGCGCTCGACAGGTCGTAGGCGAGAGCCGCCCGTACTTTCGGGATCTTGTTGGCGACCATGCAAGAGCCGATCCCCGCGCCGTCGATCATGATGCCGACGTCGGCCCTGCCCTCGGACACGGCCTCTGCCACTGCCCGGGCAAAGACCGGGTAGTCAACTGCTTCATGGGATGAAGTACCGACGTCCTCGACCTGGTAGCCGGCCTTTTGCAGATGCAGTACCAGCGTGTTCTTCAGGTCGAAACCGCCGTGATCGGCGCCAATTGCGATTCTGTGCGGTCGGCTCATGACCAGACCGCCGAATCGTCGGGCTGCCTGGCGCGATGAGCGGGTCGTTTCGCGCCGGCCTCAGCATCCAGGACCTTTTGTAACTTCATGACATGAAGTCGAAGGCGTTCGAGTCCAAGCTCGGTGAGCCTGAATTCGGTCACGGAGCGCCGCCCCTTCGGGATTTTTTTGATTTCGATATAGCCCACATCGGCAAGCTTGCGGGTTTGCACATGCAGGTTGCCATCGGACAGGCTGGTGGCTGCTTTCATGGCCGTGAAAGACACAGATTCGCCTGGCACAAGCGTGGCCAGGATGCCTAGGCGACAGGGGGCGCTGATCATTTCGTCGAAGTGAAGGTTCACGGTCTGTTTAACTTTATTTCACGAAGTATCAGGCCTGAAACGACCCCCTGTCAAGCGCTATCGGGGTAGTGGAACAGTATTTACTTTGTTTTATGAAGCTACTGAACGTGAGCGCTGCGGCACCATCAGTCCGCGGCGATTACGGTCTCAAGCGACACGAGAATCATCTCGTCGAAGGTCGTGGCGCGCTCGTCGGTCGTCAGGTGTTTGCCGCTGCGAAGGTCATCGCTGACCGTGCAGATCGCAAGGGCTTCGGCGCCATTCTCGGCCGCGATCGGAAAGATACCTGCCGCCTCCATCTCCACCCCGTAAACGCCGTAGCGGGCCATCGTCTCGAACATGTCGGGATCAGGCGTATAGAAGAGGTCCGCCGAGAATATATTGCCTACGTGGTAACGGACCTTCTGTGCTTTCGCGGCTTCGACGGCTTTGTGCACGAGGTCATAGCTCGCCAGCGCCGCCAGGTCATAGCCGCCGAAACGCATGCGGTTGCAGTTGGAATCGGTCGATGCGCCCATCGCGATGACAATGTCGCGCAGCTTCACGTCCGGGTGGGACGTGCCGCAGCTGCCGACGCGGATGACCCGCTTCACGTCGTACTCGGTGATGAGCTCCGTGACATAGATCGAAGCCGACGGAATGCCCATACCGTGTGCCATGACCGAAACCGCGCGCCCCTTGTACTCGCCCGTGAACCCCCACATGTTGCGCACATCGGTGACGCGACGCGCTCCATCGAGATAGGTATCGGCAATGTATTGGGCGCGCAGCGGATCGCCCGGCATCAGCACCGTGTCCGCGAAATCACCGGGCGCTGCGTTCATGTGTTTGGTCGCCATATTGTCCCTTGTTTTGTTCCCGCACGCGGCAATCGCGGTATTGTCTCCCAAAGGACACGAAAAAGCCCGGCTTCCGGCCGGGCTTTTTTTTGGACGGCGTTTGTTCCTACAATGATCGGATGCGCCAACTTTTGCTGATACTCATATCGCTCAGCGCCTGCTCCGATGCCGGGCATGTGCAGACAGAACAAGCGCCGTCCCCGGCAGCCGCCGTCATCGGCAGGCTCGAAGACCCTGTCATTCGTGAGGCCAGCGGCCTGGCGCGTTCGCAGCGCCAGGACAACGTATTCTGGGTTATCAATGACAACGGTGCCAAAGAGTGGCTTCACGCGATCAATCCGCGCGGCAGGCGCATCGGCGAGTTCGACCTGAAGAAGTCCGACAACGTTGACTGGGAAGACCTGGCCTCGTTTCATTACGATGGCAAGCCCTATCTCCTGGTCGCGGACATCGGCGACAACGACGCGAAACGCAAGTCCCGAACGCTGTATGTCGTTGAGGAACCGGTTGCCGCTAAAAACGCAAAGGCGAGGGTCGCCTGGCACGTCAAATTCAGGTACCCCGACGGGCCGCGTGACGCCGAATCGGCGGCAGTCGACATCGAGAACCAACGGGCGCTGGTGCTGACGAAACGCGACATTCCGCCGGTACTTTACGAACTGCCTCTGCGGCCCGCTGATGACGAAAAGGTCACGGCAAAATGGCTCGGTGCGGTCACGAGCCTGCCGCCGCCGTCCCGGCAGGACGTCGAGTTCGCGCCGAAGACCAAGGACCCGCACTGGCAGCCGGTTGGCATGGATATTTCGGCCGACAATCTTGCCGCCGTCATACTGACCTATCGCGCGGTGTACTACTACGCGCGGCAGCCCGGGCAGGATTGGCTCGATGCGCTGAACACAAGGCCGAAACGCGTCAGCCTTGGTAATTTCAAGAATGCTGAAGCGATCGCGTTCGGCAACGACACACGAATGGTTGTCGTCACGGGCGAAAACAAGCACTCCCCGCTACTGCTCATCGATTTCAACGGAGCCCCTGCTGAATGAACAGAACAAACACGTACCGGCTTCCGCTGATGCTTGCAGTTTTGCTGCTCACGACCGGCTGCGCAAGCGTCTTCAAACAAGAGTCCGCCGACAAAACGGCGCCGGCCCCGCTGGCCGTGACCATTATGGCTTTCAACGTCGAGAACCTGTTCGATAACGACGACGATGCGTTCAAAGACGACAAAGCCTACCTGCCGATCGAGGCGAAACAAAACGCGGCGCACGTGGCGGCGTGCAACGAAATTGAAGTCGCAAGCTGGCGCGATGAGTGCCTCGACCTCGACTGGAACGATGCCGCAATCGAACACAAGCTGAGCGTGCTCGCGGATACGATTCGCCAGGTCAGCGGCGGTCTGGGTGCCGACATCATTGCGCTGCAGGAAGTCGAGAATCTCGAAATTCTGGAGCGACTACGCACCGGCTACCTGGCCGACATTGCCTACGAACCGGCGATTCTGGTTGAAGGCGCGGACCTGCGGGGCATCGACGTGGCGTTTTTGTCGAAGTTGCCGCTCGCGCATCCGCCAATCCTGCATCCGCTGACGCTGTCGCAATACGCCGAGCGTGAAGGTGATACGCGTGGTGTCTTGCAGGCCGACTTTCAGATGGCGGATGGTTCCATACTGACCGGCTTCAGCGTGCATTTTCCGGCACCGTACCACCCGACCGGGATGCGTATCGCCGCGTACCGGCAGCTTACCGAGCTTCTCAAGTCTCTTCCGGATGAGCGCCCGGCATTCGCGGCGGGCGACTTCAACACGACCAGCGCGGAAGATAGAGCGCAGAAGATGCTCGATACCTATGCCAGGCCTGACTGGACGCTGGCCCACGATATCGGCTGCGGGGGCTGCAAAGGCAGCCACTATTATGCGCGCGACGACAGCTGGTCATTCCTCGACATGATTCTGTTTGCCCCACCTCGTGGCGGAAATACAACAGCGCAGATTCGCGCTGATTCCGTGCAGATTGCCAACCGCAATACCGCCCAGGTCAGCAGCAAAGGGACTCCCGAACGCTACAACTCAGCCCGCCGAACCGGTGTTTCCGACCACTGGCCGATGATCGCAACAATCGAAGTGACGCAAAAACAGTAGCTTGTAACGGTTTCGTAACTCGCTTTCTTGCCTGCGGCATGTACTTACTTCTTTTTCTTTCGAAGTCCCTGCGGTTGCGCTCCCAAACCCTTATTGCACAAGCATTTTCCCTGCGATAGATTAGCCGCTTCAAGCCAAGAAATTGTCCCGGATCTCGTTTACGCAGACGGTTATGGGACAGAGAAACAGACCAGCGAAATCTAATTGTCATGTTCGTGGCCTAGGATTTCGCAACTTTCCAAAAATGGGGTTCCAACATGAAATACAAAGCTCGGTTTATCGGATCGACCCTTACGACGTTGCAACAGGCGGCGGTCATACTATTTGCGGCAGCCATGCTGCTGGCGGTACCTGTTGCGGGAAACGCACAGGAAACGACGTCCGCAATTCGCGGCACAGTCACGGATGAAGGCGGTAACGTGATTTCAGGCGCGAGTGTAACGATCACGCATGTGCCAACAGGTCGGAGCAGAACAGTTCAAACGACCGCGGGTGGGCGCTATTCGGCTTCGGGCCTTCGGGTTGGCGGACCCTACTTGGTTGCATTCGATTCTCCCAGTCATCAAGGCGCGAACTTCGACAATGTGTATCTCGCACTTGCGGATACATTGCGACTCGACGCGCAGCTTGGGGGCGGAGCAATTGAAGAGGTCATCGTATTCGGGAGCGCAATCGAAGCGTCTGCCACTGCAGGATCGTCAAGCATCTTTAATCAGGAGTTTATTGAAGACACCGCCACTTTCAACAGAGACTTGAAAGACATAATCAAGCGGAATCCCTTTGCCGTCGTGTTGCCAGGTGGGGAAGCGCCCCTGTCGATTGCAGGCGTCAATCCCGCATACAATAGTCTGACGGTAGACGGCGTGGGTCAAAACGATGATTTCGGTCTGAACGACAACGGTTACCCATCACAACGCTCACCGATCTCTCTCGAAGCACTGGAGCAACTTACGGTCGATGTTTCGCCGTTTAGCCCCAGGTACGGCGGTTTCTCCGGCGGACAGGTCAACGTCGTTACGAAGTCCGGGACAAATCAATTCCACGGCTCCGTCTTTTATGAAGACATTGACGATAGCCGCTCAGGCACGCCAAAACTTCCGGACGGAACTCCCGTAGACCTGACTTTCAAGGAAGAAGCCTACGGTGGATTTATTAGCGGTCCCATCATCAAAGACAAATTGTTTTTTGTAGCGAGCTACGAGTGGTTTGAAACACCGACCAATATCGAATGGGGGCCCACAGGCTCCGGAGCACCGAACGAAGCCAATGTGACGGAGGCGGATTTTCTGAGCGTCGTCGATATCGCGGACAGGATCTACGGCGTAGACGCGGGAACCTGGAATACGAGCATACCCGAAGAAGACGAAAAAATTCTGTTCAAGCTCGACTGGAATATCAACGACGATCACAGGGCTGCGCTGACCTACCAGAGGACGGAAGGAAATTCAGCGTCCAATCTGACATCCAGCCCCTTTGAATTGCGGCTATCCAGCCATTGGTATAACAGAGGCGAGCTTCTGGAATCTTACGCCGGACATTTGTTTTCGCAATGGGGCGACCGATTTTCGACTGAAATCAAAATAGTCGATAAAACCGTTGATAATCTCCAGGCTGCATCCGACTTGTCGTTCGGCGATGTGCTTGTCGACACACCCAGCGGAGATGTCGCTTTAGGACCGGATCAATTCCGGCATGCAAATCAACTCGATACGTCGACACTGCAATTCGTTGCCCACGGAAATTACGATATGGGCAATCATGCCATCGGTTTTGGTATTGACCATACGAGCATTGAGATATTCAATCTCTTCGCTCCGCAATCATTGGGTGTATGGGAATTCGACAGCCTCGCCGATTTCGAAAACCGTATCGCATCGGACTTTACTTATAACAACGCATTTAGCAACGTGGCAGCTGACGCAGGTGCAACCTTCGAATTGGCAACCACCGCCTTGTACGTGGAAGACACCGTACAGATAGGTGACTCGCTCGAGATTGCTTTCGGACTTCGCTATGAAAGAATCTCGAACGATGATCGGCCCGCAAACAATGCAAATTTTGCGGCCCGGTATGGCTTCGCGAACACGGAGAATCTTGACGGGGCAGATAATATTTTGCCGCGGGTCGGTTTCAATTGGGATGTAACCGACCGACTGCGCCTCCATGGCGGCGTCGGTAAATACGGAGGCGGCCGTCCGAATGTCTGGATTTCGAATTCCTATGCCAACGATGGCATTACGTTCACTACTTTCGATGACGACCCTTTAGTCGTCGATCCCGCGACGTATTTAACCAACGTCGACATTACGTCCATCCCCACCGAAGTAACGAGCAACATGGTTGCCGGCGATGGAAATACGAACTCGATTCAGCCCGGTTTCGAGATCCCCACCGAGTGGCGATTTAAGCTCGGAGCCGAGTATCTTTTCGACTTCCCCGGCCTCGGCGAAGATTGGACCGTTAATCTCGATTTCCTGCACATGGACTCATCGGAGGGGCTGCATTGGACAGAGCTGGCCAGGCAGCCCAGCGGCCGCAGAACTGCAGATGGCGGCAGAATTATTTATGAGCCCATAGATCAGCTGACCGGAGGGCCAACGGACCGTTACGATATTATGCTTGGGAATGCGCCCGGTGGCGATAGCACCATCATCTCGGCGAGCCTGGCGAAAGACTGGGACAACGGGTTTAGCCTGTACACGGCGTATGCGAATCAGGACACTTCTGAGGGCAATCCCGGGACCAGTTCTACCGCGACTTCAAATTATCAATTCAACGCGGCGTTCGATAAGCAATTTCCGACCTTTGGCCCGGCCGCTTATGAAATAGAGCACCGCTTCACGATTGATTTGCGTTACGCTCGCGCATTCTTCGGCGACTATGAGACGCGCTTCAATCTGTTCTTCGAACGACGTTCCGGCGTGCCGTTTAGCTGGGCACTGGGCGCATTCCGTGACGGCGACCTCGGTGATCAGAGTGCCCTGGATGATTCAGATTACTACCTGCCGTATATTCCGTCCGGTCCGTCAGACCCGAACGTCGTCTATAGCGGCACTGACTATGACGAGTTTTCCGAACAGATTATGCTGGCTGGCCTGAGTGGTTTTGCTGGCGGGTACGTTCCCAAGGGCTCCTCCCGTACGCCATGGGTTACCCAGATCGATCTTCGCATTGACCAGGAATTTCCGGGCTTTTCCGAGGATCACCGCGCCGTGGTCTTTTTTGAAGTTCTTAATCTTTACAATTTGATCGATAGCGATAAAGGCAAAGTTCTGCACAACCAGTTCAGAAGCAGCAGCCGCATCCTCGCGGACTACGATATCGATCCCGTTACCAATCAGTACATTTACCAGGAGCCGTTTGGTGGCTGGCAAACTGATGCGAACTGGGACGAGTTTGTTGCAGAGGAATCGCAATGGCGCTTGAAATTAGGAGTGAGATACAGATTCTAATTAACACCCTAAGCAAATCTGAAAGGGGCGGCCTTTGGCCGCCCCTTTTTTTGGGACATTCTTAATTTAACGTACTAGTACGTTAAATTAAGAATGTCCCCATTAGTTCATGCGTGAAGCTGAGCCTCGACCTGCTTGATCTCGGTGTCTTCCGGATCGTTCTCGATGCGAAAACCGAGCGAGGCAACGAGTTCAAGCATCCTGGTATTGCTGCTCAATACCTGGCCATCCATGCTATCCAGGTCCCGATTCCGCGCAATCTCCATCAAATTTTGCATCAGGCGATGACCAATACCCCGGCCTTGCCAGCGGTCTGACACGACCAGCGCAAATTCGCAGCTCTTCTTGTCCACATTCGTCGTATAGCGTGCGACACCAATCTGCTCCTCGGTTGCGCCATTCGACGTAACGGCAATGAGAGCCATGTCATTGTGGTAGTCGATCTGCGTAAACCGGACCAGCATCTCAGGGGTGAGTTCCTGCAGCGCATTCATGAAACGAAAATACTTTGCTTGGGGCGACAGCTCGCGTACGAACTTCGCTTCGATCTCTGCATCTTCCGGCCGAATAGGGCGAATGACCATATCGGTGCCATCATTCAACTGAATCTTCTTGACGAGGTGTACCGGGTACGGGTGTATAGCGAGATGGTGATAGGGGTCCGTCGAAGGCTCTGGATAGTCGACAACAAGACGCGCATCCACAGCAACAATCCCCTTGTCATCCATGATTAGCGGGTTGATGTCCATTTCCTGAATCCAGGGCAGCTCGCACGCTATGCTGGAAACGGCAAGCAGCACGTCGACCAGTTGATCCATATCAACGGCTGGCATCTGCCGAAACTGGCCGAGCATCCTGGAGACCTTAGTACGGTTGATCAGGTCCAGCGCGAGACGACGATTCAGGGGGGGCAGGGAAATGGCCGAATCACCCATGACCTCCACGCTGGTACCGCCACTGCCGAAACTGATGACCGGCCCGAAAACCGGATCTCGGATAATGCCGATCATGAGTTCCCTGCCGTTCGAACTCCGATACATCTTCTCGACCGTCACGCCCTCGATTTTTGCGTCCGGGACCTTGAGCATGACCTGGTCGATCAGCTGCCGGTAGGCGCCGCGCACTTCCTGCGCAGAGTTGATGTTAAGCCTCACTCCGCCGGCATCAGACTTGTGAGAGATGTCGGTGGAAAGCACTTTCATGGCAACAGGAAAGCCGATCGACTCCGCGGTGACCAGGGCTTCATTGGGCGAATGGGCGACGCCGTTTCGCACAGTCGGTATACGAAAGGCATTCAGTACGGCCATCGACTCAGGCTCCGTCAGTACACTTCGCTGCTCTGTCAGTACGCCTTCGATGATCATGCGCGCCCCGTCGCTGTCGGGTGGCTCCTGGCCCCTCGTTAACCGGGCAGGCGTTTGCAGCAACAGGCGCTGATTGCGGTTGTATCGCGCCAGGTAGGAAAACGCATCCACGGCGTTTTCCAGCATGCGGAAACTGGGAACATGAGCATTGTTGAAGAGCTGCCGCGCTGCTTCTACCTGGCCCCCGCCCATCCAGCTGGTCATGATCGGTTTCTTGTTGTTCTCGGCAGACTTGATGACCGCCTCGGCCACTTCAGTCGGCCGCGTCATTGCCTGGGGTGTCAGGATCACGATGGCACCGTCTACGCCGGGATCCGCAAGGCAAATGTCCAGCGCCTGTTGATAGCGCTGCGGCGGCGCATCACCAATGATGTCGACCGGGTTGTTGTGTGACCAGACGCCAGGCAGCACCTCGTTGAGCGCGGTCAAAGTATCGGCAGCAAGCTCGCTCAACTCGATGCCCTGGTCCGTCGCCCGGTCGGCTGCCATCACACCGGGACCACCGCCGTTGGTGATAATCACGAGTCGCTCGCACGCTCCACGGTGATGCAGCGACGACAGCGCTTTAGCGGAAGAAAACAGCTGGCTAATGGTCTCGACACGCAGCACACCGGAGCGTGACAGCGCTGCGGAAAAAGTCGCGTCACTTCCGACCAGCGCCCCCGTGTGCGACATGGAAGCCTCGGCGCCGGCCGCATGACGACCGACCTTCAGTGCTATGACTGGCTTGATACGTGCCGCCGCGCGCAGGCTGCTCATAAACCGCCGCGAGTCCTTTATGCCTTCTATGTAGAGCAGGATGGCCTTGGTGCGTGGATCCGAGACCAGGTAGTCGAGGAAATCACCAAAATCGAGATCCGCGGCGATCCCGGTGGACACGACGGCCGAAAAGCCGATGTCGTTTGCGTCCGCCCAATCGAGAATGGCGGTACAGATGGCACCGGATTGTGACACCAGCGCCAGGTTTCCCGGCTTCGCATTATTGTTCCCGAACGTAATGTTGAGGCCAATGTCTGGTCGAATGAGCCCTAAGCAGTTGGGACCCATCAGACGAATGCCATACCGACTGGCCAGCTGGGTTACACGGTCCTCGAGCCGGCGTCCTTCTTTGCCGGTCTCGCGAAAACCGGCGGACAGTATCAACATCATCTTGACGCCGCGTTCACCGCAGGCCTCGACGATTGCGGGGATGCTGCTCGCCGGTGTCGCGACAACCACGAGGTCAACGAGCTCTTCAATTTCGTCCAGCGATGAGTACGCCTTCTCGCCCTGCACGACGTCACGCTTCGAATTGATCGCGTAAATGCGGCCCTTGAAGCCCGAACTCATGAGGTTCTTGAAGACAACGCCGCCAACAGAATCTACCCTGTCGCTCGCGCCGTACAATGCAACGCTCTCCGGTGTAAAAAGAGAGGCCAGGTAGTGCGTGTTCATCGTCAATATCTTCTCCGGGTTCCTGTGGCTGCCGCGACCTTATAAACTAGATCGTGACTCGCCCACAATAGGGGAAAACAACATTGGCCATTGCCTACATCAGTCACCCCGAGTGTCTTACCCATGATACCGGCGAGGACCACCCCGAAAATTCACGCCGCATTTCGGCAATTGAAGATCAGCTCATTGCTACGGGCCTGCTGGATGTGCTGCGCTATTTCGATGCACCGGAGGCGACAGCGGATCAGCTGCGACGCGTGCATACGCCCGCCTATCTCGAGGCCATTGAGACAATGTTGCCCGCGAGCGGCTACGTCCGCGTCGATCCCGACACGGTCATCAGTCCGTGCTCGCTGCAAGCGGCCCGGCGGGCCGCCGGCGCGGTCGTTTCGGCGACCGATCTTGTGGCGAGCGGCGAGATGGAATCGGCCTTCTGCTGCGTGCGACCGCCGGGCCATCATGCCGAACGCGGTCGTGCGATGGGTTTTTGCCTGTACAACAATATTGCCGCTGGCGCGGCGCACGCACTCGAAAAACACGGCGTTGAGAAGGTGGCCATCGTCGATTTCGACGTGCACCACGGAAACGGTACAGAGGACATCTTCAAGGACGATTATCGAGTGCTATTCTGTTCGACCTTTCAGCATCCTTTTTATCCTTTCACCGCGTTGCTCGAACCGGCCGACAATCGCGTCAATGTGCCCCTGCAGGCAGGTGCCGGAAGCGATGAATTTCGTGCGGCGGTGACCGATCATTGGCTGCCTGCGCTCGAGCGCTTTGCGCCCGAGATGGTTTTTGTTTCAGCGGGGTTTGATGCCCATAGGGATGACGATATGTCACAGGTCAACCTCACCGATGCCGATTTCACGTGGGTGACGGAACGAATCGTCGAGGTTGCTGCCAGGTCGGCATCCGGTCGCATAGTGTCGGCACTTGAAGGCGGCTACGAATTGCGCAGCCTGGCGAGGTGCGTCGTATCGCACATTCGAGCGCTCATGGGATAGGGACATTCTTAATTTAATGTATTAGTACGTTAAATTAAGAATGTCCCCATTATTGAAAGCACGTAGAGTTTCCTGCCTCGAGTTCATGGAAACGCCGGTTGTCAGGATCCACCGGGGCGCCGACTTTCCTACCCTGTGCCTGTGCTCGCAGAATTCCGTCCAGGACCAGGTACTTTAGTTCGGACCCCGGCGGAGTTGCCGGCCGATCTTTCGGAATCTCGTAGCCGTCGCCACCGCCGAAAAGGAAATCGGGCACAACCACGCTGTACTCATCATCCGCCGCGATTTCCTGCCAGCCTTCTGCAGCGGGTACCTGCAGGCTGACGATACGGTCGCGACTTGGACGGCTGCGATCGATGCAGACGCGAAACCCCGAAACCTGGGGGAAATAGCCTTTGCTCGGGCCCGCACCTCGATAGCCCGCCTCCAGGACCTCGCGAAACTCGGCGCCAGTGAGCGTTGTCAGGCGCAAAAACGACGTGAAGCCAAACGTGCGACCGATATCCTCGAACAGGATGTCCCCTGCGACGAAGTCATCGAGTCGCAGCGTGCCACCGTTGATAAATGCGAGATCGGCCGTTTCACCAAACGCAATTCGCATCTGGTCCACAATGAAGTTCGCCCAATTGCTTTCTTCATTTCTCACGGTTACTTCGCGGCCATCGAGCGGCACTGCCGCCGTGCCGATGCGCGCTTCGAGGAATGGGTATTTATCCAGCAGGCGGCCACGCCATTTGCCCGCAAGAATTTCGTACTCAGGATCCAATGCAATACTTTCATCGAGCTTGATCCTGCGTTCGCGCACCGTCGCCTGGCCGGCGTCATCAAAATCAATGTCAATTACCCAGATGACCCGTGCATTGGACGCGCCTTTCATGACAACGGCCGATGTGTCGCCGCCGGGCCTGTACTCAGGCTCATGTTCGTGCCCGCCCACGATAAACGCCAGCTTCGGATGCTCAGCTTTTAGACCGGCAATCTCGACATCCGTCCACATGTGGAGATGCGTAACCCCGATGATCAGATCGACACCCTTGGCTTCGAGCGTCTGAAGGGTCTTCTCCGCGACCCCCAGGTAGTCGCCGTTGATCTCAAGATAATCGCGCTTGTTGCCGCCATCTTTTGCATTAAGCGTCAGCGAAAACACACCAATCTTCTTATCGCCTGCCCGAAACGTGAATGCAGATCTGAGTGCGCTATCGACATCGGCTTCGCCTGTCCTGAACACGAAATTGTCACCCAGCCAGTCGAACTGCGACTGTCTGACAGCAGCGATCAGCTGTTCCGGCCCGCGACGGTCAAACTCGTGATTTCCGGAAGCCGCATACATGGGCGCGATCGCATCCATGAAATTGAATGCCTCAATCATTTGCAGGCCGTTCCAGAGCTGGCTCTCCAGCGACGGGTAGAGAAAATCGCCGCCGTGCAGAATTCGCACGTCCCTGCCCTCACTTTGTAACTCGCGAATGAGGCTTACGACACGACTGAATCCGCCGGCGTTTCCGTCTTCGACGGCACCGACACGATACGTGTCGTTGAGATGTACGAATGTCAGTCCCGATGTGGCGGTTTGTGGGGCCGTCGCACACGCGGACAGGACCACGGCAAAAAGTAGCAGCGAGAGTCTCTTCATGCGAGCATGCTAACCTGATTCGGCTACTGCTCGCATCAGGACAAACCATGACTCGACCGCACCTCGTTTCGACTATTGTCGCGTTATCCGTGCTCGTCGCCTGTGCCTCGGCACCGGCACCGGCGCCGCCTCAAGCAACGCCTGCGCCGTCGCCGGGCGCATACGATCCAAACCAGGATCTCGGGCTGCTGTGGGTCAAGCACGCGGCTGAATACGGGGCTGTCACGAAGCAGGTGTATAAAATCGCCGCGGCCGCGCTTCCGGGATACATCAGTGACAGATCGTGGAGCGCCATGCCCGGCCAGACCGGCGCCGAGAATCTGCCGCCTGCCGTCATTCTCGATGTTGACGAAACCGTCGTCAGCAATGTCGATTTTCAGCTCGCTTTCGAACGCCCTTTTACGAATCGCAAGCTGTACGATTTCTATCGAGAGCATGCCGCGATACCGGTGCCCGGCGTCGTCGAGTTCGTTGCGGCCGCGAGGAAAGCCGGTGTTGAAGTTTTCTTCGTCACCAATCGGCCGTGCGAACTAATCGATGACGATCCGGATCCTTGTCCGCAAAAGCATGGCGTAATCGACGAGCTCGAATCGATTGGTATCAGCACTGACGATGCGCATGTAATGCTGGCCGATGAAAACGACTGGGATCGTGCAAAAATAGGGCGGAGAGAACATATCGCCACGACGCATCGTGTGATTATGCTGTTCGGCGACGATCTCGGCGATTTCGTGCCCTGCGTGCGCAGGAAGCTCTACGGGCCGTGCACTGAACCGGCAACTAAAGCCAGCCGGACACGGTTGGTTGAGGAGCACACAGATTATTGGGGCAATGGCTGGTATATCCTGCCGGGGCCGATGCACGGTTCCTGGACATCGTTCAAGTGATGCCAAGTCGAGGATAACTCGCTACACTCGAGCGGTAGTATTAAAGGGGAATCTAATGGCAAAAGTGAAGTGTGGTTTGATTCAGATGGCGCTCAAGGGCGATGGCTCGATGAGTCCTGAGGCCATTCGGGATCGCATGATCGAAGCGCATATTCCCTATATCGAAGATGCCGCAAAACAGGGCGTGCAGGTCCTTTGTTTCCAGGAAGTTTTTACGCAGCCGTATTTTTGCCCAAGCCAGGACAGGAAATGGTATGCGGCCGCGGAAAACATTCCCGACGGATACACGACCAAGCTCATGCAGGACTATGCAAAAAAACACAGCATGGTCATTGTCGTGCCAATATATGAAGAACACATGACCGGTGTTTATTACAACACGGCTGCCGTCATTGACGCTGACGGCAAGTATCTCGGAAAATATCGAAAGACGCATATCCCGCAGGTCGATCCCGGCTTCTTCGAGAAATTTTTCTTCAAGCCCGGCGACTCGGGCTACCCGGTTTTTGACACGGCCTACGTCAAGCTCGGCGTGTACATCTGCTATGACCGGCATTTTCCCGAAGGCTGGCGTGCACTCGCGCTGAACGGTGCCGAATACATCGTTAATCCGTCGGCCACGGTTGCCGGACTCAGCAAATACCTGTGGGAGCTGGAGCAGCCAGCTTCGGCCGCCGCCAACGGCGTCTTTATCGGCGCGATAAACCGCATTGGCACCGAAGAACCCTGGGCGAAGCAGATGGGTGAGTTTTACGGCTCCAGCTACATCGTCAATCCTCGCGGCACGATCGAAGCCCAGGCGAGCTACGGCGACGACGAACTGCTGGTGCATGAGATCGATCTCGACATGATTCGCGAAGTTCGAGACACCTGGCAGTTCTTCCGTGATCGCAGGCCGGAAACCTACGGTCCCCTGACGGATAACTAGCAAACCGTCGACCGGCAATTCCTTGAGGGAGGAAACCGATGTCCGAGCGTTTAGCGGTCAGCAAGCTGCGTACAGTTGGCGAACACATCGAACTCGATGTCGGTGACGACATCGCCTTGAGTCCACGCTACAACGACGACATAGCCCCGACGCGGGCCGCACAACGAACCTGGACGCGCTGGAACGTTGCGTCGCTGTGGGTGGGCATGGCCATCTGCGTGCCGACTTACACGCTGGGCGGCGTTCTCACGGCCTACTTCGGCCTGTCCGTGGCGGAAGCCCTGTGGACAATCCTTATCGCGAATATCATCGTGCTGATTCCGCTGACGCTCAATGCGTATCCCGGAACCCGCTACGGCATCCCCTGCCCGGTTGTCATGCGCGCCTCATTCGGCATCATCGGCTCGAACGTACCTTCGCTGATCCGCGCTGTGGTCGCCTGCGGCTGGTTCGGCATCCAGACCTTGTTCGGCGGTATTGCGATTCACCTGATGTTGTCCGCGATGTTCGACGGGTGGGCGGCGCTGGGCGGCGTGGGCGAAGTCCTCGGTTTCTTCATATTCTGGGTCGCCAACCTCGCCGTCGTCATCCGCGGCTCGGAGTCCATCAAGCATCTCGAAGCACTCGCCGCGCCGCTGCTGCTGATCGTCGCGATCGGCCTGGTATTCTGGGCGCTGCCGAAAATTTCCATGAGCGAAGTGCTGTCGACGCCGGCCACACGGCCTGCGGACCAGCCGTTCTTCGGCTATTTCATGGCAGGCCTCACGGCGATGGTCGGGTTCTGGGCAACGCTGTCGCTGAACATCCCGGATTTCAGCCGCTTCGCACGAACGCAGCGTAGCCAGGTGCTGGGGCAGATCATCGGCCTGCCGCTGACAATGCTGCTGTTTGCCGGTCTCGGCGTGGTGCTGACGGCCGCGTCGGTCGAACTCACGGGCGAGGCGATTTCCGACCCAATTAACCTGATCGGCCGCATCGACAACAACTTTATGGTCGTGATCGCGATGCTCATGATTATCCTGGCGACGATCTCGACCAACACGGCCGCGAACATCGTGTCGCCAACAAACGTGTTCCAGAACGTGGCTCCGAAGATCATCGACGAAAAACGTGGTGTGCTGATCACGGGTTTTATCGGCGTTCTGCTCATGAGCTGGGAGCTTTTGAAGAAAATGGGCTGGCTGGATACGGACGTGAGCGTCGAGAGTCTCTACTCCAACTGGCTGCTGGGCTACTCCAGCCTGCTCGGCCCCATTGCAGGTATCATGATCGTCGACTATTTTCTTATCAAGAAACAGGCCTACAATCTGCTGGCGCTGTACCAGGACAATGCGGGCTACCCGGCCTGGAACAAATCGGGCTTTACCGCGTTCCTGGTGCCGGTCGCTTTGACACTGATCGCCGTTACGACGGGTAAACTCGCCTGGTTCTATGACTACGGCTGGTTTACGGGTTCCATTCTCGGCGGTCTCATTTATTACTTCGTCGCTCGCGGCGAAATCGGGAGTTCATCATGACGGTACTCATCAAGGGCGGCACGGTCGTCAACGCAGAGCAATCTTTCCAGGCGGACGTGCTTTGCCAGGACGGCGTCATCACTGCGGTTGGCAAAAGTCTCGACACACCGAAAGGCGCAACCGTCGTCGATGCGGGGGGCCAGTACGTGATGCCGGGCGGCATTGACCCGCATACGCACATGCAGCTGCCGTTCATGGGTACGGTCGCCAGCGAAGATTTTTATACAGGCACGGCCGCGGGCCTCGCGGGTGGGACGACGATGATCATCGACTTCGTCATTCCCAATCCACAGCAGAACATCATGGATGCTTACCGCCAATGGCGTGAGTGGGCCGAGAAGTCGGTCTCGGATTATTCCTTCCATGTCGCAGTCACCTGGTGGGATGACACGGTCTACGAAGATATGGGTACGCTCGTTCGCGATCACGGCGTCAACAGCTTCAAGCATTTCATGGCGTACAAAGGCGCCATCATGGCTGACGACGAAATTCTCGTGAACAGTTTTTCGCGCGCACTGGAACTCGGCGCGATTCCGACCGTGCACGCCGAGAACGGTGAACTCGTTTTTCGCCTTCAGCAGGAGCTCTACGACAAGGGCATTACGGGCCCGGAGGGCCATCCGCTGTCGCGCCCGCCGGAGGTCGAAGGAGAAGCGGCCAATCGGGCGATACGAATCGCAGAGGTACTGCGCGTACCGCTGTACGTCGTCCATAACTCCTGCCGGCAGTCGCTCGAAGCGATTACGCGCGCCCGCAACGAAGGACAGCGCGTTTTCGGCGAAGTACTGGCCGGCCACCTGCTGATCGATGATTCGGTCTACCGCGATCCCGACTTCGAAGCCGCTGCGGCGCACGTCATGAGCCCGCCGTTCCGCTCGAAGGAAAACCAGGAAGCACTCTGGCACGGCCTGCAGTCGGGCAACCTGCAAACAACCGCCACAGATCACTGCTGTTTCTGTGCCGATCAGAAAGCGGCCGGTAAAGACGATTTCCGTCTCATACCGAACGGTACCGCCGGAATCGAAAATCGCATGGAGGTGCTGTGGCATCACGGTGTCGGTACGGGTCGGCTTACCATGAACGAGTTCGTCAAAGTCACCTCGACCAACGCCGCGCAAATATTCAACATTTACCCGAGAAAAGGCTGCGTTTCGATCGGCGCCGATGCCGATATCGTCGTATGGGACCCGGCGGCGAGCAAAACGATCTCGGCGAAGACGCATCATCAGAATATCGACTACAACATCTTCGAAGGCATGACCGTAACTGGCTGTGCTTCGCATACGATCAGCCGTGGCCATGTTGTTTATGCCAACGGCAAGCTCGATGTCGAGCGCGGCGCGGGACGCTATGTTGACCGTCCGCCTTTCGCCCCGTACTACGACGCGCTGAAGATCCAGGCGAAACAAGCTGAACCGGTAGCGGTGCGGCGTTGAACTTGATACTGCCATGAGCAAGAACAAACAGCAGGCTGATATCCGCAGCCACCGTCTGGACAAAGACCAGATCGCGCGCAATTTTGGCGACCTGCATCCGCCCTTGTCTCGCTCAGAAGCATTGATCGCGGCCGATCGCTGCTATTTCTGCTTTGACGCACCCTGCACCACGGCGTGCCCGACCGGCATTGATATACCAGGCTTTATTCAGAAGATTCGCAGCGACAACATTCGCGGTTCCGCGCACACGATCCTCGGCGAAAATATCATGGGCGGCATGTGCGCGCGCGTGTGCCCGACCGAGGTGCTTTGCGAAGACGCCTGCGTCAGAAACACGCACGAAGAAAAGCCCGTGGAAATCGGTCTGCTGCAACGCTACGCGACCGATCCGGTATTCGACCAGGGAACTCCGCTTTTTTCGCGTGCTGCCGCCACGGGCAAAAAGGTCGCCGTAGTTGGCGCGGGTCCCGCAGGCCTGTCCTGCGCACATCGGCTTGCGATGCTTGGTCACGACGTCGTGGTTCTCAATCGAGACGACAAACCGGGCGGTTTGAACGAATACGGTATCGCCGCGTATAAGACGGTCGATGATTTTGCACAGAAGGAAGTCGAATACATTTTGTCGATCGGTGGCATCGAACTTCGCAAGGGCGAAACGCTCGGCAAAGATTTCACGCTGCAGGATCTGCGTGATTCCTATGACGCGGTTTTCATCGGTATTGGTCTGGGATCGACAAATACGCTCGGCCTCGACCACGAGACACTGCCGGGCGTGGACAGCGCCATCGAATACATCGCTGAAATCCGCCAGTCCGACGACCTCGGCAAGCTGCCGGTCGGTCGCCGCGTGGTCGTCATCGGCGGCGGCATGACGGCAATCGACATTGCTTTGCAAAGCAAACGCCTGGGCGCCGAGCTTGTCGATATCGTCTACCGCCGCGGTCCCGAGCAAATGGGCGCAAGCCGGTACGAACAGGACCTGGCTCAGACAAACGGCGTGACGATTCATCACTGGGCGAAGCCCGTGGAACTGCTCGGCGACGACCATGTAACGACCATCCGCTTTGAGCGAACGGCACTCGATAGCAATGGCCGTTTAACCTCACACGGTGACGGTTTCGAACTCACGGCGGATACGGTGTTCAAGGCGATCGGACAAATACTCGACGTTGGCGTGCTAGGGAAGGATGCAGCAGGCCTCGAGATTCGACACGACCGTATCGTCGTCAACGAGGCCGGCAGGACGACACTTCCTGATGTCTGGGCCGGCGGTGACTGCGTAGCGGGTGGCGACGACCTCACGGTTACGGCGGTCCAGCAGGGCAAGGTCGCGGCCATCGACATCGACCGCCGGCTGAGGGGAGAATAAACATGGCGGACCTCAAGACGACGTTCCTGGGCATTTCGTCACCGAATCCGTTCTGGCTTGCATCTGCGCCGCCGACCGACAAAGCCTACAACGTCAATCGCGCATTCGAAGCCGGCTGGGGTGGTGCGGTCTGGAAAACGTTGGGCGAGGATCCGCCCATCGTCAACGTCAGTGGCCCACGTTACAGTGCGATCCACAGCAACGAGCGGCGTGTCATCGGTTTCAATAACATCGAACTGATTACCGACCGGCCGCTGCAGACCAACCTCGACGAGATGCGGCAGATCAAGCAAGACTGGCCGGATCGCGCGTTGGTCGCATCCGTTATGCTGCCGATGAACGAACCGACCTGGGCGAAGTACCTGCCCATGGTCGAAGAAACCGGCATCGACGCGTTCGAACTCAATTTCGGTTGCCCGCACGGCATGTCCGAGCGGGGCATGGGTGCAGCCGTGGGCCAGGTGCCCGAATACATTCAGATGGCCGCCGAGTGGGCAAAAAAAGCCGCCTCGGTGCCCGTTATTGTGAAACTCACGCCCAACGTCACGAACATCCTGCCGCCGGCCAAAGCCGCACTCGACGGCGGCGCCGACGCCGTGTCGTTGATCAATACGATTAATTCGATCATGCGCGTGGACTACGACTCGCTGACTATGTACCCGACGACTGACGGCATGGGCACGCACGGTGGCTACTGCGGCGAAGCGGTAAAACCGATCGCGCTGAACATGGTGGCTGAAATTGCGCGCACGAAAGAGACTCGATCCCTTCCCATCTCGGGTATCGGTGGCATCAGCGACTGGCGCGACGCCGTCGATTTCCTGGCGCTGGGCGCGAGCAATGTGCAGGTGTGCACGGCCGCAATGGTCTATGGATTCAAGATCATCGACGACCTCGTTGACGGCCTGAACAACTTTCTTGACGACAAACAGCTGACCCTTGACGAACTGATCGGAAAAGCCGTGCCGAGCGTCACCGACTGGCAGTATCTGAACCTTAACTACGTGGAAAAGGCCGTCATCGATCAGGAGCTGTGCATCCAGTGCGGCCGCTGCCACGTCGTATGCGAGGACACGTCGCACCAGGCCATCACGCACACGGTCAACGGCGAACGGCGCTTTGAAGTAATCGATTCCGAATGCGTTGGCTGCAATTTGTGTGTCAGTGTGTGTCCTGTAGAGGGCTGCATTTCCATGCATCAGCTGACTGAGGGCATCGACCCAAGGACCGGCGAGACGATCTCGCCGGAAAAAGCCGACTGGACGACGCATCGCAATAACCCGATGCGGAAGACGAAATAACATGACCATACGGAATGATGATCTGATCAATGCGGCCAGGGAGGCTCGCAAGAACGCCTACAGTCGTTACTCCAACTACAGCGTTGGGGCCGCTATTATCGACGATCAGGGTCGCCTGCACGTCGGTTGTAATGTCGAGAATGCCGCTTACAACCTCGGCAACTGCGCCGAGGCGGCTGCAATCGCCGCAATGGTGCAGGAAGGTGGCAAACGCATCGTTCGGATAGCGGTCGCGGGTGGTTATGCCGAGATCGGGCCGTGCACGCCTTGCGGCGGATGCCGCCAGCGCATCAACGAATTCGCCGACAAGAACACGGTCGTCATCGTGATCGACGACAGCAAGGAATGGCAGGAATACTCCGTAGCCGGGCTTCTACCTGAGTCCTTCCATCTCGACTAGGCGCGCTCCGAAAGGCCGGTTGCCGTTATTTTTTTGCTGGTTCCGGAAACCCGCGATCGCGCATCAGGGCACCGATCTCGGCGTCGCGGCCGCGAAAAGCCCGATATGCGTCCGCCGGGTCGACCGCATTGCGAACGGAAAAGAGATTGTCGACGAGTCGCCTGGCAAGTTCCTTGTCGTAGAAACCGCCCGGTGCCTCCTTGAAGGCTTCGGCGGCGTCAGCCGTCAGCACGTCGGCCCACATGTAGCCGTAGTAGCCGGCCGAATAGCCTTCACCCGAGAAAATGTGGCCGAAGTGAGGACTGCGGTGGCGCATGACGATTTCCTTCGGCATGCCAAGGTCTGCAAGTGTCGCTTTCTCGAAAGCGTCGGGGTCGAGCCCTTCGGGGTCGATCGTGTGGTAGCGCATGTCGACGAGGGCTGACGCGAGATATTCCGTCGTGCCGAAGCCCTGCATGAAGGTCGCGGCATCCTTGATTTTCTGCACGAGCTCCGCGGGCATTGGCTCACCGGTCTTGTAATGCACCAGGTAGTTGTCGATAACTTCGTCTGTCATGAGCCAGCGCTCGAGCAGCTGCGACTGGAATTCGGTGTAGTCACGCACGCCGCCATTGAGCGTCGGATATGCGACTTTTGACGACAGGCCGTGCAGCGCGTGTCCGAACTCATGGAAAAATGTCGTAGCATCGTCCCACGAAACGAGTACAGGCCTGCCTTCCTCGCCCTTCACGAAATTAGAGTTGTTGGATACCAGCGGCGTCTGTTTGCCGTTATAGGTCTCGTGACTTCGATAACTGGTTGCCCAGGCGCCCGATCGCTTGCCCTGGCGTGCGAATGGGTCAAGATACCAGAGGCCGACATGCTCGCCCGAGGTTTTGTCCGTGACTTCCCAGACCTTTACATCCGGATGCCAGACCGGCACCGAACCTGCTGTGACCGGCGTGAATTTGAAATTGAAAAGTTCGCCTGCGACAAAAAACATTGCTTCACGCAGTTTGTCGAGCTGCAGGTACTGCTTCACTTCGTCGGAATCGAGCGCGTAGCGCTCCTTGCGCAACTTCTCCATGTAGTAGCGGTAATCCCAAGGCTCGATCGTGATGTCGGCGCCTTCCGCGTCGGCAATTTTCTGCATGTCGGCAACTTCCTCGCGCACACGGGCGACGGCGGCGGGCCAGACGGCTTCCATCAGCCCGAGCGCGCGCTCGGGCGTCTTGGCCATCCGATTCTGCAATCGCCACGCCGCGTAATTGTCGTAGTCGAGCAGCGCGACGCGCTCGTCACGCAGCTTGACGATTTCGGCAATGATCGCGTTGTTGTCGTGATCGTCGCCATTGTCGCCGCGGCTGTAATAGGTGCGCCAAACCTTTTCGCGAAGCGCACGCTCGTCTGAGAAGGTCAGGAACGGATCCATCGACGAACGCGTATTCGTGATCGCATATTTACCGGCCTGACCGCGTTCCCCGGCCGCCGCTTTGGCGGCCGCAACGAAAGACTCGGGCAAACCGCCGAGCTGCATCGACGTGATATAGGTTACGTAGCCTTCCTCGTCGGCAAGAACATTGTTTGCGAACTGCGTATAAAGCTCGGCGAGACGCTGATTGATCGCGGCATAGCGCTGCTTCGCCTCTCCCTTGAGCGTAGCCCCGTCGCTTGCAAAGCCGTCGTAGGTCAGCCAGACAAGCCGCTGTTCATAGGCCGGCAGCGATTTGTATTCGTCGCTTTCATAAACGCGCTTGACGCGCTGGAATAGCGCATCGTTCTGCGTGATCTTCGAGCGGAACTCCGCCAGTTTCGGCGCCATCTCCTGCTGGATCTCGCGGAACTCGGGCGTCGACATATTGGAGCTCCAGATGCCCCAATAGGTGAAGACGCGCCCCAGGTCCTCGCCGGTGCGTTCGAGTGCAATGATCGTATTGGCGAAATCGGGCGGCTCCGGGTTATTCGCGATCGCATCGATTTCGGCGAGGCTGCGCGCCATGCCCGCCTCGAGTGCCGGCTTCATGCCGGCGACGTTCATAGTGTCGAAATGCGGTACCCCACCATAGGGGCCGGAATACTCGGACAGGAGCACGTCGCCTGCATCGTTGTCGGAGTCCGCAGCCGGAATCGATGCAAGCAGCGCGTCGGCCGTCTTGCCGATATCGGCGGGAACGGCAATCGTCACCGTTTCGGCTGGCGCTTTCGACATGGCTGTTTCCTTTGATTCCCCGCAGCCGTGAATGGCTGTGACCAGGGCAAGCAGTAATATGACGTTGATTGCGCGCATGCGTCAGTTCCTTTGTTCATGTATAGCCGAAGTCGGCGAGATCATACTGCAGTTGCCGCTGCCGCGATCGCTGCAGCACGAATCATTGATCTCCCCCGACTGGCTGGTTATTGTCATCTAATCATTACCGACATTCTCGGTTATCCGACTACCAATCACCATAAAGGTTCGACAACACATGATTCGCGATACCAGGTTCTGGCTTTTGATGGCCGTATTCCAGGTCCTCTTCGGACTCGCCGTTTTCGCGATAACGCGGGATTTCTACACGCAGCGGCCGGCAAAGGTCAGCGCGCACCCAACGACGATCACCTCCCCAGGCAGCGTGTGGCCGCAAGGCGTCACGGAATCCGACATCACGCGGCTTGCGCCAGGCGTGTTCGGCGAATCGCTCGCGCAGGACCCGGCTGAATTATCCCGCCAGGCAGACCGATTCTTTAGCGAAGGGCAGTACCAGCTGGCGGCGAACGCGTACGAACGTCTGCTCACATTCGATCCCGGCAATGCGGAAATCTACAACAACCTGGGTTTGACGCTGCATTACCTGGGTCGTTCGGATGAGGCCTTGCGCCGCCTCAACGAAGGTATTGCGGTCAACGCCGGCAATCAGAGAATCTGGCTGACGCTGGGCTTCGTCAACAGCCAGGTCGGCAATGTCGAGCAAGCGCGCAAGGCGCTCACAACGGCGACAGAAACCGGCAGCGACGACTCAATTCGGCAATCTGCAATGAGGATGCTCGAAGCGCTACCCTAGGTTTCGGCCCGTAGCGTTTCCGGCAGTGACATTCTCAGTACCAGGTAACCGCAGATTCCGGACAGCAGTGACCCCGCGATAATTCCGAGCCGCTCGTCGAAGAGCAGGTTGACGCCGGTCTCCTCGAAAGCCAGCGAACCGATGAACAGGCTCATCGTAAAACCGACGCCGCACAGCAGCGCCGTACCATAGATGTGCGCCCAGCGCAGCTCGTCCGGCAGGCGTGCTATGCCGAGCAGAACGCCCAGCCAGCAGAAGACAAAAACACCCAGCTGCTTGCCGATGAAGAGACCGCCGATAATACCGAGCGGCACAGGATGAAGGAACGATTCGACGGAGAGCCCGCCAAGCGATATTCCGGCGTTCGCAAATGCAAAGACCGGCAGAATGCCAAAAGCAACGGCCGTATGAAGATCGTGTTCAATCTCATGCAACGGAGACCGCGCCTTATTCCGGTCCCGGAGCGGGATGAAAAAGGCCAACAGCACGCCGGCCAACGTGGCGTGAACGCCGGACTTGAGAACGGCAACCCACATGATGAGCCCAACAAGAAGATAGGGAGTAAATTCCAGGACGCCACGCCGATTCAGGGCCCACAGGATCGGCAGGCAGCATGCTGCGGTTACGAGCGCCGCGACCGAAAGGTCACTTGTATAAAACAACGCGATAATCACAATCGCGCCAACGTCATCGAATATCGCTACCGAAACCAGGAAGATTTTCAGCGAGAGCGGCACACGGCTTCCAAGCAGCGCGAGTATTGCCAGCGCGAAAGCGATATCGGTCGCCGCCGGAATCGCCCAGCCCTGCAGCGCCGTGTTGTCACCCTGGTTGACCCAGATATAGATGGCCGCAGGAAATAACATCCCGCCAAACGCGCCAAGCGCCGGCAGGACGATTTCCCTGGGATCTGAAAGCTGGCCATCAAGTATTTCACGCTTGAGCTCCAGGCCTACCAGGAAAAAGAAAACGGCCATCAGCCCGTCATTGATCCACAGCAGGAGCGGTTTCTCGATTTCGAAGGCACCGACGCGAACGCCAACGGGAAGATCGATGAGCGAGGCATAGAGCGGCGCCAGCGGCGAGTTGGCAACGACCATTGCCACGACGGCGGCAATAACCAGCAGAATACCGCTGGACGATTCAAGGTCCAGGAAGTCACTCAATGAATCAACGATTACTTTGGGTACGAGCTGTTGCACTGTGGTCTTTCCAGGTCTGCCTGAGCGGCCATGTTGGACGGACGTCTATTTTGCCACGCCACTACCTTACATAACACCCGACGCGGTCAATCGTTCATTCCGTGATGCAGACAAACGATTTTGGCCGTTGTTTCTGCCAAATTGTAGCAGCGTATATCACGACCGATTCGATTTGCCGGCCGGAGTGATAGATGACGTCGTGACTCGAGGGAGCCAGGTCATGTTAAGAGCCAAATGGATGGTGTTTTTGTTTGTCAGCCCGTTGCTGCCTGCAGCCGCTCTCGCTGATGATGCGACTGTCGCCCGCGGCGACGGCAAACCAGCGCCGATTCCGGCACTCTCGCTTGAATCGCTGCAAGCGCAATCCGCGTATGCGCCGCGCTGGCAGCTGAATTATCCAATCGAAACGGTGACCTATACCGACGACTGGTCCCGACCGATGAGCAATCTCGATTTTCAGGACTCCGGCATTCTGGGGCGCGCCAGTAAACTGCGCAGCTTGTCATTCCTGACCCTCGCTGAGCTGGGTCAATCACGACTGTTTCTCGGCGTCAATAACAAAGGCCTGGTGGGCTTGCACCTCCGTGCTGTTCCGCGCCCCAGCAGTGGGCGCTACCTGGAATTGGTTCGCATGCCTTACCTGAAGAACGGCGGGCCGGAAACCGAGGCCGATTAGTCCCGACCAGCGCAACCCTTTACATCCGTTTCAATACTGAAGCGCGATTTGGTAACGATGGCTGGGCGCCACGGGCCATCGCCGCAAGCGATCCGGCGACGCAGGCGAACCGGAGTGCCTCTCGAGGCGCCCGCCCCTCCACCAGCGCAAGCGCGAGCGCCGCCGTAAACGTGTCGCCCGCACCCGTTGTATCCACCGCCTGTATGCCGGGCGGCTCTGCCTCGGCGATCACCTGCCCATCCTGTTCCAGGGTCGCAATACCTGCGCCGCGCGTGGTCGCAACCAGACCGGCGCAGGCCCGGAGCGATGCGCCATACCAATCGGACTCGGTTTCATTGACAACCACGAGGTCGGCGCGCTGCAGAACCCGGACATCGATTTCCGCAGCGGGCGCGAGGTTGACGCCAAAGAAACCGCTGAACGCCTCAGCCGCTTCGACGATGACCGGCAGCGGTACTTCGAGCTGACAAATCAGCGCGTCAGCGGCGACCGCCTGCACATCGTCGGGCGTGAGCATTCGATTGGCTCCGGGCGCAACAATTATCTGGTTTTCGCCGGAAGGCGCTACTGCTATAAAAGCCAGGCCCGTCTCAGCGCCTTCGATGCGCCGGCATTCATCGAGATCGACACCGCCTTCGCGGAGCAGCGCCAGCGCTTCATCCGCGGCCGCGTCATCGCCAACCCGGGCCACCAGGCGAACGTCCGCGCCGAGGCGCCGTGCCGCAAGCGCCTGGTTCGCGCCCTTGCCGCCCGGATAGCGACGGAGCTTCGCACCCGTCACCGTTTCACCGGCCACTGGCAGTCGCGTAACGCTGGCGACGATATCCAGGTTGACCGAACCGATGACGACGATCGATGGCACTAATCGCTTCCTCCGAAACGGGCAAGCCTTGCGGTCAGCAATTCGTAGAAACCGTCAGCGTCCACCGAATGGATCCAGTGAACGTTGATCGGGCGGTCGGTGACGTGCCAGAAATCGACCGCCGTGTGGCCCAGCGTGAGATCCGATTGCGTTTCGATCGCCACGTTGCAGTCTTTGCCCGCAAACAACCCGGGCTCGATCAGCCAGGCCAGCGTACAAGGATCGTGCAGCGGCGCACCTTTGGATGTGTACTTTTCGGTGTCGTAACGAGCGAAGAAACTCAGCATGCCGGCCGTCGCGTCGGCAACCGGATTGTCCAGCGCCTTGATACGCTCGATGCGCTCCCGTGTCGACAGAACCTGGTGCGTGACGTCCAGGCCCATTTGCACGATCGGCCGACCGCAGCGAAACACGATGTCGGCAGCGTCCGGGTCGACAAGGATATTGAACTCGGCGGATGGCGTGCGATTGCCGCCTTCGCGCATCGCCCCGCCCATCAGAACAATCTGCTCGACTTTCCCGAGGATCGCGGGCTCCCTGTCGATCGCAGTACCTATGTTTGTCAAAGGACCCGTCGGCACGAGCGTGATCGATGCGTCGTCGGCATCGAGCAAAGTCCGGATGATGAAATCGACGGCGTGTTGTTCCTGGAGCGGCGTTTCGGGTTCGAACACGTCGATACCGTTGATGCCGGTCCTGCCGTGGATCATTTCCGCTGTTCGCAGCGGGCGGACCGTCGGCGTGGCACAACCCGCATGGACCGGCGTCTCCTTGCGGTTCGCGATGTCGCACATCATGCGTGCATTGCGCTGCGTCAGTTCCAGCGGCACATTGCCGCCGACCGCGGTAATGCCGAGCAGGTCGAGCTCGCCGTCGGATGCAAAAGCGAGGAACAGTGCAACGGCGTCATCCTGTCCCGGATCACAGTCGATGATGATCTTGCGCGTCACGGAATTAAAACGTCAGCATGATTCCGGCCAGTGCGGCGCTCATGAGGTTCGACAGCGAAGCGGCAAGCACGGCCTTGATGCCAAACTGTCCAATCAACTCGCGTTTTTCGGGTACGAGCACTCCGAGGCCGCCGAGCAGAATCGCGATCGACGAGAGGTTTGCGAAGCCGCACAACGAAAATGTCGTGACGGCAATCGTTCTCGGGCTCATGCCGGCAAGGTAATCGTTCAGGTGCGAGAACGCGACGAATTCGTTGAGGATGATCTTCTCCCCGAAGAGTGCACCGGCCGCCTCGGCCTCGGCCCAGGGAACGCTCAGCAGGAACATCAGCGGCTGGAAGATCTTGCCGAGAATAAGCTGCAGCGTAACTTCATCGACGCCCAGCAGTTTATCTATCCCTAAGAGGCTGCTCAGTCCGCCGACGAGGCCGTTGAACAGTGCGATCAGCGCGACGAACGCTACGAGCATCGCGCCAATATTAACCGCGAGGCGCAGCCCGTCGGACGTGCCTGCAGCCGCGGCCATAATGACGTTACGGTGCTGGCTGGGCTCCATGCGGAGCTTTTCGTGCTCGCTGGGCGGAACATACTTGTCGTCGGGCATGATGATTTTTGCCATCAACAGGCCACCCGGTGCGGCCATGAAGGCTGCAGCCAGCAGGTATTTGAGTTCCGCGCCCATGAGCGCGTAGCCGGCGAGAACCGTACCCGCGATCGACGCGAGACCCGACACCATCACGGCAAAAAATTGCGGTTCTGTCAGCCCTTTGAGATACGGTTTCACGACGAGCGGCGCTTCGGTCTGGCCGACGAAGATATTTGCCGCTGCATTCATCGATTCGATCGAGCCGGTGCCGATGATCTTGTGCAGTGCGCCACCCACACCGCGTACCAGCCATTCCATGATTCGCAGGTGGTACATGACCGACATCAGCGCGGCGAAGAAAATGATGATCGGCAGGACATTAAACGCGAAACTGAAACCGATTCCGCCTTTGTCAGCCAAAGGCCCGAACACCATGTTGATGCCCGCGTTCGCAAATTCGATGACGGCTAGTACGCCCTGGCTCAGCGTATTGATTGCTTTCTGGCCGCCGGACCAGTACAGGACGGTCGCGGCTACAACGGCCTGCAACGCGAATGCGGCGCCGACAACGCGCAGGTGAATGGCCTTGCGATTGCTCGAAAACAGGACCGCGATTCCGAGAATCACGATGATGCCGAAGATCCCGATCAGATTGGCCGGCATGGCATTCCCCCGTCAAGCCGTTTTATTTATTGTTGCGGATCCCAAGGATACCGCATTGTTCAGGCCGTGCCCGGGATAATCTCTGCAATGACCGGCGTCACGGTCGGAGCTTCCTCGGCAAGCTCACACGCATCGAGCAGCAGTTTCTCGGCCTGCACCGCGTCGTCCTCCGACGCCGCGTGCACGATGGCCAGCGGTGTCTGGGCATCGAGCAAGGTACCGATCGACGCGAAATCACTGAAACCGACCGACAGGTCAAGGGCTTCGCCAACCCGGTGGCGTCCGCCACCGAGTTCGATAATCGCATTGCCGACACCGCGCGTATCCATCCTCGTCAGATAGCCGTCCGCGTGGACGGGCCGCACAACCGCCGCTGCCGGCAGGTACTTCGAACCGTTGTCGATAAGATCGGACGGACCGCCGAGGGCCGCGACCATCTTGCCGAAAATGTCTGCAGCCCGGCCGCTCGTCACGGCGTCATTGCAGCGCCGTTCGGCTGCGGCACGATCGTTTTCGATACCCGTTACCACGAGCATCTCAGCGCACAGGCCGAGCACGACCCCATCGAGTCTTGCTTCCCGCCCCTCGTCGCGCAGGTATCGGACAGCCTCTGCGATCTCCAGAGCGTTGCCGGCCGTGCGGCCGAGAACTTCATTCATGTCGGTAATCAGGACGTGTGTCTTCAGGTCCGCCATCGCGGCGGTTGCGATGATGCTTTGCGCCAGCTTGCGGGCGCGTTCCGGCGTTTTCATGAAAGCGCCTGTCCCGACCTTTACGTCCATGACCAGCGCATCGAGGCCGGCCGCGATTTTCTTTGACAGTATCGACGCCGTAATCAACGGTACCGATTCAACCGTAGCGGTAACGTCGCGGATGGCATACAAACGTCTGTCGGCGGGCGCGAGGTCCGCGGTTTGTCCAATGATTGCGCAACCAACGTCCCTGACAACCCGGCGGAATGTCGGGAAGTCGGGAGCCGTGTTGTAGCCGGGTATCGCCTCAGCTTTATCCGTTGTGCCACCGGTATGACCCAGCCCACGGCCCGATATCATTGGCACAAAACACCCGCAGGCGGCCGCGATCGGGGCCAGCATAAAGCTCACCTTGTCACCGACGCCGCCCGTAGAATGCTTGTCCACAACCGGCCCATCGAGTTTCAGGTCCTGCCACCTGATTACGGTGCCCGACGCCGCCATCGCCAAAGTCAGCCTGGCCGTCTCATCGAATGTCATTGAATTAAGAACAATGGCCATCGCCAGCGCGGAAACCTGCTCTGCGGGCAGGCTGTTGTCGGCAAGCCCGTCGACAAAGAACTGGATATCGTTGTCAGACAGTTCGCCGCCGTCGCGTTTTTTGCGAATTACGTCCGTGAATAACATGCGCGCCTTTAGTCGAATCCGCGCAATGGAAGGTCGGCATGGCGCTGCAGCCAGTTTTCCCGGGGGTAGTGGCTGGTCTGGTCGATCACGTGCAGTGTATAGGCGTGCCGGGACTTCGCCGACAAATTCGGTCCGCTCAGGTGCGGCGCCCTGCCGTGAAAAATAACCAGCGAGCCGGCCCTGGCTTCAACCGCAACGGTTGCATCCTCAGGCCATGGCGTAGCGTCGAGCGTCTTGAACGTCATATTCCCGTCTGCGGCGCGGTAGTGCAGCTCCTTGAGCGGCCCCTTATGCGCCCCTGGAATGAACTGCATGCAGCCATTCTCGAGCGTGGCGTCTTCGAGGGCAAACCAGAAACCGGTGCAGGATTCCGGCTCGGTATAAAGGAATGTCGAGTCCTGGTGGCAATACACCTCCCCGCCGATCCGTGGCGGCTTGAAGATATACATGGACTGCAGGATCACCGGATCTTCGTAGCCCAGGCTTTCGACCACGGCACCCAGCTGCGGTGTGCGTGAAAATTCATCAAAGACCGGGTCCAGATCGTGCATCGCGTGGCCTATCTTGTTGAGACTGTCGGCCTTCGACTGCCGCAGATTGCCGGCGTCATCGAATGCATCCTGTTCGAAGAAAAACCGGATCTTGTCACCCGACTCTTCGAAGTACGCATCACCCAGCTGCGTTTGTTCCATTGCGGAGAAAACGCTGCGGACTGAGCTCGGATCAAATTCATCAACGAGCTTGATCGCTCGTTCGCGAAGGCGGCGACAGTGGCTGACGGGCACGAAGTCCTCAAGCACAATAACACCGGCCGCCTCGAAATCGGCCACCTGTTGTGCGGACAGGCCGGCGCAATCGCCCGCTCGGCTGACGGGAATTAAACCCGGGATCTTTGATTTTGCTTGCAAAGTCAGACTACTCTCGTGACCGATCTCGTGTAAACGCAACAATACCCCAAAATAGACCACACTTTGAGTGCCGATCACCAACGGATCGTCTATAATTCTCGACCACAAGATTCACTTGTAAGCAGCCTTAAGAATCAATCTAATATAAGTCGGGGGCCCCAATGAAACAGTCATCTTTCTCGCGTTTTTTCCTGTCCGTCTTCGCGCTCATTGTCACGGCAATACTTCTGCCTGGCGCCGCGATTGCGCAAAACACGACGTCATCAATGCGCATTGTGACTACAGACACCGAAGGCGGCGCTGCCGGCGGCGTGCCGGTAAATATACGGCATGTACCGACCGGTCGCCTGCAAAGCATGACATCCAATAGCGACGGTATCGTCATCGCCCCTGGTCTCGCGGTCGGTGGACCTTACGAAGTCGCCGTTGGTGGTGAATTCGCAGCCGATATTTTGCAGGGCATCTATCTCGAACTCGATAAAACCGAGGTAGTCACGCTGGTCGTTCGATCCGCAATCGAGGAAGTCATCGTTACAGCCAGCGCACCGACAGAGAAAGTGGTTGTCGGAGTTGGACGCGCTTTTGATCGAGCATCTATTGATGCGACACCGTCAATTTCCCGTGATTTTGTCAGCACGCTCGCGAGAGACCCCAAGATCCTGGTCGACAACAGCGTCGCACGAGGTCCGGCGATATCAATGGCGGGCCAGAATTTTCGTTTTAATAGCGTGACAATCGATGGCATTGCGCAGAGCGATAATTTCGGATTGAACAAGAATGCATCTGCGACGTCACGTACTCCGATTTCAATTGACGCAGTCGAAGCAATCAACGTCAATATGGCCCCGTATGACGTTTCATATGGAAACTTCATTGGCGGCAACATCAACATCGTAACCAAGTCAGGCACCAATGAGTTCCACGGCAGCGCGTTTTACTACAGCACTGATGACAGCTTTTCGGGCGATAAGTCTGACGGGGTCAATATCGATATAGGAAATTTTGAGGAAGACACCTACGGATTCACGTTGGGCGGCCCGATCATCAAGGATCAACTTTTTTTCTTCGTCAATTACGAGAAGTTTGAAACTACAGTTCCGGCGAATGCGCAGCCTCTCAGCGCTATTCCTGGCGTAACTCAAGCCGACGTGGACAACGTGACCAATATTCTAAACACCGAATACGGCTTCGACCCCGGGTTGTTCGCGACGACCGATGTCGATGAAGATGAAAAAGTCCTGTTGAAAGTTGATTGGTATATCAACGATGATCATCGCGCTGTTGGCAGCTATCAGACCGCTGACACCGATGTGTTGTTCGACGATTTTCCAACAGCCGCTGCACTTAACTCGAACCGTTACAACATCAACCAGGAGTTGACTGCAATTTCCGCGCAGCTATTTTCAAACTGGACTGAACAGTTTTCGACGGAAATAAAAATTGGCAAGAAAGAGGTCATAAGACGCGACAGAAGCGTTGACTCATCGACTAATGAGTTCCTCATATTGACGCCCCAGTTCGGTACGATTCTGGCTGGTGGAGATCGCTTCCGTCACTCCAATGAGCTGGATAACGACTCCACCGTCTTTCGTATCAAGGGCGATTACGCAATTGGCGATCACTTGATTACAGCGGGTTGGGAGCGGGAATCGAAGGATGTTCGTAACCGCTTTCTGCCCTTCTCCAAGGGCCTGTTCGTCTTCGACATTGCCGGCCTCGGCGACGGCGATCCGTCAACGGTGGCGGACAGGGTTCCACTTGATGTCGTTTACGGCAACTCGAACACGGGCATAGCAACGGATGCGGAAGCCAATTTCACACTCGACGTCGATAGCTTCTATGTGCAGGATGAATGGACACCAACCGACGATCTCACATTGACCTACGGCATTCGGTACGACACCTACACTAACGACGATCCAATTACCGATAATCCGAATTTCCTCGCTCGGCGGGGTTTTTCGAACGGGGAAAACCTGGACGGCAAGGATTTGTTGCTGCCGCGATTTGGCTTTAACTGGACGGCGAGCGACCGCCTGACGGTTCGCGGCGGCGCAGGTCTGTTCGGTGGCGGTTCACCCTTGATTATCCTTTCCAATAGTTATGCCGGTGACGGCATCAGCAGGACTTTTGCTCGTCCGGGATTCACGTTCCCACAGGCAGCGCTGGATGCAGCGGTAGCTGCGTTGCCAAGTCCGGACGCGGCGTTCGACGCCCTGCAGCCGTTTCTCGGCGTGGACCCGAATGCGTCGACCGATGTCATCGATCCCGGCTACGACATCCTGAGTACATGGAAATACAGTCTGGGGGCAGATTACCTGGCGGATCTGTCGCGCTTCGGCATGGGTGACGAATGGTCCTTGTCGGCTGACATTGTGTTCTCGGATGTGAAAGACGGTTACGATATTTACGAGGCGCGGCGCACGGTGATCGACACGGCGCCCGACGGCCGACCGATCTATGACACGCCTGGCTTTGGCTTCGAGTCCGATTTCGTTGTCACCAACTCGGGCATCGGCAGCGGCACCGTACTTACTCTGGGCCTCGCGAAGACCTTCGAAACGAACGCGGGTCTTTTCGACCTGACTTTCGGCTACACGCACCAGGATATCGACGAATTAAGATCGTACAACCGCTTCATTACATTTGAGACGCATGTATTTGATACGGGCACGGACATGAACAATCCCGTTGAGGCGCCTTCCCGTTATGAAACCGAGAACCGGGTAACCGCGACGCTGGGCTGGCAGAAAGAGCTCTTCGGAGACAATATGTCCAGTATAGGCCTGGTGTACGCCGGCCGAACCGGCCGACACTACAGCTATGTCTTTGGCAGCAACGGCGTCTGTACATTTGGAGGCTCCGGGCTCGCCGACTGCGGTGCCGAGACTGACATCGCGGGTTCGCAGCTCTTCTACGTGCCGACGGGTCCCAGCGACCCTCTCATCTCCGGCGACCCGGCGTTCCTGGCCGATCTCGATGAGTACATCGGGCTTGATGGTTGCCTGAGCGGCAGCCGCGGCTCGATTGTTACTCGCAATAACTGCGAGACGGACTGGACAAACATTTTCAGCGTGCGCTTTATGCAGGAAATCAAGGTCGGGGACGTGGGCTTTGATGTCATGCTGGACATAGAGAACGTGGGTAACCTGCTCAATAGCGACTGGGGCCGTGTTGAGAGCTACACAGCGCCGTCCGTCGTAGCGCCGGCGAATGTATCGATACCTGTCGCGGGTGGACCCTACTTATTGACCCCCACCAGCAGCTACGATGCGTCGGTTGGAGCAACGTCGATAATTTCACCTCCCGAGATCGCCGCCCTGCCTTCGGTTTACCGAATTCAGCTCGGCTTTCGCGTCCGCTTCTAGGCAAACAAGCCAATCAGGCAACTCGAAGGGGCAGCTTCGCTGCCCCTTTTTTGTGTCAAAATGGCGCAATGAAAAAGTCACCTAGTCGCATATTCGTCTGGGCCACGGTGCTGGCGCTGAGTGCATGCTCAACCACACAGTTGTCCCAGCAAACCGCCGATCGCGGCATCGATCTCATCGTTCGCGGCGACTTTGTCGTCAGCATGGATAACGACGGTACTATCTACGAAAACGGTGCCGTCGCCATCGACGAGGGACTGATCCTGGCGATCGGTCCCGCCGGAGACATCCTCGCCGAGTACTCCGCGGCAAAGACGCTCGACGGCGATCGTCGCATTGTCATGCCCGGACTCGTCAATGGCCACACGCACGCGGCTATGACGCTTCTGCGTGGCATCGCCGATGACCTCGCGCTCATGGACTGGCTCAACAACTACATTTTTCCCGCCGAAGTAGAATTTGTTGACCCGGAGTTTGTGCGCATCGGCACTGAACTTGCCTGTTGGGAGATGATTCGCGGCGGTACCACGACCTTCGTGGACATGTACTACTACCCTGACACAATCGCTGAAGTGGTCGCCAGCTGCGGTCTGCGCGCATTGATTTCGACAACTGTCATAGACCAGCGCAGCCCCGATGCCGAGAACGCGGGTGATTCCATTGGCAAGGGCATGGGTTTCATCGAGCGATGGCTCGGCAAGAACCCCCGCATCACGCCGATTTTCGGTCCGCATGCAAACTACACCTTGAACGCAGAACAGCTGCAGGCAACACGCA
>JABDOQ010000048.1 GCA_013043165.1 Woeseiaceae bacterium | reverse complement strand
GTCGCCCTGTTGCTCGATTCGGGGACGCCCGGCTTTGACGCGCTGATCGCGCCTGGGCATGTCTCGACCGTCATGGGACCCGAGGAATGGGAATTCGTCGTTGACAAGCACGATATCCCTGCTGCGGTCGCGGGCTTCACGCCTGAGTCCTTGCTGGCCGCGATGTACTCCGTGTTGAGACAACTGGGCGAGAATCGGCATTTCCTCGATAACTGCTATCCCGAGGTAGTTCGTGCCGGGGGCAACCTCGAGGCACGGCGGCAACTGGACCAGGTCATGAACGTTGTTGATGCGAACTGGCGCGGTATAGGCATCATTCCGAAATCCGGATTTGCGCTACGCGAAGAATACGCGGCGCATGATGCGCGCAAGCGGTTCCGCTCGTACGCGGACGAGTCCCGCAAGCGGGTCGGCGAGATGCCGCCGGGCTGCGACTGCGCGAAGGTCGTGCTCGGCAAGATTTACCCCAATCAATGCCGGCTCTACGGCGCTGCGTGCACGCCGCGAAAACCGATCGGCCCGTGCATGGTCTCGGACGAAGGAGCCTGTCGGATCTGGTGGTCGGCGGGCTACCGCGACAACGCGTGGGAGGGCAGGAAGAAGGGGAGCGCCGTTGGCTGAGGTGGCGCAGCGGGCTGAGGAAGACATTAGCGCGGTGCGAATAACGCTCGCCGGTCATGTGCAGGGTGTCGGATTTCGCCCGTTCGTTTATCGTCTTGCTCATGAGCACGGTTTGCTTGGGTCGGTTCAGAACCGGCTCGGCGAAGTCGAAGTCATAGCGATCGGTCGTGCGTCGGATCTGATGCAATTTCAACGTGATGTCGTCGAAAAAGCGCCGCCACTATCAAGGCCCACGGTCACGGGTATTGAGTCTATTGATGTCCCGTCCGCCAATCGCTTTGAGATTATCGAGAGTTCGGCGCGCGCGGATGCGAAAATTTTCGTGCCGCCCGACTATTTCATGTGCGACGACTGCGGCGACGAACTGCATGACCCGGACGATCGCCGATTTAACTACCCGTTTATCAACTGCACGCAGTGCGGGCCGCGCTACACGCTGATCGAAGCGCTGCCCTACGACCGGGCAAATACCAGCATGGCCGGGTTTCCGCTGTGCGCTGACTGTGAACGCGAATATCGTGATCCTGCGGACCGCCGCTTCCACGCGGAACCCGTTGCCTGCCCGACCTGTGGACCGCAGCTGACTTTCGAGACACAGGGCAAAGCCGGTAGCAACGACACGAAGGAAGCGCTCGATGCAGCCGTTGACGCGATACGCAGCGGATGCATCGTTGCCGTCAAGGGAATCGGCGGCTACCACCTCATGTGTGATGCCTGCGATCCGGCGGCTGTCGGACGACTGCGCCGGCGGAAACAGCGTCCTGACAAGCCGCTGGCCGTGATGTTTCCTGTCGAGGGAAGCGACGGTCTGGATTTTGTGCGCCGCTGCGTCACTTTGCAGGATGTCGAGGCTACGCTCGCTACCGGCCCGATCCGGCCGATAGTATTGGCGGCGCGAAAACCCGACTCGGCTTTGGCAGACAACGTTGCGCCGGGGCTGACCGAAATCGGCGTGTTCCTGCCCTACAGCCCGTTGCATCAGCTGTTGCTTGATCAATTTGGCGGCCCCGTTGTTGCGACTTCCGGCAACATCAGCGGGGAGCCCGTGCTGACGGATAATATTGAGTCGGCCACTCGACTGAAAAAAATTGCGGACTGTTTCCTGCAGCACGATCGGCCCATCGTGCGGCCCGCCGATGACCCTGTCTACCGGCGCATTGCGGGCCGTATGCGGCCGCTCAGGACCGGTCGCGGATCCGCACCGCGGGAGCTGGCCCTGCCCTGGCCACAAAAGCAGGCACTGCTCGCGGTTGGCGGCCATATGAAAGGGACCGTCGCACTGAGCTGGGATCGTCGCGTCGTCGTTTCGCCGCATATTGGCGAGATGGATAGTCCGCGCAGCCTGGCCGTTTTCGAACAGGTCGCCGCCGATCTGCAATCACTCTACGGGATTCGCGCCACGCGCCTCGTCTGCGACGCGCACCCGGGATACACGACGCATCGCTGGGCACACAACCAGCGTGCTTTGCCGGTCGAGCGGGTCTGGCATCACCAGGCACATGCGAGCGCCGTTGCGGCTGAAGTCGATCGCCCCGGGCAGTGGCTTATGTTTGCCTGGGATGGCGTTGGCCTTGGCGAAGACCAGACCCTCTGGGGCGGCGAAGCGTTGCTCGGTAAAGCCGGTAACTGGCGGCGAGTTGCCAGCCTGCGGACATTCAGACTCCCGGGCGGTGAACGAGCAGGGCGCGCGCCGTGGCGGAGTGCCGCCGCGCTGCATTGGGAATGTGACAGCTCATGGCCGGATTGCCCTGATCGCGATGGTCTGGCCGAGACCGCCTGGCGCAACCGCATCAATTGCCCGGAAACCAGCGCTGCGGGCCGGTTGTTCGACGCGGCCGCCGCTCTTGTTTGCGATCTGCCGGTGACCAGTTTCGAAGCGCAGGGGCCGATGATCCTCGAGGCTTTGTGTCATGCTCCGGCCCGGGCAATTGAACTGCCGATCTACAAAGACGGCAGTGGGTTATTGCGCAGTGACTGGCAGCCGCTGTTAGCAGTGCTGACAGATCAAAGCCTCGACCGCGCTGCGCGTGCGGAGATTTTTCATTCCAGCATTGCGACGATAATTTTGCGGCAAGCTGAGTCCGTGCGTGAAAGACACTCGGTAGACCACGTCGGCCTCTGTGGCGGTGTCTTTCAAAACCGCGTGCTTACCGAGCAGGCGCTCGGGTTGCTGCGACAAGCAGGCTTCGACGTCTACCTTGCCGAACAATTGCCGTGCAACGATGCCGCATTGAGCTTTGGGCAAGCAGCCGAAATAGGGGCACGCAACGCCGCCTGACGACAGGGAGAAAGGGTAGTGGAAGACGATCGTATCTCGCTGGCTCACGGAAATGGCGGTCGATTCATGCGCGAACTAATCGAGGAGGTCTTCGCGCGGCAGCTGGCCGGCAGCAAAATCGACGTTCAGGCCGACGCCGTTCCTATCGATCTGGGCGACGGCGAGGTCATGATTACGACCGATGGCTTTACCGTGCAGCCACTCGAGTTTCCCGGTGGCGATATCGGTTCCCTGGCAGTACACGGCACGACCAACGATCTCGCGGTTTCCGGTGCCCGGCCGATGTACCTGACGCTCAA
>JABDOQ010000034.1 GCA_013043165.1 Woeseiaceae bacterium | reverse complement strand
CCGCGGTCCTGTGTCGGTGACTCCTGCGATCCGGACGCACAGGCACGATCCGGGCAGAAGGCATTTACTGGTTTTTAAGCAGCTAGTGCGTAGTTGTCGTCGTTGGCAACTATAAGTTTTACAGCTGGATTTACGAGGTTGTCTGTTCCTCGGCATGCACCCGGAGTTTCGCGACCCACGTCGAAGCCATGTCACCCCCGTGTGCCGTAAGTGTAGGGGCTAATTGTCAAAATACAATCCGAGCGGCCCACAAAAACCGGGGTCGAGGCGAAATTTCGATAACAAAGCCTCGGTTTGATCCCCGCTTATAGTGAGAATTAACTTTAATTAAATATTATAAGTATTTGTTTATTAACTAATGTTTTAGAATTCGTTCTTTTTGCCTCTGCCAGTCGCGGTCTTTGTCGGCAGCGCGTTTGTCGTGTTGTTTCTTGCCTTTTGCGAGTCCGATGCTGAGCTTCGCGCGACCCTTGTGCCAGTGTAAATCGAGTGGCACCAGCGCATAGCCTTTGCGCTCGACGGCGCCCGTAAGCCTGTCGAGTTCATGGCGATGCAGCAATAGTTTCCTCGAGCGGGTCGGGTCGGCCTTCACGTGGGTCGCCGTGGTTTTCAGCGGTGAAAAATGGGCGCCGACCAGCCAGGCCTCGCTGTTACGCAAGTTCACATAAGCCTCGGTCAGCTGCGCTCGACCTTCACGCATGCTCTTCGCTTCCCAGCCCTCTAGGGCCAGACCGGCCTCGAATGTGTCCTCGATAAAATAGTCGTGGCGGGCTCGCCGGTTGACGGCGATGACTTTGCCAGCAGGCGATTTTGGTTTTTTCTTGCTCATAGATCTCGGCTGTGGGCAGGGCCTGAGCGACAGGATTATACGGTCAAAGCGTTGTCAGACTCCCGCATTTGTATAAGAATCGCCGCATGCAATGCCGATTTGAGAAGAATAATGCTAAGTAATCAGGCAGGCGACGCCAAGAGGAAATCTCTGCACGGCCACTGGTCTTCCAGGATGGCTTTCGTCCTTGCTGTCACCGGTTCCGCGGTCGGGCTGGGCAACATCTGGAAGTTCCCCTATATCGCCGGGCAAAATGGCGGCGGCGCATTTGTCCTGGTCTACCTGGTGTGCGTTGTCGTCATCGGCATGCCGGTCATGATGTCGGAAATCCTGATTGGCCGCCGTGGTCGCCGTAATCCGGTTGCCACGATGGAACTCCTGGGCCAGGAAGAGGGCCACTCCGGCAAGTGGCGCCTGGTGGGCAGTATGGGTGTGCTCGCTGGCATCCTGATTCTTTCCTACTACAGCGTTATCGCCGGCTGGACGCTTGCCTACGTCGTCAAGAGTGCAACGGGCGTATTTGTCGGTGCGAGCGCGGAAGCGGTCGGAGCGCAGTTCAGCAATTTTGTTGGCGACTGGAGGCTGATCGGGCTATGCCACACCGTGTTTATGGCCCTGGCGGTTTTCGTTGTAGCGCGTGGCGTGGAGCGCGGTCTCGAACAAGCGGTGCGCTTCATGGTACCGGCTTTGCTGTTTCTGATGATCGTACTGTTGGTCTACTCGATGAATTCCGGTTATTTCGGAGAAGGCGTGGCGTTCATGTTTACGCCCGATTTCGAAAAGCTGACCTGGAACAGTGTGCTCGCCGCCCTTGGGCAGGCGTTCTTCACGCTCAGTATCGGCATGGGCGCTATCATGGCCTACGGTGCGTACCTGCCGGAAGAAACTTCCATAACGGGCTCTTCAGCGGCCGTCGTGATCGCTGATACCAGTATCGCGATTCTGGCGGGGCTCGCAATCTTCCCGCTCGTGTTTGCCAACAATCTCGACCCGGCCGACGGGCCTGGCCTCGTTTTTTACACCCTGCCGCTCGCGTTCGGCCAGATGGCCGGAGGCATTTTCTTTTCCACTATTTTCTTTGTGCTGCTTGCGTTTGCAGCCTGGACGTCTGCGATCGGTTTGATGGAACCCGCGGTCGCCTGGATCGTTGAGAGGTTCAGTAAGACGCGGGCGCAGGCGACCGTAATGATCGGTCTGACGATCTGGTTCATTGGGCTGGGATCCGTATTTTCCTTCAACATCCTGTCCGATGTGACCTTCCTGGCCGGCACAATTTTTGACAATGTCGACTACCTCACCAGCAACATCATGCTGCCACTCGGTGGCTTGCTCATCGTCATGTTTGCGGGCTGGGTCATGGCCCGCAATTCGACAGCCGACGAACTTCATAGCTCCGGCATCCTGTTCAAGTGCTGGCGAGTGCTGGCCCGATTCGTGGCGCCAATCGGTATTCTGCTCGTCCTGATCAACGCGGTCTGGTAAGGCTGTTCGGGAGCGGTTCGCGGTCGTCCTGATGTGCTTGCCCGATCATGATACGTAAAGTCAGTCGCAGCGCCCTCGTGCCGTATTCGGCGGCACAAATGTATGCTCTGGTCAAAGATGTCGAGGCTTACCCGTCGTTTCTGCCCTGGTGTAATGATGCAGAGGTGCACGTGCGGCAGCCGGACTTCATCGAAGCGTCGCTGGAGCTTCATCGTGGCGGAATAAGCAGGCGCTTCAGAACGCGCAACGCGTTGAAGGAGAACGAGGCGCTCGGTATCGAGTTGCTTGGCGGCCCGTTTCGTCGCCTGTCAGGTGGCTGGATGTTTCAGCAGTTGGGGGATGCCGGCAGCAAGGTGTCGCTGGACCTCGAATTCGAGTTTGACAGCCGCGGCATGGACATCATATTCGGTCGTTTTTTTGAGAACACCTGTAACTCGCTCGTAGATTCTTTCACCCAGCGCGCGGCGCAATTGCACCTGGACGAACACAACTAGGGTGGCTGACATACGGGTCGAGGTCGTATTTGCGAGCGCCGCCAGGCAGCGCCTGATAGCTGTGACCCTGGGGCGTGGCGCGACAGTGGCCGACGCCATTTCCGAGAGTGCAATCGCGAGCCAGTTCCCCACGGAAAATCTCGACGAGCTGCAGGCTGGCGTCTGGGGGAAACTGGTTGAGAGAGACTACATCCTGTCAGACGGAGACCGGGTGGAGATATACAGGACGCTGGAAATGGACCCGAGACAGGCGCGTCGCCAGCTTGCGTTGTTGGGTCGGACGATGGGGCAGACGACGAAAGACTAGAGACGCGGATCGAGCTCCTGATCCCTGAGAATCCGGCTGACCCGGTCTTCCACAAAGAAAACCGACACCCAGCGCTTGAAGCTCGCATCCTTGCGGCCGATCTTCAGGTAGTAAACATAGTCCCAGCGATCCTTGTGAAACGGATCGTCAATCATCGGAGTACCCAGCAGGAATCGAATCTGATTGCGTGTCATGCCGACCTCAGCCTGATCGAGATCCTCCTGCTTGATCAGGTTGCCCTGCGCAATATTGGCACGATAGACGCAGCCGCCGGCCAGCGCCAGCGATGCGCACAGCAGGACGAGAAGGATAGATTTACGGTTTACCATAGAGCCGGACTGCCAACTGGGTCATAATAGGCGCGCATCATACCTTGAAAGAGTTCACTCATGCAGCAACGACAGGAACTTCGAAAGGCGGGCCTCAAAATCACTCTGCCGCGCCTGAAAATCCTCGAGATTCTCGAAGGGGCGAAGCTGCGCCACTTGAGTGCCGAGGACATATACAAGGAACTATTGCAGGCTGGTGAAGACATCGGTCTGGCAACGGTCTACCGCGTTCTCACCCAATTCGAAGCGGCCGGACTGGTTACACGACACAACTTCGAAGGTGGACATTCCGTTTTTGAGCTTGATGACGGTGAGCATCACGATCATATGGTCTGTGTAGAAACCGGTGATGTCATTGAATTTGTCAGCGAGGAAATCGAACGCCTGCAGCACGATATTGCCGAAGAGTATGGTTACGAGTTACTGGATCACAGCCTGGTGTTGTACGTAAAGCAAAAAGGCGAAGACAGGGACCCTGACGACAGCTGATTCAGGCACGCTTCTTCGGCGCGCCGGCCAACATCTCTGCGGCATGCGCGAGTGTCTTCCGTGTAATTTCCACGCCGCCCAGCATACGGGCCAGTTCATCCACACGCTCATCCTTGTTCAGAACATGCAACCGCGTGCGGGTTGACTTGCCGTCGCTGACCTTGCTTACGCGAATGTGCCGGTCGGCAAGACTCGCGACCTGCGGCAAATGCGTAACGCAAAGTACCTGGCGGCTGGCGCCGAGCTCCTGCAAACGACGCCCCACCATTTCTGCAACGCCGCCACCGACGCCGCTGTCGATCTCGTCAAAGACCATGGTCGGAATCGCACTGCCATCGCTTGCGATTACCTGGATTGCAAGACTCATGCGCGACAGTTCGCCGCCGGAGGCGATCCTGGCCAGCGGCTGGGTAGGCTGTCCGGGATTTGCGCTGATCAGAAAGTCGATCTCGTCCATTCCCCAGGACCGGGCTGAAGGTTCGTCGAGCGCTGTCAGTGCAATATCGAATACACCGCCCGGCATTCCGAGGCTCTTCATGGCCCCGGTAACTGCGGCCGCAAAACTTTTGCAGGCCTTCCGCCGGCCGTTCGACAGCGCCTTGGCTCGCTTGAGGAACTCGGACTTGGCGGCCTCGGCCTGACGATCCAGTTCTCGCCCGCGCTCTTCGGCGTGACTGAGCAGGTCGTGTTCCTGCCGCAGTCTCTCGACCTGGGCAGGCAGTTCATCGGGGGAGACCCGGTGCTTGCGCGCGACAGTCTGAATGGAGTCGAGCCGTTCCTCGACCCAATCGCGGCGCCGCGGGTCCATGTCGATCGAGTCACTGTAGCGACGCAGCGAGTCAGCCGCTTCTGTGACCTGTATGCTGGCGCTGTCAAGCATTTCCAGCACGGGTGCAAGGCTCTCGTCATAGTCCAACAACGGTTCAACGGCGCGTAACGCGTCCGCAACAAGACTGTTTGCATTTCCAGCATCGTTCTCAAACAGGCTCTGCAAGGCGCTGCCGACTCCCTCGGCGAGGCGGCCGCTATTTTGCAGTCTTTGTCGCTCGGCGCGCAGGTCTCCGAGTTCGTCGGGTGACAGTGCCAGCCCATCGAGTTCCTGTAGCTGAAAGCTCAACAGATCGAGACGCGATGCCCGGTCAGTTTCGGCCTCGGTCAGTTGCTGCAGGCGATCCGCTACGGACTTCCAGGTCGCAAAACTGAGTTCCGTTGTCGCACGTTTGTCGAGCAAGCCACCGAAAAAATCGAGCAGGTCACGCTGCACGGCACGTCGACCAAGCGATTGATGGAAGTGCTGGCCGTGGATATCGAGCAGCAGTTCACCAAGGCTCTTCAGTTGTGACAGCGGCACCGGGTTACCGTTTATGAATGCGCGCGAGCGACCGTCGCTATTTACGACGCGGCGCAACAAACACTCGTCGTCGCGATCAAGCGTGTGTTCCTCGAGCCAGGCGCGTGCAGACGCAACGTCCGAGACATCGAATTCGGCCGCGAACTCGGCGCGGCTGGCAGCGTCACGCACGAGTTGTGCGCTGCCGCGTTCGCCAAGCACGAGGCCCAGCGCATCGACCAGGATCGATTTGCCGGCGCCAGTCTCGCCCGTCAGAACGGTCATGCCGGCCTCGAACTCGATATCGATTCGGTCGATGATGGCAAAGTCGCGTACCTGCAGGTTCAGCAGCATGTCTTGCTTCCCGGAACTTAGTTGTTGCGGTTGCGGCTGTCGCGTCCCCAAAACAGCTTGGAACGAAGTATGCCGTAGAAATCATAGCTGGGTGGGTGCACCAGCGTAATTCGTTGATCCGCCGCCGAGATAACGAGTCGGTCTGCGGGACGGATTTCGCCCATCGAGAATCCATCAACAGTGATCTCCGCCAGCGTCTCGTCTCGCTCCAGTAGTACGACTTCAATGGTCTGTTCAGCGGCGATCACAAGCGGCCGGTCCGTAAGCGTATGCGGACAAATCGGGACGACAGTCACTGCGTTCAGTTCAGGTTCGATGATGGGACCACCACAGCTTAGCGCATACGCGGTAGAGCCGGTTGGCGTTGCAATGATCAGCCCGTCGCCCGAATGCGTGTTCACGAATTTCCCCGCGATTCGCGTTGAGAAATCCACCATGCGGCCTGTTTCACGACGTTGCAATACGACGTCATTCAGCGCGAACGCCGTGCTTTCTGTCCCCGAGTCCGTGTGCAAGCGCGCCTCCAGAAGCATTCTTGAATCGCGCGTGTAGTTGCCGTGTAAAACCTGCTCGACGCTATTGATCATTTCATCGGGCGTTACGTCGGCAAGAAATCCGAGGCGACCACGATTGATGCCGAGGATCGGCGTGCCGGATTCGCGCGCGAGGCGGCCGGCATAGAGCATCGTGCCGTCGCCGCCGATTGCAATGATCAGGTCCGCGACGTCGCAAAGGTCTTCCTCTTGCATGCGCGTCACGGCCAGTTCCAGCTTCAGGGATTCGGCCGCGAATACATTTACGCCGGCTTTGGACAAATACCGCGTCAGTTCCTGCATGGGTTCGGCAACCCGGGGATCATTGTGGCGGCCTAGGATTGCGATGTTGGCAAACTGCGTCTTCATGTAGCGATTGTGGCAAACCCTTGACCGACCGCCAAGCCGTTGCTAGCGTGTGCCCGACACCCTATCACAGCAAACAGGCTGGGGATTTCCCTTGTTTCTAGCGAATGTCAGCAGAAGCAACTAAACCGATACCGAGCGATCGCGGACAGCATTTGCTACGCGTGCTCATCCAGCGCTATATCCGTGAAGGACAGCCCGTTGGCTCGCGTACGCTTTCCAAAGACTCCGGGCTGGCTCTTAGTCCTGCGACGATTCGCAATGTGATGTCCGATCTCGAAGAAATGGGCCTGGTATCCGCGCCACATACATCGGCTGGGCGCATTCCGACGCCGCAGGGTTATCGTTTTTTTGTCGACACGCTGGTGCACTATCGGCAACCCGGCGATCGCGATATCAAGAAGATTCAACGCCAGATAACGAGCGGGTTCGACAATCAGGGCGCGTTGGTCACTGCAGTCTCGAGCCTGTTATCGGAGTTTACGAGAATGGCCGGTGTTGTGTCGGTCCCGAAAGCATCGCAGGTAACGCTACGGCAGATTGAATTTCTGCCACTGGCGGAAAACCGCGTTTTGGTTATTCTCGTGACCAATGATCGCGAGGTGCAAAACCGTATACTTCATACCGATAGAGAATACAGCGCTTCGGAGTTGCAACAGGCGCAGAACTTTATCAATGAACACTATGCGGGGACCGACCTGGAGTCCGTGCGCGGGCGTCTGCTCGAGGACCTGGACAATACCCGGAATTCAATGAACCAGGCGATGCATGACATCATCGCCGTTGCGCATTCGGCGATGGACAGTGCCGCGCATCCCGACGACGAGTACGTGGTTGCGGGTGAGACCAACCTGATGGCTTTCGCCGAACTCTCCGATGTTGACACCCTGCGGCGATTGTTCGAGGCATTCTCTCGCAAGCGTCTGATCCTTGATCTCCTGGATCGCAGCATCAGTGCTGACGGTGTTCAGATCTTTATCGGAGAGGAGTCCGGCTACGATATTTTTGATGACTGCAGCGTCGTCACGGCGCCGTACCATGTCGATGAAGACACGATCGGCGTGCTTGGAGTCATCGGGCCGACGCGCATGGCCTATGACCGTGTGGTACCCATTGTCGACGTCACGGCCAGGTTGCTCGAGTCGGCACTGAGTCACGGCAACTGAGGCATTCGGCCCGGAAAAAAACTTCGTGACTCTTGATATTTTCTTGCGGGCCCCCAGACTCCCAGCGTTGTTTTTGCGTCGGCCGGCCGGCTGGCCACTGAAGTGTTGATTTGGAGCAGGTTGATGACTGGACAGGCAGAACGCCCGGAAACAGAAACAGATGAGGAGATCTCCGGGGCTGAGGCCGAGGCGGCCGAGACCGATGGCAACGACCCAGGGACGGCGCTGGCCGCGGCTGAGGCAAAAGCGGCGGAAAACTGGGAGCGCTACCTCAGGGCGGCGGCCGAGACCGAGAACGTCCGCAAACGGGCCGCACGGGACGTAAAAAATGCCCACAAGTTCGCGCTCGAACGCTTCGGCAAGGAACTGCTCGCTGTCAAAGACGGCCTTGAGATGGCGCTGGCCGCTGCGGAAAACGCGAGTGTAGAGAGCCTGCTGGAGGGCAGCGAGGCGACGCTGAAACTGTTGGGGAGCACGATGCAGCGCTTTGGCATCGAGCAGGTCGATCCAGAGGGAGAGCCTTTCGACCCCGAGTGGCACGAAGCGATCAGCGTACAGCCGTCGGATGCAGCGGAGCCCGGGACGGTGCTGACTGTCGTACAGAAGGGGTATTCCCTGAACGGGCGCCTGCTGCGGCCCGCCATGGTCATCGTCGCCGAGGACTAGGCTGTCGTTGGCAAAAAAGTGGGCGGAAACGCTTGAATCGTGGGCTCACGGCCCCACTTATGAGCCAGTTTAGGCATTTCATATCGAATTTGGAGCACTAGAAAATGGGTAAAGTGATTGGTATCGACCTGGGTACTACTAACTCCTGCGTCGCAGTGATGGAGGGTGGTACACCCAAGGTCATCGAGAACAGCGAAGGTGATCGCACCACACCGTCGATCGTCGCATTCACCAAGGACGATCAGGTGCTGGTCGGCCAGTCTGCCAAACGACAGGCTGTGACGAATCCTGAAAACACGTTATTTGCGATCAAGCGCCTGATCGGGCGTCGTTTTGAAGACGACGTCGTACAGCGCGATATCAAGATGGTGCCGTACGCGATCGTCAAGGCTGACAACGGCGATGCCTGGGTCGAGGCGGGCGGCAACAAGATGGCGCCACCCGAGATCTCGGCACGCGTCCTGATGAAAATGAAAAAGACCGCCGAGGACTACCTCGGCGAGACCGTGACCGAAGCAGTTGTCACGGTACCGGCCTACTTCAATGATTCGCAGCGCCAGGCAACCAAGGACGCCGGCAAGATTGCCGGGCTGGAAGTCAAGCGCATTATCAACGAACCGACCGCTGCAGCGCTTGCCTATGGCATGGACAAAAAGCGCGGTGACAAGAAAATCGCCGTGTTCGATCTTGGCGGCGGTACCTTCGACGTGTCGATTATCGAGATTGCGGAAGTCGACGGCGAACACCAGTTCGAAGTGCTCGCAACCAATGGTGATACGTTCCTTGGCGGCGAGGACTTCGACATGCGCGTCATCGAGTATCTGACGCACGAGTTCCAGCGCGAGAGCGGCGTGGATATCAGCGGCGATGCGCGTGCGATGCAGCGCCTTAAGGAAGCGGCCGAGAAAGCCAAAATCGAGCTGAGTACGCAGCAGCAGACCGAAGTGAACCTGCCGTACGTAACGGCAGATGCCAGTGGTCCGAAGCACCTCAATATCAAGTTGACGCGCGCCAAGCTGGAATCATTGGTCGAGGAACTTATCGATCGGACTATCGGTCCCTGCAAGATTGCATTGAAGGACGCCGGACTGAAAGTCAACGAGGTGGACGATGTCATCCTCGTGGGTGGCCAGACGCGCATGCCCAAGGTTCAGGCCGAGGTGCAGAGCTTCTTCGGCAAAGAGCCGCGTCGTGACGTGAATCCCGACGAAGCGGTTGCACTGGGTGCCGCCATCCAGGGCGGCGTGCTGGCGGGTGACGTCAAGGATGTACTCCTGCTCGATGTCACACCGCTGTCGCTCGGAATCGAGACGCTCGGTGGTGTCATGACCAAGCTGATCGACAAGAACACGACCATACCGGCCAACGCGGAGCAGGTTTTCTCGACCGCCGATGACAATCAGACGGCCGTGACGATTCACGTCCTGCAGGGCGAACGCGAACGCGCCCTGGACAACAAGTCGCTGGGTCGTTTTGACCTGGCCGATATTCCGCCGGCGCCGCGTGGCTTGCCGCAGATCGAAGTGAAGTTTGACATCGATGCAAACGGTATTCTGAACGTATCTGCCAAAGACAAGGCGACGGGCAAGAGCCAGAACATCGTCATCAAGGCATCCAGCGGTCTGTCGGAGGACGAGATCGAGAAGATGGTCGCCGATGCCGAGAGCCATGCGGAGGAAGACCGCAAGTTCCGCGAACTCGTGGACACGCGCAACCAGGCAGACGGATTGATCCATGCGGCAGAGAAGACGCTCAGTGAACTCGGTGAAAAAGCCAGTGCCGAGGAACGGCAAGCGGTCGAGAACGCGGTGTCGGATCTCAAGGGCGCGCTCGAAAACGACGACAAAGACGTCATCGAGAAAAAGATGGCCGCATTGGGCGAAGCGTCTGGCGGGCTTGCTCAGAAGCTGTATGCGGAGCAGGCTGCTGATGGTGCCGGCGGCGACGAAACCGCGTCTGCATCCGATGACGATGTCGTCGATGCGGAATTCGAGGAAGTCGACAAGGACGACGCATCGAAATCTTAGTAAGCTGACGCAAGCAGGAAAACGTCCGGGCGCCCTACGGGGCGCCCGAACTATAGGGAACCATGGCGAAACGCGACTACTACGAAGTACTGGGCGTCTCGAAATCAGCATCCGCTGACGAGATCAAGAAGGCCTATCGTCGCCTTGCCATGAAGCATCACCCCGACCGCAACAAGGATGGTGATGGCTCCGATGAGCAGTTCAAGGAGGCCAAGGAAGCCTATGAAGTCCTCAAGGATGCCGACAAGCGCTCGGCCTACGACCGCTTTGGGCACGAAGGTGTGCGCAGCGGTCCCGGTGGTCCGGGCGGATTCGGCGCCGAGGGCTTCAGCGACATCTTCGGCGATGTCTTCGGCGACATTTTCGGCGGTGGCGGTCGTCGCGGCGGCGGTCCCCAGGTTTTCCGCGGCGCAGATCTCGGCTACGAACTGAAGCTCGATCTCGAGAAAGCCGTTGCGGGCGACAACATCAAGATTGATGTGCCTACCCAGGTCGCCTGCGATACCTGCAGCGGCAGCGGCGCCAAGAAGGGCAGTGAACCCATCCAGTGCTCAACTTGCGGCGGTGTTGGCCAGGTCCGCATGCAGCAGGGGTTCTTCTCGATTCAGCAGACCTGTCCTGCATGCAAGGGCGCAGGCACGACGATCGCCGATCCCTGCAACGATTGCCACGGTCGTGGGCGTATTCGCAAGACGCGAACGCTCGCTGTCAAGGTACCGCCCGGTGTGGACGACGGCGATCGCATCCGGCTCTCGGGCGAGGGCGAGGCGGGTCGCAACGGCGGACCGGCGGGCGACTTGTACGTCGAGATCCGCGTTAATCCGCACAAAATCTTCGATCGCGAAGGCTCGAATCTGTCGTGCGAGGTGCCGGTTAGTATCGCCACGGCAGCGCTGGGCGGCGAGGTTGAACTGCCGACGCTGGACGGCAACGTTGCTCTCAAAATCCCGGCCGGCACACAGTCGGGCAAGGTTTTCCGGCTGCGTGGCAAAGGGGTCAGGACCGTGCGAGATGCGCGGCAGGGCGATTTGTTCGCCCAGGTCTCCGTAGAGACTCCGGTGCACCTGACGGCCGAACAAAAGGACCTGCTCGAGCAGTTCGAAGCTTCGCTGCAGACAGGCGGCGACAAACACAGTCCGCGGGCCGAGAGCTGGCTGGACACCGTGAAACGCTTTTTCGAGCGCATCAGCTAGAGGCAGACACCGATCAGCGCAGTGAAAATAGGTATTGCCGGCGCAGGCCGTATGGGTCAGGCCATCGCTGCGAGTATCGAGCAGCAGGCGGACCTGCTATTGGCGGGCATCTGGACACGTGAGGGAGACCTCGATGCCGTCGTCAAAGCCGCAGACGTCGTCATCGACTTCAGTTTGCCCGAGGCAACGGTCGCAGTTCTCGATGCCGTCGTTCGCCACAACAAGCCGCTGGTCTGTGGAGTCAGCGGCCTGGACGACGCGCAGATGGAGTTGCTGGATCGGGCCGCCGCGCAAATCCCGGTCGTCTACGATCGCAATATGAGTCTTGGTATCGCTGTCCTGGAGCATTCGGTCCGGGAAGCCGCCGGGTCGCTGGGACTGGATTTTGAGATCGAAATATCCGAGACGCATCACATTCACAAGAAAGACGCCCCGTCGGGTACGGCGCTCAAGCTGGGTGAGGCCATTGCCGCAGCCCGCGGGCAGGATGGCACGGTGCGTTTCCAGGTGGAGCGTCGCGGTGAGGTGCCAGGTGATCACGAGGTGGTCATGCGCTCCCCGACAGAGCGCCTGACGTTTGCCCACAGCGTTACTACCCGGCAGGTGTTTGCGGACGGCGCGCTCAGGGCCGCTCGCTGGGCGATCGGACGTGCGGCGGGCCGCTACGGCATGCGTGACGTCTTGTTCGGCCAATAGCCGGGTTCGAAAAATAGCTTCAAAAAAAGCCCGCCGGCCTCTGGCGCGCGCAGTTCGCCTTCAGTAAACTACGCCGGATCGCTGAGCGGTCAGCGAAGTCGCAAGCGGGAGGCCACGTCCTTCCGCTTTTGTGCATCTGAAACAGACGCATGTCGTAACGATCCGTACGGGAGATGCGGCAGACACGCTGATCAACGTGTGATCTGGTTTTCGTCTTTCTATTGAGGGTCACGTTTGAGCACGCCTGCGATACTCGCACTTCAGGACGGCACCGTGTTTCGCGGTACCTCGATCGGCGCCGATGGGCAGACGATCGGCGAAGTCGTATTCAATACAGCGATGACCGGCTACCAGGAAATCCTGACGGATCCGTCCTATTGCCGCCAGATTGTCACGTTGACCTATCCGCATATCGGCAATACCGGTACGAACAGCGACGACATGGAATCGTCGGAGATTCACGCCTCGGGGCTCGTCATTCGTGACAGCACGATGCTAACCAGCAGCTGGCGCGCGGATCGCTCTTTTGGCGAGTTTCTCAGGCAGGCTGGCACGGTTGCGATAGCCGACATCGATACGCGCCGACTGACGCGCATCATACGTGAGAAAGGCGCGCAGTCGGGCTGCATCATGACGGGCAAATCGACAGCGGAAACGGCCGTCAAACACGCGAAGAAGTTTCCGGGTATTACGGGAATGGATCTCGCGAAATTCGTCACGACGGACCATGCATTCCAATGGTGTTACGGGTCGACCTTCGGCCGCAGGCCACGCATCATGACTCGTCGCGTTGCGCCGTATCATGTCGTCGCCTACGATTTTGGCATCAAGCGCAATATTCTGCGGCTGCTGTCGGATCTCGACTGCCGCATGACCGTGGTCCCGGCGACCACTCCTGCCGAGGAGGCAATGGCCCTGTCGCCCGACGGCATCTTCCTGTCGAACGGTCCGGGCGATCCCGAGCCCTGCGACTATGCCGTTGCCGCAATCCAGGCCTTCCTCGAAGAGGGGCTGCCCGTATTCGGCATCTGCCTCGGTCACCAGCTGCTGGCGCTGGCCGCGGGGGCAAAGACCGAGAAGATGAAGTTCGGCCACCACGGCGCTAATCACCCGGTGCAGGATCTATCGACCGGCAAGGTCATGATCACGAGTCAAAACCACGGTTTTGCCGTCGACGAATCGACATTGCCCGACGACGTGGAGGCAACCCATCGCTCGCTTTTCGACGGCACGCTGCAGGGCATTGCGTTCAAGAACAAGCCAGCCTTCAGTTTTCAGGGCCATCCCGAAGCCAGCCCGGGTCCGCACGATCTACTGCCATTGTTCGAGCGCTTCATCCTGCTCATGGAAGCGCAGAAGCGCAGCGGCCTGAAGGCCATGCTGACCACATGAAAATAAGAATAAAAACAATATTTTATAACATAAACTTAATCATAAATATCACTATCGGTTCAGATCGATCTCATGCCCAAACGCACTGACATAGAGAGCATTCTGATTATCGGTGCCGGACCGATCGTCATCGGGCAGGCCTGTGAATTCGACTACTCCGGAACCCAGGCCTGCAAGGCGCTGCGGGAAGAGGGATTCCGCGTCATTCTCGTGAATTCAAACCCGGCAACTATCATGACCGACCCGGACATGGCGGATGCCGTGTACATCGAGCCCGTGCACTGGGCGGCGGTCGAGCGGATTATTGCCAAGGAACGTCCCGATGCGCTGCTGCCGACCATGGGTGGCCAGACAGCGCTCAACTGTGCGCTGGACCTCGTCCGCGAGGGGGTTCTCGAAAAATACGACGTGGAGCTGATCGCGGCCTCTCGCGAGGCGATCGACATGGCAGAGGACCGCGACCTGTTTCGCCAGGCTATGACCGAAATCGGCCTCGAAGTGCCCAAAGCCGATATTGCACATTCGCTCGAAGAGGCGCTCGACAAGCAGCCGAACGTGGGATTTCCAACCATAATCCGGCCGTCGTTCACCATGGGCGGCAGTGGTGGTGGCATCGCGTATAACCGCGAAGAGTTCGAAAGGATTGTCGCGCACGGACTCGAGATGTCGCCGACGACGGAGGTGTTGCTCGAAGAGTCGGTGATTGGCTGGAAAGAGTTCGAGATGGAGGTCGTCCGCGATCGTAACGATAACTGCATCATCGTCTGCTCGATCGAGAATCTCGACCCGATGGGTGTCCATACGGGCGACTCGATTACGGTGGCGCCGGCGCAGACCCTGACCGACAAGGAGTACCAGCGCCTGCGTGACGCCTCGATCGACGTGTTACGCAAGATCGGTGTGGAGACCGGCGGTTCGAACGTGCAGTTCGCCGTCTGTCCGAATACGGGCCGTGTCCTGATTATAGAAATGAACCCGAGGGTGTCGCGTTCGTCGGCGCTGGCGTCAAAAGCGACGGGCTTCCCGATTGCGAAAATCGCGGCCAAGCTGGCGATTGGCTACACGCTGGACGAGCTGAAAAACGAGATCACAGGCGGTGCGACGCCGGCCTCATTCGAGCCGGCGATCGATTACGTCGTGACAAAAATTCCGCGATTTACGTTCGAGAAGTTCCCGGGCGCCAATGACCGCCTGACGACGCAGATGAAGTCGGTTGGCGAAGTCATGGCCATAGGCCGAAATTTTCAGGAATCCCTGCACAAGGCGCTGCGCGGACTCGAGACCGGTACGACCGGGCTGAACGAGATCTGTGGGCCCATCGTCAGCGACGTTGATCGGGATGCTCTGCGCCAGGAGCTGCGCATGCCGGGGCCTGATCGCCTGCTATACGTCGGTGACGCACTGCGGCACGGCTATTCCTTTGAGGACGTGGCCGAGGTGACCGGGATCGATCCCTGGTTCGTCGTACAAATTGCCGATCTCGTCAACGCGGAAGTCGAAATGCGCGAAGCCGGTTTGTCGGGTATCGACGCGGAAAAAATGCGCTCGATCAAGCGCAAGGGTTTTTCCGATGCCCGTATGGCGGAGCTCCTCGATGTCGCGGAGAGCGACGTTCGCGAGCGACGGCTGAAGCAGGGAATACGGCCCGTGTACAAACGTGTCGACACCTGTGCCGCGGAGTTTGCGACGACCACGGCCTACCTGTATTCCACCTACGACGAGGAGTGCGAGGCGGAACCGACCGAGACACCCAAGATCATGATTCTTGGCGGCGGGCCCAATCGAATCGGGCAGGGCATCGAATTCGACTACTGTTGCGTTCATGCGGCACTGGCACTCAAGGAAATCGGCTACGAGACGATCATGGTCAACTGTAATCCGGAAACCGTGTCGACGGATTACGACACCTCCGACCGGCTGTATTTCGAGTCGCTGACGTTCGAAGACGTCATGGGAATAATCGACAAGGAAAAACCCAAAGGCGTAATCGTGCAGTACGGCGGCCAGACGCCCCTGAAGCTGGCGCGCGCGCTGGAAGCCGCGGGCGCACCAATAATTGGTACGTCACCGGATTCGATCGATCTCGCCGAAGACCGGGAGCGCTTTCAGAAGCTCGTCGATGGACTGGAACTCAGGCAGCCGCCGAATTGCACGGCGCGCAGCAAGGAAGAAGCCCTGTCGATGGGTTCTGAAGTCGGCTACCCGTTGATTGTGCGACCGTCCTATGTGCTTGGCGGTCGTGCCATGGAGATCGTGCACAGCGACGAAGATCTCGCGCTGTATATGGACGCGGCGATCAACGTGTCCAACGATAGCCCGGTGCTGCTGGACCGGTTCCTGGATCTGGCAACGGAAGTCGATGTCGACTGCATCAGCGACGGCGAACGCGTCTTGATCGGCGGCATCATGGAACACATCGAGCAGGCCGGCGTGCACTCGGGCGACTCGGGCTGCTCACTGCCGCCATTCAGCCTGTCACCGGAAATACAGAAAGAACTCGAGCAACAGGTCGTGAAGCTTGCGAAGGGCCTCAAGGTACTGGGCCTCATGAACACGCAGTTTGCCATTCAGGGTAATGTCGTTTATTTGCTCGAAGTCAATCCGCGCGCATCGCGCACGGCGCCTTTCGTGTCCAAGGCCACCGGTGTCCCGCTGGCCAAAATCGCGGCCAGGGTTATGGTTGGGGAGTCGTTGGCGAAACAGGGATTCGTAGATCAGCGGCAGCCCGAATATTTCTCGGTCAAGGAATCCGTATTCCCGTTCATCAAGTTCCAGGGCAGTGATCCAATCCTGGGCCCGGAGATGAAATCGACGGGCGAGGTAATGGGTGTCGGTCGAAGCTTTGGTGAGGCGTACGCCAAGGCGCAGCTGGCATCGGGCGTTATTCTTCCGCGACAGGGTGCCGCGCTGTTGAGCGTGCGCGAGCGAGATAAGGACGGCGCTGTCGAGCTTGGCAAACTTTTGAGCGCTATGGGCTTCGACATCATTGCCACACACGGCACGGCCAGGAAGCTGGCAGGCGCTGGTGTATCATGCCGCCGTGCCAATAAGGTTCGTGAAGGGCGTCCCCATATCGTGGACATGATAAAGAACGGTGAAATTGATTTGATCGTGAATACTACGGAAGGCAAGCAGGCAATTAACGAGTCGCTGTCCATTCGCGCTGCGGCAGTGCGCAAGGGTGTGACGTATTACACGACCCTGGGTGCCGCTATTGCTACGTGTCAGGCGATCGGGCACCTCGACGATGGCGACGTGAACCGACTACAGGATTTGCATGGCGAGGTTATGGCATGAGCAAAGTGCCAATGACGGTGCGCGGCCACGAGCTGTTGCTGGAGGAAGTGAAAAGACTGAAGAGCGTCGATCGTCCCGAGGTCATCAAGGCGATAGCGGAAGCGCGTGCGCATGGCGATCTCAAGGAAAATGCCGAGTATCACGCCGCAAAAGACCAGCAGGGTTTCATCGAAGCTCGCATCAAGGAGATTGAAGGCAAGCTTTCGCATGTGCAGGTGATCGATGTTACTGCCATCGACGCGCGCGGCAAGATCGTATTTGGATCGACGGTCGTGCTTGTGGATGAGGAAACGGCTACGGAGATTACGTACAGAATTGTCGGCGAAGACGAAGCGGACATAAAGAACGGCCTGATCTCGTTTACGTCACCGATTGCTCGTGCGCTGATCAGCAAGAACGAGGGCGACGTCATTGAATTTCAGGCGCCGGGCGGTGAGAAGTCTTACGAGGTGATCGAGGTTCGCTACGAGTAAGCGGCCATGGACGATCTATTTGGATGGCAGACGAATTCGCTTGTCCGCTTTCTTTTTGAGGTTCGGCCGATATAGCAGCGCAACATTACCGATACGCTGAATCAGAACGGCTGAACTTCGCGAGCACAGTTTCTTAATGATGTCATCACGAGCCTCCCGATCGCCAACTCGCACGCGCACCTTTATCAGCTCGTGGTGGTCCAGCGTCGACTCGAATTCGGCCAGCAGTGATTCACTGAGCCCGGCGTCGCCAATCATTATCACCGGTTTGAGCGCATGGCCGCGCCCGCGCAGAAATTTCTTGTTCGATTCACTTAAGGTCATGGGCGCGAAGTGTAACAGCGCGACGTCGACCTTTCCCCTGTCGTTTGGCAGCGTCCTTTGAGCAAGCCGCGGCGAACCGGGGGCAGCTGGCGTGATCGTCAGGAACGCGATCCTTACGTGCAGCAGGCACGCCGCGAGGGGTGGCGATCACGCGCCGTGTTCAAGCTCGAACAGATCGACCAGAAGGAACGGCTGCTGCGGCCGGATATGGTTTGTGTGGACCTCGGTTCTGCACCTGGCGGCTGGAGCCAGTACGTCACAAAGAGGCTTAAAGGCCGCGCGCGCATCGTCGCAGTTGATCTCCTGCCGATGGATCCTTTGCCACAAGTCGAGTTTATCCAGGGCGACTTCGAGGATGAGACGATCTTCCGGCAGCTCGTGGAAGCAAGCGGTGAAGCGGGAGTTGACCTTGTAATGAGCGATATGGCCCCCAATATCAGCGGTTCAAAGGTTGTTGATCAGCCCCGCTCCATGTCGCTGGCGGAGCTTGCGCTGGACACGGCACGTCGGGTCCTGAAGCCCAAAAGCAGCTTTGTCTGCAAGGTCTTTCAGGGGGAAGGGTTCGACGCGTTTGTGGTGGATGCACGGCGCTCCTTCGAGCGTGTCAGGGTCATGAAGCCCAAGGCATCGCGAGCCGGCAGCCGTGAGGTTTACTTGGTAGCGAGGAACTACCGTTTGTAGTAGTGTCAAATAACCATAGCCCGCCAGGAATACCTCGGTCCTGGCGCCCCTTCTGTACGGAACCCGAATGTGAATGATTTAACTAAAAACATACTGGTATTTATTGTCATCATCGTCGTTCTTCTGTCGGTGGTGCAGGGCCTGTCCGGCGTCAGTGGCGGGCAGCCGCAGAAGAAGGACTATTCGGAATTCCTGACGCAGGTGCGATCGGGGCAAGTTGCGATTGCCGTTATTGACGAGGACCAGATCCGCTTCGGCAAGACCGAGCCGCTGCAGTTCTATACGGTAAGTCCGGAAACCGATAACAACACTCTGATCGGCTTGCTCGACAAGAATGGCGTGAAGTTTACGGGAGCCGACAAGAAGCAGCAGAGCCTCATAGGCCAGCTGCTGATCAGCTCCTTTCCGATCCTGCTGCTGATTGGTGTCTGGATCTACTTCATGCGCCAGATGCAGGGTGGCGGTGGCGGCCGCGGGGCCATGTCGTTCGGCAAGAGCAAGGCACGGCTTCTTGGCGAAGACCAGGTGGGCATTACGTTTGCCGATGTGGCCGGTATCGATGAAGCCAAAGCAGAAGTCGCCGAGATCGTTGAGTTTCTGAAAGACCCGAGCAAGTTCCAGCGGCTGGGTGGCAAGATTCCGAAAGGTGTGTTGATGGTTGGTCCGCCGGGCACCGGTAAGACCTTGCTGGCGAAAGCCATCGCCGGCGAAGCAAAAGTGCCGTTCTTCACAATATCGGGCTCCGATTTCGTAGAGATGTTTGTCGGCGTGGGTGCTTCACGTGTCCGCGACATGTTTGACCAGGCGAAAAAGCAGGCGCCATGCATAATCTTTATCGATGAGCTGGACGCCGTGGGCCGTCATCGTGGCGCCGGGCTGGGTGGCGGACACGACGAACGCGAGCAGACGCTCAACCAGATGCTTGTGGAAATGGACGGCTTCGAAGGCACCGAGGGCGTCATCGTCATCGCTGCAACCAACCGCCCCGATGTTCTTGATCCCGCGCTGTTACGACCGGGTCGTTTTGATCGTCAGGTCGTCGTGCCGCTACCGGATGTTCGCGGTCGCGAACTGATCCTCAAAGTACACATGCGCAAAGTGCCGCTGAGCGACGACGTGCGTCCCGGCGTGATCGCGCGCGGAACGCCCGGCTTCTCCGGTGCTGACCTGGCCAATCTCGTCAACGAGGCGGCGCTGTTTGCCGCGCGCTCGAACAAGCGCGTCGTCAGCATGGACGAATTCGAGAAGGCCAAAGATAAAATCATGATGGGCGCCGAGCGTCGCTCGATGGTCATGAGCGAAAAAGAGAAGCTCAACACCGCCTATCACGAAGCCGGCCACGCAATAATTGGCTACCTCGTGCCCGAGCATGACCCGGTCTATAAAGTGACCATTATTCCTCGCGGCAGGGCGCTGGGCGTAACGATGTATTTGCCCGAAGAAGATCGCTACAGCATGTCGCGCCAGCGACTGGAGAGCAGCATCTCGAGCCTCTTCGGCGGGCGAATTGCCGAGGAGATGGTTAACGGCGCCGACGGTGTTACGACGGGAGCGTCTAACGATATCGAGCGCGCAACGGAAATCGCCCGCAACATGGTGACAAAGTGGGGGCTATCGGATCGCCTTGGTCCATTGACCTACAGCGAAGACGATGGCGAGGTATTCCTCGGCCGTTCGGTGACGCAGCACAAGCAGGTATCTGATGACACGGCGCACGCGATTGATGAAGAGGTGAGGCGCATCATCGACAGCAATTACGAGCGTGCAAAGACCCTGCTCGATGAAAATATCGAGAAACTGCATGCGATGGCCAAAGCGCTCGTCAAGTACGAGACAATCGGCGAGACGCAGATCAAGGACATCATGGAAGGCCGCGAGCCACAGCCGCCGGAAGATTGGGACGATACGATAGAGCCAATGGGCCCTGATGGCGGCTCGGCGACAGCCGAATCGGATGCCACCGGTGCAATCGGTGGCCCGGCAAGCGAACACTAGCTCTTCGCCCGGACTTCGTGCGAGCGCTGGCCGGCCATTGTCGGGCCCTGACGAGACGAAGATGTTGCGCCTCGGTTCTCTGAACATCCGGGCTCCGGCAGTCATGGGCATTCTCAACGTAACGCCGGATTCGTTCTCCGATGGCGGTCGATTCGATAATCCCGACGTCGCGCTGCGGCAGGCCGTGAAAATGGCGGACGCCGGCGCTGCTATTATCGATATCGGTGGCGAATCAACGCGTCCCGGCGCGAAAAACGTCAGCGAGCAGCAAGAGCTCGATCGTGTGCTACCAATTATTGAGTCGATCCGGGCCGTGACCGAAGTACCGGTTTCCGTGGATACCAGCAAGCCCGATGTCATGCGCGCGGCGGTCGCCGCCGGCGCGTCGATGATCAACGACGTGTATGCCCTGCGGGCAGCCGGCGCGGTCGCGGCGGCAGTAGAACTCAAAGTACCCGTGTGCCTGATGCACATGCGCGGGCAGCCGCGGACAATGCAGGACAACCCGCAGTATGATGATGTGGTGGCCGAGGTCGCGGCGTTTCTGGAGTCTCGTATCGAGGCGTGCGTTGCTGCCGGGTTCAGTGAAGATCTTATTGTCGTCGATCCGGGTTTTGGCTTTGGAAAGACTCACGACCACAATATCGAGTTGCTCGCAAATCTGCGACAATTGCGGGTACGCGACCGGCCGATGCTGGTTGGCGTATCCAGAAAGTCGACGCTGGGTGAGCTGACCGGGCGGTCAATCACCGAGCGCGTGCCGGCCAGCATCGCGGCTGCGGTCGTCGCGGTGATGCAGGGCGCCGATATCATCCGGGCACACGACGTCCAGGAGACTGTGGATGCGCTGAAGGTTGTGCGAGCGATTATGGAAACGGGCAAGAACTTATGAGCAAGAATTATTTTGGCACTGACGGCGTTCGAGGCAAGGTTGGCAACGATCCGATGACCGCCGACTTTGCGATGCGCCTCGCCAGCGCGGCGGCGCAGGTGCTCGTTCCAACCGGCGGTACGGTCGTTATCGGCAAGGACACGCGCCTGTCCGGTTACATGTTCGAATCGGCCCTCGAAGCGGGGTTTGTTGCGGCAGGCGCCGACGTGCTGTTGCTCGGACCGCTGCCGACTCCGGGAATTGCCCGCCTGACCCAGGAATTTCATGCCGATCTCGGTGTTGTCATCAGCGCCTCGCACAACCCGTACTTCGACAACGGCATCAAATTTTTCGATCGCTCCGGATCGAAACTGACCGACGATATTGAGCAGCAGATAGAAGAGCAGCTGAACAATCGCGCAATCACACTGGAATCAGGGGCACTCGGCAAAGCCAAGCGCATCGATACGGCGCGGATTCGCTACCAGGAATTCTGCATGGCCAGCATGCCTGACGGAATGAACCTTGAAGGCCTCAAGGTCGTCTTCGATGGCGCCAATGGGGCCGGCTACAAGGTTGGGCCGAGAGCGCTGGCAGGCCTCGGTGCCGAGGTAATCCCCATCGGATGCTCGCCGAACGGCAGGAACATCAATTCCGGCTGCGGTTCAATGGAACCCGAACTCCTGCAGCTGACCGTGCCTGCAGTGCGGGCCGATGTCGGTATAGCCCTTGACGGTGACGGCGATCGACTGGTTATGGTCGATGAGCATGGCAGTCTGGTTGACGGTGACCAGCTGCTGTATGTGCTGGCGACGGCGCGCCACAGCAAAGGCGAGCTGCAGGGCCCCGTGGTCGGCACGGTGATGAGTAATCTCGGGCTTGAACACGCACTCCATGCGCTGGCAATCGAGTTTCGCCGGGCCAGCGTTGGTGACCGCTACGTGCTTGAGGCCCTCAGGGACAGCGGTGGCATTTTGGGCGGCGAGACGTCCGGCCACATGCTGGTACTGGACAAGACCACAACCGGAGACGGTCTGATCTGCGCCCTGCAGATCCTCGCCGTCATGCAGGACAGCGGCAAACCGCTTTCCGAACTGGTGGCGGGCATGCCCAAGTACCCACAGACGATGGTCAACGTCCGCACCGACCGTCGCATGGACCCGGGACAGTCGGCCGAAATTCAGGATGCAGTCGCTGCCGCAGAGGGCGAATTGGCTGATAAAGGGCGAGTTGTGCTGCGCGCGTCGGGCACGGAGTCGGTCATTCGCGTCATGGTAGAGGGCGAAGACGGCGAGCAGGTCCTGTCGCTCGCCAACCGCCTGGCCTCGGTTGTCGCTGCGGCGGCCACCTGATCGAGGCGTTTTGTGCGTTGATTTGCCGGTACGGCCCCGGTATCCTTGCGCGCCTTTTAAGCCACTGGAAACAGACGAATGCGTGATTTCCTGATTGCCGGTAACTGGAAGATGAATGGCAGCAGTGCGGCCAACGAGGCCTTGCTTGCCGGTATCGTCGCCGGTGTGCCCGGTGGCAGCGGTTTCAGCCTCCTGGTCTGCCCGCCGTACCCTTATATTGCCTCGGTGGCGGCGCGGGTCGCGGGTTCGGCGGTCAAAGTGGGGGCACAGAATGTCTCGGAGCACGAATCGGGTGCCTACACGGGCGAAGTGGCGCCGAGCATGCTGGCCGATCTCGGCTGTGAGTACGTTATTGTCGGGCATTCCGAGCGACGCGCTATGTACGGCGAATCGAGCTTCCAGGTCGCCGCGAAATTCCAGGCGGCCCAGGCTGCGGGAATTGTGCCGATTCTGTGCGTTGGCGAAACGCTCGAAGAGCGTGAGGCCGGCACGACAGAGAGCGTTGTTGACTATCAGTTGGGTGCCGTGCTCGACGCTGCCGGCATAGCGGCATTCGCCAAAGCCGTTGTGGCATACGAGCCGGTTTGGGCTATTGGGACAGGCATGACGGCAACGCCAGAGCAGGCGCAGGACGTGCACAGGCACATTCGTGCGCAGCTCAGCAAAAAGGATGCGGACATCGCCGCTCAAGTCCGGATACTGTACGGCGGCAGCATGAAAGGCGAAAACGCGGCGGGCCTGTTGGCCATGCCGGATATCGACGGTGGTCTCATTGGCGGCGCGTCGTTGAAAGCAAAGGATTTTCTGGCGATTGCCGAAGCGGCAGCGCGGAGCTAGCAGAGTTGTTGAGGATTTAATGGACACTATACAAAAAGCGGTTTTGATCGCTCATACGCTGATTGCGCTACTGATCATTGTGCTCGTGCTTATGCAGCGCGGTAAAGGCGCGGACGCCGGTGCCGCATTCGGCGCCGGAGCGTCCGGCACAGTGTTCGGAGCCCGCGGTTCGAGCAGTTTTTTTTCGCGTGCGACGGCCGTTTGTGCAACCCTGTTTTTCGTCAGCAGCCTCGCACTCGCTTACCTGAGCAGTCAGGGCTCGGCTGAGCCCGCGAGCCTTCTCGAAGACGCGCCCATTGTCGAGGTCGAGCCTGAAACCGTGCCTGATCTCAGCGAAGAATTGCCGGTTTCGGATCTGCCTTCACTGGAACCGACCGAAGATCCGCTTGATTTGCCGTCGCTGGAAGAAGAACCTCAAGCTCCGGATCAGGACTAAATTATCGGACATGCTCTGGTGGTGGAATTGGTAGACACGCTGTCTTGAGGGGGCAGTGGCGCGAGCCGTGCGAGTTCGAGTCTCGCCCAGAGCACCAAATCGAAACCGGCCGGCTGCGCCCGTGGCGACAGCAGGCCGGTTTTCTTATATGGGCCGGTGATCGGGCAGGCCGCGAAAACGTAACAATCCCAATATGGGCTGTATTCCGGGCTTGCGACACTGATACAATCGCGCGCTGGTTGAAGCGCGATTTAAGCCGCCGGACAAGCAGGCAATAATGCTACAAGAATACGTTCCTATCCTGATCTTCCTTGGCATCTCGACTGGAATCGGCATGTTGCTGCTGGTTCTTGGTTTTCTTATCGGTCAGGGCGAGAAAGACGAAGAAAAACTGTCGCCTTACGAGTGCGGCTTTGAGGCGTTCGACGATTCGCACATGAAGTTCGACGTTCGTTATTATCTCGTCGCCATCCTGTTCATCATTTTCGATCTCGAGATCGCCTTCCTGTTTCCATGGGCTGTATCCCTCGACGCGGTCGGCAAGTTCGGCCTGCTTTCGATGGCGTTGTTCCTGGCTATTCTCGTCGTCGGCTTCATTTACGAGTGGAAGAAAGGTGCGCTCGAGTGGGACTAGCAAAGACAGCGGCGGAAACACACGGCACTCGGGATGCAGAGGCAGCCGGCGACAGCCTGCAGGAAAAAGGGTTTGTCGTTACCAGCGTCGACGCTGTAATGAACTGGGCACGAACCGGTTCGCTGTGGCCGATGACATTCGGACTGGCCTGCTGTGCGGTCGAGATGATGCAGGCAGGTGCTGCGCGCTACGATCTCGATCGGTTTGGCATCATTTTTCGGCCCAGCCCGCGCCAATCCGACTGCATGATCGTTGCCGGCACGCTGACCAACAAGATGGCGCCGCCCTTGAGAAAGGTCTATGACCAGATGCCGGAACCGCGCTGGGTGGTGTCGATGGGCTCGTGTGCGAATGGCGGAGGGTACTATCACTATTCGTATTCCGTCGTCAGGGGTTGCGACCGCATCGTGCCGGTTGACGTTTATGTGCCCGGCTGCCCACCGACGGCCGAGGCCCTGATATACGGCCTGATCCAGTTGCAAAACAAGATTCACCGCACCAGCACCATAGCCCGATAATCTGCGGACAATAATGGCGTTAGGATGATTGAGCGTTACGAAACACTGGCGAGCAAAATAGACGCGCGCTTTGCTGAGCAGATGCTGCGCGTGCCATCAACCTGTGGCGAACTGACCTACGAACTCGACAAGGACAACCTGATCGAGATCGCCACGGCGCTCAGGAACGAAGCCGACTTCGGTTTTGAAATGCTCGTTGATGTTTGCGGCGTTGATTATCTTAGTTACGGCAGCGACCAGTGGAAAACCAACGAAGCAACGGATTCCGGTTACAGTCGTGGCGTCGAGCAAGAGCCAGTTATTCTTGACGAGGCGGATGAATTCGATCCGCGGCGCTTCGCGGTTGTCTATCACTTGCTGTCACTGCATCACAACTTTCGACTGCGCATGCGCGTCTTTACGGGCACCAGCAATCCTCCGATAGTCAAGTCGGTTGTCGATATCTGGAACGGCGCCAACTGGTTCGAGCGTGAAGTGTTCGATCTGTTCGGTGTCCTTTTTGAAGGCCACCCGGACCTGCGTCGCATCCTGACCGACTATGGATTTATCGGCCACCCGTTTCGCAAGGACTTTCCGCTGATCGGCAACGTCGAAGTGAGCTACGACGACGCCGAGGGCCGCGTCGTTTACAAGCCCGTGAGCATCGAGCCGCGTACACTCGTGCCGCGCGTTATCCGCGACGACAATCGCTACTCAGCCGACCTCAAGGACGCGAAAGATGGCTGAGATTCAGAGCTATACGATGAACTTTGGGCCCCAGCATCCGGCGGCGCACGGCGTTCTGCGACTCGTCCTGGAAATCGAGGGCGAAGTCATTCAAAAGGCTGATCCACACATCGGGCTGTTGCATCGCGCCACCGAGAAGCTCGCAGAAAGCAAGCCATATAATCAAAGCATCGGTTACATGGATCGGCTCGACTACGTCTCTATGATGTGTAACGAGCACGCGTACGTCATGGCCATCGAAAAGCTGCTTGGCGTGCAGGTGCCGGAACGCGCGCAATACATTCGTGTGATGTTCGACGAGATCACCCGCATCCTGAATCACCTGATGTGGCTCGGTGCACATGGACTCGATATTGGTGCAATGACGATGTTCCTGTATTGCTTTCGTGAGCGAGAAGACCTCATGGATTGTTACGAAGCGGTATCGGGCACGCGCATGCACGCCACCTACTATCGGCCGGGCGGCGTTTATCGTGACCTGCCGGAGGCGATGCCGAAGTACCAGGAATCGAAGTTTCGCAGCAAGAAGGAGCTGGACCGAATGAACGCGAACCGCGAAGGTTCGTTGCTCGACTTCATCGAGTCATTCACGGATCGCTTCCCGGGCTGTGTTGATGAATACGAAACGCTGCTGACTGACAACCGAATCTGGAAGCAGCGCACGGTGAATATTGCGGTCGTGACTCCGGAACGCGCAATCCAGCTGGGTTTTTCCGGACCGATGTTGCGCGGCTCGGGTGTCGAGTGGGATCTGCGCAAGAAACAGCCCTACGATGTCTACGACAAAGTCGATTTTGATATTCCAGTCGGTGTTAACGGTGACTGCTACGATCGCTACCTCGTTCGCGTCGAGGAATTGCGTCAGTCCAATCGCATTATTCGCCAGTGCGTGGAATGGTTGCGAAACAATCCCGGTCCCGTAATCGTGGATGATCATAAAATTACGCCGCCGACGCGTGTCGAGATGAAAGACGATATGGAGTCTCTCATTCATCACTTCAAATTGTTCACGGAAGGCTACTGTATACCCGAAGGTGAAGCTTACGCGGCCGTCGAGCATCCGAAAGGCGAGTTCGGTGTTTATATGATTTCGGACGGCGCCAACAAGCCGTACCGGGTGAAAATTCGGGCCGCCGGTTTTGCGCACCTGTCGGCTATGTCGGAAATGGTGGAAGGCCACATGCTGGCGGATGTTGTTGCCGTGATTGGTACGCAGGACATCGTCTTCGGGGAAGTAGATCGATGAGCTATGTCCTGACAGATCACGTCAAAGACGAAATTGAGCACTGGAAAGCACGCTTCCCGGAAGGCCGGCAGCGCTCGGCGATAATCAGCGCATTGCATGCCCTGCAACATGAAAATCATGGCTATCTTACGGCCGAACAGATGAATGCCGTCGCCGAGTATCTCGATCTGCCGACGATCCAGGTTTACGAGGTTGCGACCTTCTACTCGATGTTTCAAACAAAGCAAGTCGGACGCAACGAAGTAGCGATTTGCACCAATGTTTCCTGCATGCTGCGAGGTGCGGATGACATTGTCGATCACGTAGAGCAGAAGCTCGGCACGAAGCTCGGTCAGAGCACCCCGGATGGCCGGGTCTTTCTCAAGCAAGAGGAAGAGTGTATTGCCGCGTGTTGCGGAGCCCCGGTGATGATGGTTAATCACAAGTACTACGAAAACCTGACCAAAGAGCAGGTTGACAAGATCCTGGACGAATTAAGCTGATGGCTTACGAACAGAATCTGGTGTGCTACAACACGTTCGGCTCCGACGAGTCGTGGACACTGGCGACCTATGAAAAGCACGATGGTTACGCGGCGTGGCGCAAAGTGCTCGCCGGCGATCTCAAACCCGAGCAAATCATCGATGAAGTCAAAGCATCCGGCCTGCGCGGTCGCGGCGGTGCCGGTTTCCCTACGGGCCTGAAATGGAGCTTCATGCCGCGCGACGCCAAGGTGCAAAAGTACCTCGTGTGCAATTCGGACGAAAGTGAACCCGGCACCTGCCATGATCGTGAAGTCTTGCGATACAACCCGCATGCGCTGGTTGAAGGCATGGCGATTGCGGCCTACGCCATGGGAGCAACGGTTGCTTACAATTATATTCGCGGTGAGTTCCTGGATGAACCCGTGCCGCGTTTTGAAGCTGCCGTAAAAGAGGCCTACGCTGCCGGGCTGCTGGGCAGCGATATCCAGGGTTCCGGAATCGACTTCGACCTCTTTACCTTTGTCGGTGCCGGTGCCTATATCTGTGGCGAGGAGACGGCATTGCTCGAGTCGCTGGAAGGCAAGCAGGGCCGTCCGCGCTTCAAACCGCCGTTTCCGGCCGGCTTCGGTTTGTACGGCAAGCCAACCACAATCAACAACACACAGACCCTGGCCAGCGTGCCGGCAATCATCCGCAACGGCGCCGCCTGGTTTGCGGGCCTCGGTCCCGAGGGATCCGGCGGTACGGCGTTGTTCTCCGTTTCCGGTCATGTCGAGCAGCCGGGCAACTACGAGCTGCCCATGGGCATCCCGTTTACAGATCTCTTGAATGAGATCTGCGGCGGTATGTTGGGCGGGCGCAAACTCAAGGCCGTAATACCGGGGGGTTCATCCTGCAAGGTTCTGCCCGCTGAGATCATCATGGAATGCACGATGGACTACAACTCGCTGCAGCAGGCCGGCTCGTCCTTCGGGACCGGTGCGGTAATGGTCATGGACGAGACGACCTGCATGGTCAAAGTGCTGCGGCGTATTTCGCGTTTCTACATGGCCGAGTCTTGCGGACAGTGCACTCCGTGCCGCGAGGGTACAGGTTGGCTGTATCGTATGCTAAGCCGCATTATCGACGGCAAAGGCGAAGAAGCGGATCTAAAAAAACTCGTGGACGTCGCCAACAAGATTGAAGGGCACACGATCTGTGCGCTTGGGGATGCAGCGGCATGGCCCGTGCAGAGTTTCCTGAATCACTTCTATCATGAGTTTGAATACATGGTTCGTCACAACGGACGAAGTATCGTTGACAGCGCAACCGAGGTTGCAGCGTAAGCGCCATGAGTGACGATATTGTAAACATCGAAGTCAATGACGAACCCGTCGAGGCGCGTAAAGGCCAGATGATTATCGAGGTTACCGATGCGATCGGTGCGTATGTTCCTCGATTTTGCTACCACGAGAAGCTGAGCATCGCGGCAAACTGCCGCATGTGCCTTATCGAAGTGGAAAAAGCGCCAAAGCCGATACCAGCGTGCGCCACGCCGGTCGGCGAGGGCATGAAGATCTTCACCAAATCGGCGAAAGCCATCGCTGCGCAAAAAGCGACCATGGAATTCCTGCTGATAAACCACCCGCTGGACTGCCCCATTTGTGATCAGGGCGGCGAGTGCGAGTTGCAGGACCTCGCAATGGGCTACGGTCGCGATATATCTCGCTACAACGATCAAAAGCGCGTTGTTAAAGACAAGGATATTGGCCCGCTCGTGTCAACGGACATGACGCGTTGCATTCACTGCACACGCTGCGTGCGCTTCGGTGAAGAAATCACAGGAAAGCCGCAGCTCGGCACGACGGGCCGTGGCGAAACGATGGAAATCAGCACCTACGTCGAGCAAAGCGTCGATCATGAATTGTCGGCCAACATCATCGATCTCTGCCCGGTTGGCGCACTGAACAACAAACCGTATCGTTACAGTGCGCGTTCCTGGGAAATGGTACAAAGACCGACCGTATCCCCGCATGATTGCGTGGGCTCCAACCTGTATATGCATGTGCTCCGAGGCACCGTGAAGCGCGTAGTACCGCGCGTCAACGAGGCCATTAACGAGACCTGGCTTGCGGATCGCGACCGGTTCAGCTACCAGGCGATCTATAGCGACGATCGACTAATCCGGCCGCGCATTAAGGAACATGGAGAGTGGCGCGATCTCGGCTGGGAGGACGCGCTGGCGGCTGCAGCTGATGTTCTTGGCAAAGCGGACGCTGAAAAGGTGGGGCTGATTGCAACGCCTGCAATTACAGTCGAGGAAGCTCACCTGTTGGCGCAAATTGCCGACCACCTCGGCACGGCCAACATCGATCATCGGATTTCACGCCGCGACGTGTCGGATCAGGACGACGATCCGATCTATCCATCGCTGGGCTGCCGGATTGCCGAGATCGAGACGCAGGATGCCATTCTCGTCGCTGGATCGAATATTCGCGCCGAAGCACCGATCATCGCGCATCGGGTGCGCAAGGCCGCGCTTGCAGGCGCCGACGTGAGCTTCGCGAACAGCGCCGAGTACGAATACTATTTTGACGTTGCCAATTACGTGACCGGCGCCGGGCTGGTCGAGTTGCTGGCGGGCATTGCGGTCGCAGCCGCGGGACGCAAGCCGCTGCCTGACCTGGTCAGTGCCATTTGTGATGGCGTCAAGGCGAATGCGATACAAAAGCGAATAGCGGCTTCACTCAAGCGCGCAGACAGCGCGCTGGTGCTGCTCGGCAACATTGCCGGACGGCATGCATCGTATACGGGTGTGCGTGCGCTTGCCTCGTGCATTGCTGATTTGACTGGCGCAAAGTTTGGCAGCCTGTCCGAAGGCCCGAACTCGGCCGGCGCTCATCTCGCGGGCGTGTTGCCGAACCGGACGCAGGGCGGCGAGAATCGAGAAGCTCAGGGACGGAGCGTGGCATCGATGTTGTCCGAGACGATGGACGCGATCGTACTCGTCAACGTTGAGCCGGATGCCGACATGCATGCGATCACGGACGCGGTCGGGAAGCTCGCCAGTCAGAAATTTGTCGTAGCACTGACGCCATTCGTCTCCGACGGCTTGCTCGAGTGCGCCGACCTGCTGTTGCCTACGGGCACCTTTGCCGAAACTTCCGGCACCTACGTCAATATCGAGGGTACCTGGCAGAGCTTCTCAGGCGTTGCGACACCGGTGGGTGAATCTCGCCCCACGTGGAAAGTGCTGCGCGTCATCGGCAATCTCATCGAAGCGCCGGGATTCGACTACGTCACGAGCGAGGACGTTCGCGACGAATTTGTGGACCAGCTCGGCGAAGTGTCGACCAGCAATGCCTATGAAGGCACGGCTGAAATCACCAAACCGAACGGCGAAGATGCGCCGGCGCAGGAGATCGATGTACCTCTGTATTCGGTCGACAGCGTCGTGCGCAGGGCAACGGCGCTGCAGCGCACGGATGAGGCTCGTCGTGCCTCCGGCAAAGGCGACGAGCAGTGATCGAGTTTTTCATGGAAACCTGGAACTCACTGCCGCCACTGGTGCAGTACCTGACGGTTACGACCTGGAAAATTCTGATCGTAACGATCGGCGTTATTCTCATCGTCGCATTTTCGACCTACTTTGAGCGCAAGGTGATCGGCAGCATGCAGGCACGGATCGGCCCGAATCGAGTGGGTCCGCTGGGATTGCTGCAACCGTTCGCGGACGTTATCAAGCTCCTCGTAAAAGAAGTTATCGTTCCGTCACAGTCGAGCAAGTTCCTGTTTGTCATAGCGCCGCTGTTGTCCCTGACGCCGGCTCTCGCAACCTGGGCCGTTATTCCGCTCAACGACTGGTACGTCATTGCCGACATCAATGCGGGACTTTTATATGTGCTTGCCCTGACATCCGTGGGTGTCTACGGCGTCATTCTGGCCGGCTGGGCGACGAATTCCAAATACGCATTGTTGGGCGCCATGCGGTCAGCCGCGCAGATTGTCGCTTACGAAATCGCCATGGGTTTCGCACTGGTCGGCGTCCTCATGGCGGGCGGCAGCCTCAACCTTGGCGCTATCGTCGAAGCCCAGGCCGGCGGCGTCAGTCACTGGTTCCTGCTACCGTTGCTGCCATTGTTCGTTGTCTACTGGGTATCGGGCGTCGCCGAGACCAATCGCGCACCGTTTGACGTGGCCGAGGGCGAATCGGAAATCGTTGCCGGTTTTCACGTCGAATATTCGGGTGTCGCGTTCGCGGTTTTCTTCCTCGCGGAATACGCCAACATGGTGCTCATATCGACACTGACGGCGATCTTCTTTCTGGGTGGCTGGGCGTCACCGTTCGAAGGCTGGACTTTTCTTAACGACATTACCTGGCTGGCATGGCTTACGGCGGGTGGTCTGCATTGGCTGTTTCTGAAGATGTGTTTCTTCATGTACACGTTCTTCTGGTTGCGCGCGACCTTCCCGCGATACCGCTATGACCAGATCATGCGGCTCGGCTGGAAGGTTTTCATTCCGGTGACGATAGTCTGGATTGCCGTGGAAGGGGTGATGGCCTGGTTTCAAATCGGACCCTGGGCCGGTTTGAACGGATAGGGCGAACGAGAATATGAATCGAGCAATCAGTTACATCAAGACATTCGCGCTCTGGGAGCTACTGCTGGGCCTGTCGGTCACGTTGCGAAACTTTTTTCGCAAAAGCGTCACGCTCGAATACCCCGAAGAGAAGACGCCGCAGTCGCACCGCTTTCGGGGACTGCACGCGTTGCGACGCTACCCGAATGGGGAAGAGCGGTGTATCGCCTGCAAACTCTGCGAGGCCGTTTGCCCGGCATTGGCCATTACGATCGAATCCGATGTCGGCGACGATGGCACGCGCCGTACGACGCGTTACGACATTGATCTGTTCAAATGCATTTACTGCGGCTTCTGTGAAGAGGCCTGTCCGGTCGATGCGATCGTAGAGACACGCATTCATGAATATCACATGGAGACGCCCGGTGAAAACATCATGACGAAAGACAAGCTGCTCGCCGTCGGCGACAAATTTGACGCGATGATTTCGGCAGACAAAGCAGCGGACGCAAAGTACCGGTAGGTCAGTCGATGTTATTTCACTCCATATTGTTCTATGTGTTTGCCGCGATAATGTTCGGGGCTGCGTTGGGCGTCGTATTCTCGCGCAACCCGGTACACGCGGTCATGTTTCTCGTACTGACGTTTTTTAACGCGGCGGTGCTGTGGCTCATGGCCGAAGCCGAGTTCCTGGCCATTGTGCTGGTGCTGGTCTATGTCGGCGCCGTCATGGTGTTGTTCCTGTTCGTCGTGATGATGCTCGACGTCGATGTCGAAGCGGCCCAACGCGGTCTCACCCGGTTCGCGCCGCTCGGGATTGGTATCGCGTTGCTGATGGTGGTCGAACTCGTACAGGTTATCTGGTTGCGCAGCCAGATCAGTCAAACGTCGTCGGGTTTTGTTGCGACGCCGGAGGGTTACAGCAATACCAAGGCTTTGGGCGCGGTGCTGTATACGGAGCACGTATATGCCTTCGAAATCGCCGCGGTCATTTTGTTACTTGCGATTGTTGCTGCAATTACGCTGACGATGCGGCGGCGGCCAGGCCTCAAAGTTCAGGACATTTCGGCGCAGGTCGCAGTGCGTGCCAAGGATCGTGTCCGCATTGTCAAAATGGACGCGGAGAAAAAGTCGTGATCGGCCTGCAGCACTATTTGGTCGTGTCGGCGATGCTGTTTGTCCTGAGCCTCGCGGGCATCGTTGTAAACCGCCGCAATCTCATCCTGCTACTGATGTGCATCGAACTCATGTTGCTCGCCGTGAATTTCAATTTCATCGCATTTTCGCGCTACCTGGGCGATGAAACGGGCCAGGTATTTGTGTTCTTCATCCTCACAGTCGCCGCTGCAGAAGCCGCAATCGGCCTCGCGATTCTTGTTGTTCTGTTCCGCAATCGGCGATCGATCGCCGTGCAGGAACTCAATACGTTGAAAGGCTGATGTACACCTACTACCTGACAATCGTGCTGGCGCCGCTTGCGGCGGCAGTCGTGGCGGGTCTTTTCGGCTACAAGATCGGCCGCGCCGGCGCGCATTGGGTGACGATAGTCGGCGTCGGTGTTTCTTGCCTGCTGTCGATGCTGGTTCTGTACAACATGTTCTGGGGCGGTGCGCCGGCTGAAAATATCAGCGTTTATACGTGGGCCGTCACCGATGGTCTGCGCATGGAGGTCGGTTTCCTGGTCGACCGGCTGACGGCGCTGATGATGTGCGTCGTCACTTTCGTATCGCTGATGGTGCACATCTACACGATCGGCTACATGCACGAGGATCCCGGCTACCAACGTTTCTTCAGCTACATCTCCCTGTTCACGTTCTCGATGCTGATGCTGGTGATGTCGAACAACTTCCTGCAGCTGTTTTTCGGCTGGGAGGCGGTGGGCCTCGTGTCGTACCTGCTGATCGGCTTCTGGTTCAAGCGCGAATCGGCAATTTTCGCGAATCTCAAAGCATTCCTGGTCAATCGCGTTGGCGACTTCGGCTTTATCCTCGGCATATCGGGCGTCGTGATGTTCACGGGCTCGCTGGACTATGCCACGGTGTTCGCTGGTGCCGAGGGCATCGCCGCGCAGAACATCGAGGTCTTTTCGGGTACGCCCTGGAACGCGATGACGCTGGTCTGCATCCTGTTATTCATCGGTGCCATGGGTAAGTCGGCACAGGCACCGCTGCATGTATGGCTTCCGGATTCGATGGAAGGTCCGACGCCCATCTCCGCGCTTATCCATGCCGCGACCATGGTCACGGCCGGCATCTTCATGGTTGCGCGCATGTCGCCGCTCTTCGAACTTTCGACAACGGCACTAGCTGTCGTCATCGTAATCGGCGCGGTCACGGCGTTCTTCATGGGCATGCTCGGCATCGTGCAAAATGACATTAAACGAGTGATTGCGTACTCGACGCTGTCGCAACTGGGGTACATGACGGTCGCACTGGGTGCTTCGGCCTACAGCGCGGCTATTTTCCACCTCATGACGCACGCGTTTTTCAAAGCGCTGCTGTTCCTTGCCGCGGGCTCGGTCATTATTGCGATGCATCATGAGCAGGACATCCGCAAGATGGGCGGCGTCCGAAAATACATGCCGATTACGTATTGGACGGCGCTGGTCGGTTCCCTGGCGCTCATCGGGTTTCCGGGCAGCAGCGGATTCTTCTCCAAGGACCTCCTGATCGAAGCGGTGAAGGAGTCACACTGGCACGGGCAGGGCGCGGTTTACTGGATCGCTTATTTAAGCGTGTTACTCGGTGTCTTCGTGACGGCACTCTATTCGTTCCGCCTGTTCTTCCTCGTCTTCCACGGTGAGGAACGCATGGACGCGGAAACCAAGTCGCACCTGCATGAAACGCCGCTCGTGGTTACGGTGCCGCTGATACTGCTGGCGATTCCGTCTGCCGTAATTGGCTGGTTCACGGCGGGCCCGGTACTGTTCGAGAACTACTTTGGTGCGAGCATATACGTCGATTCGGCGCACGATGTGCTGACGCACATCGGCGAGACCGTCTGGCACGGTAGCCTGGGGCTGTTTACGCACGCCGTGCTAACGCCCGTGTTCTGGCTGGCCGCTGCCGGTGCTTTTACGGCCTGGTACCTTTACCTCAAGCGGCCGGATATCCCGGAGACGATCAAGAGAAGAGTGTCCGGTCTCTATAACCTGCTGGATCGCAAGTACTACTTCGATGATCTGTACATCAAGGGCTTCGCGGCCGGTGGACGATCGCTTGGGCAGTTCCTCTGGCAAAAGGGCGATCAGCTGGTTATTGACGGGATGATGGTCAACGGCACGGCGAGGAGCGTGGGGCGCCTCGCCGGCGTGATGCGTCACATTCAGACCGGCTACCTCTACACCTATGCTTTTGCAATGATTATCGGCCTGACGATTCTGCTCGGCTGGCTCATCTGGTTCCGGTAAGAGACAGTGCTCACGACATACCTTCTGAGTAATCTTGTGTGGCTGCCAATCGCCGGAGGCGTTCTGCTGCTCGTAATTGGCGACAGCGGTGATGCGCGTTCGTCCCAGGCGAGTTTCATGCGTTTTGTCGCGCTTGTCGTTTCGGTATTGACGTTTTTGTTAAGCGTCGTTCTCTATGCCGGTTTCGACAACTCCGCAACCGGCATGCAGTTCGTCGAACGGATCGTGTGGGTCGAATCATTGAACGTCTACTACTACCTGGGCGTTGATGGTCTTTCTGCGCCTCTCATATTGCTGACGACATTTATTACGCCGCTGGTTGTCATTGCGGGGTGGGATTCGATCAGGTCGCGTCCTGCCCAGTACTTTGCAGCGTTCCTGATCCTGGAAGGCCTCATGATCGGTGTGTTCGCTGCGCTCGACGGACTGTTGTTCTATGTGTTCTGGGAGGCCATGCTGATTCCGATGTTCCTGATCATCGGCGTCTGGGGCGGCGAGCGGCGGGTTTATGCGACGCTGAAGTTCTTCCTCTACACGTTTCTGGGCTCGGTACTGATGCTGGTTGCGTTTATCTACCTGTATTTGCAAACCGGTAGTTTCGACCTGTTTGGCTTCATGAATGTACCGCTGAGCTTGTCCGTCCAGCAGGTGATCTTCATTGCTTTCCTGCTGGCGTTCGCGGTCAAAGTACCGATGTGGCCAGTACACACATGGCTGCCGGATGCCCACGTCGAAGCCCCGACTGGCGGCTCGGTGATCCTGGCGGCCATCATGCTGAAGATGGGCGGCTACGGTTTCGTGCGTCTTTCACTCCCCATTGTTCCTGACGGCAGCGCCTATTTTTCCGGACTGATGATTGCGCTGTCGCTGATTGCAGTGGTCTACATCGGTTTTGTCGCGCTGATGCAGAAAGACATGAAAAAACTCATCGCGTATTCGTCGATCGCACACATGGGGTTCGTCACGCTCGGCATGTTCCTGTTATGGCATATCGCGGCGGAGACCGGCGCGGGTCTCGGCATGACCGGTGCAATGGTGCAGATGATCTCTCACGGGCTGATATCGGGTGCACTGTTCCTGTGCGTCGGTGTGCTGTATGACCGCGTCCACAGTCGCCAGATTGCCGATTACGGCGGTGTTGCCAACACGATGCCGGTTTTCGCGGCCTTCATGGTGTTGTTTTCGATGGCGAACGCCGGCCTGCCCGGTACCTCAGGCTTCGTCGGTGAGTTCATGGTTATCATCGCGAGCTTCAAAGCGAACTTCTGGTACGCCTTCCTGGCCGCAAGCACGCTGGTTCTGGGCGCGGCTTACACGCTCTGGATGGTGAAACGAGTGATTTACGGCGAAGTGGCCAACGACAACGTCGCGAAGTTGCAGGACCTGAATGCGAGGGAATTTATTGTGCTGGCAGTGCTCGCGATCAGCGTACTGCTGGTGGGTCTGTGGCCGGCACCGTTGGTCGACATGATGAACACATCGGTCGATTTGCTGATTGAACAGGTCGCGCAGACGAAGCTCTGACAGGTCGATTTATGAACTATATGGACTTAATTTCAGCTGCTCCGGAGATGACACTGCTAGTGTTGATCTGCACGGTCCTGGTTGCCGATCTGTTCGTGGACAATGAGCATCGCGTTTATACCTTCTGGCTGAGTATTGTCGCACTCATAATCACGGCTGGCGTCATCTACGCGACTGTGCCGGATGGTCGCATCGTGTTGTTCTACGGCAGCTACGTCAGCGATCCGCTTTCTCAAATACTGAAACTGGCCACCGTGTTGTTCGTTGGAGTTTCATTTTTCTATGCGCGCGACTATTTGCGTGCCAACGACCTGCACAAGGGCGAGTTTTACATGCTCGGACTGTTCGGATTGCTTGGCATGATGATCATGATGTCGTCGAATAGCCTGTTGACCATGTACCTGGGTCTGGAGACGCTTGCGCTATCGATGTACGCGCTGGTCGCCATTGACCGCAATAATGTCACAGCCGCAGAATCCGCCATGAAGTATTTTGTGCTGGGCGCCATTGCCTCAGGCTGTCTGCTGTACGGCATCTCCTGGGTCTATGGAATAACGGGTTCGTTGCAATTTCACGAAATTGCGGCGGCTATTGCGGCCGACCCTTCGCTAAACAACCTGCCGTTATGGTTTGGCCTGACGTTCCTGATCGTCGGTATCGCGTTCAAATTTGGCGCCGTGCCATTTCACATGTGGTTGCCGGACGTTTACCAGGGCGCTCGTACGCCGGTGACGCTGTATCTTGCATCGGCTCCGAAACTTGCGGCTTTGGCGCTGGCCTTGCGCATACTGGTCGATGGTCTGGGCGGCTTGCACGAGACATGGTCGTCGATGATCATGGTGGTTGCGGTTCTCTCGCTCGTGGTCGGTAACCTGGTCGCGATTGCGCAAACGAATATCAAACGCATGCTGGGTTATTCGACTATCGGGCACGTTGGCTTCATCCTGCTCGGGATTTTCTGTGGGACAGGCGAGGGGGACGCATCCGCGCTTTTTTACACGTTGACTTATGTGGTTGCGGCCGCGGGCGCGTTCGGCGTAATCATCGTAATGAGTCGGCGTGGCTACGAGGCGGAAAACCTTACCGACTTTAAAGGGCTCAATGCCCGCAGCCCCTGGGTCGCGCTGATGATGATGTTCCTGATGTTCAGCATGGCCGGTGTGCCGCCTTTCGTCGGATTCATTGCCAAACTGAACGTTATCAGCGCCGTACTGGCCTCGGGTTACCCCGGGCTTGCGGTCCTGATGGTGCTTGCTTCCGTGGTTGGTGCTTATTACTACCTGAAGGTCATCTGGTACATGTATTTCGAGCCGGCCGAGGACCAGGCAGTGCTGCAGGCGAGCACGGATACGCGTCTCGTACTGAGCCTGAATTCCCTCGCTGTCCTGGCGCTTGGCATCGTTCCGGGCTGGCTGATGGCGCTCTGTATAGAGATTCTCGGATAGGGTTGTAAAGCCCTGGGCTTCTGCGTAATATCCCGATCCTGCCGATGCGGGGTGGAGCAGTCTGGCAGCTCGTCGGGCTCATAACCCGAAGGTCGCAGGTTCAAATCCTGCCCCCGCTACCAAACAACAATGGGTCCCCTTGTGGGACCCATTTTTGTTTGGGGGTGTGGGTGCGAGGAGTTGGACCTTGTTCAACAAAACGCGCCAGCGTTTTGGACGCCGGCTTGCCCGGCGGGGCGGAGCCCCGATGATCGGTCCAAGCCGATCTGAGTCTATCCTGCCCCCGCTACCAAATGACAAAGGGTCCCCTTGTGGCCGTGAAGCGACCTTTGCCTGGCAAAATGTGAGCTTTTCAAAACGGTCGCTTGTCGACCCAAAGCAGACATTAGGTACATCCCAGAATTGACAC
>JABDOQ010000028.1 GCA_013043165.1 Woeseiaceae bacterium | reverse complement strand
GAAGACGTAATACCGTTGGGGAACTTGCCGTTTTCCGGCAATCTCATCGACCAGGACGAGTGGTGGTTCAACCCTCGGCTAACCCGGTCTCTGGGCAAGGTGGTAACACTTGACGCCGATTACCGCTATTCGAAAATCCAGTTCGACGACAGCCTGACACAGGACAACACAAACCATTCGGGCAACTTCAGTCTCGAGAATTACAACGCCGGGCAGGGTTTAAGCTGGGCGCTGCGCTACAACTGGCGTCGCAGCGAATACGAGGTTTCGCGGTCATGGGAAAACCAGAAGGCGACGGCGGAACTCGGATTCTGGGTCAATGCAAAAACGCGAGTGTTTGGCGCCGGTGGCAAGGAAAGCTCCTGGGACGATCCGTTCGACCCGGCAATGGACGACTCCTTCTGGGAGGCGGGTTTTGCTTACTCGCCGAGCGACAAGTTGTCCGCCGAATTCGCAGCGGGCGAGCGCAGCTTTGGATCCTCCTGGCGCGGCCGGCTCGACTACACGTTCAGGCGTGGCAGTACATCCTTAAGCTACGACGAATCGCCGACAACAACCGCATTTGACAGGAGCGGGGGGATAAGGAATTTCCTCGATGACGCCTATCTCGATGATTTCCTGAATCGTCCGGGCACCGCGGAACGCTATATCTCGAAGCGCCTCAACTGGAACCTGAACCTGGAGTTTCGCAGGACCGGATTCACTCTCTCTGCGTTCAATGAGGAACGCGGCGATCGTTTTACTGCCGACGGCACGCCGGTCGACGATCAATCGCAAACGGGAGTAAGGGCCAATTTTACGTGGCAGGCCGGCGTTCGCACGCAGTTTGCCGTTTCGGGATCACTGGTTGACCAGGAGACGGGCGTGGGCAATAAGTCGGACTTTGCAAGCGTGGGATTGGACATTAACTACCGCCTGGGAACGCGCAGTGATCTCTCCCTGGGCTACAGCTACAGTGAGCAGGACCCAAGCGGCATTAACTCGACCAGCCGCGAATACGTTGCCAATGTCGTGTCCCTGTTTTTCACGTATTCGATGTAGGGCAATCAGACCTTGGTCACGCACACGCCGCACGTTCATGCGATGACCTGCGATGTGGAGGACTACTTCCAGGTATCTGCTTTCGATGGCATCGTTCCGCGAGATCGCTGGCCCGACGTAGAGTGCCGCATTCCCCGAAACATTGACAGGGCACTGCAGCTCTTCTCGGACCACAACACAAAAGCTACTTTTTTTACCCTGGGCTGGGTGGCAGAGCATCATCCCGAAGTAGTTCGCCGCATTGTCGAAGAAGGACACGAGGTGGCAAGTCATGGTATGTGTCACCGCAGGGTCTGGTCGCAGACGCCGGAAGAGTTCCGCCAGGATGCGAGCCGTGCACGCGCGCTTCTCGAGGACGTGGCCGGCATTCCGGTTATCGGTTACCGAGCCGCGAGCTGGTCGATCGACAAGCGTACCCCCTGGGCCCACGAGATCCTCGCTGAAATTGGCTACGAATACAGCTCCAGCGTCTATCCGGTTTCGCACGACCACTATGGTGTGCCAGACGCGCCGCGACACCCGCATGTCATCGACGGCACCAGCATTACGGAGATCCCGCCGAGCACGGCTCGTTTCCTCGGGCGCAACATTCCCGTGAGCGGTGGCGGCTATTTCAGGCTATTCCCGCTGAGTTTGTCCAAACGATTCATACGCAAACACGAGGAAAGCGATTCGTACCCTTACATCTTTTATTTTCACCCGTGGGAGCTCGATCCGGATCAGCCAAAATTTGAGAACATTCCGGCCAGGTCAAGATTCCGCCATTACCACAACCTGCGCCGGTTCGAGCGTCGCCTGACCGAAATACTCCAGTCGTTTCGCTGGGGTCGAATGGACCAGGTATTCCTGGAGCAATCATGACGCAACTCCAGGCGACAAGAATCGACGGCGACGCGGCAATTGAAACAAGGCCGGGCTATGCGGTCAGGCGCCTCGAATCGGGCGAGGAGTCACGCTGGGACGCGTTTGTGCGCTCATCGCCACAGGGCACGTTTTATCACTTGTCCGGCTGGCGCTCGTTGATCGAGAACCGTCTGCATCATGCTGCGTACTACCTGTACTGCGAAGACAACGGCCAAATCGAAGCCGTGCTGCCGCTCGTGCACGTAAAGAGCCTGTTGTTCGGCAACGCCCTGATTTCGGTACCGTTCCTGGTCTACGGTGGACCGCTCAGCAGCAGCGCAACTGCGCTCGACAAGATCCTCGAGGCCGCGCGGGACCTGGCGGTCGATCTCGGCGTCGATCACCTGGAGCTACGGAACCAGGACGCAGTACCGGGCGACTGGCTCGGCAAAGATAACTACGCAACGTTTCGCAAGACAATCGATCCTGATCCTGAGAAAAACCTCATGGCCGTTCCACGCAAGCAGCGCGCCATGATTCGCAAGGGCATCAAGGCAGGACTCGAGGCAGAAATCGACCGGGACACGGATCGGCTGTATGCAGCCATGCTGGAGTGCAAGCGCAATCTCGGTACCCCCTTTTTCGGCCCGGCCTGGCTGCGCGCAATCAAAGAGGAGTTTGAGGATCAGGTAGAAATTACGACAATAACGCACCAGGGCCGGACTGTTTGCAGCGTCATGAGCTTCCGCTTCGGCAACGAAATATTGCCTTATTATGGCGGTGGCGGTGAACTGGCCCGCGAACTGAATGGGAATGATTTCATGTACTGGGCCGTGATGGAGCGCGCCTGCCAGGAGGGCATTGAGGTATTCGATTACGGTCGCAGCATGGCCGGCAGCGGTGCCTATCGTTTCAAGAAACACTGGGGATTTGAGCCGGAGCCCCTGCAGTACCAATACTTCCTGGTGAAAGCCAATTCGCTCCCCGATCTGAATCCTGCCAATCCCCGCTACCGGCTGCTGATCAGTACCTGGAAGAAATTGCCCCTCCCGATGGCCGGCATGATCGGGCCGCCGATCGCGCGGCGTTTGGGCTGACAAGTCACAGCAAACGATATGTGCGGAATTTACGGAATCCTGCAACGGTCAGGGAAGCGCTTCGACCCTTCGGTCATCGACGATATGGGTCGTGCCCAGCAGCACCGTGGGCCGGATGACTCTGGGTTCTATGCCGATGGTGCGCTCATGTTCGGCATGCAGCGTCTCGCCATTATCGATGTTGCGGGAGGGCACCAGCCGATAGCCAACGAGGACAATACGGTAACAGCGATCTGCAACGGCGAGATCTACAACTTCCGTGAATTGAGGCGGGCGCTGCAGGCGCAGGGCCACAAGTTCAGTACGGGCAGCGACAGCGAAGTCATTGTGCATCTGTATGAAGAACACGGTACGGATTTCGTGAGGCATTTGAGTGGGATGTTCGCACTGGCGGTCTGGGACTCGACGTGCAAGCGACTGCTGCTCGCCCGCGATCGTCTCGGTATCAAACCCCTGTATATCGCGGCTAATTCGAGCTACCTCGCATTTTCGTCCGAATTGAAGTCGGTTCTCCAGATTCCGGGCTTCGAGCGCAAGGTCGACCCGGCGGCGCTTCAGGAATATCTCGCACTGGGCTATGTACCGGCTCCGCTGTCGATGCTCGAGGGCATTGAAAAGCTGCCGCCGGGCACGCTGTTGGTGGCGGATCAAAACGGCATTACTCAACGCCAATACTGGCAAATCACAGACGCGGATCCGCAGCAGAAATCACTGCGTGAGTGGACGGATGACATCGCGGAGACTCTGGAGTCTGCCGTCGTATCACAGATGGTCAGCGACGTTCCCCTGGGCGCGTTCCTGAGCGGAGGAATTGACTCGAGTGCCGTGGTCGCTTACATGGCGAAAAACAGCAGTATTCCGGTAAAAACCTACTCAATCGGGTTCGATACCGGCACGGGCGGCGGATATTACAATGAGCTGCCTTTCGCGCGACAGGTTGCCGAGCGATTCCAAACCGATCACCACGAGATCGTCGTGAAGCCTGATGTGACTCAGCTGCTGCCGGAGTTGCTGTGGCACATGGACGAGCCTATTGCCGATGCGGCATTCATAACGACTTACCTGGTGTCAAAATTTGCACGCCAGGATGTCACTGTGATTCTCTCGGGCGTCGGTGGAGACGAACTGTTCGGCGGCTATCGTCGTTACTGGAGCGAGCACCTCGTTCGCTCGTATCGGCGTATCCCTTCCGTGCTTCGAAAATCGGTATTGCAACCCATCGGAAGAGCGCTGCCCAGCGACCGCCACTCCAGGTGGCTCGACTGGTCGCGTCTCGCCAAAGGCTTTCTTGCAGGCGCGGAGATGGATTCCGATGCGCGTTACGAGGAATTCATGCGGGTGTTCAAATCAGCTGACCTCGAGCGCGTGCTTGACTCGGCTGCGTCTCCGAATTCCGACGCGTTGCGGAGAGCCTTCGGTAACGCCGCGCAAGGCGATCCGTTGCGGCGCCTGATCGATGTCGACCTGATGACGCAATTGCCGGACGACCTGCTCATGCTCACGGATCGGATGTCGATGGCCACCTCTCTGGAATGCCGGGTACCACTGCTCGACGATCAGCTGCTGGACCTTGCCAACTCCATGCCGTCCGACCTCAAGGTGCGCGGCACCAAGCTAAAATATGCTTTGAAACAATCACTTAGAGGTATCCTGCCGGACGAGATCATCGACCGAAAGAAGCGCGGCTTCGGCGCGCCGATCGGCGGCTGGTTCAAGAATGAGCTATCCGGTTTTCTCGACGGCGCGCTCAGCGAAGAACGAGTCAATGAGCGCGGCATCTTTGACTGGACCGAGATCGAGAGAATCAAGGCGAGCCATCGGGAGAACCGCGAAGACTACACCGATCATCTGCTGTCATTGATGAACTTCGAGCTGTGGAGCCAGCTTTACCTCGATGGCGACAGCCAGGAAACGGTATCCGCGCGATTGGCGGAGGCGCAAGCGGCATGAAGATACTGTTCGTCTGCCACCGCCTGCCTTTCCCCCCGAAACGGGGCGGGAAGATTCGGCCGTTCAATATTATCCGGCATCTAAAAGAGTCGGGACACAGCGTGACCGTCGGTTCGCTGGCGCGCTCAGAGGAGGAGCTGGAAGAAGGGCAACCACTGAGGGAATACTGTGACAAGCTGATTCTCGGTCGGGTCAATGCGGCAGCCGCAACGGCGCGAATGATTGCGCGCCTGCCAACGGCTATTCCCTCGAGCATGGGCTACTTTTATTCACCTGGCTTGCACCGCGAGATCAAAAAGGAGCTGCAGCAAGACAGGTTTGACCTGGTCTTCGTGCACTGCTCGTCGGTCGCGCAGTATGTCAGTTCAGCCAACGGAGTCCCTTCTATCCTGGACTTTGGCGATATGGATTCACAGAAATGGCTGGACTACTCCTCCTACAGGCGTTTCCCGCTATCGATGGGATACTGGATCGAGGGAACCAAGCTTTGCCGCGAGGAAAAGCGGCTCGCGCGACGATTCGATCTGTCGACCTGCACGACGCACGCCGAACTCAAAACGCTGCGCAGTTTCGATGCGGCACGACAGACAGACTGGTTCCCGAACGGCGTTGATGCCGCATTCTTTTCACCGACCGAAGAACCCTACGACCCGAACCAGGTCTGCTTTATCGGGCGAATGGACTACTACCCGAATCAGCAGGCGATGCTTAATTTCTGTAATAGCGCCCTCCCACTGATACAGCTGCGGCGGCCTGCAACGAAACTGACTATCGTCGGCGCGGAGCCATCGGCCGAGATCAGAAAGCTCGCGGAAAAGCCCGGCGTCACGGTAACCGGCACAGTGCCGGACGTGCGGGACTATGTTCGTGGGTCAGCGCTATCGGTCGCGCCGCTTGCCATTGCCCGGGGTACGCAGAACAAGATCCTGGAATCCATGGCGATGGGAGTACCCGTGATCTGCAGCAAGGCTGCGGCAGGCGGAGTCGACGCGGTGCCCGGGCGACATCTCCTGGTCGCCGAGTCGCCCGAGCAGTACACCGATCACGTTATTCGATTGCTCGAGAAAGCGGACGAGCGAAAGGAGTTATCAATAGCGGCCCGACAGCGGGTCGTTTCGAGCCATAGCTGGCCGGCTTCGATGACGAAACTTGACGGAATCATTGCTTCGGTGGCGCGGTCGGTATCATGAACTCAATACCTGAAATGAAATCGCGCATGCAGGATTCGATCGCCAAAAAGTCGTTGTTTTATAATCTGGCCGCGCTTTCGGTCGTCCTGATTACCGTATCCGTCCTCTATTTCGACACGTTCCGATCGATGGTTGCCATATGGTTGCGATCAGATACGTTCTTGCACGGTATCATCATTTTCCCCATCAGCTTCTACCTTGTCTGGC
>JABDOQ010000002.1 GCA_013043165.1 Woeseiaceae bacterium | reverse complement strand
AGGCGGCTCTGGCCGCCGCTCAGACTGAACACGTCGATGCTCGTTTCACCGTCTCCACGGTTGAAGTCAAAACGAAGCCGGTACTTTCCGTCCGGCTGCGACCAGTGGAAACCTGCCCCGATGTGGTCGAAGCTGTCGTCGTGCGTTGCGCTCCAGTCCCAGACGTCGAGCTGTTCGCTGCCGAGCTGCAGGGCATCGATATTCTCGTGACCGTAAACGAGGTAAAGGGATGAGTTTTCAGAGACTGCCCAACTGACATCCACGGTGGCACGTACTTCTTCGCTGTCCGTCATACCGAGCTGTGACTTGTTGTAGCGATCATCGGCGTACAGCACCGTAGTACCGAACGACACGGGCGAATCGACTGGCGTTATCGACGCGATCAACTCGCCGTAGCTGCGATAGCGGTAGGCGAGGTTGTACTTGCGCATCAGCGGGTTTTGTCCAAAGCTGATGGCGACAGACTCATTGTAACGGTCGATATCTCGTTCCGTTGCGCCGCCCTTCACACGCAGGTCGAGCCAGGCGAGGGGACGCCAGCGAACCTGTCCCCAACCCGCATCGATGGTCTGTTCGGCAACTTCCTGGAAGTCGCGCTTGATTTCCTTGCGCTCGCCACCGGCGGAAACCCGGATGCCTTTCCAGACAACGAGCTCGCCACTCAGCGTGATCGTGGAGCGTTCGAAGCTGTAGGGAACGTTTTGTTCGACCTCGCCAAAGGCGACAAGGTCGGTGATGACGCGGGTCCAGTCGGATTGCAGCGTCTTGTTGTCACGTTCGTCGAAGCGATAGGCAAACTTGATGCGGCCTTTCGGTAACGGCCTGGACGTCACCGTGAGCGCATAGTTGGCCGTATCAACCTTGCCATTGAGCGAGCTCTGCGGCAGCGCGCCGCCGCTGCCATCGATCGAATACGGCAACAGTGGCTCATTCTGCTCACCACTGCCCGAAGCCAGCGTAAAAGCGACCACCGTGTCCCACTGCGTTGCCCGGTACGCTCCGGACAGCGACACCTGCTGAAAGTCGTTGTCCGGCGCCATCGCCATCCGGTACTGGCCGCTGCCGGGCGCAAATGTGAACGGCGTGTCCCAGGTCAGTGACGGATTCTGATTCGTAAAATAGGAACCGTAGTAAGCGAGCGTCAGGCTGGCACGATTCGTGCCGTACTGAACGCCGGCGTCGATCTGGTCGGTTTCGTAGTCAAGCCAGCGCGGCAACAGAGAGGATTGGGTGAAGCTCGAGCCGCCGGTGATGTCGATGCCATCCCGATTCTGTCGACGAAAATCCGCGAACACGCGAAAGTCCCGGGCAGGCATCCAGTCGGCGCCGAGATCGATGATCTGGCGGTCGCTGCCAATAATCTGTCTGCGCAGTGATGATGACAGCTGCGTCATGTTGCTTGTTATTCCGGCAGGCACCCAGCCGGACGGCAGCGTAATAGTGTCGGACGACGACGGGTTGAACACGGTCCGTGTCGTGTCGAAGCGCCGGTAGGGCAGCTCCCGGTAGCCGACATGAAATCCAAATGAGCCCTGGCGGCCACCGTCCAGTTGAAAAACACGCGAGTCTAACCCTAAGTCTTCGATGGTCCAGTCGAGCTGGTAGCCATCGGCCGCGTAGCGCCCGTGGCCGTCGACATTGACGTAGCCGCCCTTGTCGTCATACCCCGTCGCATTGCCGAAGCGGATCGCCCCGTCCTCACCGACGTGGGTGGCACCGGCGTCGACCTCGGCCCGGTAGCCTTCGTCAAACGGACACGACTCGCATTTCCAGTCGCTGGTGTCGACCTGTGCGAGACTGATGGCCGGCGCCAGAAGAACCAGCGGAGCGATAAGGCTGCGGGAGATCAATGTTGTTTGCTTGTGCATCGCTGCAAGCTCCTAGCGCATCAGCTTCGAGCCCGACGGGTGATTCGAACCGTGCACCTGGTCGTGGCAGTTCAGGCAGGACTGGCCCAGGAGGTATTGTGACGGCGTGCCACTCGGCAAGCCGCGTTCGTCCTGCGGCAGGCTCGGATGGCCGCTCTGGGAATGACAGCTTTGACACAGCGTCGGGGCGCGCATACTCAGCATGCCCGGGTAGTTGGATCCGTGCGGGTCGTGACAGTTGCCGCAGTCCTCGGCTGCCGGCGCGTGTTCCCAAAGATAGGGGCCACGGTATTCGGCGTGGCAGTCATAGCAGGTGTCGTTTGTCGTCGCCCGGGCCAGCAGGCGATCGGTCGTGCTGCCGTGAGTATTGTGGCAGCCGCTGCAGTCCATCTTTCCCTGGCGCAGCGGGTGTGCGTACGGTTTCATGGACTGCGTGCGTTGTTGCTGGTGGCAGTCAAAGCAGACATCGGCCTGCGTGGCAGTGCTGAGCACCGGGTCGCGTTCGACGTGGCTGTCATGGCAGTCAGCGCAGGCCACGGTGTTATTGTCGTGTGCGCTGCCGTGCCAGGCGAAACCGGCGTCAGTCAGGTGACAGTCGATGCAATAGGCGTTCTGCTCGACGACCGGCGTCCCGGAGCCGGAGCCGAATCGGACCATCGGTGGCCGTTCCTGGCCGCGCCGTACGCGCCCCGCGTGATCACCGCCCGGTCCATGACAGGCTTCGCACTGCAGCTGACCGTGACCGAACGGCGAATTCGGATCGGTGGGCACCGCGTGCTTGCTGCGAAAAACGGCGAGCGTTACCTGGTCGTCGTGGCACTGGAAGCAGGTGTCCGCGCCCTTCTTGCTGTAGTCCACCGCCGCATCATCTTGCGCCGAAACAACAGCGGGCGCCGAGATGGCCGCAAGGGCCATCGTCAGCAGGAGCACGCCGCGCCGACAGCGACGTTTCGTCACTGACGGCATCAGTTGAACTCAAACGTACCGACGCCGTGGACAACACCGACATCAGCCGAGCGTCCTTCACCGTGGCAAAGTGCACAGGTCTCGACGCTTGCCGGAATCAACGTGCTGTCCGGGTTCTTCATTGCATTGAAATCGCCGCCGTTTTGCACCATGTGGGTTCTGGCCAGCTCGCTCGTATGGCAGGACGAACATACGGAGGAGTTCGGTGATACAACAACGTCGTCGATGGGCGTCGTGCTGTTGGTTCCGGAATCGACCGTTGTCCCCAGGACTGCGGCCGGATCGACCGGGTAGTAGCCGCCGGGCACGTGACAGCCTTCGCAGTTATTGAGCCGACCCGGGTATACGAAGTCGTAAGTGTGCGGTGTGCTCGGGAAGCCGAAGCCGCAGACGTCGTAGGGCACGCCTTCCGGCGGGGCGCCGGCGTGCAGCGCATGGATCATGTATTTCATGTCGATCGACACGTCGTCGGTGCCCAGCTCGTCAGCGCAGGTCCCGACGCGGCGATTGATATCCGTCGCGTTCGGGTTGTGGCAGGTGACGCACACTTCGATGTTGTCGGTGCGGTTGTTGCCGTGTATCGACAGCTGGTTGTGGCAATCGTTGCATTTCTCGATGGCAACCGCGTTACGCCGCGGTACGGCCGAGGTGTCCGTGATCGGGGCGTAGGCAACCGCATTGGTGACACCGATCCGCGTGGGGGTGCCGTCAATATCGACGGCCGGGTGACCGTCTATGGTCACAGCGAGCGTGCCGCTGGCGGTCGCAGGAACCGCTATCGGCGAAGTTACGCTGAATACGCCCGCACCTGCGGCTGTCGATGTGCCGCCACAGGCCGTTAACGGGTTCATCGATACCGGCTGTCCCGGTCCGTTACCACTATCCGCATTGGTGTAGTCAGTAGTAGACCAGGCGATGCCGACAACGAGTCGGCTCGTGCCCTGGGCGCAAGTCGTGAACTCGGAATCGTTCTGGATATCGTAAGGCTCATCGTCGTTGGTCGGGTCGGTCACCGAGAATTCAATAACGGGGACCTCACCGATACCCGTGCCTGTGACCCTCACGATGCTGTACTCAAACGCCTTCGCGGCTTCAGCTTCCGGAATCCGGTGCACTACGTCAACCCACAAAGCTTCCGGTCCCTGGGCTTCATCATGACACAGGGCACACTGTGTATCGTCGGTGAATACAAATCCTCCCGGGTGGTCGCCCGCAGCCCAGTCGATATCGTCGTGGCAGGTGCCGCAAGCCGCGCGATTCTGCACCTCGCGCCAGTTACTGGCCTGGGGTACGGTAGCGTCGGATTCCTGGTGGCAGGTCGTGCAATTCCTGACGTCCTGCGGGAAAACGATGTCGGAATAATCGTGCGGTGTGTCGTTATAACCGATAACACGGTAGCCGTTAACGAGATTCTCACCGTAGTGGATCTTGTGGATCATGACTTTCATGTCGACCGAGCCGCCCCACGGTTCCGCGGCGGTATCGGGGTCAATCGAATAGGGGTTGTGGCAGGTCACGCAATATTCGACGTCAAAACGCGCTTCGCCGTGGACCTCGAGATTGTCGTGGCAGGCGTTACAGGCGGCGTTGTTGACGATCAATCGTTCCTCGATGGGCGCGCCGCCCGCCGGGACGAAGTCGAAGGGAGCATTGTTGGCCGGAATATTCTCCGGTAGGTAGCGATTGGTGCGGATTTCCACGCCAAGTCGATGTGTCTTGATGCCACTGAAAACCGGCCCGCCCGCATAGGCGGTCAGCGCCTGCGCAAACGTGTAGGTATAAGTGCCATCGCCATTGTCCGCATACGTCCCGGCCTGCGCCGATTCCGTCGTGGCCTGTGGCCCACGTGTGACGTAAGACTGCCATTCGCTGGAGCCGCCGTTCTGGCCCGGAGAAAGCTGAGCCAGTGTGAATCCCATTGCGCTGGCCGGCAGGCCGGTCAGGCCAAAACCAAGATCATCACTCAATCGCAGCACAACGGTCGGGGCATCGCCGTTAGCAGGAACCGTAACGCTCTGAATCGAAACATTTATTTTCTCGACCGTGTCAACGGGCACGGTTGCCGAACCCGGTCCTGTCGGCCCAGGTGGCCCAGGTGGGCCAGCGGTACCCTGACCGCCAGCGGGGCCGATCGGACCCGTGTCACCACTACAGGCAAACAGGAGCGCGGAGGACAGCAGTATTGCGGCCAGATGCCATTTTCTGGAGATTGAGCGGTACATGTCGTATCCCTGTGTAACGTTAGTACTTGTCTTGCCTGAGGATTTCCTGCTTTTTGCAGACGGACGATCTGAAGCTCTTTTTTAACAAATCCGGACCTGATTAGTATCGCGGCAACTACCTACTGGTAGCTGCTTGCGCGCGACCCGATAATATGCAGCATTCCGGGCCCTGACCAGCATTTTGATTCAGCACCGGTTCAGCTAGGAACACGGAAAATTGCGGTATGATCCCGCGGCAATCTGCAAATCGCCAGGAGACGACATGAAACGACTACCTATCTACTTAATGACCGCTGTACTTGCGACCACTTTCTCGGCGGCAAATGCCGGCGATGTCGATGCACTGATGAAGGGCTGCAATGACTGCCACGGCCCGGGCGGGGTCAGCACCTCGAGCGACGTACCAAGCCTCGCGGGATTTCCGGAATTCGTGCACTCGGATGCACTGTATATGTACCGGGATAACGAACGGCCCTGCGCGGAGTCCAAGTACCGGCATGGCGATACGAGCCGTCCCGCGATCAGCATGTGTGGCGTTGCCGCAAAATTGAGCGATGATGACATCGACGCGCTTGCGGCGGCCTATGCAGAACTGCCCTACGTGAAAATGAAGCAGGACTTTGATGCCACGCTGGCAGCGGCCGGTAAGGCCATTCACGATGAGCATTGCGACAAGTGCCACTCGGAAGCCGGCACCAATCCGGACGACGAGGCGGGCATGATGGGCGGACAGCCGATGGGCTATTTGCGCAGCTCGTTCAAGGAATTCGCGGCCGATGCTCGTAGTCAGCCGAAGAAGATGAAAGAAAAATTCGACATGCTGTCCGAGGCCGATCTCGAAGCCCTCGCGCATTATTACGGCAGCATCCAATGACAAAAAGCAGTGCCGCCAGCGATAATGCTGGCGGCATGTTCGCCGCCATCGATTCGAAAGACGCCGAAGCGTTCGTCGGTTTCCTGACCGAGGACGCCGTTTTTCGTTTCGGCTCGGCGCCCCCGGTGCGCGGGCGGGCGGCGATCCTCGCCGCCGTGGGCGGCTTTTTCGGCACGATTGCCGGCTGTGCGCACGATGTGCAGAAGACGCTTGCCAGCGGCGCAACGCTGGTGTGCGAGGGCGAGGTCACTTACCGACGGCATAACGGCACCGAAATTGCGCTGCCTTTTACCGACATATTTGAATATGACGGCGAACTGATCGCGCACTACAAGATCTATATCGACATCGGTCCGCTTTACGCGGACTAGGATGACCGCGCAACAACGAAGCCACTCTCTCGGAAAACCCTGATAGCCCGGCAGCCTGCCATTGCCATACTAGGGGCATTGGCGTCAGGCAATTAAGAAAATGGCAATGGCCGTAGACCTCGCTCTTCGTTTGCGTGAGCGTTCACCCGATCACCGGGTCATCCAAAGTAGTCATCGCAAGACCTGGCTGTTTGCAATGCTTGCGATCGTCTGGTTCGCGGCAACGCCTGCAGCGGCCCAGGACAACGAAGGGTGCTTCCGATGCCACGACGACACGGACCTTACCGCGTTCCATGGCGACGAGGAGGTATCGGCTTACGTTGACGCGGCCGCCTACGCCGCATCCGTGCATGCCGGCATGGCCTGCGTGGAGTGCCACGCGGATCTGGCCGGCAGCAAGCGCCGGCGGCATGCCGAGGATCTGGAGCCGGTTGATTGCAGCGACTGCCACAGGCCTCAGGCCAATGCGCACAAACGTAGCCTGCATGGGGTAGCCGCGAAAGACGGCGATCCTATGGCGCCGGTCTGCGCGGACTGTCATGGCAAGCACGATATCCTGTCGGCCTCGGACCACGACTCGCCGACGGCGGTGATGAACGTGCCGCTGCTCTGTGGCAGTTGCCACCGAGAGGGATCCCCCGTCTCCCGAACTCACGAGATATCGCAGGAGAACATCCTCGAGCATTACTCGATGAGTATTCACGGTGAGGGTCTGTTCCGTCAGGGACTCACGGTTACGGCCGTCTGCACCTCCTGTCACACCTCCCATGACATTCGACCGCACACCGATCCGCGCTCGAGCATCCACGCGGACAATGTCGCCGAGATGTGCACGACCTGCCATGCACAGATCGAAGTTGTGCATCGCAAAGTGATCGATGGCGAATTGTGGACCCAAGATCCGGGCAAGATACCGACCTGTGTTGACTGCCACGCACCACACGAGATCCGCAACGTTTTCTACCCCGACGGACTGGCCAACAAGGACTGCCTGAGCTGCCACGCGGAGCCCGATCTGACGATGACACGCGCCGGCGGCGAGACGGTCAGCTTGTTTGTCGATGAACAGCACTACAGCGACTCGATGCACGCGGGTACTGCTTGCGCGCAATGCCACACAGAGGTAACGGTATCCAAAGAGCGCGCCTGCGAGACGATACAGTCCGAGGTCGATTGCAGCATATGCCATGCCGAACAGGTCACCGAGTACCAGGGCAGTGCGCACGGAACCCTGCATGCAGAAGGCGATCCGGATGCACCGTCGTGCCAGGACTGCCATGCCAAACACGCCACGCTTGGCAAGGATGCACCGGCTTCGCCTACCTATCCGCGCAACGTCCCGTTGCTCTGCGGGCAGTGTCATCGCGTCGGTGAACAGGCCGCGACACGGATTCACGCCAAAGTGGACGACATCGTCGGCAGCTACGAAGACAGCGTCCATGGTCGAGCCCTGAAGGCCGGCCTCATCGTGGCGGCAACCTGCGCCGATTGTCACGGCGCACACTCCGAGCGTCCTCCCCAGGATTCGGAGTCCCCGGTGAGTCCGCAGAATATCGCTGGCACCTGTGGCACCTGCCACCACGGGGTAGAAGAAACGTTCCGCACCAGCGTCCACTCGCCTGACGACCCGGACCCGGACAAACAGTATCCCACCTGCGAGGACTGTCATGCTTCGCACACGATCACGCGCACTGAAGAAATGGGATTCCGCACACTGATGATGGAACAGTGCGGTCGCTGTCACGAAGACGAGACCGAGACCTTCTTCGACACGTTTCACGGCAAGGTCTCGCGCCTGGGTGGGGAGAGCGTCGCCAAGTGTTACGACTGCCATGGCACGCACGATATTCTCGCTCCGACCGACCCTGCCTCGCGGCTTAGCCGCGACAACGTGGTTGAGACCTGTGGCCAGTGTCACGAAGGATCGCACCGGCGTTTTGCCGGCTATCTGACACACGCGACGCACCACGATCGCGAGACCTACCCGTGGCTGTTCTGGTCCTTCTGGGGTATGACCGCGCTGCTGGTCGGTACGCTGTCGTTTGCGCTGCTGCATTCGCTGGCCTGGGTCGTACGCTTATGGCTGAACCGCGAGGAGTGGAAGGCGCACAAGGCTATATCGCGCAACAAAAACCAGAAGTTCTACCGTCGCTTTAGCCGCTTCCAGCGCACCATGCATATCATAATGATGCTCAGCTTCTTCACGCTGGCATTGACGGGTATGGCGTTGAAGTTCTCGTATATGTCCTGGGCCCAGTTGACCTCCCGGGTACTCGGCGGGTTCGATAGCATGGGGTTCCTGCATCGCATTGGTGCTGTCGTGTTGTTCGGCGTCTTCATTGCGCACATATTTGATGTGCTTCGTCACAAGAAAGAGACGGGACACACCTGGTTGCAGATCATTACCGGCCCGGACTCCATCATTTTCAACGGCCGCGATCTCAGGGAGTTCCCCCAGTCCATCAAATGGTTCTTCGGAATGGGCCCCCGCCCCAACTATGCTCGTTACACGTACTGGGAGAAGTTCGACTACTTCGCAGTAGCCTGGGGTGTGGCCATAATCGGTAGCACAGGGTTGGTCCTGTGGTTCCCCGAAACATTCACCTACATCGTTCCCGGCTGGGCCGTTAACGTGGCGACGATCATCCACAGCGACGAGGCGCTGCTCGCGGTTGGTTTCATATTTACGATTCACTTCTTCAACACACACTTCCGGCCCGACAAGTTCCCCATGGATCCCGTGATATTCAGTGGGCGGGTGTCGGTGGAAGAGCTGAAATACGACAAGCCCGGAGAGTACGAGGCGATCGTGGAATCCGGTGAACTGGAGAAAAATCTCGTGAGACCCTTCCCGGATGCCAAGGAGCGCGGCGTGAGGATATTCGGTTTCGCAGCACTCACCTTTGGACTGGTTCTGCTGGGCCTGATCATCTACACAATGCTGTTCGGCTACCGTTAGAGGTCGGAACACGAATACCTGGGATTATTGCAATGCGCAAACCGCTCACAATCGTCGTTCCCTGCCTGCTGTTTGTGTTTCAAATGGCCGGCGCCGAAGATGAAAACCCCTGTGGCCAGTGTCACGAGGTCGACCCGGTTCACTTTGCAGAGAGCCCTCACGGCGGGATCGATTGCCTCGACTGCCATGTTGGCGCCGATGACCGCCGGCACAAACGCGGACTCGATCCGGTGGATTGCGCAGGTTGCCATGCGGAGATTGCCGATGAACAGATAATTAGCGTGCATGGATCGCAGGGCCGGCAACGAATGTCTGACCTGGAGCTTCCCTCGTGTTCGGGTTGTCATGGCGAAATACATGTCATGACGCTGACAACTGAGCCATCCTCTCCGGTCCACGCCAGCCGTCAGGGAGAGACCTGCGGGGTTTGCCATGGCTCGGGGCAGCCCGCACCGCCCGGCGTCCATACAATTCGCCCGATTGAAGCCTATACCGCCAGCGTCCATGCAGCCGCCGTGGCAGATGGCCAACATGGTGCAGCCTGCAGCGACTGCCATTCGACGCACTCGCCGTTGCCGGCATCGGATCCTGGCTCCCGCGTCCATCGTTCGAACGTACCGGCCACCTGTGGAGCCTGTCACACAGCCATCACGGCCCAGTTTGAGCAGAGCATTCATGGCCTGGCCGCCGCCAACGGCGTCGGTGACTCGCCCGTCTGTACCGATTGTCACGGTGAACACCGCATCCTGGCCGCAAGCGCCGACGGCTCGCCGGTATCGGCGACCAACATCCCGATTCGCGTCTGCGGCCCCTGTCACTCGAATGTGCGGCTGAACGAGAAGTACGGTCTGAACATGGATCAGGTGCCGTCCTATGAGGACAGCTTTCACGGGCTGGCGGCTCGCGGAGGTGTGCAGCGGGTTGCCAACTGCGCGAGCTGTCACGGCGTGCATTTCATCCTGCCTTCCAGCGATCCCGATTCCTACATACATCCGGATAACCTGGCTGCCACCTGCGGCAAATGTCATGCGGGAGCGGGCAGCCGTTTCAAGATCGGCCCGGTGCATGTGCTGGCGGACACGACACCCAACATCGTCGCGCACTGGATCCGGGCCATTTACATACCTTTGATCTGGGTCACGGTCATCGGCATGCTGTTGCACAACCTGCTCGACCTCGGCAAAAAGACGCGTGATCCGGCTCCACGCCAGCGCAAGGCTCCGGAAAACTGCGTGATCAAAGAACGCATGTCGCGGCCGTTTCGAATTGCCCACGCCATAGCGGCTGTGAGCTTCATGGTGCTGGTATTCACGGGCTTTGCGTTGAAGTATCCCGAGAGCTGGTGGGCAGGCATGCTGCAGTTCGCGGACGGCGAAATGCGCGGGCTGATTCACCGTATCGCCGGCGCGGGGCTCATCGGGGCGTGCTTCTTCCACTTCGGCCATCTGATCGTGAGTGCCCGGGCGCGCAGCCAGATTGCTGCGTTCCTGCCTCGTTTTGCCGACTTCAGGGAGTTTATGCACCGCACAGGCTACAACCTCGGGCGCCGCGCCGAGCCGCCGGCACCGGTGCGAGTCGGCTATGTGGAGAAGATCGAATACTGGGCCGCGTTGTGGGGTACAGTCATCACCGCGCTCACCGGCCTGTTATTGTGGTTCGAGAACTTCACGCTCACCTGGCTGCCGGGCTGGGTGCCCGAGGCGGCCACCGTGCTGCATTTCCTGGAAGCGATACTGGCTACCCTCGCTATCCTTGTCTGGCACTTTTATTTCGTTATCTTCGATCCCGCGGTGTATCCGATGGACATGACCTGGCTGACCGGTAAACCGCCCTTCGAAAGGGCGGAAGAACGCGGCGAGGTCGTCTATGATGCCCCAACCGAGCAGCAGGATAACCGGCCGTGATCACGGGCAGTTTCTCAACAAGGGGCCAATAGTGTTCAAAAATTTCCTCACGTCGATTACGCGAAACGGCATTAGCCTGATTGGTACAGGGCTTGCGATTGCAGGCCTCGTACTCATTGTCAGCCTGTTCGTCATGGAGCAGCTTGGCTTCGAAGGCGGCCCTTACCTGGGTATCCTGACCTACCTGATCCTGCCGATGATTTTCGTCACTGGACTCATTCTGATTCCAGTCGGCGCAGTTCTTTACCGCCGCAACCTGCGCCGCAGACCGGGCGGCGAGTCGACGCCCCTGTTACCGATTTTCGACCTCAATAAGACCAAGACCCGGCGTTGGATGATGATCTTCGTCGGTGCGACGATGGTCAATATCGTTATCGTCGCCGGCGCGACCTACAAAGGTGTCGAGGTGATGGAGTCGGTCGAGTTTTGCGGCATGGCCTGTCACGCGGTCATGCAGCCCGAACACACGGCCTACCAGCGCTCCTCGCACTCGCGAGTAAGTTGTGCGGAGTGTCATATCGGCCCAGGCGCGGACTGGTTCGTAAAGTCAAAACTCGACGGTGCCTGGCAGCTGGTCGCGGTTACATTTGATCTTTATCCTCGTCCAATTCCGACACCACTGCACGATCTGCGCCCGGCACGCGAAACCTGCGAACAATGTCACTGGCCAACCCGATTCGTCGGTGACACGCTCAAGATCAAGAAACACTACGAAGAGGATGAAGCCAACACTGAGTTGACGACGGCCCTGCTGTTAAGAGTAGGCGGTGAGGCCGGGAAGAAGTCTTCGGGCATACACTGGCACGTCGATCCGGGCGTTGCTATCCGCTACCGGTCGGATGAGACACGCGAGGAAATTTACGAAGTCGAGTACACAGATGAGGACGGTGCGGTCAAACTCTTCGCCGACAGGAAAGCGCCGGAAGAGGGCGGCATCTGGCGGGACATGGATTGCGTCGATTGCCACAACCGGCCGAGTCACAATTACAAGGCGCCCGATTTCGAGATTGACGTCGCGCTCCGCGACGGCCTGATTGACCGCACACTGCCGTACGTGAAAAAGGAGGGATTGCGCATTATCGACGCCGAATATGCGTCGCATGAGGAGGCACGCGAGGTTATTACCACGGAGCTTACTAAGTATTATGCGGAAAACTACCCGGACCTGGCAACGGACCGAGCAGACGATATTCGCAATGCGGCGACCGTGTTGGGTGATATCTATTCGGTCAATGTATTTCCGCATATGAAGGTCTGGTGGAACACCTACCCCGAACACATCGGTCATGAACGATCCGAGGGCTGTTTTCGCTGTCATGGCAAGCGACTGAGAACCGCGGAACGGGAACAGATTTCGCGCGACTGCGACGTCTGCCATTCGATCCTGGCGGAGCGCGAAGTGGATCCCGCAATCATCACACAGTTGAATCCGTAAATGGCGAGCCGCGCACCCACATCGACCAATAAACGCGTTGCGGCGACATCAACAGCGCGTCGCCAGCTCGTTTACGAAGTCATCAGCGGTGGAAGCGGACTATTGCTGGCCTTGTTCATGTGGGGACACGTTGTACTCGTCGGTTCGATCCTGACCGGTGAGCGCGGATTCGACTGGCTGGCGACAATGCTCGAGGACTACTACATCGCGCAGCCCACGGTGCTGGTCATTTTTTCGCTGTTCCTCATTCACGCCGCGTTTGCCGCCCGCAAGATCCCGGCACAGCTGCGTGAGCGCAAGAGGATTCTGCAACTGGCCAAGGGATTAAACCGGTCGGGGCGCGAAAAGGTGGCGACTCGAACAGAGTATTCACCATTCCGACCGCACGTCGAGTCCCTGCTTTGGATTTGGCAGGTACGCACGGGCATGGTCATTCTCGTACTCGGCAGTTTTCACTTGATATTGCTGGCGACGGATATTCTCACGCCGTTATTCGGCACCGGCGCCGGTATCGATGCCGCCACGTCGGTGGAGAGAGTCAGCGCCGGACTGTGGCTGCCGTACGCGGTCCTGCTGTTATGCGTCGAGTTTCACGCGAGCATTGGTTTGTACCGACTGGCGATAAAGTGGGGCGCCGACCTGTGGATGTCACGCAAGACGATGCATCGAGTCGAGCAGATCATTTTCTGGGTGGTGCTCGGTTTGGGTGGAGTCACGCTGATCGTGCTGGCAGGCTGGATGGACCCGCCGCTGGCGTTCTTGCTCGACGGGGCGTCGACATGAGCGCGCGCCTGATTACGACCGACGTATTGGTGGTCGGTGGTGGCCTCGCAGGAGAGCGTTGCGCGATCGAAGCTGCAGCTGCCGGACATGAGGCTTTGATCCTGTCGCTCGTGCCACCGCGCCGCAGTCACAGCTGCGCGGCCCAGGGTGGTATGCAGGCATCGCTCGCCAATTGCGCCAGGGCCGAAGGTGATAATCCTACGGTTCACTTCCTTGATACCGTTCGCGGTTCGGACTGGGGCGCGGACCAGGAGGTTGCCAACATTTTTGCCGAGGCGGCTCCGGTCGCGGTGCGCGAACTCGCACATTTCGGCGTACCGTGGAGCCGCGTACGTGGCGGGAAAAACAAATACTTCATCAAGGGCGAACACGTCGAGATCGACGAGGCGCTGGAGAATGATGGTCTGATCGGGCAGCGCGACTTCGGCGGCACGGCCAAGTGGCGCGCCTGTTACGCGGCTGCGGGCACCGGACATGCTGCGCTGTATGCCGTGGATAGTGAGGTCGTGCGACTTGGCATCACCGTGCAGGATCGCACGGAGGCCGTTTCGCTGATTCATGACGGCAGTCGCTGCCTTGGTGCCGTCGTGCGCTGCCTCAGGACCGGCAGGCACTTTGCCGTGATGGCCAGGGCCACTGTTATTGCGACAGGCGGCTACGGACGCATCTACGGGCAGTACACGAGCAACGCCGTGATCAACGAAGGTACCGGCGCGTCAATCGCGCTCGATACCGGCATTGTGCCGCTCGGCAATATGGAAGCCGTGCAATTCCATCCGACGACGCTTTCGCCGAGCGGCATCCTCGTTACCGAAGGTTGCCGCGGCGACGGTGGTTATCTGCTCGACAAGAACATGCACCGCTTCATGGTCGAAAAAGAGCCGGCGAAGCAGGAGCTTGCAAGCCGTGATGTCGTGTCGCGGCACATGCAGCAGACCATGCGCGACGGCAACGGCGTGGATTCACCGTACGGCCCGCATTTGTGGCTCGACATTCGTCATCTCGGTGAAAAACACCTGCGCACCAAGCTGCTGGAAGTCTGGGACATCTGTCGCGATTTTGTGGGCTTGAACCCGGTGAACGACCTGATACCGGTTCGGCCGACGCAGCACTATTCGATGGGCGGCATTCGCGTGAACAAAGACGGCGAAGCCTACGGACTTGCCGGACTGTTTGCGGTCGGCGAGGCCGCCTGCTGGGACATGCATGGTTTCAACCGACTTGGGGGCAATAGTCTGGCCGAAACGCTGGTTTCGGGCCGGATTGTCGGCCGGCGTGTGGCTGAGCATGCGTCCGGCGTCGCGTTGCGCGTGAATACGGGCCTGGCATTTGACGCGCTCGCGGCCGCCGAAAAACGGGCCGATGACTGGCTGGCGCGCAGCGGCAGCGGCCGAAGTGTTTACGAGATTCGTGACGCACTCGGCGAAGTAATGATGGGCAAGGTCGGAATTTTTCGAACGGGCGATGAACTGAGTGAAGCAGTGACCGAGATTGGCGAGTTGCTCGATGCCTGCGACAACGCTGCGCTGCGCTGCAAGGATCCAGGCGTCAATCCGGAGCTCGGTTTTGCCCTGCGGCTGAAAGGAATGCTACGACTGGCGATGACCGTTGCGATGGGTGCACAGGCGCGCACCGAAAGCCGTGGCGCACATTTCCGCAGCGATTTTCCGCTGCGCAACGACGAGGAGTGGCTGAATCGCACGCTCGTGCGCTGGGCGCTGCACGAGAGCGATCCATCGTTCAGCTACGAACCCACGGGCCTGATCGATTTGCCGCCCGGACACCGCGGCTATGGCAGCGACGAGCGTATCGAAATGAAGCGTACGATCGACAGTTACAATGAATCGGTGCTGGACGAGCAAACGAAGCACGGACGATTACCGAGCAGCGAAGACATGGGTAGCCGGCTGAAACGCGGTGCCTGGCAAGCGTACGTGCAATAGAGGACCGCGGGAATGAGTCAGGGAAAAAGCAACGCGCCACGCCGGCTTAAGTTCGAAATTTTTCGGTATAACCCCGAGGATGAAAACTCCGAACCGCACACCGACTTTTTCGAGATCGACGAAACGCCGTTCATGTCGCTGTACATTGCACTCAGCAAGATTCGTGAAACGCTGGATCCGGGACTGCAGTTCGACTTCGCCTGCCGCTCGGCCATCTGCGGATCCTGCGGCATGATGGTAAATGCCCGACCGGCGCTGGCGTGTCGCACGCTGACCGCAGACCTGCCGGAGAACATCCAGCTGTATCCGCTGCCGGCGTTCAAGCTGATTGGCGATCTCTCAGTCGATACCGGTACCTGGTTCCGCGGCATGGCTGAGCGAACCGAGGCCTGGATTCATGAACGACAGGCTTTCGACCCTGAGGCTGAAGAAGAGCGCATGAGCGACGACATCGCCGCTGCGATCTACGAGGGTGACCGCTGTATTGAATGCGGCTGCTGTGTGGCCTCCTGCGGCGTGGCCAACCTCGACGATCAATTCCTGGCCGGCGCTGGAATGAACCGCGTCGCGCGCTTCATGATGGACCCGCGCGATCAACGCTCCGAGGCGGAATGGTTCGATGTTGTTGCCGGCGACCAGGGCGTATTCGGCTGCCTCGGCATGATGGCCTGTGCCGATGTTTGCCCCAAAGAGCTGCCGCTGCTTGAAGTCTACGCCTATCTCAGGCGCAAGACGCTCGGGGCACGATTCGCAGCGCGCAACGAGAAAAAAACCCCGGCCTGACGAACTAGCCTTTCGCGATCACCTCGAGCGCTCGCAGCACGTCCCTGCGGCTGATCTGGCCGACAAGCTGGGTACCCTGCATGACAGGAAATCGACGGAATTTCTTGTTAATGAATACCTGGGCCAGGTCGATAATACTCATGTCGGCATCAACGGTTTCGACGCCGTCGCTCATAAAATCGCGGACGGGTCCTCCCGAGATGCCATGATAGCCGGCGTTGAGGGCAACCTTCATGCAGTCGAACTCTGACAGCATGCCGAGCAGGTGGCCTTCGTCATCGACCACAGGCGCGCCCGCGATGCGATGCTGGACGAGTGTATGCACGGCGTCGAGCACGTCGGTATCGGGTTTGAAGGTCACGAGCGTGCGCGCCATGTAGTCTTTTACCAGGCAGGATTTGCTAGTCATGCTTTGTCTCCATCCGGGTCTCGCGTCTGTTCCTGTCTTTTCTTGCAGCTTCCACTGCAGAGTTCACAGCCACCGGCATTCAGTCCGCCGCAGCTGCCGCTGATCGCCCGTCGACCATTCATGACGCCGATGCTCATGCCGGCAATCACCAGCAAGATGATCAGGAAGCTGAGCAGCAGTGTCGTCAGTGCAAGGTTCATCGATGTCTCAACAGCTCAAAACTGCTGGTCGTCAATTCTTCTATTCCCGTGTTGTCGCGAACCAGGAAATAGGAAGCGATCCCGAGTTTCTCGGCAAGCGCGAGTCCGGATTCCGGCCCGAGAACCAGCAGGGCAGTTGCCATGGCATCGGCCCGGGCCGCAGATTTGCTCACTACAGTGACCGCGGCAAGGTCATGCGCGACCGGGCGTCCCGTACGGGCATCGATCGTGTGTGAATAGCGCTGGCCGCCATGATCAAAGTAGTTCCTGTAGTCGCCGGAGGTCGCGACGCTTGTATCCGTTATACGTAACACAGAGTGCGGACGACGGGACGTCGTGGACGGTGCCTCAACAGCAATGGCCCATTTCCTGCCTTCGGCATTGTGGCCGCGCACGCTGAGTTCTCCGCCTATCTCCACAAGATAGTCGCTGAGACCGTACTCGTCGAGCAATTCGGCAACTTTGTCGACGGCGTAACCCTTGGCCCAGCCCGACAGGTCGACGTACATCGCGCCATGGCGCTTGCGCATCGCGGGCTGGCCGCAGCGCGTCTGCAGGCCTTCGTAGCCGATGTATGCCATCGTCTCTTCGATCAACGCGTCGTCAGGTGGCTCGCGTATCTCGCCGTCGGGCCCGAATCCCCAGAGGTTTACGAGCGGACCGATGGTGATGTCGAAAGCGCCCTCGCTCAGCCGGCTGATTTCCAGCGCGTTGTCGATGGCATTGCACAACTCGGCCGAAACCATGATCCAGTCGGTCGCTGCATTGGCGTTGAACACCGCTAGTTCCGAGTCGGCGCGCCAGGTCGACGTAAGCTCGTCGACACCCGCCAGGGTCGCAGCTATTTCTGTTTTGAGCCGCTCCCTGTCAATGTCGTCGCCGGGGGCAACGAGCGTAACGGTAAAGGTCGTGCCCATCGTGCTGCCGGATAATTCAAACTCCGGCAAGCGCGAGTCGCCGCACGCTGCGAAGAACAGTGCCGCTGACAGCACGACGACATGCCGGATTCCGATCATTGGCCGTTAACCGCCGAAGTCGTCGAGCATGATATTTTCTTTCGGCACACCGAGGCTATCGAGCATCTTTATGACGGCCGAGTTCATCATAGGCGGTCCGCAGAGATAGTACTCGCAGTCTTCCGGCGCAGGATGCTGGCACAGGTACTCATCAAAGAGCACCTGGTGAATGAAACCGGTAAGGCCGTCCCAGTTGTCTTCCGGCTGAGGTTCCGACAGCGCCAGGTGCCAGGCAAAGTTGTCGTTGAGCTCGGCAAGTTCGTCGAACTCTTCTTTGTAGAACATCTCCTTGAGGCTTCGCGCTCCATACCAGAACGACATCTTGCGTTTGCTGTGACGACGTTTGAGCTGATCGAAGATATGCGCGCGCATTGGTGCCATGCCCGCGCCGCCGCCAATGAACACCATTTCATTGTCGGTTTCTTTTGCGAAGAACTCGCCGTATGGGCCAGAGATAACCGTGTGATCTCCGGGTTTGAGGTTGAAGATGTACGACGACATTATGCCGGGTGGGATCGAGTCATCCGCACCAGGAGGTGGCGTAGCGATACGCACGTTGAGCTTGATGACCGTTTTTTCTAACGGGAAACTCGCCATGGAGTAGGCGCGCGATTCCGGTTTCTTGACGTGCGATTCGTAGCGCCACAGGTTGAAACGATCCCACTCGTCGCGGAACCGTTCATCGATATCAAAATCGCTGTACTTGAGATCGTGCGGCGGACACTCGATCTGGATGTAGCCGCCGGCCCGGAACTCAAGCTCCTCACCCTCGGGAAGCGCGACCACGAGTTCCTTGATGAAGCTCGCGACGTTGTTGTTGGAGACTACCGTGCAGTCATAGCGCTTTACGCCGAACACCTCATCCGGGACCTGCACTTCCATGTTCTGCTTCACGGCAACCTGGCAGGACAGGCGGTAGTGATCTGCGGCATCGCGCTTGTTAATAACCGAGCGTTCCGTCGGCAGTATCGCGCCGCCGCCAGAAATAACTCGAACCCGGCACTGGCCGCAGGTGCCGCCGCCACCGCAGGCTGACGGTACAAACAGCTCGGCGTCAGCAAGTCCCTGCATCAGCTTGGAGCCGACCGGAATCGGAAGCGTGCGTTCGCCGTTAACGACGACGTCGACGTTACCTATCGACACGAGCTTGGATCGTGCGGCAAGAATGACAAATACGAGTATCAGGATGACGGCCGTAAACAGGCCGACGCCCAATAACACTTGCTGCAACACGGCAGAGTCAATCAGAGGTTCCATTATATTCCCGAGAAGCCCATGAAGCTGAGCGACATGAGGCCGACGATGATGAATGCGATGCCAAGTCCCTGCAGACCCTGGGGGACGTCCGAATATTTTAGTTTCTCGCGAATGCCCGCGAGAGCGATCAGTGCGATTGCCCAACCGGTGCCGCTACCGACGCCGAAAACGACTGATTCGGCGAAGTCATACTGTCGTTCGACCATGAATAATGTACCGCCTAAAATGGCACAGTTCACGGTGATTAACGGCAGGAATATGCCAAGCGCGTTATAAAGCTTGGGGAAGTATCGGTCCAGCGTCATCTCGAGGATTTGCACGAGCGCTGCGATGACACCGATGTAACTGACCAACCCCAGGAAACTCAGGTCAACGTCGGTGAGACCGGCCCAGGCCAGTGCCCCGTCGGCGAGCAGGTACGTGTAGATCAGGTAGTTCGCGGGAACCGTAATGACCTGGATCACGATCACGGCGACACCAAGGCCAATGGCCGTTTCGACGCGCTTGGACACGGCGAGGAACGTGCACATACCGAGGAAGAACGCCAAGGCCAGGTTTTCGACGAAGGCGGCCTGGACGAAAAGGCTTGCATAAGCTGCCATCAGTAAACCTCCGTCCTGTGAACTTCATGAATCTGGTAGTCGGCTTTCTCGACCTGCTGAGTACGCCACGTTCGGATGCCCCAGATAAGAAGGCCAATGATGAAGAATGCGCTTGGCGGCAGCAGCATCAAGCCATTCGCTTCGTACCACCCGCCGTTCGAAACCAGTTCGAGCACCGGGTAGCCGAGCAGCGTGCCGGCGCCGAACAGCTCACGCAAGGTCGCAACGGCGATCAGGATCACGCTGTAGCCGAGACCGTTACCAAGCCCGTCCAGAAAACTCATGACGACACCGTTTTTCATGGCAAATGCTTCGGCACGTCCGAGGACGATGCAGTTCGTGATGATCAGGCCGACGAATACCGATAGCTGCTTGCTGGTCTCGAATGCGTACGCACGCAGAAGCTGGTCGACGAGGATCACCAGCGAAGCAATGATCGTCATGTGCACGATAATGCGGATGTTGTTTGGTATGCGATGACGCAATGCACTGATCGCGGCGCCTGATAGCGCGGCGACGCTCGTGAGCGCGAGGCACATAAGCAGCGCAGGCAGCAGCGAGGTCGTAACCGCCAGCGCCGAGCAAATGCCCAGCATCTGCAGCGTGACCGGATTGTTGTCGATGAGGGGATCGATCAGGATTGTACGTGCTTCACTCATCTGCAATATCCTCACGGAAATTTTTCAGGTAAGGGCCAAAGCCGTGCGGTCCTGTCCAGTAACGCACGAGGCCGGTTACGCCGTTAGCGGTCAGCGTGGCGCCCGAGAGACCGTCGATCATATGGCTGGCATCGGGAGCGGCCGCGGGCACCACGCCCTTGATAACGCGGATTTGCGGCTCGTCGCCGCCGTCATAAATGACCTTGCCGGCCCACTGGGCGCGCCACGGTTCTTTGTCAATCTGATCGCCGAGACCCGGGGTTTCGGCGTGGGCGTAAAAGCGCAGGCCCCGGACCGTGTTGCCGTCAGGCGCGATCGAAAGGTAGCCCTGCATTGTCGACCAGAGGCCCTTGCCGTAGACGGGCAGGATGACCTGGTCGATTCCTGTACCGTCCCTGACGATATAGACCGGCGCATACTTCGCGCGGCGACCGATGCCGGCGATGTCCTTGTCGGAAGGTATCGCGATGCCGAGCTGCGGGTCGCCAGCTGCCATCAATGCGTCGAAAGTCGCCGGATCGACAGCATCACTGTATTCGCCAGTATCGAGCTCTACCATGCGCGGTTCGATTGCGGCGAACATGTCCTCGATATTTCCGTCGGGCTGCATCAGCCCGGCCACATCGAGGATGATCTGCTGGCGAAACTCCTCCTCGTTCTTCTCCTGAATGGGCTTCAGCACGATGGCTGCGCTGGAGACGATGACCGAACAGACGAGGCTCAGGCCGATTGCAACGATGAGCGTGTTGGAGATGCTGTCGCGATCGAACTTGTTCTTCTCAGACATTGCGTTTCAACCTCCGCCTGACGTTGGCGCCGATGACGAAATAGTCGATGACGGGTGCAAACACATTGGCAAACAGGATCGCCAGCATGATGCCCTCCGGGAACGCCGGATTGATGACACGAATGAGCCAGGTCATGAATCCGATCAACAGGCCGAAGGCCCACTTGCCGGCATTGGTCTGGGCGGCGCTGACCGGGTCAGTCGCCATGAATATGGCGCCGAATGCGAAGCCGCCGAGCACGATATGCCAGTGCCAGGGCAGGGACATCATCGGATTGCTGCTGTCGGCATTGCCAAACAGCAGCGTCGGGATGATCAGGCCCGCGAAGACCGCGACGATAATCCGCCACGAGGCGATGCGTGCAAAAATGAGGAACACGCCGCCGAGCAGGCAGGCCAGCGCGGACGTCTCACCGATCGAGCCCTGCATCTGTCCAACGAAGGCCTGTGTCCAGGTCAGCCCCATGCCTGCGATGCCGGCCATGCCTTCCAGCGCCGATACGCCGAGCGCGGTGGCACCGCTGAAGCCGTCAACGGCCGTCCATACCGCATCGCCCGAAATCTGCGCCGGGTAGGCGAAGTACAGGAAGGCGCGGCCAACGAGCGCAGGATTCAGGAAGTTCTTGCCTGTGCCGCCGAACACTTCCTTGCCGAGAATGACACCGAAACTGATGCCGACCCCGACCTGCCACAGCGGGATCGTCGCCGGCAGGATCAGCGCGTACAGCCATCCCGTGACGAAGAAGCCCTCGTTGACTTCGTGGTTGCGAACACCCGCAAACAGCACCTCCCAGAACAGTCCTACGACCATCGTCACAACGTAAATCGGCAGGAAGTAGAGCAGCCCGTGCAGGAAGCAGTCGTAGACGCTCGTCGCGTCGTAGCCGGCGCCAAGCAAAGGCAATAGAGCGCCGCGCCAGCCGTCGATGCCGGCGAGCCCCATGCTGGCGAGCGCCGTGTTAGCCTGGAATCCGACATTCCACATGCCAATGATCGCGGCCGGTGACGACGCGAGAACGACGAGGATCATGACGCGTTTGAGGTCGAGCGCATCGCGAACGTGCGGCGAACCGCGTGCGAGGTCGGCCGGCGAATAGAAGAACGTGTCGACCGCCTCGAACAGGGCGTGCAGCTGTTCGAATCGGCCACCCTTCGTGAACAGGGGTTCCAGCCTGTCGAGGAACGTGCGTATTGCTTTCATCAGCCGTTCACCTCGATCTCGTGGAGGTTCTTGCGAAGGTGTGGTCCATAGTTGTACTTGCCGTTGCAGACGAAGGAGCAGAGCGCCAGGTCCTCCTCGTCGAGTTCGAGACAGCCCAGCGCTCGGGCACCATCGGTGTCGCGCACCAGCAGCGCCTTGAGTAAGGGCGTCGGCAAAATATCGAGCGGCATCACCTGTTCGAAACTGCCCGTCGAAACCATCGCCCGCGGGCTGCCGTTCTGTGAAGTCGTGAAGCGGTAGTCGTTGCCAAACAGCTTGCCGGCGAACGCGCGTGCCGCCGAGAACTTGCCGAATCCGGGCCGCATGAATGACAGGAACTCACGCGGAGTGCCTTCCTGCAGGACCGTGATCTGCTGTTCATAACGGCCCAGGTACGCGGCCCAGTCGACCGCGCGGTGGCCGTCCAGCACCGAGCCGGCCACAACGCGCACATTGCCCGGAGTCAATTCGCCACGCACCAGGTCGCTGGTATTCGCACCGAGGCGTGTCACGATAAGCCGCGGCTCTTTGACCTTCGGCCCACCCAGCGATATGACCCGCTCGACAGGCAAGCGCCCGGTGGCAAATAATTCGCCGATGGCGATCACGTCCTGGTAGCCGACGCTCCAGACGGTTTTCTGTTCGCTGACGGGTTCGAGCAAATGAATGTGGGTGCCGGCCAGTCCGGCCGGATGTGGTCCGAAGAACTCGGCGTGTTTGAACTGGGCGCCGTCCGGGCACGCGATGCCCGAGTCGACGGCCGTGCATAGGTAGAGGCTGCCGTCGGTCAGCTTGGACACGATTTCAAGCCCCTGTGCGAAGGCTTCTTTCTTGGGCTCGATGATCACGGCCGGATCGGCGGCGAGCGGGTTGGTGTCGATCGCCGTAACAAACAGCGCTCGCGGCGATTCGTCGACGGCCGGTATCTTGCTGAACGGCCGCGTTCGAAACGCCGTCCACATGCCGCTTGCCTGCAGGTTGGCGCGCACGGCGCCACTTTCGAGGCTGTAAAGACGTTCGCTGGAAAACGTGTCGAACTCCTCCGCATCATCGCCTTCCAGGCGCACGACGACGGACTGCAGGACACGGCGCTCACCGCGATTAATGGCCTTCACGAATCCGCTGCCTGGCGATGTGAAATTCACGCCAGGATTTTGCTTGTCGGTATAGAGCGGCTGGCCGAGCTTGACCCGGTCTCCCTCGCTCACCAGCATGCGGGGCTTCAGGTCGTGCGTGCTGGGGCCGAATAAAGCGACGGACGCCACCTTGGCCCCTGCGGATATTTGTTGTACGGGCGCCCCGGCCAGAGGGATATCGAGTCCTTTCTTTATTTTGAATTGCATCTGGATCTACTACCGCTTACCACCATAGGGAAAACAGGACACAACCGGTCAGCCACAGGCAGCCCAGCGTTTGAATAGCCAGCGTCGATTCGATCGCCCGGGTCATGGACTCGCGATCCTCAACGCCGATACGAATACCGCCCGATGCGCGCCACGCCAGGACCAGGAGCAGGATCGGCACCACTGGCGCCAGCAAAGGCAGGGACCCCTGAATCGTCAACCACACTACGATCGCCGCGGCGGCAATATTCATGGACAGGTACAGATTCGCCGTCCGGGCGAGTCCAAGCCGCACCGGCAAGGTATTCTTGCCGCAAGCGCCGTCAGCTTCGATATCCGGGACCTCGTTGATCAGCAGGATGGCGGACACCCAGATGCCGACGGGCAGCGAAAACAACAGCAGCGCGCTGTCGATAGGCGCGCCCTGTAGCCACGCCGCACCGCTGACCGGCAAAACGCCGAAGGCGACGACGATGGACGTCTCGCCAAGTCCCAGCGCGCTTAATTTCACGGGTCCGAGCGAATAAAATACCGCAAGCGCGATGCCCGCGAGACCGAAGAGCAACACGACCGGCCCTCGTTGCACGAAGAGGACGATGCCGGCCAGCGACGCGAAAATCAGCAGCGCCGTGCCGAGCCACACCATCCGCGGCTGTGACAGGATGCCGGTTTGAATAAATCTCGAGCCGCCGGTATAGGGATATATCCGTTTCGTATTGAGCCGATCGGTGCCGATGCTTTCGTCGCCGACGTCGTTCAGGACGTTGCTTGCGGCGTGCACGCAGACGGTCGCCAGCAGTGCCAGCAGGAAAACGAGTATATCGATGCGGCCGGTTGCCGTGACACCCCAGGCGGTTCCGGCCAGCACCGGCAGGACCGACGCCGGAAAGAACTTCGGACGGGTCGCATGGAACGCACGTTTCGCGGCCCTCGACAGCGAGTCACCGGCGAAATCCTCCGTCACCGGATTCATCGGTCGGGCAGATGGTTGGGGCATACGCTTTCCCTACAGTTGTACGACGGCTGGGCGGCAGCCCGAATTTGGCAATACCGACTCAATTGTGTGCCTTTTATACCGGAAACCCGCGGCAGTTACATACGCGCTTACCGAGAGCAACGGGCGGGCCGGCTTCGCGGTCCGATACGGGGAGTGAGTCGGGTCCTGGATTCAACTCCGCTTGATGTAGGGGCGCAATTCATGACGCGCCACGACCATGCGGTGAACCTCATCGGGTCCGTCTGCCAGTCGCAAGGTTCGCGCATTGGCGTACATTGCGGCCAGGGGAAAGTCCTGCGACAAGCCGGCGGCGCCGTGCATCTGAATCGCGTCATCAATGACGTCGATCGCGATGATCGGAATCATCGCCTTGATTTTCGATATCCAGACCTGTGCTTCCTGCACGCCTTCGGTGTCAATGACGTGTGCCGCACGTAGCGTCAGCAGTCGCGCCATATCGATATTAATACGCGCATTCGCAATCACGTCGTAGTTGCCGCCGAGTTTGGCCAATGGCTTGCCGAAAGCAGTCCGTGACACCGAGCGCTCGCACAGGAGCTGCAGCGCGCGTTCGGCCATGCCGATGGCGCGCATGCAATGATGTATTCGGCCGGGCCCGAGCCTGCCTTGCGCGATTTCAAAGCCTCGCCCGGGTCCCAGGATGATGTTGTCCTCCGGAACCCGAACGTTTTTCAAACGTATGTGCATGTGACCATGCGGTGCATCGTCTGTGGCGAAAACATTCATACCGCGAACAACCTCGACGCCCGGCGTATCGATAGGGACAAGAATTTGCGAATGCTGCGTATGACGGTTGTTTTCGGGATTGGTCTTTACCATGCAAATCAGGATTTTGCAGCGCTTGTCGCCGGCACCCGAGGCATAGGTTTTTTCGCCGTTGATGACCCATTCGCCCTTCTCGAGTACGGCCGACGTCGAGATGTTGGTGGCGTCTGACGAAGCGACGTTCGGTTCCGTCATCGCGTAGGCCGATCGAATCTCGCCCTCGAGCAGTGGTTTTAGCCACTGTTCTTTCTGCGCCTCGGTGCCGTATCGCTCAAGCACTTCCATGTTGCCGGTATCGGGCGCGCTGCAGTTGAACGCCTCGGCCGCCAGGTGCGCACGCCCCGTTTCTTCGGCGAGCCAGGCGTACTCGACCGTGCTGAGGCCATAGCCACTGTCGCTGTCGGTAAGCCAGAAGTTCCACAGTCCCTGCTCACGAGCCGCAGACTTGAGATCTTCCATAATCTCTGTTTGCCTCTCGGTTAATGACCAGCGATCGCCTTTGGAAACTTCCTCGAGGAATTCCTCATCAACCGGCAGCACGCGCTCGTTGATAAATGTTCGAACGGCATCGAGCAAAGGCTGTACGCGGTCGCTGACTCCAAGGTCCATGGCATTGTCCTTCGGTGAATTGTCGCGACAATTCTACACACCTACCGCACCGCCTGCGCGCCTCGTATTGAAGTTGTATAGAATCAGCGCTCACAAGACTATTCACGGTCTGGGGGCACTTGATGCGCGAAAAACTTGCTTTGACGGTTGTGGTCGCAGTGTTCCTTTGCGCGTGTTCGGAAAAAGCGCGGCAAGTGGACGCGTACGACCCTGCCCGCGATTATTTCTCATTTGCCAACACCGAGCAGTTTGTCACGACGCGACTTGCGCTCGACCTGTTGGTCGACTTCGAAGCGCGTGAGCTGCGTGGCAGTGCGACACTATTCATGCAAAGGCTCGATCCGGATGCTATGGATATCGTCCTCGACACCCGTGATCTCGATATAGCGGGCGCCCACGTGCTGTTGGCGGATGACGTAGCTACGGCGGCGGACTATCGTTTCGGAGATTCAGACAACATCAGGGGAACGCCGCTGATCGTGCATTTGCCGGAGGCGGCAGCTGGCGCCACGGAGTTCCGGCTGCAGTTGCAATACAAGACCAGCCCGGAGTCAACCGCGCTGCAATGGTTGCCGCCAGAGCTGACAGCCGGAGGCAAACATCCGCTGATGTTCTCGCAGTCCCAGGCGATTCACGCACGCAGCTGGGTGCCGTTGCAGGATACGCCGGCCGTGCGTATCACCTACGAGGCAGAAATCAGGACGCCGCCGGACTTGCTTGCAGTGATGAGTGCGAACAACGACCCGCTGACGCCGCGCGACGGCGAGTACCAGTTCGAAATGCCGCAGCCGATACCGTCCTATCTGCTGGCGGTGGCTGTGGGCAATATTTTTTTCGCGCCGCTAGGTGAGCAAGCCGGTGTCTATGCCGAGCCCGAACTTCTGGACGCGTCGGTATTCGAGTTTGCGGATACGCAGGAGATGCTTGACCAGGCCGAGATACTCTTCGGGCCCTATGAGTGGGGGCGCTACGACCTGCTGGTATTGCCGCCGAGTTTTCCTTACGGCGGCATGGAGAATCCGCGACTGTCCTTTATCACGCCAAGCCTGCTCGCGGGCGATCGCAGCCTGGTCTCCGTCATAGCGCACGAACTCGCGCATTCGTGGTCCGGCAACCTCGTCACCAATGCGACCTGGCGGGATGGCTGGCTGAATGAAGGAATGACCAGCTATCTCGAGTCGCGCCTTATGGAGGTGATTTATGACAAGGCCCGAGTCGACGAAGAGCGCGTGCTGTCGTACCAGGAGCTGCTGCTGGACCTGGAGACCGTCCCGTTGAACATGCAGGCGCTGGCGCCACGGCTTGACGTTGGTGATCCGGACGACTTCCAGGGTACGATTCACTACAGCAAGGGACAGTTGTTTCTGCAATTCCTCGAAAACGCATTTGGCCGTGACGCGTTTGATCGCTTCCTGTTTACCTACTTCGACACGTTCGCGTTTCAGACGATCACAACGGAACGTTTTCTCGACTACCTCGACGAGAACCTGCTGCAGGAGGATTCGAGCACGGTCAGTCGTGCTGACGCAGAGGAGTGGCTGTGTCAGCCCGGCCTTCCCGATGACGCACCGGTACCGACTTCGCAGACACTGGACGATGCCAAAGCATTGGCCGCTGCCTGGGCAGAGGGAAAGATCGACATTACCGAAATCCCGATAGCCAACTGGAGCCCACAGGCGACGGTGCATTTCATCAACAGTCTGCCGGCGGAGCTCGATAGCGACCAACTCACGACACTGGATGAAGGGCTGGGCTTCAGCGACACGCGAAATGCCGAGATCGGACGCACCTGGTTCATTCAGGTCGCAAAGCGCCGCTATACGCCAGCGTACGAAAAACTGGAGCGGCATTTGAACCGCTTTGGCAGAGGCAGGCTGATTGCGCCTGTCTACACTGCGCTCGCGCAGAATGGCACAGATCTGGAACTTGCACGATCGATGTTCGCCACGACTCGTGGCGCTTACCATCCGCTCACGGAAGCAAGCATTGCGCGCGTCCTCGACGCAGAGGGCATTGGCTCAAAATAACGCGCGGCATGCAATTGAGGAAAGACCTATGAGATCAATCGTATTGGTATTTGCAGTGTTACTACCGTTCGTCTGTGTCGCCGACGTCGTCGTACCGATCGACAAAGTCGAAACGTCGGTGAATATCCGTTCGGCACCGGACACCGGCTCTGATGTTGTCGGCCGCCTCAACCGAGGCGATTCGCTGCCACTTGTCGGCACCGGGTCAGGCTGGCATGAAGTCCAGCTCGAGGGTGACACGACGGGCTTTATCAGCGCCGACTGGGCTCGGATTCGGCCGGAGGAAGTCACCCGGGAGTCCGCGACGGATGTAGCTCCTGCGGATGTGGCCCCGGTTATTGTTGAGGCGGCCGCAGAAGACGCGGCTGCAGCGCTTGTGGAGGAGGTCCTCGAGGAGGCAGCCGAGCCTGTTGCCGAGAAAGTCGTGGAAGAAGAATTCGAGGTCGTGGTCGAAGAGGTCGTTGAAGAGGAAGTCGCAGCCGTCGTCGAGCCGGACGTTGCCGTATCAGCAGCCGCTGAGCGTGCGCCGGTGCCGCCTGGAGTCGCAAACATCAAAGGCCGCGAAAATTTCCTGGTGAAGTTCAGGAAAGAAACGGAGGGCGGAAATTCCCAGGTCTATGACAATGGCAACCAGGTCGGCATTGGAACGACAAACCCAAAGCAGCGGCTCGAAGTGAACGGCAGCATCCAGATTCACGAACAAAACAGCAGCGTCGCCGGACTGATGATCACACAGTCCTCCGGGGAGACCGGCTATATCATGCACAACCGGGCAAGCACGTTGACGATCGGTGCCGGGTCACAGGATCGCATCACGGTTGATCGGGAGGGCAATGTCGGAATCGGTGTGCCAAAACCGCGGCATCCGCTGGAGATGGCCAGTGGCGCCCACGTTACAGCGGGCGGTGTCTGGACCAACAGTTCGTCACGGGAAAGGAAAGAGAATATTGCCGGATTGTCTACCGAACAGGCGAGGGCAGCGCTGATGCAGCTCGAACCCGTGCTGTTCAACTACCGCGACGATCGTGGCGAGGAATACGTCGGTTTCATTGCCGAGGAAGTTCCGGAACTCGTGGCAAATGGCGACCGGCAAAGCCTGAGCACGATGGACATCGTTGCCGTTCTAACGAAAGTGGTTCAGGCGCAGCAAAAGAGAATCGAGGCGCTGGAGGCACGGCTCGAGTAGCCCTTGGCCAAGGCCGGATGATCAGAAGCAGCCGGCGCCGGATTGATCGAGCCCGCCTTGCTTGCTGCAGGCCGCAAAAAGCGTCTTGTCGGCATCGATGAACCGTCCGGTCTTGAGGAACGACTCGATGTTTCGCAGCACCACGTCACCTCGCATGATATAGCGATGCGAATTCGTAACGACGAGGAAGTCGTCCATGCCATCGACCCGTGTGGCGGCCACCGATACTTTGCCATCGTCCGGATTCGGCAGCATCGCCGACGCGAACGGATTAATTGTACCGGTGCCGGCGATAACACCCAGCTCGAAGTCGACCGGGCCCAGTAAGGACGGAATGCTGTCTTCGTCTGTGCCCATCTGCATACCGGCGGCGCCGCTGATTGACACGATGCCGGGCCAGTCCTGCGTCACGTCAACGAGCTCGCTGCCCTGATTGGGTGGGCCGAGCATGACAACGCGCCCGAGGTCCGGGATCGGCGCGCGCTCGTTTTCGTAACGCAGCAGGATTCCGCCCATCGAGTGGGTGACGAAGTGAATTCGGTCAGCGCCGGTCGCGCGGCATTCCGAGAGTCCGGTGCCAACGGCAAGCGGAGCAATTTCCTCGACCGTGCCGGCCTGGGACGGGTAGTCCACGTTCACCGTCGTGAAACCTGCTTCCTGCAGGGCAGCGGCCGTCGGTCGCATGGCGCGCCAGCTTCGATTCAGGCCGTGCAGGAGCACGACACACTCATTGCTGTCTGCAACGGATACGAGCTGAGTTCGCGGGACGCTCGCACAGGACGCAATGAGGCCGGCGCTCAGCAGCAGCGCATACCTCAGCTTGCGGTGAATCGTCTTCATGGCTTAATTCTGCCTCAGCGCAAAGCCCTGTGCACGTACCAAAGTCCCATAGAAGGGGCGATTTCGACCGGAAACTACGTATCGCGCCCGTATGAGCCCCGGCGGTAGGCTGGAATTATGAACGAGGCTCAGATCCTGCTTGTGACTACGGCGTCCATAGCGTTTCTGCATACGATCCTGGGTCCGGACCACTACGTCGTTTTTACGGCAATGGGCAAGGCGCGGGGCTGGGGCCTGTCGCGTACGCTGCGGGTAACGCTGTTCTGCGGGATTGGCCATGTGCTGAGTTCCGTCCTGATCGGAGCCATCGGCCTGGTTCTGGGTGCGCAGCTGGCATCGCTCATCGAAATCGAGAGTATGCGCGGCGACCTGGCAGGCTGGGCGCTACTCGCATTCGGCCTCATGTATTTTGCCTGGGGGCTCAGAAAGGCCGGCCGGGATCGATCGCATTCTCACCTGCATTCGCATGGCGAGGTCGTCCACGACCACGAACACGACCATCACGCTGAGCATATGCACGTACACGATCAGCATGCCAGGCATTCGCTAACGCCCTGGGCGATTTTTATCATTCTCGTTCTCGGTCCCTGCGAGGCCCTGATACCGCTGTTCATGTATCCGGCGGCGCAACAGAGCACCGGGCTTGTAATTACCGTGGCCCTTGTTTTCGGATTCGTCACGCTGGCCACCATGCTCGCCGCCGTCGCTATTAGCAGCATGGCACTTGATCGAGTGAGATTGCCGGTCGCTGGTCGTCGCTACGCGCACGCGGTTGCCGGTGCGTCCGTCGCTTTGTGCGGCGTCGCCATCAGTTTCATCGGGATCTGAGCGCTTGCATCAAAACCGGCTGCGGAAAGGGAATGCTGTTGACCTGCATTAGTTTCAGCTGCATCCAGTTCTCAATTCGCGACGGACCGTCGAGACTATGTTGATCTACGCGTTTCAGTATAATCATTCGCTCGCACAGATCCACCGGAGCCGCAATGCAGCCAACTCTGCTCGACCAGGGACTCACGCTAATGCTTGTAGGCATGGGAACCGTGTTCGTTTTCCTGTCGGTCCTGGTTGCGGGGATGTCCTTGATGGCGCTGGTCGTACATCGACTTACGCCCACGCCGGTTGACGTGGGCGCAAGTGACGAAGAGGTCGCGGCGATTACGGCTGCGATCACGCAACATCGAAAGGTCAACCCCTAACCTGATGAATGAAAATAATGAACGATAAGAAACCCCTGGGGATTACTGAACTGGTGCTGCGAGATGCGCATCAAAGTCTGCTTGCGACGCGCATGCGTATTGACGACATGCTGCCGATTGCCGGGAAACTCGACCAGGTTGGCTTCTGGTCGATGGAGTCCTGGGGCGGCGCCACCTTCGACGCCTGCATTCGCTACCTTGGCGAGGATCCCTGGGAACGCATCCGGCGCCTGAAAGCCGCAATGCCGAATACGCCACAACAGATGCTGTTTCGTGGACAGAACATCCTTGGTTATCGGCATTACGCGGATGATCTTGTCGAGAAATTCGTGGAGCGATGCGCCATCAATGGCGTTGATGTCTTCCGCATATTCGACGCGCTCAACGATTTGCGAAATCTTGAAACCGCAGTCAAGGCAACGCTGGCTGTCGGCAAGCACGCACAGGGCACAATGTCGTATACCGTAAGCGAGGTGCACACGGTCGATCTCTGGGTCGATATGGGCAAGCGCATCGAGGACATGGGCGCGCACTCCATTTGCATCAAGGACATGGCGGGTTTGTTGCGTCCGTATGTCGCATTCGAGCTCGTGAGTCGCTTGAAGGAGGCAGTCGACATTCCGATTCACATGCAGTGTCATGCGACGACGGGACTATCTACTGCCACTTGCGTCAAAGCGGCGGAAGCCGGCATCGACAATATCGATACGGCCGTCTCGTCGATGAGCATGACGTACGGCCATTCGCCGACCGAGTCGCTGGTCGCGATACTGGAGGGTACAGACAGGGATACCGGCCTCGACATCGTTCTCATCGAAGAAATCGCTTCGTATTTTCGTGAGGTTCGCAAAAAGTACTCGAAGTTCGAGGGTGCGCTCAAGGGCGTGGACTCGCGAATTCTTGTCGCGCAGGTGCCTGGTGGCATGCTGACCAACCTGGAGAACCAGCTGCGCGAACAGAACGCGAGTGACAAGCTCGACGAGGTGCTCGAGGAGATTCCGCGAGTTCGCAAAGACCTGGGGATGCTGCCGCTGGTGACGCCTACGTCACAGATCGTCGGTACGCAGGCGGTTATCAATGTCATGTCCGGGTCGCGCTACGGCAATATCACCAAGGAAACCGCCGGCCTTCTCAAGGGTGAATACGGTGCGACCCCGGCTCCCGTGAACAAAGAACTGCAGGCCAAGGTGCTTGAGGGCGCAGAGCCAGTAAGCTGCAGGCCGGCCGACTTGCTTAAGCCGGAGCTGCACCACCAGACCGACGAATTAGAGCGCATTGCCAAAGAGAAGGGCATCCGGCTGGCAGATGCCGTCGTCGACGATGTGCTGACCTATGCACTGTTTCCCCAGATCGGCACGAAGTTTCTCGAGAATCGTGACAATCCGAGTGCGTTCGAGCCGGTTCCCAGTGCCGAGACCGGCATTGCGGCCGCACCCGCTGCCGCGACCGCAGCAGGGTCGGGCGTTTATTCGGTGCGCGTGAACGGCAAGGCGTTTACGGTCGAAGTTGCCGAGAGCGGCCAACTGGCCAGCGTTAGCGCGGCACCTGCTGCGCCCGCCGCAAGCACCGCGGCGGCAGGCTCGGGTGAGGCCGTCAAAGCCGTACTTGCCGGTAACATTTTCAAGGTACATGTTGCGCCCGGCGCAACCGTGAGCAAAGGTGATCCACTGCTCGTTGTTGAGGCAATGAAAATGGAAACGGCTGTAGTCGCGCCACGCGCCGGCACCGTGACCGAGGTCTTCGTCAAGCAAGGCGATTCCGTCAAGGTCGGCGATGCACTCGTCGCGATCGGCTGACGACAGGCGGATCGGTGGAACTCATCGAACAAATCTGGACCGGGTCAGGTATCTACCAGATGAAAGCCGGCCAGCTCGGCATGCTCGTGGTTTGTCTACTCTTGCTCTACCTCGGGATCGTTCGTAAATTTGAACCGCTGTTGCTCGTAACCATTGGTTTTGGCGGGCTACTTAGCAACATCCCCGGTGTCGAAATTGCCACCGGCGACGGCTTGTTGCACCTGGCTTACGAGGTTGGCATAGAGACCGGGGCGTTTCCGCTGATTATATTCATGGGCGTCGGTGCGCTAACAGATTTCGGTCCGCTACTCGCCAATCCGCGAACGCTGTTCCTCGGGGCGGCCGCGCAGTTCGGTATTTTCGCGACTCTGCTTGGTGCGCTCGGCTTGACCGAATTGGGACTGATGGACTTTTCGCTGCGCGAGGCGGCGGCTATCGGCATCATCGGCGGCGCTGACGGACCTACCGCCATTTACGTAGCAGGTAAACTTGCGCCCAATTTGCTCGGTGCCATCGCTGTGGCGGCTTATTCCTACATGGCCCTGGTGCCGATCATTCAGCCGCCTATCATGAAGCTACTCACGACAGAGACCGAGCGCCAGATAGAAATGGTGCAATTGCGCGAAGTCTCAACGGCGGAGCGCATCCTCTTTCCGCTACTGCTGCTATTGCTTGTTGGCCTGCTCCTGCCGACGGCTGCGCCGCTGCTCGGAATGCTCGCCTTTGGCAACCTGATGCGTGAGTGCGGCGTTGTCGAACGTCTTTCCAATACCACGCAGAACGCACTGATCAATATTGTGACGATCTTTCTTGGCCTCGCCGTTGGATCCAAGCTCAGTGCGGAGCAGTTCCTGGTGCCGAGCACGCTGGGTATCCTGGTTCTCGGCATGGTCGCTTTTGCGATCGGCACTGCAAGCGGCGTAATAATGGCCAAAGTGCTGAACAAGATATCGGCGCAGCCCATTAACCCGCTGATCGGCGCGGCCGGCGTATCGGCAGTTCCAATGGCCGCGCGCGTAGCCAACAAAGTCGGACTCGAAGCCAATCCGCACAATATTCTGCTAATGCATGCCATGGGACCGAATGTCGCCGGCGTGATCGGCTCAGCCGTTGCCGCCGGCATCATGATAATGTTCGCTTCTTGAACGAACGCCCGCTAAACGGCGGGCAGCCATATGTCAGGATGTGAAGATGATGTCTTTATCAATAGTCATTCCCGCGAAAAACGAAGCGGCATCGATCGGAAGTATTGTTACATCTGCGAAAGAAGCCTGGCCGGATGCCGAAATTATCGTCGTTGATGACGGCTCCGATGACACGACCGCAGAGGTCGCACGTGCGGCAGGCGCCACGCTGGTACAGCATCCGGAGAGTCTTGGCAACGGCGCCGCGGTGAAAGCCGGCGCCAGAGTCGCACAGGGCGATATCATCGCGTTCATGGATGGCGATGGCCAGCATGACGCGAAAGAGCTGGCGCCGCTGCTGCAAAAACTCGACGAGGGGTATCACATGGCCGTGGGCGCGCGCGACTCCGGCTCGCACGCCAATATGGGTCGGCTGTTTGCCAACGGCTTCTATAATGGTGTTGCTTCGCTGCTGACGGGACGGAGGATTCCCGACCTGACCTCTGGTTTCAGGGTTGCCCGTGCGAAGCTGTTCAAAGAATTCCTTTATCTGTTACCGAACGGGTTTTCCTATCCGACGACGATAACCATGGCTTTTCTGCGCTCCGGGTACCCGCTCTGTTTCGTACCGATCCAGGCCGCAACGCGAGTCGGCAAGAGCCACATCCGCCCGATCCGGGATGGTATCCGGTTCATGGTGATAATCTTCAAGATCGCGACCCTGTATTCACCGCTCAAGATTTTCCTGCCCATCAGCGCACTGTTTTTCGTCACGGGCCTGGGCTACTACGGGTATACGCTCGTGACTGTCGGCCGGTTTACAAACATGAGCCTGCTGGTATTCAGCGCATCGGTCATTGTGTTTCTGATAGGCCTGATTTCAGAGCAGATAACGGCACTCACCTACAGCAAGTCCTGAGGGACGGCTGCGCCGCAAGAATTATTCTGTCGGTGCGTTGCTGCAGTCTAGCGCTTGTAGTGGTCCTCGAGCACTTGTGCCACACAGCTGGTCAATCGTTTGCCTGTTTCAATATGCAGGAACTCATTGGGACCGTGCGCGTTGGACTTGGGTCCGAGTAGCCCGGTAATCAGGAACTGGGCCTTTGGAAAACGCTCGCCGAGCATGCCCATGAAAGGAATCGTACCGCCGGTGCCCATATACATCGACGGTTTGCCGAAGAACGCATTCGACGCTTTGTGCATCGACGCTTCGAGCCAATCAGCAACGGCTGGCGCATTCCATCCGGCCATCGTCGATTCGACTTCGAATGAGACGTTTGCCAACGGTGGGCCATCGGCCTCGAGCGCATTCTTTACCGCTTCCGCTGCGGCATCCGCGTCACAGGTCGGCGGCAACCGGAACGACAGCTTCAGGGTCGTAAAGGGCAACAGGACGTTGCCTGCGTCGACCAGCGCCGGCATGCCTTCTGCACCCGTTACGGCCAGCGTCGGTCGCCACGTGTTGTTGAGCAAAAGCTCGGCATTGGACTCTGCGGGGGCGGGGTTCTTGACGGCCCAGGGGAATTTCTCATACGCCGAATTCTTGAGGGTTTCGGCAGCGAGCTTTGCCTGCTGCAGGCGCTGCTCCGGAATCTCAACGTGCAGGTCATCGAGCAGAATCTGCCCATTCGATTCGTCTTCGATTCGACTGATGAGCTGGCGAGCGATCCTGAAACTCGATGGCACGACACCACTTGCCGTGCCGGAGTGCACGCCCTCGGTCAGCACGTCGACGCGCAGCATGCCCGTCAAATTGCCACGCAGGGAAGTCGTACACCATAGCTGATCGTAGTTGCCGCATTCGGCGTCGAGGCAAA
>JABDOQ010000110.1 GCA_013043165.1 Woeseiaceae bacterium | reverse complement strand
GACATTGCACAAGGCGGCGTGTATTATTGCGTCCCCGCTGAAAAGCGGCCCGTTTGACAACCCTTAGACGCAACCATCACCGCCGGAAATGTCCCGTGTCTCTTAGCAAAGATCAGGTCCAGCACATCGCGATGCTGGCGCGGCTGAAACTCAACGAAGACGAATACGCCGAGAGCGTCGAAAAGCTCTCCAGGATCGTGGATTTCGTCGATCAGCTTTCGCAGGCAGATACTGCCGGCGTGATACCGATGGCTCACCCGCTCGATACGGCGCAGCGGCTGCGCCCCGATGTCGTTAATGAGACGAACGAACGCGACACGTATCAGCAAAATGCGGCTGCCGTCTCCGACGGGCTGTACCTCGTGCCCAAAGTCATAGAATGAGCGCTGCGAAACTGGAAATGCATGCTCAGTCGATGAGCGAACTCGCTGCATGTCTCGACCGCGGCGACTTTACATCTGTCGAACTGACCCGGACGTTGCTTGATCGCATCGCGAAACTGGACGAGAAACTCAATGCGTTCATTACGGTAACGGCTGAGCCAGCGCTTGCAGCGGCAGCACGTGCCGACAAGGCGCGTGCTGCCGGCGATGGCGGCATGCTGAACGGTTTGCCTGTCGTCCACAAAGACATATTTTGTACTCGCGGAGTGAAAACGACCTGCGGATCGAAAATGTTGAACAACTTCATTTCACCCTATGACGCAACCGTCGTTGAAAAAATGGCTGACGCCGGTGCCGTCGTTCTGGGTAAGTCCAACATGGATGAGTTCGCGATGGGCTCATCGAACGAAACGAGTTTCTTCGGCCCCGTCAGAAATCCCTGGGACCTGGCGCGATCACCGGGCGGCTCGTCCGGTGGCTCAGCGGCGGCTGTTGCGGCACGCCTTTCGCCGGCGGCGACCGGCACTGATACGGGCGGCTCCATACGCCAGCCCGCGGCGATGACCGGTACCGTTGGCATTAAACCGACCTATGGACGCATATCCCGCTACGGCATGATCGCATTCGCATCGAGCCTCGATCAGGCCGGCATTATCTCGCGTACGGCCGAAGATGCTGCGCGCCTGCTTGGAGTCATGGCGGGTTTTGATGAACGCGATTCCACGTCGATTGACCGGCCGGTTCCCGATTATCTCGGCGGTTTGAATGAGTCGATCAAGGGCCTGCGCGTCGGCGTCGTCAGGCAGCATTTTGATGCGGGGCTGGACCAGGCATGCGGAGACAGGGTGAAGGAAGCGATCGCCGTGCTGGAGTCGCTGGGCGCCACCACGGTCGAGGTTGATCTTCCTAATCTTGATCTTTCGGTGCCGACCTACTATGTCGTTGCGCCGGCAGAATGTTCGTCAAATCTGTCGCGATTCGACGGCGTACGCTTCGGCCATCGTGCCGAGAACGCTAAAGATCTCCTCGACCTGTATTGCCGCAGTCGCGGCGAAGGCTTCGGTGACGAGGTCAAGCGTCGCATCATGACCGGTACTTACGTCCTGTCTGCAGGCTATTACGATGCCTACTATCTGAAAGCTCAGCAGGTACGTCATTTGATCGCCGATGATTTCAAACAGGCGTTCGCTGCAGTCGACGTTATCGTCGGGCCGACCGCCCCGTCACCGGCATTCAAGCTCGGTGACAAGATGGACGACCCGATCACGATGTACCTGAACGACATCTACACGATCGGCGCCAACCTGGCCGGGCTGCCGGCCATGTCGATTCCGTGCGGCTTCGTCGATGGCCTGCCGGTCGGGCTGCATATGGTTGCTGCTCACTTCGGTGAAGAAGCCTTGCTCAGGTGTTCACACCAGTACCAGCAGGCTACCGACTGGCACACCGCCTGTCCCGAGGACTTCAAATGAAGGCCGGTTGGGAAACGGTAATTGGCCTGGAGATCCACTCGCAGCTCGCGACGCGCTCCAAGATTTTCTCCGGCGCCGCTACGGCCTACGGCGCGGAGCCCAATACGCAGGCCTGCCTTGTCGATCTGGGTTACCCGGGCGTTTTGCCCGTACTCAACGAAGAAGTCGTGCACATGGCCACGATGTTCGGGCTGGCTGTCGATGCCACGGTTGCACCGCGCTCGGTATTTGCGCGCAAGAATTACTTTTACCCGGATTTGCCGAAGGGCTACCAGATCAGCCAGTTCGAGCTGCCCATCGTCGAGCACGGCGAGCTGTACATTAGCGATGCTGAAGGCAAGCAAAAGCGCATAGGCATTACGCGAGCGCATCTCGAAGAGGATGCAGGCAAGTCCATTCACGAAGGACTTGAGCAGAACTCCGGCATCGATCTGAATCGCGCGGGTACGCCGCTTCTCGAAATTGTCTCGGAGCCCGATCTGAGCTCTGCGCAAGAAGCCGTGGCCTACATGCGCAAGATTCACACGATCGTGCGCTACCTCGGCATTTCCGATGGCAACATGCAGGAAGGTTCGTTTCGCTGTGATGCCAATGTTTCCGTACGACCCGTCGGGCAGGAAGCGCTCGGCACACGCACCGAAATCAAAAACCTGAACTCTTTCCGTTTCGTCGAGAAAGCGATCAACTTCGAGATCGAGCGGCAGATTGAACATCTCGAGGACGGTGGCAAGGTCGTGCAGGAGACGCGCCTGTACGATTCGGACAAGGACGAAACGCGGCCGATGCGCTCCAAGGAAGAAGCGAACGACTATCGTTATTTCCCGGACCCGGACCTGCTGCCGGTCGAAATCAGCGCAGAGTATATCGAGTCGGTGCGGCAGCAATTGCCGGAGCTGCCCGTGGCGAAGCAGCGGCGCTTTGTCGATGATTACGGCCTCAAGCCCGACGACGCCGATCTGTTGACGAGTTCGCGTGCGCTGGCCGATTTTTTCGAAGCTGCAGCGTCTGCAACGGATGCGAAAACACAGCTGGTCGCGAACTGGGTCATCGGTGATTTGTCGGGCGCGCTTAACCGGGATGGACTCGATATCGCCGACAGCAAGGTTTCGGCGAGCGAATTGGCAGGCCTGTTGACGCGGATCCACGACAATACGATTTCCGGAAAAATCGCCAAGCAGGTTTTCGAGGCGATGTGGGACGGAGAGGGTACGGCTGACGCGGTCATCGAAGCAAAAGGCTTGAAGCAGATTACGGACAGCTCGGCGATCGAGGCTGTTGTCGACGAAGTCATCGCAGCCAATCCGGGCCAGGTCGCCGAATACAAGGCCGGCAAAGACAAGCTCATCGGCTTTTTCGTAGGCCAGGTCATGCAGGCAACCAAAGGCCAGGCAAACCCGGGGCAGGTGAACCAGATCCTCAAAGCCAAACTCGGCAGCTAGTGACTGCGGATAGCGTCATACCGTTCGGATTCGAGTCGATGCCGGTGCGCGGCGCGCTTATCCATTTATCGCGAACATGGCGCCGCATGTTGCGCAGTCATAATTACGATCCGCTCATTACTGAAACACTCGGTCATGCCGCAGCGGCGACCGGCCTGATCGCGCAAAGCCTTAAATTTGACCGCGCCGTCACGCTGCAGATTCAGGGTAGCGGCATATTGCGCATGCTCGTGATGCAGTGCACGAGCGAACTCGATCTTCGCGGTATGGCATCGGCCGCACCCGGCAAGGGTGCCATGGAGTTTGCGGACCTTATCGAACAAGGACATTGCGCGGTCACCGTGGATTCCGGCGACAGGCCTTACCAGGGAATTGTCGACATTGACGATACTTCGCTCGCGGCGAGCCTCGAACACTACTTCCTGCGCTCCGTGCAGCTGCCGAGCCACATGGCACTTGTCGCGAACAAAGAGGTCGCTGGCGGCTTGTTGCTGCAACAGGTTCCCGGACAGGCAATTGATGACGATGACTGGAATCGCCTGCATCTGCTGGCCGAAACCCTGGCGATCCGTGATTTCGGCGGTGACGCGGGCATACAACTGATCGGCAGGCTGTTCGCCGAAGACGATGTGCGTGTGTATACGCCGCGCGCCATAAATTTCCGCTGTCGATGTTCTCGTCAAAAGACCGAGGATGTGCTCAAGATGCTCGGTGAAACCGAGTCGCGCGAGACGCTGGCGGAGCAGGGGCGCATTGAAGTTATTTGCGAGTATTGCGGGCGTCAGCGTAATTTCGATGCGGTGGACGTCGAGCGGCTGTTCATCGACAACGTCGTTCTCGGCCCCGACTCGGTTCAATAAGCCACCCCCCTCCCGGACCACCCGCCACGTTGCCGCGGCGGTAAGCGCGGCGATGTCTTGCTAGCTCCAGCTACGCAACGTCGCGTCGCAAGACCTCGCCGCGCTCTCCGCCGCCGCCGAATCGTGCGCCTGTAGGAGCGCCCCCAGGGCGCGAAGCGAAGCGGCGGTCGCCAGACCGCTTGGGTTATCTCGCCGCCGTTGCCCAGTCGTGCGCCTGTACGAGCGCCCTCCCCATAAAGGGGACAATGCCAGGGCGCGAAGCGAAGCGGCGGTCGTCAGACCGCATGAGGGGCTGGTGGGTTGGGACGTTTGCCTGTTATACTGTTCGGCCGGATATATAAAAGAATCGTTATATATTTATATGAAGGCATCAACCGACAAAATCCTGAAACAGTTCAAGGCCCTGGCCGACCCGATCAAGGTCCGCCTGGTCGCGCTCTGCGGCGTAGCCGAATGCAGCGTATCGGAACTGACTACGGTCACGGGTCAAAGCCAGCCGCGGATCTCGCAGCACCTGAAGCAGCTTTGCGCGGCCGACCTGCTGGAGCGGTTCCGCGACGGCCACTTCGTTTACTACCGCGTGCCAACGAAGGGCGTCGACCCGTTGTCGCGCCGTCGGCTGCTCGCTTTGCTGCCCGCCGACGAGCCACAGTTTGCCAAGGACACAGAGCGCTTGCGCACGCTGCGCGCGCAGGATGACCGAGTCGCACAGGCGCATGACGATCGTCTGCTGCACAAAGCCCTGGTCGAGCTCACGGTTGCACGGCCGCTCGGTGATCTTCTCGACATCGGTTGCGGCCAGGGTCGCTTGTTAAAATTGCTGGCGTCTCGTGCGCACCGCGTCGTCGGCGTGGATATCGATCCCGATGCGCGCCGGTTTGCCCGAGCGGAAATGCTGCTGGCCGGCCTGCCCAACTGTACGTTGCGACAGGGCGACATGTTTTCACTGCCGTTCGCCGACGCAGAGTTCGACACGATTATTCTCGACGACGTGCTCGCCAGTGCCGGGCAACCGCTGAAAGTGCTGGCCGAGGCGCTGCGCCTGCTTAAGAGTGACGGACGCATCCTGTTGCTTGCATCGGTCGGTGACAAAAGCGTCGCGGAGTTGCACGACAATTTCACCGAATGGGCCGTATTGACGGGCATGCGCCTTGCAAAGCCCCGTTCGATTCCCGAAAAAAGACCGGAATGGTTGCTCGCCGTCGCAATGTCGTCCGGCCGCGCAAGCGCCGCCGCGTGAACGCGGCAGAAAACACTATGACAACAGAAACGCTGCCAAAACCCTCAGTCTCATTCGAATTCTTTCCGCCGAATACGGCCGCGATGGAGGCGACGCTCTGGAATTCGATCGAGCGACTCGCTGACCTCGGGCCGTCATTCGTGTCGGTGACCTACGGCGCCGATGGCTCGACGCGCGAGCGCACGCATTCTGCCGTCGAGCGCATCATTCGGGACACCGAGCTCACGCCGGCGCCGCATCTGACCTGCATCGGCGCAAGCCGTGGCGAGATCGATGACATCGCGCGCGAATACTGGGACATGGGCATCCGCCACCTCGTTGCATTGCGCGGCGACGCGCCGAAAGGCACCGATACCTATACGCCAACGGCGGGGGGCTACGCGTATGCCACCGACCTCGTTGCGGGCCTGCGCAATGTTGCCGACTTCGACGTCTCGGTCGCGGCTTACCCCGAGGTGCATCCGGAGGCACCGAGCGCCGATTTCGATCTCGAAAACCTGAAACGCAAGCTGGATGCCGGCGCCAGCCGGGCGATCACGCAGTTCTTCTTCGATGCCGACGTATTCCTGCGCTTTCGCGATCGCTGTGCAAAAACGGGCATCGACTCGTTGATCGTCCCGGGCATATTGCCTATCACGCGTTTTCCGCAGCTCGAACGTTTTGCGGATATGTGCGGTGCCAGTATTCCGGACTGGCTGCGGGACCGTTTCGACGGCCTCGATGATGATGAAGCGACGCGGCAAATGATCGCCGCGAGCGTGGCAATCGAGCAGGTGCGCGCCCTGCAAAAAGAAGGCATCGAGGATTTTCATTTCTATACGCTGAATCGCTCTGAGCTGACCTACGCCATATGCCATGCGCTCGGCGTTCGACCCGATCGAGCGGCGGCGTGAGCGCATGACGATGGATCGCAAGCAAAGAATAGCGGGACTGATGCGCTCACTCGATGAACGCATCCTGCTGCTCGACGGTGCCATGGGAACGATGATCCAGTCCTTCGGCCTGAATGAAGACGACTATCGGGGCGAGCGTTTTGTCGATTTCGGCCACGATCTGAAGGGCAACAATGATCTTCTGTCGCTAACGCGACCCGACATCATTCGCGACATTCACAGTCAGTTCCTCGAAGCCGGCGCGGACATCATTGAAACGAACACTTTCAATTCGAACGCGCCCTCGATGGCCGACTATGGCATGGAGTCGCTGGTGGCTGAATTGAACACCGCCTCCGCGAGGATCGCGCGCGAGTGCGCCGATGCGTACGCCGCGAAAACCGGTGTTACACGCTTCGTAGCAGGCGTACTCGGCCCAACGAACCGCACCGCGTCAATCTCACCCGACGTGAATGACCCGGGCTTTCGCAACATCAGCTTCGACGATCTCGCCGAGACGTATGAAACCGCGGCCAGCGCCCTGATCGAGGGCGGCGTCGATTTCCTGATGATCGAAACCATTTTCGACACGCTCAATGCGAAAGCGGCAATTGTCGGTCTCAAGCGCAGCTTCCGGGCGACCGGCGTCGAGCTCCCCGTGATGATCTCGGGAACGATCACCGATGCTTCGGGACGTACCCTGTCGGGGCAGACCACGGAAGCGTTCTGGAATTCGGTCCGACATGTAAATCCGTTCATGATTGGCCTCAACTGTGCTCTCGGCGCCAGCGAACTGCGGCCCTACATTGCCGAGCTTGCACGCGTCGCGGATACGCGTGTGAGCGCACATCCGAACGCCGGGCTGCCGAACGAATTTGGTGAATACGATGAAACGCCGGAAGAAATGGCCGAGGTTGTCGGCGAGTTTGCGAACAGCGGTCTCGTCAACCTGGTCGGCGGTTGTTGTGGTACCCGGCCGGACCATATTCGCGCCCTGGGCAAGGCCGTGAGCGGCTGTGCGCCGCGCAGCGTACCGACACTTCCGGTGAAATGCAGGTTGTCCGGACTCGAGCCGTTCAACATCGGGCCCGATGACCTGTTTGCCAACGTGGGCGAACGATGCAACGTCACGGGCTCGGCCGTGTTCCGGCGCCTGATCGAGGCTAATGATTACGCCGCCGCCGTTGCGGTTGCGCGTCAGCAGGTCGACAACGGCGCACAGATCATCGACGTCAACATGGACGAGGGCATGCTCGACTCGGAAAAGGCGATGGTCACTTTTCTGAATCTCATCGCGTCGGAACCCGACGTTTCGCGCCTGCCGATCATGATCGACTCGTCGAAGTGGACGGTCATCGAAGCGGGTCTGAAGTGTGTGCAGGGCAAGGCAATCGTCAACTCCATCAGCCTCAAGGAAGGCGAGGACGCGTTCATAAAGCAGGCAAATCTGTGTCGCGACTACGGCGCCGCTGTCATCATCATGGCGTTCGATGAGCAGGGCCAGGCGGACACGATCGAGAGGAAAGTCGACATCTGCAGGCGCTCGTACAAGGTACTGACGGAGCAGGTCGGCTTCGATCCGGCGGACATTATTTTTGATCCCAACATTTTCGCGGTTGCAACCGGCATCGAAGAACACGCCAGCTACGGGCTCGATTTCATCGAAGCGACGCGCCAGATCAAGGCGGCGCTGCCGCATGTGCTGGTCAGTGGTGGCGTGAGTAATGTGTCTTTTTCATTCCGCGGTAACAATATCGTGCGCGAGGCCATTCACTCGGTGTTTTTGTATCACGCGATTCGTGCAGGCATGGACATGGGCATCGTCAATGCCGGACAGCTTGCGATTTATGACGACCTGCCCAGTGACCTTCGCGATGCGGTCGAGGACGTCATCCTCAATCGCGATCCCGAGGCGACCGAGAACCTGCTTGCGGTCGCCGAGAACTATAAGGGACAGGCCGGCGGCGCCGTTGCAAAAGGCCAGGATCTTTCATGGCGCGAAGAGCCCGTTGAGAAACGCCTCGAGCATGCGCTCGTCAACGGCATTGATGAGTTCGTCATCGAAGATACGGAAGAAGCGCGCCTTGGAACCGATCGACCGCTCGATGTCATCGAGGGTCCGTTAATGGCCGGCATGAATGTCGTTGGCGATTTGTTCGGCGAGGGCAAGATGTTCCTGCCGCAGGTCGTAAAGTCGGCGCGGGTTATGAAAAAGGCAGTCGGCCATCTCGTTCCGTTCATCGAGGAAGAGAAAGGCGGTGAGATAACGTCGAATGGCAAAATCATCATGGCGACGGTAAAAGGAGACGTACACGATATCGGCAAGAACATTGTCGGCGTGGTCCTGCAGTGCAACAACTTCGAGGTCGTGGACCTCGGCGTCATGGTTTCCTGCGACAAGATCCTCGAAGCGGCGCGACGCGAGAACGCGCATATTATCGGTCTGTCCGGCCTGATTACGCCGTCTCTCGACGAGATGGTGCACGTGGCCAGTGAAATGCAGCGACTGGGATACACGTTGCCCCTGCTGATAGGCGGTGCAACAACCTCGCCGGCGCATACCGCGGTCAAGATCGAGCCGCGTTACGAGGGCCCGGTCATTTACGTCAAAGATGCGTCGCGATCCGTCGGCGTGGCGCAGGCATTGGTCGAACCGGACACCTGTGCCGCGCTCATCGAAAAAACGCGCCACGAGAATGCGCGTCGGCGAGATCAACACGCGAATAAAAAACGCCTCGCGCCGCAGCTCTCGATAAACCAGGCGCGCGAGCGTAAACACGCATGCGACTGGAGCAACTACGCGCCGCCGCGGCCGACTTTCGAAGGCAAGCGCGTATTCGATGATATCGATCTCGCGGTCTTGCGTGACTACATCGACTGGATGCCGTTCTTCAATGCCTGGGAGTTTCATGGCAAGTTCCCCCAGATTCTCAGCGATAAGATCGTCGGTGCAGCGGCGACTTCACTTTTCGATGACGCGCAAAGCATGCTCGATAGAATCATCGAGGAGCAGTGGCTTGAAGCGCGAGCTGTGCTCGGCTTTTTTCCGGCGAATTCGCAAGATTCCGATGACATCCTGATCTACGCGGACAAACAGCGACAAACGACGCAACAGCGGCTCGTGCACCTGCGGCAGCAGCGCGCGAAGGCCGAGGGGCAGGCACAGTCCTGTCTTGCCGACTTCATCGCGCCGTCGGGCACCGGGCTCGCCGACTACATCGGCGCTTTCGCCGTGACGGCCGGAATCGGCATAGAGGAGCACGTCGCCCGATTCGAAAAAGCGCACGATGACTACAGCTCGATTATTCTGAAAGCGCTGGCCGATCGGCTCGCCGAGGCCATGGCGGAGTACATGCATGAGCGCACTCGCCGGGAGTTCTGGGCGTATGCCAGCGATGAGCAGTTGACCAACGAAGAACTGATCCGCGAAAAATACCGCGGCATCCGGCCCGCACCGGGCTACCCGGCTTGTCCCGACCACACAGAGAAGGGCAAGCTCTGGCAGTTGCTCGACGTGGAGGGCAGTATCGGCCTGAAGTTGACCGAGTCCTACGCGATGTACCCGACGGCAACCGTCAGCGGCTTCTATTTCGCGCATCCGGATTCGAAGTACTTCGCGGTGGGCAAGATCGGCCGCGACCAGCTCGAATCCTACGCCGAACGGCAGGGTATGAGTGTCGCCGATGCCGAGAAGTGGCTGGCGCCGAACCTGGGGTATGATCCGACCGCGGCCAATGCCGCCTGAGCGGAACTCCGTGCGTTGAACGCCAATAATAAAGAGTACGAGGATGCCTGATCTTTACTACGCTGCCGCCTGCCAGACGGATTTTCAGAGCCCGCTCGACCGTGGCGAAATCGCGGTACGCACCCGCCGCATGTGCGCCATTGTCGAACAGACCATTGTTGGCTATGAGCCTTTTTTCGACGTGCGCTTGCTCGTATTTCCGGAATTCGCGCACGCCGCGCCGGCCTATGACACCGTCGCGGCACTGCGTGAAAAACTGGCGGTCCCCGTGCCCAACGAGCACACGGATGAATACGCAAAGCTGTGCCGAAAGTACGGCTGTTTCATTCAGTCCGGCAGTTTTCTCGAAGCCGATCCGGCGTACCCCGGAGTCGTATTCAATACGACGGCATTGATCGGTCCGACCGGCGTTCTGTCGAAATACCGCAAAGTGAATACCTGGATTCCCTGGGAAGTACACGCCAGTCCGCATGACTTTCCCGACTATCCCCTGGACCCGTTTCCGGTGGTTGATACGGAGCTTGGTAAACTGGGCGTTGCCATCTGCTACGACTGGCTGTTTCCGGAAACGATTCGGCAGCTGGCCTTTAACGGTGCCGAAGTAATCAGTCGTGTTTCCGCCTACATGGATCCCTGGGGCGCGACCGCGCCAATGGACTGGTGGACACTGATCAATCGTACGCGCGCCGTTGAAAACACGGCGTACGTGGTGGCGTCAAACCAGGGCGCGAGCATGGAACATTACCCGCCGTTCAGCTGGCCCGGCGGCAGCATGGTCGTGAATTACGACGGTGTAATCCTGGCGCAGGCCGATCCCGGGCCGGGCGAGAAGGTGGTTGTGGCACCCGTTGACATCTCTGCCATGCGTGCGGAGCGAGAGCGTCGCCAGGGACACGATATGCGCGCGCATTTCCGCAGTGAAATCCACGACTATGCGAGTCGATCGTACCTGCCGAGAGGCGATGCCAAATCGCTTAGCGTCGACGACAACAGGCAGCGCATCAAAGCTGCGAAGGCCGACACCCGCAGCTGACTCAGAATCCAGACTGATAGCGCGTGTTGTATTGCTCGTGCAGGCGGTCGCGGAGCGCCGCGGGCTTGCCCGTGGACGGCAGCGGGCCGACGGTTGCGCCATCGCGCGTATAAAGGTCCATGTCCTTGGCCCAGCCGTTGGTTTCCAGAACGAAGTAGCGCCGCCATCCGTCAGCAGCCGGTGTTGCAGCGTCGAACTCGAGATGCACTTCCTCGCCGGGACCGATAATAGCGACCGCGTCATCAACGTCCGTTACCAACTCGGTGACCGGACCGAGGCGTGTGTAGAAGCCCGACATGTAGCGGGTATCCCAGAATGGACTCATGTCAGTGTAGTCATAGTGCGGTCGAAACTGATCGAGATTGCTGCGCAGGGCGAAACCCGTCTTGTTCATACGTGCATCGGCAACGGGCATGAGTTGCTTCTTGTGTTGCGGCAACTCCTCGGCAAATGCTACGGCGATACGGTCCCAGTAGATCTGCATGTTGCTGCGCAGACGCAGGCTCGTGGTGCCCGGCGGCAAAGCTTGCAGGGGCAATGCCATGCGGCGTGGCATGCCGGCCGGGTATCCAAACTGCTCCAGAACTCTATGCCACTCTCCGCCGGCAAAAGCTTCGAGCGTCGGCGCTTCATAAGCAGCACCGGCTTGCCACGCGGCAAAATTAGTCTGCGAGTAGGGATACTCAACCCAACCGTCGGCGACCAGGATCGGTGCGCCAGCCTGGCCGTCCAGCGGCTGTGCAAAATCGAGCGTCAGGATGTGCTCGTCCTGCAGCCGGCCGATGAATCGCGTATCAAGAGCGCCGACCGGCGCCGCGATGCCATCGTTCTTCAATATGGAAGCCAGCACGTCTTCGCCGCGGTCGTTAAGCGCACGCTGCGGCAATAGCTCCCAACGATAGAAAAGCGCCTCACCGGTCGGTTGCGGCCCGGCAATACCCATGCGTTCGTCCAGCACCATCTGCCAGCCCGGTGGCAGGTCGTAAATCGCGAGGCGCGCCGCATCGACGTAAGCATTTTCCTCCATCGGCTCGGCAATCTTGAGTTCATAACGACCGTTTTTCGACTGCAACGATCCGTCCGGCATCAGGAAGTTCTCGCGCGGGCGCGGCGTCGCGTACTCGCCCGGGCCAACGGCATAACCGAGGCCGCCGACGCCGAGGAAGTCACTGACGAAGGCGTACTCCGTTCCATTCCACGCGAACAGCACCGGGCAACTCGACAGCTGCCGCTGCGTTTCTGAGATTCGCTGCAGCTCGCCTGTCGCGACGTTGACCTCACTCTGGAACACGCCGTCGGACCAGTCGATCGCGATGAAATCGGCGCGCCGGTCTCCGTTAAGACCTACGGCCAGCGACTGCAGGCTTTGGCCGGGCGCCGAATCGTTGCGGTAGGTTTGCAGCAGGCTCCAGCGCGATCCGGCGCGCACCGCGAGACGGGTGCCGATTCCCGAAGCGTTGGAGCGCATCGACTGGGCGGCGTCCTGCCTGCCGCTCAAGGCTAGTGTCACAAACGGATATCGGCCCGGCCCGGGTTTCCAGATGGACAAGCCGGCGTTCCCGGCCGACAGCGCCAGCATCGACGGGCCCGACGTCGACTGGCCGATGAAAGGCACGCTGGCAACGAAGTCCTGGTCGGGCGAAGCAACCGAATACGATGATTCGAGGGCGCTGCCGTTTGTCGCCAGGACCGTCCAGCCCCTGGCGGACGACACGATCAGCTCCAGCGTGCCGTCGCCGTTGACGTCGAATGCTGCCAGCTGCGCCTGCGACACGTCTTTAAGGACTTCGGGTTGCGACAAGGATTCAGGCTGGAATCGGCCGTCGGCGCCGGCCTGCCAGCGCAGTAGCGTGCCGTCCGCGTCGACGGAATACAGCTCCGCCATACCGTCCGCGTCGATATCCTCCGCCAGCAATGCCATGGCTGCGGTCTTGTTGAAGCTCTCGAAGCCCGCCGCAGGCCGGTAGGACCACAGGCGGTCGTTCGTATAGACGTCATGCGGCGGCGTTCTGTTCAGCACGATCAGGTCCGCGTCGCGATCATTGTCGATGTCGGCAGGGACGACCATGATTGACGCATCGCTGCTGCCCGCAAGCCCTTGGTCCTGTGCCAGCGGCCGGAACGTGCCGTCGAGATTGTTGTTCAGTAGCTCATTCGGACCGTCGCCGTTGACCAGGAACAGGTCGAGGTCACCGTCGTGATCTGCGTCGAAGAACCCGCCATCGACAGTGTCGAGGTCCGCGCCGGATGTTCGCGTGGTCGCCGTTACATCCTGCCAGGTGTCTGCTTCCGTCTGCCGCCACAGCTGGTTTGCGCCGCGCCGGCACAGGTAAACATCGACCAGGCCGTCATTGTCGTAGTCGCCCCAGAGTGCTGCGTTGACATTGCTTACGGCGGCGAGAGCGTGATTCTCGATCGCCGCATAGCCGCCGCCGGCCTGACCTTGCAACACGAGGTTGCCTGCGACGGCTTCACCACGGTCGCTCGTCGCATCGAAGACGCCCGCAACAAACAGGTCGGCCAGGCCGTCGTCCTGCATATCGACCGTCGTGATACTCGTGGTGCGATCCCCGAGAAGCGGGCGCCAGCGCCGTGCATCCGTGCCGCTGATCGACACGGGCTCGGGTTGTTCAAACAGGGCACCCTTCGGAAGGGCCGGGCTCGGTTCAGTCTCGAGGTCGACTGTCAGCGCGCCACCTTTCGGCCCCATGCGCGTGTACTTGAACTCGGCGAGGTAGGAGCGTGGGTTGTCTTCCAGCCGTTGATAGTCGGCCGCGATGGCACCGGCTTCCTGCGGGCGCTTGAGGCGCTGCAGGGTCTGAAACGCGCCGTAATAGGCGCTGCGCAGATAAGGATCCAGCTGCATGGCTCGCTGATACCACGTGATTGCCTGCTCGTAGTCCGCCTGCTGTGCCAGTGATTGGGCCAGGTAGTAGGCGGCATGCGCGTCGTTTGCATCCTTGTTCGCAACGAACTCGAAGTGTTCCGCGGCTTCTTCCGGAAATCCGAGGTACAGCTGCACGAGTCCCGCCACATAATGCGCGCGCAAATTCCCGGGATCGGCACTCAGAACTTCGCGCGCCAAATCCAGTGTTTCAATCTCACCGCCGGGCCGCTGCAGGTTTAGCGTAGCGATCGCCAGGTTGAGCCTGACGTCGTGCCAATCGGGCCAATCGGATGCGAGTTCGCTGAACACGGCCTGCGCTTTCGAGTATTCGAAGCGCCCCATCAAACCGACGCCGCGGTTGTTGGCCTCAATTGCCTGCGAGTCAGGCTGAGTCGATGTTGTGCCCGGCTCGGAGCAGCCGCAAACCAGCACGATGAGCAGAATCAAAACGCCTGCAGTAATTCTGATATTCATTGGCTACCCGTCATGTGCTCATGGTTGTTGTGTGATCGCAATCTGCGAGTCAACGGACACTGCATCCAGCACCTGGCGGCTGCCGTCCGGCCAGAGTACTGCGACGCTGTCAACGCTGTCGGCATTTCCGAGGCCAAATGTCACTACAGGCTCCACCTGCGAGAGATAGCTTCGCGACGGCTGCACCTGGCGGCGCTGCAGCATATCGCCGGCCCGCACTTCTACCCACGCACCGATCGCGTCCCGGTTGACGTCGCTGCCAGTCAGCTTCACTCGCAACCAATGATGCCCAAGCGCAAGGTCGTTTCGCAACAGCAGGGGAGCGCCGCCGTTCTGGGTAATGATGACATCGAGGTCGCCATCGGCGTCAATATCGGCGTAGCTGGCGCCGCGACCAACCAAAGGCGTGGCGAAGTCGCCGTTGGCTTCTGCCGGTTGCACCAGGAAACTCGAGCGGCAATCATCGCCGCAATTCCAGAACAGCTGCGGCGCCTGGCGGAAATGCTGGCTGCTCTGCACCTTGTTAATGTCTCGCTCGAGGTGACCGTTCGCCTGCAGCAGATCGAGGCGGCCGTCGAGATCGTAATCGAAGAAAAACAAGCCGAACGTCAGCGCCAGACGCGACGCGGGACCGATGCCTTCCACGATGGCCTCGTCGGTCAGCGGCGGCCCGGCATCCCGGGTCACGTAAAGCGAGGTCATCTCGTTGGCGAAATTGCCCACCGCGAAACCCAGTTCCGGGTCATTCCTGAAATAGGCGGCGTCGACACCCATTGCGCCGGTGGCTTTGCCGTCGCGGTCGAAGGCGAGCCCGAGCGCAGCGCCGCGTTCTTCGAAGATACCGTCGCCCCGGTTGTGGAAGAAGAAGTTCTGCACCGTGTCATTGGCGACGAGAACATCGAGCCAGCCGTCGCCGTCAATGTCGACAGGCACGACAGCCAGCGCCTTGCCCATGGGCTCGCCGGTTGACGGGTTATTGACCTGGATGCCGCTCGCCGCGGAGATATCCTCGAAGCGGCCCGTGCCGTCGTTGCGGTACAGGTAATTGTAGGTGCCCTGGTAGGCGTTCGGCGGCCCGTAAGCGCGGCCGATGCCGGTGAGCTGATAATTGATGTTGAAATCGATTTCCCTGGACCACTGCACATAGTTGGCGACGAAGAGGTCGAGATCGCCGTCGTTATCGATGTCGAGAAAGCCGGCGCTCGTACTCCAGGCATCCGCTGCGCCGCCGACCCCGGCGTCGTCGGTGGCGTCCACGTAATGCCCGCCATCGTTTCGAAACAGGCGATTGACGCCATAGGCCGTAACGAAAATATCGGCGTCGCCGTCATTGTCGTAGTCGGCCACGGCGACCCCCATGCCGTAAATGGGGACTGCGAGACCGGCCGCCTGCGTCACATCGGAGAACTGTCCCGAGCCGTCGTTCGCATACAGCTTCATGGTAGGGCGGGGTACGCCTGCGTCGACGTGATCGGGCCAGAAATCGGAGTTGATGAGCAGCAGGTCCTGGTCTGCGTCGTTATCGAAATCGAAAAATGCGGCGCCGCTGCCCATCGTTTCCGGCAGCAGTTTATCGCCGTAGGCGCCCGTACTGTGTGAAAAGTCGATACCTGCTGCGCGCGTAATGTCGCTGAAGTGCACGGCCGGGGCCTGCACTGCGCGATGCACGGTAACCGGTGACACCGGTGGCGTGTCGAGCTGCACCTCGTCTTCGCCGAGGCCCCGGTAAAGCAGGACGACGAGGGCAATCACTGCGACACTTATTGCCGCGGTGACGAGGAAGCGCCTGAACGCAATGCCGATGATTTCATCGGTCGCGTCGCCGCGATTGTTGTTTTTCATTCGCATTGCCGTCAGTGAATGGTCGCTATACTACCCGTTGTCTGGCCATGCATGTTACAAACGACGCGTATCCAATTCATAATGATAAATAATTTTGGACATCTCCAAGGTAGCTGACGCCCGCAACGGGCGCAGTCAACTCCGGCCGGTTATCGGGCGACGCCTGAGACCCTTGCTGGCGGTCGTGTTCGTGCTGTTCGGCCTGCTGTCGATCAACAGCCTGTACCTCGTCAGCATCACGATTGCCGAGGCCATCAGCGGCGAGCTGTTCCAGGACTATTTCTACCAGCTGATGTTCCTGCTGCATCTGCTGCTGGGTCTCGTGATCGTATTGCCCGCGATCGTGTTCGGTGCGCTGCACATGCGCAACGCGTGGCCACGGCCGAATTACCGCGCCGTGCGCGCCGGCGTCGCGCTGTACACGACCGTGCTGCTGCTGTTGATCAGCGGAATCCTTCTTACGCGTTTCGATTTTTTCTCCATCCGGGACCCGGGCGTTCGCGAGCTCCTGTACTGGATGCACGTCGTTACGCCGTTAGTGACGATAGGGCTTTTCGTCCTGCACCGCCTCGCTGGAAAGAACATCCGCTTTCGGCCCGGCATCGCCTGGGGCGTGGCGGCTATTGCGCTCGTGGCGTTCACGCTGGTGCCGCAAATTGTCGAAAAGCGCGCGGCGGCGGAGGGCAGTTACCCGGACCCGACCGACGCGGCGGACCCGGGCCCGTTTTTCCCGGCGCTGGCGCGCACGCCGGATAACGCTTATCTGCCGGCCGCGTCGCTGATGATGGATGCCTATTGCCAGGAGTGCCACGCCGATGTGCACGAGCAGTGGCAGCACAGCGCGCACCGCTTCAGTTCGTTCAATAACCCGGCCTACCGGTTTTCGGTTATGAAAACGCGCGAGGCGGGCATGCTGCGCGACGGCAATACGCACAGTTCCCGCTTCTGTGCCGGTTGCCACGACCTGGTTCCCTTGTTCAGCGGCGCATTCGATGACCCCGAGTTCGGCGTCGAGGACGACGCCCTGGCCAGTGCCGGCATCACCTGCACAGGCTGTCATGCCATCACGCGCATCAACAGCCCGCGCGGCAACGCCGATTACACGATCGCCGCACCGCAACACTACCCGTTCACGTTCAGCGACAGCGCGTTCCTGCAGTGGGTCAATCGGCAGCTGGTCAAAGCCAAGCCGGCCTTTCACAAGAAGACGTTTCTGAAGTCGTTGCACGCGGAGCCGGAATTCTGCGGCACCTGCCACAAAGTGCATCTGCCGCCAGAGCTGAATGGCTACAAGTGGCTGCGTGGCCAGAACCACCAGGACGCCTACCACCTGTCCGGTGTATCCGGCCATGGCGCGAGCAGTTTTTACTACCCGCCCACGGCCAAACACAAATGCGCCGACTGCCACATGCCCCTGCAAGCGTCCGACGATTTCGGAGCGGCGTATTTCGATGAGTCGGCAGTACTCAAGGTCCACAATCACCAGTTTGTCGGCGCCAACACCGCGTTGCCGTACATGATGGGATCACCGCCGTGGGTGAACGAGGCCCATCAGGACTTTCTCGCAAACGCGCTGCGCATCGACATTTTCGGCCTGAAGGCGGGCGGGACCATCGACGGAGCCCTGACAGCGCCACTGCGCCCCGAGGTACCGGTGCTCGAACCCGGCCAGCGCTACCTGCTCGAAACGGTTTTGCGCACGCTCACGCTCGGCCACCTGTTTACCCAGGGCACGGCCGATTCCAACGAAGTCTGGCTCGAAGCGACTGTGCGCAGCGGCGATAAAATCATCGGCCGGAGCGGCCATCGCGATGGTGACGGCAGCGTCGACCCGTGGTCGCATTTCGTGAATGTTTACATGCTCGACCGCGACGGCAACCGCATCGACCGGCGCAACGCCGAAGACATTTTCACGCCGCTCTATAACAACCAGATTCCGCCCGGCGCAGCCGACGTCATTCACTACGCTTTCAAGGTGCCGGAAGATACTGTCGGTGACATTACGGTCGAAGTCATACTGAATTACCGCAAGTTTGACACGACCTACCTGCGCCATATTCGCGGCGCGGACTTCACGAATAACGACCTGCCCGTTACGGTCATTGCCAGGGACGAAATTCGCTTTGCCGTTGGCAGCGCCGCGGAAACCGTTGCCGGTAACGGCGTCGACATACCCGCCTGGCAACGCTGGAACGATTACGGCATTGGCCTGCTGCGGAAGAAGCGGCGCGGTGAGCTGCGCCAGGCAGAGCATGCATTTCAAAAAGTGGAGTCGTTGGGTCGTGCGGACGGCCCGGTGAACCTGGCCCGCGTCTATCTCAGGGAAGGGCGACTCGACGATGCTGCGGAAGCGCTGCGTCGCGCGGCGGCCTTCGAGCCGCCGGCGTATCCGTGGCTGCTGTCCCTTTTGACGGGCCGCGTGAACAAGCAGAACGGGCAGCTGGACGAGGCCGCCGAAAATTTCAGACACGTTCTCAATACCGATTTCGAGCTGGCGCGGCAACGTGAGTTCGATTTCAGCCAGGACTACCGCGTCATCAATGAACTGGGGCAGACCTTGTTCGAACAGGCCAAGAGTGAGCGCGGCCCGCAGCGGCTCGATGCGCGCAACGCATTACTTGTGGAATCGCGCCTGTGGTTCGAGAAAACGCTGGCCATCGATCCCGAGAACACGGCCGCCCACTATAATTTGAGCCTGATCCACACGTTGCTGGGCGACGAGGAGCTGGCGCGCGAGCATCGCGGCAGGCACGCGTACTACCGGGCGGACGATAATGCCGCCGACCGTGCCGTCACTATGGCCAGAAGCCGTAATCCGGCCGCCGACCATGCCGCAGAAGCCGTGGTGATCTACGATCTGCAGCGCGTCGCAACCGGAAACTGACGTGTCAGGTCGCGCATACATTCGGGCCGTGAGAGGGACCGTGATCGTGGCACTGGTTGCTGCGTATCTTAGCGGCTGCAACGCCCGCAAGGAGCCGCCTGCCGTAGCGGTCGAACCGATCGGTTTTTCAGATATCACCGAGTCGGCGAACCTGTCTTTCGTTCACAACGACGGCATCGTTGGCAGCTACTTCATGCCCGAGATCGTCGGCTCCGGTGTTGCATTGTTCGACCACGATAGCGACGGCGATCTCGATATTTACCTCGTGGATGGCGGCGCGCAGGACGACACCGTCAGCGAAAAAACAAACCGCCTGTTCAGCCAGCAGGACGATGGCCGTTTTGTCGACCGCACGGTTGAATCCGGGCTGGGCGACGCGGGATACGGTATGGGAACGGCGCTCGGCGACATCGACAACGACGGCGACCTAGACCTTTTCGTCAGTAACTACGGCCCGGACGTTCTGTACCGCAATGAGGGTGGCGGACGGTTCACCAATATCACGCAAGATGCCGGAATTCGCGGCGACGATTGGTCGACATCGGCCTGTTTTCTCGACTACGACGGTGACGGCTTGCTGGACCTGTACGTGGCCGGCTATGTCCATGACCGTCCGGCAAAGACCTGTACAGACAGCGCGGGCCGGCAAGAGTACTGCGGGCCCATGGCCTATCGGGGCGTGGCCGACAAGCTCTGGCATAACGAAGGTGCCGGCCGTTTCAGCGATGCCGGCGAGAGCAGCGGCATCGCGCAAGGTGCCGGCAAGGGACTCGGTGTCGTCAGCGCCGACTTCGATGCCGACGGCCGGGTCGACATTTTCGTTGCCAACGACGGCGAGGCCAACAACCTCTGGATCAACAAAGGCGCCGGCCAGTTTGAAGACCAGGCCCTGATGAAGGGCGTGGCGTACAACAGTTTCGGCAAGCCCGAGGCCAGCATGGGCGTTGCGCTGGGCGATCTGAACGCCGACGGGCGACTGGACCTCTACGTCACGCACCTGGTTCGTGAAACGAACACGCTTTACACGGGCGCCGACGGCGGCATGCAGGACAGCACCGGGCTGACCGGCAGCGGCGCCGAGAGTATGCCGTACACGGGATTCGGCACGTCTTTTCTCGACGCCGATCATGACGGCGATCTCGATCTCGCCGTCGCCAATGGCCGGGTGACGCGCAACGACGGGCCTCCGCATTCCGCAGCAGGCAGTCGCCTCGAGGAGGAATACGGCGAGCCAAACCTCTTTTATGTGAACGAGGGCGATGGACGGCTGCAAAATGCTTGCGCCGCTGCGGGTGACTTCTGCAAGAAATCCCGTGTAAGCCGGGGGTTGATCACGGGCGACATCGACGGTGATGGCGACCTCGACGTCGTCGTCAGCAACGGCCACGGTCCCGCAAGGCTGTTTCGCAACGACCTGCCGGGCAAGCAGAGCTGGCTCATGCTTCGCGCCGTAGATCCACGACTCAAAAGAGATGCGATAGGCGCAACGGTAGAGGTGAGCGCTGACGGCTCGCGAATGATTCGCCCCGTATCGAGCTGTAACAGTTACCTGTCTTCATCGGAGGCGATAACGCACTTCGGACTGGGTGCTGCGGCAAGGACCGACAAGATTCGGGTCACGTGGCCGGACGGCTCGATCGAACTGTTCCCGGGTGTTGCAGCGAATCAGGCTATTACATTGCAGCGCGGCGAGGGTAAGCTGGAACCATGAGCGCAACAAGCCACAAAACAGTCTTCATGTGGCTCGGCGTTGCCGCCGTCATCGTGCTGCTGGCTGCTGCTGCTTTTTACCTGACCGACAGGGGAGGTCCCCTGATCCCGCAGGTCGACCTTTCGACGATGGAGCCGCAGGTAGCCGGGCGCATTCGCGAGTACCGCGCGGCCGTCGCGTCCGATCCGGACAGCGCGAAGGCCTGGGCGCGGCTTGCCCAGGTTTTTCACGCGCACGACCTGTTCACCCAGGCGATCGAGGCTTACGACAAGGCGATGCAGCTGGCGCCCGGCGACTGGCGCTGGCCTTATCTCGCGGCCCTGGCAACCGCCAAGTCCGATCCGCAGGCCGCGTTGCCATTGTTTCGACACGCGATCGAACTGAAGCCGACAGGCGCGGCAATCCACATCAACTTTGGCGACATACTCATTCGTCTCGGCGAGCAGGGCGGCGCCGAACAGGCCTACCAGCAGGCGCTGAGCGCCGATCCCGAATCGTCTCACGCACTCTACGGTCTGGCCCAGCTGGCGCTGCTGTCGGGCGACGCCGAACAAGCGGTAACGCTTCTGCAGCGCGCGAAAAAGTTATCGCCGCGCCACGGCGAGATCTATGGTCTGCTGGCCCAGGCCTACCAACGCCTCGGTAACGATGACGCCGCACGGCGTGAATCGCTGTTAGCCAAAGCCTGGCCGGATACGACGCGCGCACCCGACCCGGTGGCGCAGGCGATGGAGTCGCTGGCCGTCAGTGCACAATCCATAGCGCTAAGAGGAGTCAGCCTTGCCAAACGCGGCGAATTCGCGGAAGCCGAGAAAGCGTTTCGGGCGGCGCTCGAATCGAACCCCGGAAGTGCGCGATATTATGCGAATCTCGGTGGCGCGCTTGCTGGCCAGGGTCGCGCTGACGAAGCCCTGGCGGCATACCTAAAGGGCCTGCAGATTGATTCGTCCGATGTCGACCTGCTCAACAATGCAGGCTTTACGTACCTGCAGCTTGGGCGCTTCGACGAAGCCGAACAACATCTCAGGAAAGCGCTGGAGATCGACCCGGGTTTCGCGCCGGCGGTCGGTAATCTGGGGATGATCGCCGAACAGCGACAGGAATCGGCACAAGCGATCGATTATTTCGAGAAAGCACTGCAGCTGAACCCGGGATTGCTGTTCGCCAGAAATGCGTTGGCGGCCCAGCTTGCACGAAGCGGGGATCCGGCTGCTGCCATCGGGCAGTGGCGCGCAGTGCTTGAGATCAATCCGAACGAACTCAGCGCAATCTACGGCATTGCGATGACGCAGTCCGGACAAGGCGAACATGCCGAGGCGATCGCATCCCTGCGACGCGGCCTCGAGATCGCGCCGAACAGCTCACGCCTGGTCGCCGCGCTGGCCTGGGAACTGGCAACCTCTCCCGATGACGAACTGCGTAACGGTGCGGAGGCGATGCAACTTGCGCAGCGCGTTTACCGCGCTTACCCGAAGCAGCCACAAATGATCGATATCATGGCAGCCGCCCTCGCAGAAACCGGCGACTTCGAGAACGCCGTGAAATTAATGCAGCGTATCGCGGCCGGCGACAATGCAGGGCCTCTCGCGATGCGATTGAAAGCTTATCGCCAGGAGAAGCCATGGCGACAGCTGCGAACCGCTGCCGTCAAGGTTCCGGTAGAGGCGCCGGAGCAGTAGCGCCTTCAACAAGGCGGTAATAGCGCCCGCCGGCAAGGTTTTCGAATACATCCTCGCCGCCGCCGGGCCAGCGCACAGTGACGCGCGTCGCAATGTCGGCATTGCCCAGACCCAAGTGCAGGCGCGGGTCGCCGCTGGTCTGATAACTCGAACCCGCCTTTTTCTCCTCGACCATCCGCCGTCCGTCCGCCTCGACCGTGACTCTCGCGCCGATCGCATCGCGGTTCCCCGTTTTCCCCCGCAGCTCGAAGCCGATCCAGCTACCGCTGCCCTGCCATTCGTTGCGGTACAGGTTGACGGCCTCGTTGTTCCTCGTCACGACGACGTCCAGGCGGCCGTCGTTGTCGTAATCGAAGGTCATCGTGCCCCTGCCGACCCCCGGCTTTGCGATGTCGCCGGCAAGGCCCGCGTCGACCAGGCTGAAGCGGCCCGTGCCGTCGTTCAGGAACAGCTGTGACGGCTGGCGGAACGACTGCGAGTCGTCGGTCAGTTCGATATTGTCGATGACATGCCCGTTGGTGACGAACAGGTCGAGGTCCGTGTCGTTGTCAACGTCGAGGAAATCCACGCCGAAACCAACCGGCATCAGCGATCCCTCGTACAGGCCGGCGGCGCGCGTGCCGTAATCGAAAAAGTCCTCGCCGCCGAGGTACAGCGCATTGGTTTCGGCACTCAGGTTGGTGACGATCAGGTCCGGAAGGCCGTCGCCGTTGACGTCGCCGGCATCCGTCCCCATGCCGGCCTCGGTCATGCCATCGTCGTTGTGGCTGGTGCCCGTAAACAGGCCGACCTCCTCGAATTGCCCGTCGCCAAGATTGCGGTACAGGTAATTCGGGGTCGAATCGTTCGCCACGTATAGGTCCGCATCGCCATCGTCGTCGAGGTCCGAGGCGACCACGCCCAGTCCTTTGCCATGCCCGGAGGTATCGAGCAGACCGGACGCCGCGGTAGCGTCCGTAAAGCCCCCCTGGCCGTCACCGCGGTAGAAGACGTCAGCCTGCATCTCGTAAACGTCCGGATGGCAGTACGAGAAGACGCCCTCGCTCGGCGAGCCGCAGTCGATGTGATCGGCGACAGCAAATTCGAGGTAGTTCACAACGTAGAGGTCGAGAAGGCCATCGCCATCTGCATCAAAAAATGCCGCGCTCGAACCCCAGGCCTGATCGTCGATGCCGCTCGCGGTGCTGACATCGGTGAAGGTACCATCGCCGTTGTTGCGGTAGAGCACGTCGCGGCCGAAGTTCACGACGTAGAGGTCCGCATCGCCGTCGTTGTCGTAGTCGGCGGCTGCAGCGCCCATGCCATAGCCCGTGTCGCCGACCCTGGCGCTCGAGGTGACATCGTCGAACGTGCCGTCACCGCGGTTGCGGAACAGCCGGTTGCCGCCTGCGGAAACTGCGACATCGGAGCCGGGCAGCTGCCCCGACTGCACCAGGTAAATATCCATCCAGCCATCATTGTCGTAGTCGAGCACGCTGCCGCCCGCGCCCATGATTTCGGGCAGGTATTTTCGCGAGCTGGCACCATTGACGTGCACGAAGTCGAGCTCGGCGGCCGCTGCCACGTCACGAAAATAGTTGTTCGTGTCAACTGTTGCGTTCTCGGGTGCGGCTGTTTTGTCGGTGTCTTTCGAGCCCGAACAGGCCGCTACGCCGAACAGCGGAATCACGCAGGCGATTAACAGTTTGGTTCTCGAATTGACGACGCTACCCTCCGATCATCGTTGCGAAGCGCTCGGCACGTTCTGCATTGTTCTCATCACCGAGGCCGCGATACGCCGTCGCGAGCGTTCGATAGACGCGCGCATCGCGTGGTGCAAGCACACGCGCGGCCAGCAATGCACTGAGCGCGTCCTGCGTGCGACCCGCGCGCAGGAGCAGCGTTGCCAGGTGCAATCGACCATCGATGTTGTCGGGATTCTTGCGCACAGCCTGCTCGTTGAAATCGATTTCGTCGCGCAGCTTGCTCATCGCGCGAAATTTTTCCTGCACTTCTTCTGCCGCCTCATACTTGGCGGACTGGATCAACACGCGTGCCAGATTATGTAAAGCGCCAACGTGACCGGGCACGCGCGCAACGACCGCGTAGAGAATTTTCTCGGCTTCATTTCGTCGGCCGGCATGACGATACGCGGCGCCAAGTTCATATAGCGTATCCACGTTGTCCGGATTCAGTGTCCGCGCGCGTTCGAGAAACGCGATGCCGTCCTCGCCACGCCCCTTGTCAATCAAGAGACCACCGAGGCGATACAGCGCGTCGTTGTGCTCAGGATCTTCCTGGATACAGGCGCGCAGGCTGGCCTCGGCCGCGTCGAAGTCGCCTGTGTTCAAGGCCGTCATCGCGTGTGCGTGATAGTAGCCGGGTAGCGGATCAAGATTGATCGCCTGCTGTAACGTCTTGCCGGCATTGATATTTTTGCCCTGTTCCAGCTGGCTCTTGGCCAGCACCATGAGCCAATGATCCTCTAGCGGGCGAGCTGCAACCGCGCGAAGGAGATGCTGCTCGGCCTCCTCGAAGCGGTAGGTCTCTATCAACAGGAATCCGAGCAGGTAATCCGCTTCGGCATCGGCTTTACGCGCAAGGACTTCGCGGAGCAGCGGTTCGGCACGCGCGTAATCCTGTCGCCGCAGCAACTCGAGCGCTTGGGAATAATCCGCGGCCGTCGCGCCAGGCAACGGCAAAAAAATTGTCGCAACAACGAACAACACGAGGAGTTTTTGAATCGAAAGCGTCATCGGCGCAGTCTATCGTACAAAAAAGAATCAGGCGTTATAGGTTTTGCGGCTTGCCAGTTAAGACCGTATTGAAAAATCCCCGTTAAGTGACTGATAAAATCGCGGCCGCTGAAAAGACATGTAGATGTAGATGTCAACAGGGCTTGAAAAAAAACATTACTGGCGAAACTAGCGAGCTTGTATTATAAATGCGTGCATACGCATTAGTACGTATGAATGTCCCGGTAGTATGCAGAATGAATAATATTGCTGCGGGGCCAACTTAAGTTAGGGAGTGTCTGAGGCGATCACCTGCCGAAGCGAGCACTATTCGTGATTCGATGGTCGGTTTGTTTCGCCGAGCCAAGACCTGAACCCTGTGGGACCTAAGGAGATTGAAATGCGACGTAGAATAGTAACCGGCACTCTCGGGGTGCTTATGGCTGTGATTCTCGCGATTCCCAGCACCGTGCTTGCGTCGGGACAGACGTTTGTGCGCCATCAAAACCTGTCGGAGATGGTGGCTGAAGCGGATCGAATCTACCGCGGTAAGGTGACATCGACAAAGATTGAAAATGTCGAGATAAACGGATCGAGTCTCGCCACGACGACCTTCAAGATCCTCGTGACCGAGCATTTCAAGGGCGAGGTCGAGGAACAGAAGGGCGACCAGCGCGTTGCCATACTCCGGGTGGCTGGCACCAACAAGCCATACGTCAGGGTCCAGGGCGATTTCGCACAGCTCTCGCTGCTACCTGAACCGCCTAGCCTCAAGGTCGGTGACGAGTACCTTTTCTTTACCAACGCCCCCAATGCCTACGGCCTCTCGAATACGATCGGGCTGGGGCAGGGTTATTTCGGTATCAACACGGTTGACGACAATGAGCTGGCGGCCAACCAGCTGCAAAACCTGGGCTTGTTCAAGGACATGGGTACCAGCATGCCGGCCAAGGGTGCTGTTGCTTACGCCGAGCTTGCCAACATGATTCGCGCCGAGATTGCAGGAGGACAACAATGAGAACTCAAATAAAGAATCTTGTCCTCGGGGCCCTTGCCCTTGTATTGTCAACACCCGCTTTTGCCGGCGGCCCGATCGCGCAGTGTGCGCCCGGCCAGGCGTTTGTCTGGGGCGGCGGCGGCGCCAACATCCCTTACAACCCTGATATGGGCGACCTGGTGACGCCGGGAGACAATGCCGCTGCCGTTCAACTGGTAGCCGATGCCTTCCAGGTCTGGGAGGACGTGCCGACGGCCACAGCTTCTTATGTGAATGCTGGTCCTTTGCCGGTAGACGTTACCGGTGCCAATGTACTGACCTATTGGTCAGAACCTTCACCTGACGGCTTGAGCCCGATCATCTTCGATTTCGACGGCTCTGCCGGCGCGACACTTGGCTTTCCCGCGGGCGTTCTTGGTGTTGCCGGCATTCGATGGGTCAACACAGTGACGTGTGAGGCTACTGAAGGTGTGGCGCTCCTGATCGGCCCGACCTTTGCCGGTAATCCCACGGCGGGCTTTGATGTTGCCGTGCATGAGTTCGGCCACTACAGCGGACTCGGCCATACCGTCGTCAACGGTCAGATCTATCTCGGCTCAGTCGGCGGCGATGACAGCGGCCCCACGCCCAACGGCACGTTTGACCCGGTCCCGAACCCGTTCACCGAGGTCGTGGAGACGATGTATCCGTTCTACTACGGGCCACCGATCGGCACGGCAACGCTGCACAAAGACGATGCGACGACGCTGTCGGAACTCTATCCGGCGGCCAGTTTCGCGACGGATTTCGCCACCATCTCGGGCGCGGCGGTGCTGGGCTCGACGCCCGTAACCGGCGCCAACGTGATTGCGCGTAACGTTGCCGATCCTTACAACGACGCGGTCTCGGCGATCTCCGGTGACTTCTCCGTTG
>JABDOQ010000091.1 GCA_013043165.1 Woeseiaceae bacterium | reverse complement strand
GATCATGGGCCCGGCTCGAGACAAAGGGCTGGTCGTCCGCGATGCGGATACAAGGTGGCGGGCAACCAGCCTCGGCCGGCGTTTCTTAAACGACCTGCAGGCTGAATTTCTGCCCCGGACGCACCGTAATGGTGCTCCCTAGATACGCTCGTGGCGGATAATTGACGCGCTATTGCGCGACTCAAGTCGCACCAGCGAAAATTTCCGAAGTGGCTATTTATGCACAACGATTCTCGAGGACCTTAAATTTCAGCGTATGAGGCGCCTCAATTCACTTCGAGTGTCTCGAAAGGTCCGTATCCCTATGATTTTTAACGATAAACAAAAATGGACATAAAGTAGTCATTTTAACAAGGCCGCTTGAAAATCCGCACCTTAGGGCATCGACTCAATTTGCATCCACAGTCTTATCCACAGCTTCTGTGGATAACAAACGGGGCTTGCGGCGGCAGGCGCTTCGCTATATCCTACGCGGCCTTTTCGCTAAGTAGCGCGCTCCGGAGAGCCAAAATGAAAGCCGACATTCACCCCAATTACACTGCCATCAAGGTCACCTGTAGTTGTGGCAACGAATTTACGACGCGCTCGACGCTCGGCGAAGATCTCCTGATCGAGGTTTGCTCCGCCTGCCACCCGTTCTACACGGGCAAGCAGAAGATCGTCGATTCTGGCGGACGCGTAGACAAGTTCCGCCGCAAGTACGGCATGAGCTGAAAACCAGCCGCTGTTTCGGCAGCAACCCTGGTCTCATTGCGTTATTCCACGACTCCTCGGGTCGCGGGCGCTCTGCTATGCTCGTAGGGTTTGATTCACGGACATCGAGGAAAAACAGATGAGCAAGGACGTTTACCGGCTGATCGGCCCTGGCGGCAACGAAATGGAACTGCCCATACGCACCGGCACCGCCGGTCCCGACGTTATCGATATCGGGGCGCTCTACAAGACCAAGGGCGTTTTCACGTATGACCCGGGCTTCGTTTCGACGGGCAGCTGCGAATCGGACATAACCTTCATAGACGGCGAGAAGGGCGTCCTCATGTACCGGGGTTACCCGGTCGAGCAGCTTGCCGAACACTCGAGTTTCCTCGAGGTCTCTTACCTGCTGTTGCACGGTGATCTGCCGACTGCCTCTGAGATCGAGAAGTTTGAACAGACGATTCGCCGGCACACGATGCTCAACGAGGGCATGCTTAACTTCTTCAAAGGCTTCCGTTATGACGCGCATCCGATGGCCATGCTGTCGGCCGTTGTCGGATCCATGTCGGCCTACTATCACAACGTGATGGATGCGTCGAACCCTGAGCACCGCGATATTTTCGCGCACAGAATTCTGGCCAAGTTGCCAACCATCGCCGCCGCCGCTTACAAGTTGAATATCGGTCAGCCGTTTATTTATCCGCGCAATGACCTGAACTATTCTGAGAATCTGCTGCACATGCTGTTCGCGGTGCCGGCTGAGCCCTACGAAATCGACGAGGTCGCTTCCGAAGCGCTCGACCTGCTCTTCATACTGCATGCCGATCACGAACAAAACTGTTCGACATCGACGGTCAGGATGGCCGGTAGTTCCGGCGCAAACCCTTACTCGGCGATCGCTGCCGGCATCTCTGCACTCTGGGGACCGGCACACGGTGGCGCCAATGAGGCGGTGCTCGAAATGCTCGAGCAAATCGGGGACACCAGCCAGATTAAGAAATATGTCGAGAAAGCCAAAGACAAATCGGATCCGTTCCGCCTGATGGGCTTCGGACACCGCGTGTACAAAAACTTCGATCCGCGCGCAACGATTATCCAGGACATGTGCCACAAGGTTCTGCAGCGACTGGACCGCAAAGACACGCCCTTGTTCGACCTGGCCCAGGAGCTGGAGCAGGTTGCTCTCAAGGACGACTATTTCATCGAGAAAAACCTTTACCCGAACGTGGACTTCTACTCAGGGATAATTTACAAGGCCCTCGGTATTCCGACCTCGATGTTCACGGTGATGTTTGCCCTTGGGCGCTCGGTGGGTTGGGCGGCACACTGGCGGGAGATGATTGCAGATCCGGCGGCCAAGATTGCGAGGCCGCGACAGCTTTACACCGGGCCTGCACAGCGGAACTACACGCCAATAGAAAAGCGGTAGCGAACTCAAGCGGTCTGGCGACCGCCGCTTCGCTTCGCGCCCGGTGGGCGCTCCTACGGGCACACGATTGAGCAGCGGCGGTGAGTGCCGGGGTGTCTCATAAAGCGAGTTTGCGAAGCAGCTGTCCGAGCGACTGAGATTCCCCGGCGATCGACGCCGCGGTCAGAATGGTGGCTGGCCGCCGCGGTCAGACGCACGATGGTGATAAGTGGTAGGTGGTGCGGCTAAACGTGTTCGAGCAACAGCTGCACAGCATCCGAATCGACCCGCTTCATGGGCTTACCGTCAATCGGGCTCATCGGCGCCTGCCGAATTCCATCAACCGGGAACACGGTTGCCTGGATTGCGCTATTGCTGTGATGAAACTCAAAACCGGCAAAGGTCTCGACGCGGTTGCGGCGGCTTTTCAAGCGCCGTTCGTAGGATCGGAAGCTGATTCCCATGTCGCCGAGCTCGAGCGCGACGGCCTCGGGGCTATCGGCGAAGACGTGAAGGTTAACCGCCGAGTTTTCATCCGCGGTACCGACGAGTACGGGCCCGACCAGTCGCGGCATGAACGACGCGAGTAATTTCATGGCCGAGAGCGCCGCGACCCGCATGAGGCGCAATTGATCGGCATGTGCTTCACGGCCGAAAATCTGCAGGTGCTCGACGACCGCCGCCTCGATTTCGGCATTACCGGGCAGCGCGCCGCGTCCGGCGATTCCCAGCCGGTCGGCCGCCTTTTGCTTCGCAAGCCGATAATCGCGAATGCCGTGATCGACAATGATGCGCGCGGCTTCCTGTGCCACGGTCTGCCGCGCGCGTTCGGTCTCACTGTTTTTTGGTCGGCCCATTGCGTTAGAAGAGCGGCTCGCTTTCCTCGCCATTTTCCTCTCCCTCTTCTTCAGGCGGCGCATCGATACCTGACGCGTCGTTGAAAATGCCGGGCAATTCTTCGACGAATTCGCACTCTGGTACGTTACCGGCGCGGAAAACCTCGAACACAACGTTTCGCTGGCCTGAACGCGCCGGGCAGCCGGTCTCGCGATCGATAAGAACCGAGACGATACCTTCGGGCATCGGCATCTGGTTCTCCGGCAGGCCGGCCAGTGCGATGCGCGAGAATTCGACCCAGATCGGCAGTGCGGTCCTCGATCCTTCTTCGCCCGGGCCAAGCGGGCGGTCGTCGTCGTAGCCAACCCAGACGATACTGGCCAGGTCGGCGTTGAAGCCCCCGAACCAGGCATCGCGCCGGTCATTCGAGGTTCCCGTTTTTCCTGATAGATCGTTACGGCCCAATGCCATTGCGCGACGGCCCGTGCCGCGGCGCACGACGTCGCGCATCATGTCCTGAACCAGAAACATGTTCTGCGGACTGAGCGTTTGCGGGGCGGTGATGACATCCTTGAAGAGCTCGGGCGCCGTGTTTGCGTCCGGCCGGTAATTGAGCGCTACATCAGCCATGGCGTCCAGCGACATTTCGGGACCTGTCCTGTTGCCCGATCGATCGCCTGTTTCTTCCGCGACACACCTGTCGCAGACGATGGCCGGCTCGTTGCGATAAAGGGTCTCGCCCTCGGGCCCGTAAATTGCATCGATTACATAGGGCTTAATCGCATGCCCGCCGTTGGCAATTATGGCGTAGCCCTGTGCCATGTCGAGCGGCGAGGCAGCGCCGCCGCCCAGCGCCAGGGAGCCATTGCGCGGCAGCGCCGCGTCGCCGAAGCCAAACTTTTCGATATGGCGAACGGCATTGCCGATACCCGTGTTGAAAAGCAGCAGTCGAACGGAAACGAGGTTCATCGAACGAACCAGCGCTTCGCGCATGCGCGTCGGTCCGTAGAATCGACCGCTGTAATTGATTGGCCGCCAGACAGCCTCGAGTTCCGATGAATTGATGACAACGGGCGCGTCCAGAATGATGGTCGCGGGCGTATTGCCGTTTTCGAGTGCGGCCGAATAGATGAACGGTTTAAAAGATGAGCCGGGCTGACGATAGGCCTGTCGGGCGCGGTTGAACTTGCTCATGGTGAAGTCGAAGCCACCCGTAAGGGCTCCTACGGCGCCATCGTATGGATCGATCGCTACGACCGCCCCTTGTGCTTCCGGCACCTGGGCCAGCGCCCAGCTGCCGCTTGTCGTTGGCATCACGTATATAAGGTCACCAACCGAGAGTACGTCGGTCACGGCCTCTGGTGCCGGCCCCGTTGTTTCGCGATCGATAAAGGCTTTGGCCCACGCGATACCGCTCCAGGGCAAGGTGGCTTTGATGCCACCGCCAAGCAACACGGTCGCCGAGTTATTCTCCGAAAGGTCCGTAACCAGCGCGACAGAGAGACCGCCCGGGGCGTATTGCTCGAGCAGTTCGCGGATTTCGATCGGCCATTGTTCAAACGGCGACGCCAGGACTTCGTCGCTGAGCTCAATGGTCATCGCCGGGCCGCGATAGCCGCGCCGCCGCGTGAACTCGAGCAGCCCGTTTCTCAACGCGTAGTTGGCTGCCGTCTGCAGCCGCGAATCGAGGGCGGTGACGACCTGGTAGCCAGCTGTGTAGGTATCCTCGCCATAACGCTTTAGCATGTCACTGCGTACCATTTCGGCGACAAACGGTGCGTTCAGTTCAACCGCGGCTCCATGCAATCGTGACTCCATCGGGAACGCCATTGCATCGGCATAAGCGGCATCGTCAATATGGCCAATATCGTGCATCCGCCCGAGTACGTAGCCACGGCGCATTTCTGCGTTGGCAGCGCTGTAAACCGGGTTGTATCGCGAAGGTGCCGGTAGAACACCGGCGAGGGTCGCAGCTTCAGCCGCGTTGACGTCCCTGAGGTTCTTGTTGAAGTACACCTGTGCTGCGGCCGCGACACCATAGGCGCGTTGACCGAAAAACATCTTGTTGAGGAACAGCGCCATGATCTGTTCCTTGCTGAACTCCTGCTCGATCTTGTAGGCAAGAAATGCCTCGCGCAGCTTTCTTGTGAACAGTTGTTCACGTGTAAGAAAGTAATCGCGCGCCAGCTGCTGCGTTAGCGTGCTGCCACCACCACTGATCTCGCCGCTTCTTAGCAATCGCGCAAACGAGCGTACAATTCCCTGGTAGTCGATGCCCGGATGTTCGAAGAAGCGGCGATCTTCGGCCGCGATAAACGCATGTACGACGTGCGGGGGCAGATCCTCGAAAGTGACGAGGATGCGCCGCCGTTCACCGATTTCCGATATCAGGTAGCCGTCGCGACTGAAGATTCGGAGCGGGATTTGAAGCGGAATATCCCGAATCGTCTCGGCCTTGGGCAAGCCGGGCTCCACGAAGTAATACGCTCCGATCACGGCGGCGACCCCCGCAATAGCGCCGCTGGCCGCGAGGCCAAGGACTGCTATCAGGCTTCTGGCCAGCCGTCGCCTGCGGATGTGACGTAGATTCTTGTTTGTTTTCGGTGGTTTATGCATAGTTGCTGGCGTTTTCCGCCGAACATCCCTGTTTATCGGGGCGCTGGCTCACTTTATATAAGGGTATGCTGATGGTCGGCGGGTGGAGGAAATGTGGCTTTTTCAGGGCAGTGCTTGTTTGCATACTTGATTGAGGCGGTCGATGATAGACGCGCATCGCTGAATGCTGCAATAACGAGTCTCAGTCACAGTCGCCGACTGGTTCACGGAATGTGCCCATCAAGCCGCATTACTATAGGGATTGTTGGATCGTGAACAAAGTCACGTTTTATTTAACATTTTATTGATATATAGTTAAATCGAATTGCTAAGGCCCAACCTACAATTGGCTCGCAACTTACCGACTTAGAAGGAAAAATACGTGCTTTTTGGCAATAAATCACAGCCATTGCTGGGCCTCGATATCACGACGTCGTCGGTCAAACTGATTGAGCTTACCCAGAGTGGAAAGCGCTATCGGGTCGAGTCCTACTCAGCAGAGCCTACCCCTCCCAGTTCGGTGAGCGAAAAAGCGATCGTCGATGCGAAAGCAGTCGGCGAAGCAATTCGACGCGCCGTCAAGCGGGCCGGGGCCAAGGCAACCGATGTGGCCGTCGCCATCAGTGGTGATGCGGCCATTACCAAAGTCATTCAAATGCCCTCCAGTCTCTCCGCGCGAGACCTCGAAGGACAGGTCGAGATTCAGGCCGACCAGTACATTCCATTCCCGATGGAAGAGGTCAGCTTCGATTACGAAGTGATTGGGCCGAATGAGAAAGACCCTGAACTCATGGACGTGTTGCTCGTGGCGACACGAACCGAAAATGTGGAGCAGCGCCAGTCCGCCGTCACGGCGGCGGGCCTTGCGACCAAGATTGTCGATGTCGAGGCATTCGCCCTGGAAAATGCCTGTCGCCTGCTGAGCCACCAGATTCCCGACGGTGGCATTGGACAGTCGGTAGCGGTTGTTGACATCGGTGCCAGCAGCACGACGTTCAGCGTACTCTATGATCTCAAGGTCGTTTATACGCGCGACTTCAACTTCGGCGGACAGCAGCTGACCGAGGAAATCATGCGCACCTACGGGCTGTCGATGGAAGACGCGGGCCGCGCCAAGAAGCAGGGCGGCCTGCCAAGCAATTACCAGCCCGAAGTACTGGAGCCGTTCATTGACGACATGACGCAGCAGGTCAGCCGCTCACTGCAGTTCTACCTCGCTTCCGGCGGTGGTCGTGAGCAGCCGGATATGATCCTGGTCTGCGGCGGTTGCGCGAATATTCCGGGCATAGCCGACGTCATCTCGAGTCGCGTAGGTATTCCTACCGAGGTAGGTGATCCGCTCGGACAAATGAAAATTTCATCTAAAGCCAAGTCACAGGGCGTCAACAAAGATGCGACTGCACTTCTTACAGCCTGCGGCCTTGCACTAAGGAGCTTTGACTAATATGCCTAGTATTAATCTACTCCCTTGGCGCGAGGCAGAGCGCAAGAAACGCCAAAGAGATTTCGGTGTTGCTACGGGCGGTGCCGTGGTTGCCGCAATCGCGGTTGTTGTCGCTACGATTTTTGCATACTCACAGATGATCTCTGGCCAGGAATCGCGCAACAAGCGGCTCACTGACGAGATCGTCGAGCTTGAGAAAAGCATTACCGAGATCAATGGTCTCGAACGGCAAAAAGAACGTCTGCTTGCCCGCATGGAAATCATTGAGGAACTACAGAAGAGCCGCCCGGAAATCGTTCATCTGTTCGATGAGTTGGTGCGGCAATTGCCGGAAGGCGTCTACCTTACCGGCATGAAGCAGACCGGATCGCGCGTCGAGATTCGTGGCGTAGCACAATCGAGTACGCGCGTGTCGGCATTGATGCGCCAGATTGATGCGTCGAATTGGTTGACTGATCCCGAGGTTGAGCGGGTGGAAACCAAACAGTCCGGCGCTTCCCGCCAGGCGGAATTCATCGTCTACCTGAAACAGTCGCGCAAGGATGGCGAAGCGGAGGAGGCGGAATGAATCTTATTGAAGAACTTCAGAGCCTGGACGTTAACGACGTTGGCCGCTGGCCGCTACCGTTTCGTATCGCTGTAATCGTCATAGTGTTTGCGGTCGTATTGGGCCTCGGCATCTACTGGTTCATTATTCAGGACAAGGCACCGCAGCTTGACCGCGTGCAGGAAGAAGAGCAGCAGCTCCGCGTGACGTTTGAGAATAAACAGCGCAAAGCCGCCAACTACGACGCATACAAAGCGCAGCTTGCGCAAATCGAACAGTCTTTCGGCACGATGCTCCGACAGCTTCCGGGCAAGACCGAAATACCGAGCCTGATCGTGGATATCTCGCAAACAGGCCTCGCAGCGGGGTTGCAGGAAAAGCTGTTTGTTCCACAGGGCGAGGTCCCGAGAGACTTCTACGCCGAAAAGCCCATCAAGATACGCTTAACGGGCGGATACCATGAGATTGGCAATTTTGTAAGCGGCATTGCTGCACTGCCTCGAATCGTGACGTTGCATGACATCAACATTACGAAAGAGGACAAGGATGAGTTCGACAGCCTGAGCATCGAGGTCACCGCTAAAACCTATCGGTATCTCGACGAGGAGGCACAGTGATAATGCGCGCCCCCAAAATAATTAGACACGGCCTTGTTCTGATCCTGTCAGCCATCGTACTCGCAGCATGCGGGGGCGACATGGACGATCTGGACAAGTATATAAATGAAGTTAAGGCGAAGCCGGGCGGCCGGATTGAACCGCTGCCTGAAATTACGCCATACGAAGTGTTCACGTATGTCGCTGATGCACAGGGTCTGCGTTCGCCGTTCGTACCTGACACCCCACAGGCAAGCGGCATTTCGGGTGGCACGCGCCCGGATCGGGACCGCAGTCGCGAGTATCTTGAGAACTTTCCGCTGGATACGTTGGGCATGGTTGGAACGCTGTACATGGGCGACACCATGTACGGCCTCGTACAAACATCAGACGGATTGATTCACCGCGTTGTTCCCGGCAATTACGTAGGGCAAAACGACGGACGAATTACGGAAATTTCTGAATCGGAAATCACCTTGGTTGAAATAATTTCTGATGGAATCGGCGGCTATATCGAGAGAGATGCCGCGGTCGGTCTCTCAGACTGACACCTGAATGGAACTGGGAGTAATTGGAATGATGCTCAAAAGCAAACCGACGGTCGGTCATCGCATGACGGTGATTAAGCTGGCCGCATTGGCACAGGCAGCATTGCTGCTTTTCTGCGGCGCTACTGCCAGCGCACAGGAAGGTAACCGGCTGCAGGACATTCAGGTGCAGAGTCTGCCCGGCCAGCGCGTCGAGCTGAAGCTGATCATGAGCGACACGGCGCCCGAGCCGCTGGCGTTCACGATTGAGAATCCTGCGAGGATTGCGCTCGACCTGCCTGAAACGACGCTGGGCTTGAGCTCGCGCCGCCGCGATGTGAATCTTGGGCCGCTCGACACGGTGCTCACAGCTGAAGCAAACGGCCGTACACGAGTCGTGCTTAACCTGGGTACCATGGTCGAGTACCAGACCCGCCGCAGCGGCAACACGGTAATCGTTACCCTCGGTGGCGGGGATGAATACAGCGCAGGCACCACCCAGTTCGCCAGCGCGCCGGCATCCGACACCCGTTCTTACGCCGCACCTGGCAGCCGTGCGATTTCAAGCGTAGATTTTCGTCGCACGCGTGATGGCGGTGGCCGAGTCATCGTCAACCTGACCGACCCGTCAACGCCGGTCGACATTCGCCAGGAAGGTGGCCGTGTCGTCGCTGTCTTCAAGGACACCAGCCTGCCCGCTGAGTTGATGCGCCGTCTTGATGTGATGGATTTCGCGACTCCGGTTACGACCGTTGACACGCTGCGCACGAACCTCGATTCACGCATCGTTATTTCGGCGGAGGGCAAGTATGAGCAGCTCGCCTATCAGTCGGATAATGAATTCACGATCGAAATCAACCCCGCAGCCGAGCAAAGCACGGATGAATCGAGCCTGTTCTCGGAAACCAAAGAATACGAAGGACAGCGCCTGACGCTGAACTTCCAGGATATCGAGACACGCGCTGTGTTGCAGCTCCTTGCGGAGACTTCCGGCAAGAACATCGTTGTCTCGGATACGGTTTCGGGCAACGTAACGCTTCGACTGCGCAACGTTCCCTGGGATCAGGCCCTGGATATCGTAATGACGACCAAGGGCCTGGACATGCGCCAGAACGGCAATGTAATCATTGTCGCGCCCGCGCAGGAGATTGCGGCGCGCGAAACCGCCGATCTCGAGGCCAAGCTCGCTATCAGCGAACTGGAGCCGACATACTCCGAGTTCCTGCAGGTCAATTACGCCAAGGCAAGTGATCTTGCAGCGCTGATTCAGGCTAGTGGTGGCGGCAACCCGTTGTTGTCGGATCGCGGCAGCATCGGTGTCGATGATCGCACCAACACACTGCTGGTCCAGGATACGGCTGAGCGATTGCAAAACATTCGGCGCATGGTCAGAACCCTGGATATTCCGATCAAGCAGGTCCTGATCGAGTCACGCATCGTTGTGGTAAACGACGATTTCAGTCGTGACCTGGGAATTCGCCTGGGTGTAACCGCATTCAACGAGAGCAATACGGGCCTCACGACGATAAGCGGCTCTGGCGCAGGTACCGACAATATGATCAGTACCTATCTTGAAAACCAGGCTGATCCGACCAGCCCGTTCCTGCTCGAGTACCCGTCGCTCAGCAACCGCTACAATGTTCCTCTGCCGATTGCCGATGCGGCCGGCCGTTTTTCACTGGCCGTACTTGAGAATGACTACCTGGTCGACCTCGAGCTGACGGCAATGGAAGCCGAGGGCCGCGGCGAGATCGTATCGACCCCGCGGGTTATCACGGCGAACCAGAAGGAAGCGACGATCAAGCAGGGTGTGGAAATTCCTTACCAGCAGTCGGCATCTTCCGGCGCGACGACGATCCAGTTCAAAGAGGCTGTTCTCGAGCTGGTTGTTACGCCGCAAATTACGCCGGACAACAACATCATCATGGATCTCCGGGTAAGCAAGGACAACGTCGGCGAGATTATTTCGACAGGCGGTCTGGGCGGTACGGTGCCGAGTATCGATACGCGCTCCGTGGAGACCCAGGTTCTTGTCGCTAACGGACAGACGGTCGTATTAGGTGGCATTTATGAAACAGAACGCCGCGAGACCGTGAAAAAGGTGCCGTTCCTCGGTGATATTCCGGTTGCCGGCGCTCTTTTCCGCAGCAAGCAGCGCACCGACAACAAGGCCGAGCTGCTGATCTTTGTCACGCCGCGCATTCTCGAGGAAGGCGCGACCGTTTATTAAGATCTTGCTCCGCTGAAGTTCCGGAAAGCCAACCTTCGGGTTGGCTTTCTCTTTGAGGGCCCTGGCAGAAAACAGAGAAAACACGATCACCAGATGAAACACCCCAAGAACATCTTCCTCATCGGCCCGATGGGCGCAGGCAAGTCGGCCGTGGGCCGGCAGCTCGCCCGGACCTTGCACCTGTCCTTCATGGACAGTGACGATGAAATAGAAGCGCGGACAGGCGTGGATATCCCGTTCATATTCGAGAAAGAGGGCGAGGCGGGATTTCGCAAGCGCGAGGCGGCCGTGATCGACGACCTGACCGGCATCGATGGTGTCGTGCTTGCCACCGGCGGTGGCGCGGTTGTGGATGCGGAGAGCCGCAGCCGTCTTGGCGGTCGTGGCTTTGTGGTGTACCTCTATACGACTGTCGATCAGCAGTTTGCGCGCACCAGGAAGGGTCGCGAGCGGCCTTTGCTGGAGAACGGTGATCGTCGCGAGATACTCGGACAGCTGCTGCTTGCACGTGACCCGTTATATCGGGAGATCGCCGATCTCGTTGTCGACACAGATGGTCGCAAGGTTCATTCGGTCGCAAGCGAGATCATCGAGAAGGTTTCGTAGGAGCGCGCCGCCACATTCATGTAACCTAGCGCCGTATGAAGACTATCAATGTCGATCTCGGTGACCGGAGCTATCCGATCATCATTGGCCGCGGGCTCATGAACGGTAACTTCGATCTCGCGGACTATGTCGACGGACCCGACTGTCTTGTCGTCAGTAACGAAACGGTTGCGCCGCTCTATCTCGACAAGCTCAGGCAAAACCTGGCCGGGCGCAATGTGGCGAGCATCAGCCTTGCAGATGGCGAGGCATTCAAGACGCTCGCGACCATGCAAACGATTCTGGACGCGCTGGTCGCGTCGGGCGCCAATCGGGACACCACGGTAATTGCCCTGGGAGGCGGTGTCGTCGGCGATATCGCGGGCTTCGCGGCAGCCTGTTATATGCGAGGTGTGGCATTCATCCAGGTGCCAACAACGCTGCTGGCGCAGGTTGATTCCTCCGTCGGTGGCAAGACCGGCGTCAACCATGAAAAAGGCAAGAACCTGGTCGGCGCGTTTCACCAGCCGCGGGCCGTCCTCATCGATACGGATACCCTCAACACGCTGCCGCTGCGGGAATTCAGGGCGGGCCTGGCCGAAGTTATCAAGCACGGCGCGATCTGTGACGCGGCATTCTTTGCATGGCTTGAATCCAATATGGCCGCCCTGCTCGGGAAAGATCCCGAAGCACTTGCCTATGCGATCCAGCGCTCCTGCGAGATCAAGGCCACGGTGGTTGCTGAGGACGAACGAGAGACAGGTCGACGGGCGATTCTGAACTTCGGCCATACTTTCGGCCACGCGATCGAACGTTGCCTTGGCTACGGTGAGTGGCTGCACGGCGAAGCCGTCGCGGCGGGCATGCTTATGGCTGCTGCATTGAGCGGTATAGATGCCGCAGACCAGTCGCGCCTCAAAAACCTGATTGCGGCAGCGGGATTGCCAACCGAACCGCCGCTCATAGCCCGCGAGCGCTGGCTCGAGGCGATGGGCCTGGACAAGAAAGTTCAGCAAAAAAAGCTGCGTTTCGTTTTGTTGCGCTCGCTCGGAGAGGCCTGCGTCAGCACCGACTATGATCGGGACAGGCTGCAGGCGCTGACAGGGACCGGGGCTTGATGGCTACGGCGGGCCTCGCACCTTATGCCGCCGATGAATCGCAGAGTCGCGGCAGAATTTATGACGAGCCACCCCCGAAGTATCGGGGCGAATACCAGCGCGACCGCGACCGCATCATTCATTCGACGGCCTTCCGGCGCCTGGTCTACAAGACCCAGGTGTTCGTCAATCATGAGGGGGATCTTTATCGTACCCGCCTGACACATTCGCTCGAGGTGTCACAGATAGCCCGCAGCGTCGCCGCCGCACTCAATCTCAACGAGCCTTTGACCGAGGCGATCAGCCTGGCTCACGACCTCGGCCATACGCCCTTCGGCCACGCCGGCCAGGACACGTTGAACGACTGCATGCGCGACTACGGCGGCTTCGAGCACAACCTGCAGTCGCTGCGGGTGGTCGATGTGCTCGAGGCGAAGTACGCTGATTTCCCGGGCCTGAACCTCATGTTCGAGACGCGGGAGGGAATTCTCAAGCATTGTTCAGCGCGTAACGCGCGCGAGCTCGGCGATGTCGGGGAACGGTTCCTGCAACGCAAACAACCCGGCCTCGAAGCACAGCTTGCGAACGTTGCCGATGCCATTGCCTACAACAATCACGATGTGGATGATGGTTTCAGGGCAGGTCTGCTGAGCCTTGATCAGCTTCGCGAGCAGCCGCTGTTCGAGATCCAGTACGCTGAGGTACATGCCCTGTATCCGGAACTCGAAGACCGCCGGCTCATTTATGAAATTATTCGTCGCATGATCGGCACCGTCGTAACGGACCTGATCGAAGAGACGCGACGGCGCCTCGAGAAAGAGCGCCCGGAGTCGATAGATGACGTTCGCAGTGCCGGCAAGCCGCTCGTGTCGATGTCGGATGGCGTCTACGAACAGCACGTATCGCTGAAACGCTTCCTGAACGAGCACCTGTACCGCCACGAAAAAAAACTGGAGATGACGCGCAAAGTGCAGGTCATGATCAACGATCTGTTCACTGCATATTCCGAGGACGTGCAGCGCATGCCGCCGGAGTTCGCCGACGCGGCGGCCAGTCTTGACGAGCACGGCCGGGCGCGGGTTGTTGCCGACTACATTGCGGGAATGACGGATCGCTATGCAATGGCGGCCCACGAGGGCATTCAGGGCTGATAGAATGCGCCGCAATTCCCACGCGCCAGCAATGCAGGATTTTCCGTGAAGCACAAAAACATTCCGAATAATGACCGCCTCATTTTTGCAATGGACGTACCCGACTGCGATCGGGCCAGGGCGCTCGCCGATGAGCTGGGCGCTGCCGTTACGTTTTATAAAATCGGGCTCGAGCTCATGATGAGCGGGGAATACTTCGAGCTGCTCGACTGGATGCTCGCACGCGACAAGAAAGTGTTTTGCGACCTGAAGTTTTTCGACATCCCGGCGACAGTGGGTTCTGCAGTGCGGTCCCTCAAGGATCGCGGTGCATCGTTTGTCACGGTGCACGGCAACCAGTCGATCATGGAGGCTGCCGCGGAAAACAAGGGCGACAGCCTCAAAGTACTGGGTGTGACGGTACTGACGAGCCTGGATCGCGGCGACCTGGATGATCTTGGTTTCGACTGCGACCTGGAATCGCTGGTTCTCTCGCGCGCCAGGCGGGCACTTGAAGCCGGCTGCGACGGCGTGATTTCGTCGGGTCTCGAAGTACCCAGGCTAAGGGAGCACGTCGACAACAAGCTACTCGTCATCTCGCCCGGCATTCGCCCGGTCGACAACAAGCCGATGGGTGACCAGAAACGCGTCGTCACGGTCGAGACAGCATTCTCGAACGGTGCCGACTACATAGTTGTGGGTCGTCCGATTCGTGACGCCGAGAGTCCGCGCGCGGCTGCGGAGGCCATGCAGGCCTCAATCGCCGCCGAGGTGGGCACGTGATGGCGGAGCTGAAGAACGATGTATTCCTGCGCGCGTTGCGCCGCCAGCCTACGGCGCGCACGCCGGTCTGGATCATGCGGCAGGCCGGCCGCTACCTGCCCGAGTACCGCGAGGTTCGCGCAGAAGCCGGCGACTTCATGAGCCTGTGCCGCAACGCCAGGCTGGCGTGCGAAGTGACGTTGCAGCCACTGCGGCGCTTCAGGCTGGATGCGGCGATCCTGTTCTCGGATATCCTGACGGTGCCCGACGCGCTGGGGCTCGGGCTGTATTTCGAGACCGGAGAGGGGCCGCGATTCAAACGACCGGTGCAGAGTGCCGCGGCGATTCGCAAACTGTCGGTCCCGGATGTCGGCTCGGAGCTCGGGTACGTTTTCGACGCCGTAAGCACGATCAGGAAGGCGCTGGACGGTGAGGTGCCGCTGATCGGGTTTGCCGGCAGTCCCTGGACCGTCGCGACCTATATGGTTGAGGGCCGCTCAAGTCGGGATTTCAAGACCATCAGGGGGCTCGCGAAGGAAGACCCGCAAGCGTTGCTGACGTTGCTCGATATCGTGACCGAGACGACTGTACAGTATTTGAATGCACAAATAGAAGCGGGCGCGCAGGCAATCATGGTGTTTGATACCTGGGGCTCGGCGCTGGAGCCGGACGACTATCGACGTTTTTCGCTCGCCAACATGCAAACGATCGTCGACAACCTTGCTCGCGACAAAGGCGCCGAGCGGATTCCGGTCATTCTGTTCACCAAGGGTGCCGGCGCGCTGCTTGCCGACATGGTTGATACCGGTTGCGAAGCGCTGGGCGTTGACTGGACAACCGACCTGGGAACCGCTCGCCGGTATGTCGAAGACAAGGTAGCGCTGCAAGGCAACCTCGATCCGGCGACTCTGCGCGAGAGCCCCGCGGTCATACGGCAGGGTGTTGCCGATACGTTAGCCAGCTACGGTCATGGGCCGGGGCATGTTTTTAATCTCGGACACGGTATTACGCCGGATATCGCTCCGGAGCATCTCGGTGTGCTGGTTGACGCAGTGCATGAGCTCAGCCCGCAGTACCACGACTAGCTTTTTCAAAATTCTGAAGAGTCGGGAACGACCGCTGCTCGAACGGCGGCACGCTTTTTCGTGATGCAGATGAGTTACGCGTCCTAGATTGTTCGCCTGGAAATGATGCCGGTCGCCAATGCGGTACCGGTGAAAATGATGGCGGCGCCGACTATCATGATGAGCGTAATTTCCTCACTCAGTACGATAGCTCCCCAGAAGGCCGCGAATACCGGTAGCAAATAGGTAACCGTTATGGCTTTTGCGGGCCCGATATTTCGGATCAGTCGAAAATACAAGATATAGGCAAAGCCGGTGCTTGCGACACCCAGTGCGATTACCGAGATCCACGCTTCCGTCGATATCGCATGCTGCGGCCAGTAGATAAGGGCACCTGGTAACAAGAATAGCGAGGCAGCAAGCATACTACCGGTTGCGATAGACAAAGAGCCCACGTTCCCCACGTATTTTTTCGTATAGTTAGCGGCAATGCCGTAGCAAAACGAGGCCAGCAATCCTGCTCCAATTGCGATGGCTGCACCGTCAATTCCGAACGATAGTTTTGGCCAGACCAGAACGGTGACGCCGACGATGCCGATGACCAGTCCTGCAGATTGCAGTGCTGTCAATTTTTGAGACAACCATAGCCAGGCGACTACGGCCGCGAACATCGGTGCGGTTGCGTTCAGGATCGATGCATAACCCGCGGTGAGGGTCAGCGTCGCGTAGGCGAACAGGTAGAATGGTATTGCCGAGTTGAAGACACCAAGCAATGCCAACTTTCTCCAGTTTTGCGACAAACTCACCGAATTTTTTCGAACCAGCAGTACCGGCAACAAAACCAGGGCTGCGATCAGCACTCGCAGTTCGACCAGAACGACGGGCCCGAATTCCGGCGACGCAATGCGCATGAACAAGAATGATGCACCCCACACGGCGGCCAGCAGAACAAGTTCTATGGCGTCTCTGATTCTAATAGCGAATACCTAAATGAGGTACTGTCCTTACGAATCGGGCTCCTGGCGGGATGCATAGTAGGCGACCACGCGAGGGTCGCTTTCAATTCTTTTCTTGTGCCCGACCAGCCCCGGCGCCAGCCGCTCAACGATATCTGCCGGCACATGGTCCAGGGTGCCGGCGAGCAGCGACCTGGTCTGCATGAAAACCTTCAGGTCAGCGACAGTCATTCGATTGTCGGCGAAGAAGTTTCCTCCACCGCGGGTCAGGAGCTCATCCAGCCCGCGCAAATACACGGACAGCCAGCCGTCAGCCAGTTTCTCTCTTGCGCGCTTGAGTTCGTCGCCCTGCAGGCCGAAAGTAGCGACAATGTCGTGCAGAAGATCTTCGATGGCGTCCATCGCTTCGTCGCAATAAAGCGCCTGCAGGTCGTCGTCAGGGTACAGGCCTGCCATTTTACCAATATACCGGCACATGGCGTTTGACTGGGTAACGGCTGCGCCATCGATTTCGAGCACCGGAACCGAGTTGAATCGAGTGGTCTTTCGCATCTTCCCGAATTCGGCAAACGAGATACGATTGTCCTCGAACTTGATACCTGCCGCGTGAAAAGCGATTCGGACGGGCTCTGCGCGCCCGCCGTCGAAATCGAAATACGTCAGTCTATAGTCGGTCATTCCTTACATCTCCTGCGGCGGCCGTTACAGCAGCTCGATTTCGAGGATCTTGCATTCCTGCACGACGTCGGCCGTCGTGCCCCCGTGTGTTTCCGCCGGCGCCCATACGGCGTCGCCGATTTTGAAAAGCTGCATCTGTTCGCCGCCGGCACCGTCGTCTTCCAGCCAGGCGCAGGATTGCAGGTAAACCATGACGCGATCCAGGTGCCCGTGCAATGCTGACGTTTCGCCATTGCGGACGGTCTGCCGCAGCACACGAACTTTGTCGTTCTCGAAAACCAGCTCGTAAATATGTGGTGCGACCACGACCGGGTCGAGCGGCCTGGGGACAGCGGCGCCGACAACCGCTGCGAGCAGCAGCATAGGCAGGATGGACAGCAGTCTGTTTGCGGGCATTTGCGGCTCCCCCGAGATCAGTCTCGCAGTGCCCTGCGGAGAATTTTCCCGACATTGGTCTTTGGCAGCTCATCGCGAAATTCGACAAGTCTCGGCCGCTTGTAACCTGTCAGGTTTTTTCGGCAATGATCAAGAATTTGCTGCTCCGTCACGCTGCTATCCTTTCTCACCACGAAGATCTTCACGGCTTCACCGGAGCGCTCATCGGGAACGCCAATCGCAGCGGCCTCGAGAACGCCATCGAGTTCGACGACAACGTTTTCGATTTCGTTCGGGTAAACGTTGAAACCGGAGACAAGAATCATATCCTTCTTACGGTCTTCGATGTAAAAGTAACCGTTGTCGTCCATGCGCCCGATATCGCCGGTTCGCAACCAGCCCCCGGGAAACATCACCTCGGCTGTCTCGGCCGGGCGCTGCCAGTAGCCCTCCATTACCTGGGGTCCCTTTATGCAGATTTCGCCAACCTGGCCTGCTGGCAGCGGGTTGCCGTCTTCACCCGCAATCATGACTTCCGTCGAGGGTATTGGCAGACCGATGGTGCCGGTGAACTCCGAATCGACGCGACAGACGATAGCCGCCGGAGAAGTCTCTGTGAGGCCGTAGCCCTGAAGAATGGTGTTTCCGGTAGCCGCCTTCCACTCTTTTGCGACAGCTGGCTGAACCG
>JABDOQ010000088.1 GCA_013043165.1 Woeseiaceae bacterium | reverse complement strand
GGGCAATTCGCTGTGTGGGCCGTTCCCGGTCGTAACAAAAGCTTCCAATTTGGAGCGGGTGATGGGAATCGAACCCACATCATCAGCTTGGAAGGCTGAGGTTCTACCGTTGAACTACACCCGCCTTATACTGACCCGCAACCTAAACTAAGGAGTAACGAGCCTTGATCATTCGCCACGCGCCCGCGCCGTGTTACGTTATTCGGGCGTGCAAAAATCCTGACAGTCTTTAGTTTTTAAACCGTCCGGATGTCATGTTATTCCTGTCTGTGTCTCGCGCGGCTGGCATCGGCCTGGAATCCTCCCTCAGCCGAACCATCATCTGGTGGAGGGGGTAGGATTCGAACCTACGTAGGCATAGCCAGCAGATTTACAGTCTGCCCTCGTTGACCGCTTGAGTACCCCTCCGCGTACGCAAGCCGGGCATTGTCTAATTCCGCTGCTCCACTGTCAACAGCTAAACGACTGATTCTCTATATTTCTGACAGACCGCCGAACCGCGCTGCATCCCTTGACCGACGGGGCTTTGACGAGGTTTCAGCCCTGCCGGGCCCAGTGCCACGGCTCGTAGATGAAACCGTAGGGATTTTCGCGCGGGTAGCTCATCGAAAACCCGTAGCGAGCGGCGTTCCTGCGGAGCCAGCGAAACGCGTCGGAGTCCTCGAACTCCTCGGTGAGCGGCCGGGACCCGGGTGTCGCGATGTCGACAGCGCGCCCCGTATGATGCTCACTGAATCCGGGCGCCGCATTAACCTGCAAAATTTCGCTAACCGTCTGACCCGCATTGATTTTTTTGCGTATCAGCCGTGCCTGGTAGTCGATGCCGCGAAACCCGGAAACGATCAGCAGCGTGACCCCGTCTGCGGCGGCCGCGTCGACCATTTCGGCCCATTTGGCCGCGGTTTCGGGCGTGAGCCGCTGCATCAGGCCGACCAGGTTGGGGCCGACGTCGACAAGGTCGACCGCCTCTTCGAATGCGGGTTTGCGGCCGCTGAGGCCATAGTCCTCGGGAATGCCGAGTTCCTCGTGAAGTTCGCGTAGCATAGCTGTGATTGTCTCACGGGATCGGCTGTAGTCCCACCGACCAGGCTCACGAAGAATGGCTGAAGACCGCATTTACAAGACCAACCAGGGCAATGAGCCGTTTCGCTTCAACGACGCCGTGGCCCGCGTGTTTCCGGACATGCTGCGGCGCTCGATCCCCGGATACGCGGCATCGATCGAGGCAATCGGCTCGCTGGCGGCGCGCTACGTCCGCGCGGGCACCAATTGCTATGACCTCGGCTGTTCGCTCGGTGCCGCTACGATCGCGATGCTGCAGGGAATCGAGGAACCCGGCTGTCGAATCGTCGCGGTAGACTCCGCGCCAGCCATGCTCGAGCGCTGCAAGCAAGTAGTCGGCCAGGACACCTGCCTGCACGGCTTGACGACAGACGTCGATTTTGTCCTGGACGACATCCGCGAGATAGAGTTCGTCAATGCGTCGATGGTGGTCTTGAACTATACGCTGCAATTTGTGGAACCTGCCGATCGCGACACCTTGTTGCGCCGCATCTGCGAAGGCATGAACGAAGGCGGAATACTGGTGCTGTCGGAGAAAGTCGTCGACGAGAATCCGCAAATGGAAAAGCTGCTCGTTAACCTGCACCATGAACACAAACGGCGCCACAACTACAGCGAACTCGAGATCAGCCGGAAGCGGGCGGCTCTCGAGAACGTGCTCGTTCCGGAGACCGTTGCGGCACATCGTGCCCGCCTGCAAGCCGCCGGTTTTTTGCACTCGGCCGTCTGGCTGCGATATTTCAATTTCGTTTCGATCGTCGCGTTGCGATAACAATGGTCGACCTGCTCGATACTGACGCGCTGGCCGACGGCCTGACCAAGATCGGCCTTGCCGACTGGCCCGGCGTATTGCAGCCGCTGCTCGAGACTCGAATGTCCGCCAGAGGGCACGGCGATTACGAGCGCTGGCGGGAAATTTTGCTGGCCTTGCCCGCGGCCTCATCGGAACCCGCACGGCTACGTGAGCTGCTGCTGGGCCTGTCGCCGTGGCGCAAAGGCCCGTTCAACGTCAATGGCATTGAAATCGATGCGGAATGGCGCAGCGATCGAAAGTGGGCGCGCCTCGCAGGGGCGGTTTTGCCGCTCAAGGATCGCAACATACTCGACGTCGGCTGTGGCAACGGCTACTACGCCCTGCAGATGCGCAAAGCCGGCGCGCACGTGGTCATAGGCATCGACCCGACGCTCCTTTACGTCATGCAGTTTCTCGCAGTGAATACGTTTGAACATGATCCGTTCACGTTCGTCCTGCCGCTTCGCCTGGAGGAGACTCCAGGCGCCAGAAACAGGTTCGATACCACGTTTTCCATGGGCGTGCTGTATCACCAACGATCTCCGATCGATCATCTGCAGCGTCTCAAAACGACATTGCGTCCGGGTGGACAGCTGGTTCTCGAAACCATTTTTGTACCGGGCGAGGAGTCCTATGCGTGCACGCCGGAAGATCGCTACGCGCGCATGCGCAATGTGTGGCTTTTGCCGACAATTGCCGAGCTGACAACCTGGATGCGGCGCACCGGGTTTCGGGATATCGAGATCATCGATCAGTCCGTAACGACCACCGACGAGCAGCGCAGTACGGAATGGATGCCATTCGAGTCGCTGCGCGAGGCGCTCGATCCGGATGACCCGTCGAAGACGCTCGAGGGGTGGCCCGCGCCACGCCGGGTCGTGGTTACGGCGATTAGTCCGTAGCAAGAACAATCACCCTCCATCCGGGGGCGGCGTCGATCACGGGGAGATCTTGCTTGCTCCCGCTTACGCAACGTCGCTTCGCAAGACACCCCGCACTCGCCGCCACTGGCAAACGGTGTGCCTGCGGGAGCGCCCCCCAGGGCGCGAAGCGTACGCGGCGGTCGCCAGACCGCCAAGGATGTCTCGGAGCGACGAGCGCGGCTCGGTGAGGGGAGGTGTTTGACTATTGGGGGGTCCGTCGGTAATTTCAGTCTCGACAGAAATAACGGAAATTTCTCATGCAGATGACTCCCGCGATCGAGAAGTACGTTCTTCACTGGGGTGAAATGGGCACGCGCTGGGGCACTAACCGCACCGTGGCGCAAATTCAGGCCCTCCTCTATTTGTCACCGAAACCGTTACGGGCCGATGAGATCGTCGACCTTCTGTCGGTCGCACGCTCCAATGTCAGCACGAGTATTCGCGAGTTACAGAGTTATCGCCTTGTGCGCATGACTCATGTTCTCGGCGACCGGCGCGACTATTTCGAATCATTGCACGACGTCTGGGAGTTGTTTCGCGTAATCATCGAGCAACGCAAGCAGCGGGAATTAAATCCAACCCTGACGATGCTCAGGAACTGTGCGTCTGAAGTTGACGGTGAGAAGGAAACAGATCCGATAACCAAACAACGCATTCACAACATGCTGGAGTTTGTCGATTCGACCAGCCAATGGTATGACGAGATCAGTGGTGTGCCGACCAGTACGTTGACAAAACTGATGGCAATGGGGAAGCGCATAACAAAACTCGTAAAGAAGTAGACGAACCGTTACGGACGTTCTCGGCTCGATAATCTCAACACGTCAGAATAACTGCCCCGCTGAGCCCGCATTCACAATGGTTCGTTCTGAACGACACACGCCGGCACGGTTTCCTGCATGCCTTCCCTGGATTCCCGCAACAACCAAACAGATTCACTGGATGCAGCGGACTCCGGCCCGCCGTTGATCGTGTCCGCAGGCCTGTAAAAATAGCCGCCCGGCACATATTGCCAGGTGTGTACTTCCCCGGCCACGCATTCGCTGTGCTGGTAGCTTCCGGCGAGAAGGTAACCCTCCCGTACGGCTGACGATTTCTGCCATGGCAACAGTGCGCCGGGCGCCACTCTGAGCATCCAGGTTTTCGCGCCATTGCCGGGATCCTTGCGCAATTCCTTTACCGACACTCCCGATATCGCCGTACCCTCCCACGAGAGCAGTCCGGAATCGATGATGATCGGTGACCGAATGACCGATTCGGGATCGACGTCGTTCAGGAAATAGAGGATTCGGGCGCCTTCGGCAGTACGCAGATTAAACCCTAACGATCCGGCGGGGAGAAATGCGTAACCGCCGCGCGGCAGTTCAACATCCGCGATCGTCATCTGTCCCGCTACAACAAAGATTTCCAGCGACCGGCCGGGCGATCCACCGCTGGTACCATTCCAGTCGGGCGGCAAATCAATACGATTGCTCGTGCGCCGTGTCTGCGGATCGCCGGCCATCTGCTTGGCCCGGATCCCGGGCAGGCTGGCCATGAAAACGTCGCCGAGTTCATCGACCTGCACGAAGGCCGGGTAAGGTAGTTCTGGCGGCCCGCTCGCGCAAGCGGCCAACACGAGAGCGAATAAAATGCAGGAAATTCCTGTTCTCGTCATTTGATTACCTTGTGCTCCAAGAAAAAAGCCGCCCAGAATCTGGGCGGCGCAGTAAGCAGAAAATGTATTTGGCTGGGTTCAGCTGGCATTCGAAAAATCGAAACGTCAATGTCGCGATAATATTCGGCGCAATCCCTGGCCCGGCTGGCAATTCGCTTCGTCGTCGGCAATGACTGTTTGCAGGTAATCAGTCAATGAGGTGGCGTGTTGAGAGGGTTCACGCGGCACCCGCCTCTGAGTCATGCATCCGGCATGGCGATTCGCCCGCTTCGCCTTCCTACATCTCATCTCCGTGCGTACCGGATTGGTACCGGCCGAATGCTACTACATCTTGTGTATGAAGGCGAATAATCCACTATATCTAGGCCAAAAATGTAAAATCGGCGACGGATGACGTCGAAAAAGGTAGTCTTGCCAGCACAAAAGTCGTTGTGGGGACCTGCGCCTTGACCGACAGCATGATTGTCGGTCGTTCGACGCAGCAAACGGTCGGTCTTTTTCCGGAGCCGGCCCACGCTCTCCTGATCTTTTGTCGTTGGTTGCGCTGTTCCCGGCGCCAAAGTTTCTCTAAGGAGCGTCTGCATTGAGCAAGGAGTACCCGCTTAGCAAACAGAACACGGTGCGCCAGCTGCGCGAAAAGGCGGCATATGACAAAACGACAGTGCATGCAATTCTCGACTCCGCGATGCTTGCGCATGTCGCATTCGTGCAAGACGGCCTGCCCGTCGTCGTGCCGATGCTGTATGGCCGGGATGGCGAGACGCTGTTTTTGCACGGCGCCAGGAAGGCACGCGTGATCCGTCTGTTGCAAAGCACCGGAACTGCCTGTCTGAACGTCACTCATGTGGACGGCCTCGTTTATGCGCGATCTGCGTTCAATTCTTCAATGCACTATCGCTCGGCAACCGTGTTTGGACCGGCGCGACTGATCGAGGACAACGGCGAGAAATTGCATGCACTGCGCGTTATCTCAGAATGCACGATGCCGGGCCGTTGGGATGAGCTCAGGAAGCCGCTCATGAACGAAGTCAAGAAAACGGGCATTATTGCGCTCGACATCGAATCGGCGTCGGCCAAGATTTCGAAAGGCATGCCCGAGGACGAAGAGGAAGACTACGAAATTCCGATCTGGGCTGGCGTACTGCCGCTTGAATCGAGGTTCAAAAGCTTGCAATCAGACGACCGACTAATTGACGGCGTGCAACCATCAGATGTCGTTCGCGCAATGGAAGGCAAGGTACTATAGAGCTGTTTCCCGGCGCCCGACACTTCTTTGCGGCCTGGCGGCTGCTGCTATTGCTCGCGCGCCGGGGCGCGCTCCTACTACAACAGGTCCTGCGTGTTCTCGGCCTCCAGCCTCAGCAATGCTGCTTTCGTATCGAGACCGCCGCCGAATCCCGTGAGGTCACCGCTGCTGCCGATGACCCGATGACACGGCACGACAATTGGTATCGGGTTCCGACCGTTGGCAGCACCAACAGCGCGAACGGCTCTGGGTCTGCCGATGCGTTTTGCAATTTCGCCGTAGGATGCGGTCGTGCCATACGGTATCTCCTGAAGCGCGTCCAGTACACTGACCTGAAACTCCGTGCCCCTGATCTTCAGCGGCAAGTCAAACTCCTTCCTGGCACCCGCGAAATATTCTTCGAGCTGCTGTCGCGCTTTGGCCAGCGGCCTTTCGTTGTAGATCCAGTCAGGATCAGGGTCGCGCCGCATCGAGCCTTTTGGAAAGCCGATCATCGCAAGGGCACCGTCTTCGCCAGCCAGCAGTAGCTCACCAATCGGTGTATCAAGGTAACAGTAGTACATGCTTCAGCCTCCGGCTCCAGCTGCAGAGCCCCAAAGTAATAATGCCGCATAGGCACGCCATGGCCGCCACGCCTCGGCTCGGTTCTTCAGTTCACCCGGTCGCATGCGAGCTTTTCCCGGGCGATCGAACGCGCGCAGCAGCCCGAGATCGGATGCCGGAAATGCGTCCGGATTCTTCAATGCTCGCATGGCAACATATTGCGCGGTCCAGTCGCCGATTCCCCTGATCGACTGCAAAGATTCACAGAAGTCATCCGGTGACGCAGCGGCATCAAAAGACAAGGTGCCATCGACAACGGCTCGCGCAACGCTTCTGATAGTGCTGGCACGACTCGCAATAATTCCGAGCTTCTCCAGCCTGGCACGTACGAGCTTTTGTGGCTCCGGAAACAGTCGGTCGGGAGCCTCCGGCAAGCCGTCGATCGAAACCCCGATTCGTTCTCCATATCGATTGGCAATGCGGCCCGCCAGGGTCGTTGCTGCACTGACCGAAACCTGCTGGCCGAGAATCGCACGCACGGTCAGCTCGAATCCATCCCACGATCCCGGAACGCGGACACCGGTATTCTTTTTCAGTAATGCCTTTAGCCTCGAATCCGCCGATAATACCCTGGCAATTTCATCGGCAGGCGCGTCAAGATCAAACAGGCCCCGCGCTCGTTGCACGATCGAGAACAATGAGTTCGTGCCAACACCATGCAGTGACAGCAATAGATGATCAGCAGAATCTTGCACCTCCAAAATTCCGTGTTCATCGCCGATCACAACTGTGCGGAAGTATCGCGCACCCTGCACCGCCTCGACGCCCGGCGTTGCTCTTGCCGCGAAGAACGTGAGCAAGCCGTTCCAGTTGAAAGGACGCCGGTATGGCAGCTGTACTGAAAAAGCGCTGCCAGTTGCGATCGTGTCCCGGCGCCGTCGTAATTCGCCAGGCGTTCGGCCGTAGGTTTTTTTGAAAGTGTCGTTGAAGCGCCGGACGCTGCCGAATCCCGACGCGATCGAAATATCCTTCATGGATAATGATGTTTGGTCGATGAGGTTCTTCGCAAAGTGCAAACGCTGCGTGTGCGCGACAGCCAGCGGGCTTGCTCCAAGATGCTTGCCGAACAGGCGCCGCAAATGCCGGCTGGTGACGCCCAGTCGGTCTGCAAGCTGTTCAAGGTTGCCATCATCCAATGCGCCTTGTGCGATTAGTCGCAGACCCCGGTGCACTGTCGTCGATGTGCCTGCCCAGGCCGGTGTGCCAGGGGCACATTCGGGGCGACAGCGAAGACACGGTCGAAAACCCGCCTCACTCGCTGCCGCGGCTGTCGTGTAATAGGCGACGTTTTCGCTTTTCGGTGCGGTAGCCGGGCAAATCGGCCGACAGTAAATTCCGGTCGTCTTGACACCAATGAAAAACCGGCCGTCGAATCGTGCATCTCGTGACAGTCGGGCACGTTCAAATATTTCGTTGCTGCTCATCATGGCGTTTCCTTCGATAAGAAGTATACGCCGGCATCGAGCCATGAATAGCCAGAATCGGACCTGTATAAGAAAAGAAACCGGGCAGCCCTGCTGGCCTGCCCGGTTTCAGCTTGACTGCGAGTTTCAAGCTACGCGGCGGTGCGCGCCTCGGGTTTCTGCCGGCTTTGCAGCCATGCCTGCAGCTCATCGGAGCCACCGATGAGCTTGCCATCGATGAACACCTGCGGATAGCTGGTACTCGACGACACGGCGCGCAGCGTCTGATCGGTGTAGTCGCGGTTTAGCACCAGCTCCTCGAACGCAATGCCTGCATCTCGCAGCATTCCTTTCGCACGTACGCAAAACGGGCATCCCTCGCGCGTGAAGACGGCAACGTCATTAGGCAATTCGCCCTGCGGATCCAGGTACCTGAGCATCGTATCGGCATCCGATACGTGGAAGGGATCGCCGGGCTCCTCCGGTTCAACGAACATTTTTTCGATGACGCCATCACGCACGAGCATTGAATATCGCCACGACCGTTTGCCGAAACCGAGGTCCTCCTTGCCAACCAGGAGTCCCATGCCATCGGAGAAGTCACCGTTGCCGTCAGGAAGGAACGTAATACGATCGGCATTCTGGCTGCGCTTCCATTCGTTCATAACGAACGCGTCATTGACACTGACGCAGACCACTTCATCAATGCCGTTCGCCTTGAACAGTGGCACGAGCTGATTGTAGCGGGGCACGTGCGAGGATGAGCAGGTAGGAGTAAATGCTCCCGGCAAAGAAAATAGCACGACGGACTTCCCGGCGAAAAAATCTTTGCTTGCGACGTCAACCCACTCGTGATCCTGCCGGGTCCTGAACGTTGCGTTCGGGATTTTCTTCCCTTCGAGGTTTTTGAACATTGGTTTTCTCCAGTTATAGGGTCTAGTGATCAGGCCAGCATGCTGCGAAGCATCCAGGCGTTTTTTTCGTGAATCTGCATGCGCTGCGTCAGCAGGTCTGCCGTCGGTTCGTCATTGGCGGCATCGGCGGCAGGGAAGGCCTCACGGGCCGTGCGCACGACGGTTTCCTGTCCGATAGCGAGCTGTCGAATCATCTCCTCGGCTTTCTCGTCGCCCTGGCCCTCTTCGATCGAGGTCATCTTCGCGAATTCGGAATAGGAACCTGGTGCCTTGACGCCCAGTGCACGGATACGCTCCGCGATTTCATCGACCGCCGTTGCCAACTCGGTGTATTGGCCCTCGAACATCAGGTGCAGCGTATTGAACTGCGGACCCGTAACATTCCAGTGATAATTGTGCGTTTTCAGATACAGCGTATAGCTGTCGGCGAGCAGCCGAGACAGTCCGGCCGCGATAGTCTCGCGATCTTTCTTTTTGATACCGGTATTGAGTTCCATGCCGTTCTCCCTTGGGTCGATTTATGTGAATATCGTACGCATGGACAGTTCATATTTAAAATGGTTTAATTATCTCACTATATTCGATTTTATCGATCAATGAAGTCACCCTCGATACAACAGCTGAAGTACTTCGTGGCGCTCACGGAAAGCGAGCACTTCGGCCGTGCCGCCGACCGATGCTTCGTATCTCAGTCCGCCTTCAGCAATGCGATCAAGGAGCTCGAAAGGACGCTGGACGCGCAGCTCGTCGACCGCACCAACCGCAACGTGACGATTACGGCGACGGGACAGCAGGTTGCGGTCCAGGCGCGGCTTGTACTGCGTGACCTGGACAGCCTCGTGGAGACGGCACGGGGACAGAAAGAACCGCTGACCGGGGAGCTTCGCCTCGGCGTCATTCCTACCATCGCGCCGTTCATCCTGCCGGGCGTGCTGCCGAAGCTGCGCAGGCAATATCCTGACCTGCGCCTGCTGCTGGTCGAGGATCAGACGCAGCGTATTCATGCGCGCCTGATGCAGGGTGAGCTCGACGTACTGTTGATCGCCCTGCCCTGGGAAATGCAGGGCGTGGAGGAACTTCCGTTGTTCCGGGACGCATTCTCTCTGGCGTGCCATGAAAATACGGAACACGTCGATCCCGAGAACTACCGATTCAGCCGGCTGGACTCCGACAGCATCCTGCTGCTCGAGGATGGCCACTGCCTCAGGGAACATGCGCTCGCAGCCTGCAAGATTCGCAATACACGAAAAGTCAGCCAATTTGCCGCAAGCAGCCTGCTGACGCTCATCGAAATGGTCGATGCGGACCTTGGCGTGACATTTCTCCCGGAGATGGCCCGTGGATCATCGCTGCTCCGCAACACCAAAGTGAAGCTATACCCTATTGGCGATCGCAGCTACCGCACGATTGGCCTGGTCTGGCGCAAGAGCAGTCGACGAGCCGAGGAGTTTCGCCTGCTGGGCGACTCCATTCGGACTTTCCACTGAGACGCAAGCCTCATTCGTAGGCAGGAATGCGTATTGTTGGCATACTCGGCTGATAGCAACATGGTGGTGAAGGGGGTGCTGCTATGAAAGGTATAATTCTCCTGACCGCCAGTGGGCTGGTCCTCGCAGCGTGCGCACACGATGCTTCGAATGACTCGGCTGGTACATTCGCTGCCTCGTCAGGAAATCGATTCACCGCCATGAACGGCGAGTCCGCCTACCAGCAACACTGCGCGGGCTGCCATGAGACCGGCATGCTGGGCTCGCCCATTGCCGGTGACGCCGCGGACTGGGGTGATCGCTCACAGCTGTGGGATGCAGTTCTCCTCGACCACGCGATTACCGGCTATCTTGAGATGCCGGCGAGAGGCGGCAAAACCGAACTACCCGACGACGTCATCAGATCAGCGGTTGATTACATGCTGCGTATGACTTTTCCGGACATGCCGCACGACTGTAACCCCCCTTACTGTGCTAACTCCGACGAGTAATTGCCCTCCTCGCCATCGCGACCAGGACATCCGGCAACGGCTTCACTGAATGCAGCGAGGGTCTGCCGCCTGGATGCCCGCAATCATCTCTCGCGTCACCGGTATCGTGTCGCAGCCATGCTCCAGCTCGCAAATCAGGTCGTACTTTGGCTCCGCCTTGATGTGGCAGCCGAAGCAGTTTCCGCCAAACTTATTGACGACGTCGACGAAGCCCCGGTTACGAATGCTGCTACCGTCTGCTGATACGTCGAGCTCGAAGAACTCCCAGTCACGCGTGGCCGCATTCCAGCCGGAGTGATGCTTTACCATCACTTCGGTTGGTACCAACTGTACAACCGATCCCGGTGGGTAAACGCCGCCGTCGGTAGCCTCGGCAACGGCAACAGTCGCATCGAGGTCGCCGAGCAGGTTGTCGACGAAGAAATGACGAATTGCCGTCATATCCGCAAGACACCGGAACGCACTGGCATCGATCGACAGTTCGGGCCGGTCGGCCACGACCGGCGCTTCGGACGTGTGTGATGCTGCGATTTCGACGGGTTTTGTGGCGGCGTCGTTCTTTCCGCAGGCCGACAGGATCATCAGCGCCAGGACAAACAGGAGCGCCTGGCGTGCAGGCGCGTATGTCATCGAATTCTTCGTCACGTAATTCTCCACGGGCTACAGAAAAAGGGAGTCCACACTTAACCATAGTCCGTAGCCGGCGGTAACCAGCGTAAGTAGCGCCGTGCCGGCAGCACCGATAAACCTGCCCGGATGCGCCATATTGTCATGTTTCAGTCCTATCGCATGGGCAATTCGGACGATGATCAACAGGTCGCCCACGATGTACAGAAACATCGATGAGCCACCGCTGATTTCGATAGCGCCGAACATTATCAACACCATCGGAACATACTCCAGGAAGTTCTGATGGCGCCTGACCTTCTCGGCGAGCTCCATATTGGCGGGATCGCCGAACAAGACTGATATTCCGGTCTTGCCGCGCAAGCCACCGGCCTGAAAACTAAGAACCAACGCGAACACGGCCATTACGCTGGCATACATGAGTGTAATTGGCATTTGCATGATGTCCCCTCCCCGGACAGGAAAATCCATTGTACTCCCATACAAATCAAGGGCTACCGATGGAGCCCTTTTCTGGTTTGGCGGACACCTTTTCGCCTGAGGTACCCGATACGATTGAAATCCCGCAGTACCACAGGCATCTTCGCTTTATGACTCAGATAGTTGGCGTCAGCCTGATGCTGCTGGTCGCACTGAGACCAGCATGGTTTGAGCATTTGACAGTTGTATTCGCCGGGTACGCAATTCTGGTGCTCTATCTGACGGCCTGAGCGACTGCTTCCGACTGGCTTCCCGATTTGGTAGGTTGCAAGGCCACTTTGCACGGCGGAAGCCGCCACAAGAACTTTCTGCATGAGCTTCGAGAATTCCTACGATCAGACGAATTGGGCTCCGGTAACGCGACGTGGCCCGCTGCCGACCTTCTATTACCACGAGCATTTCATGGAAATGCTCGATTTCGTCTCGAGACACTATTCGCACGTGCTGCCGAAGCAGCTTGCCGACCTGATCTGTCAGTTTCGGGCCTTGCCCCGTCCAGCGCAGTGCCTCTATGTACGTCTCGTCAATCGCAAAGGCAGGGTCTTCGCTGCAAACAAGTTGCGATACCCGGAGCTCGGAGACACACGAACGGTAATGCGCGATCTGGCTGATGAGGGCTGGGTGGGTGCTCCCCGGGAGCAGCACTATCTGCACGTATTAAGCCACCTGACCAAGTCAGAAATCAGTTGCGTGTTGTTACCCATGTACACCGGCATGAGCCGGTCGCTCAAGAAGGACGAGCTGGTTCGGTTTGCGAGGGAGCACTGCTCCGCCGGCGAGTTCCTGGCAAGGCTGAATACGGATCGTCTGGTTGTTCAGCGTCGTGTCGACGAAATTCGCTTTGTGTTATTTCTGTATTTCGGTCGGGTACAGGATGGATTGTCTCAGTTCACCATGCGCGATCTGGGCCTGGTGCGTACCCAGGACTTCAGTGAAAACTACGAGCCGCGTTATTCAGACCGGGTCGAAGCGCAACAAAACTACTTTTACTTGCTGCAGCTGCATCGATTGAAATCGGCTGACGCAGCGGGCCTGGCGAGTCTGGCCGACGACACATCGAACTGGCCTGAACCGGACTTCTCGAGCAGTGCAAGCGCCAGGGACAAGCTTGCTTACGCGCTGGGTCGTGAGCTGGAGCGATCTGGTGATTTGTCCGCTGCGCGGCTGGTGTACGCGCTTGGCGAGTCTGCCAAATGCTCGGAGCGCCTTGTGCGAGTCTTGTTGGCGCTTGATGAGCGCGGCGACGCGGAACAGCTCCTGCTACGTTGCATTGAGAAACCACGCAGCAAGGACGAGGCCATCATGGCCGAGGACCTGTATGCCCGAAAATTTCGCAAGAAACGCACGTCGACGCGCACAGATGAATTGCGGGCATCAGAGACCATCGATATTGACGAAGCCAACAGCGGTTCGCCCGAGCGTGCGGCTATTGACTACTTCAAGCGGCAGGGGCTTGCCGCTTATCGTACCGAGAACCTGCTATGGCGAACCTATTTTGGTCTTCTGTTCTGGGATGATTTGTTTGCTGATGACTCTGCGACACTGCATTCGCCATTTGACTTTCTGCCTTCGTCGCTGGCGGATGGCACTTTTTACACGCGTAACACGGAACGGGTCGAGAGTCGCCTGGCCATCATCGACGAGCCGCGGTTGTTGAAGGCGGAACTGCTCAGGGCCAGCACCGCCAACTATGGCAAGGCCAACGGCGTGTTTCGCTGGCGCCGAGCGATACTGGAAGCGCTGTTCGCGTTTATTGACCACGCAGCGCAAGAGCCAAGCCGGCGCATGCTGCGTCGACTGGGCCAGGCGTACAAAGACGCGCGCTACGGTTATCCGGACCTGTTGGTCATTGATAAGGATGGCGCGCGATTCTTAGAGATAAAGGCTGACGGCGACCAGCTGCGGCAAAACCAGTTGCTGCGTCAGCAACAGCTTCGCGATGCCGGGTTCCGTGCCGACGTCGTCCGTATTCGCTGGATTATTGATCCAAACCAGGCGTACGTGGTTGTTGATGTAGAGACAACCGGCGGACGTGGCGATCAGCATCGTGTCACGGAGATCGGTGCTGTAAAGGTCATCAACGGCGAGGTCGTCGACCGTTTCCAGACTTTGTTGAATCCGCAGCGAGTAATACCGAGCGGCATTACGCGCCTGACCGGTATTTCGGCAGAGATGGTTGCCGACGCACCCCTGTTCTCGGATATAGCCGATGAATTCGAGGCCTTTATGCAGGACGCAATTTTCGTCGCCCACAACGTAGACTTTGACTATGGCTTTATCGCGCGTGAATTCAAGCGGCTCGGCAGGCCTTTTCGCCACGCAAAGCTTTGCACCTGCTCATCGATGCGCAAGCTATACCCCGGTCACAAGTCCTATAGCCTCGCAGCGCTATGCGAAAACTATGGCATAACGCTGCGACAGCACCACCGTGCGCTCTGCGATGCCGAGGCAGCCGCAGAGCTATTGCTGCTAATCAACGAGAAGCGCGCGTCGGCGTGCTGATTTTTAGCTGGGCCTGGCTGCGTATACCGTGCACCAACCCGTTCCCTTAACCGCCTTGCCCGGGAAGATCGAACATCCAGCCCACTCATCGCCCGCCTTGCCCTGGTAAAGCGCGCAGTTTGAACAGGCCTGGCCGGCTTTGAAGCGCGGCTGCTTGGCGGCGTCGATACTGGCTGCATCGTGAACGTAGTTAAATGATTTTGCCTGGACATCGTCCTCACTGATCTGTGGCATGCCGCTGGGCTTGGTGGGCGCGGCCTTTTCCGTCATTTTCGGCGCGTCCATCGCAGGCTTGGCGTCAGCTTTGGGTGCAGCAGCGGCGGGTGCCTTGTCCTCACCGCCCGAGCATGCACTCAGACCCATGATGGGCATCAAAACAGCGCCACCACCGACAAGCTTCAGGAAACGACGACGTTGTTCTGTAATTTTGCGATCTTCCGACATTTCTTTCTCCAGGTTCAAGCCGCCTGCGCGAATGGCAGGCTGAGATTGAATTTTGGGAAAGTGCTGTATGAATTGCAAGACCCCAAATCCAATGGCCTTCGATCGCGTCAACCAGCCACTTTGCTTCCCGAGCCTTGGATGTCTGCACTTGGTCGTTGGCTGCCTGCCAGGTGATAAGCTATTGAAGATGAACAGTACTGAATTCTGGGACAAACGATCACAGCAATACGACAATGCCGTCAGGAAACACGACGCTGCATATGACAGGACGATCGAAACAGCCAAGGCACTGCTGAGCCATTCTGATGTGGTGCTGGATTTCGGCTGTGGTTCAGGAGAATTCGGTCTCGACCTCGCGCCTCACGTCCGACGGGTGCATGGCATTGACACTGCAGCAAGAATGATCGACTTGGCGAGAGATAAGGCGCGGGAACGGGAAATAGGCAACACCGCTTTTGATCAAAAGGATCTGTTCGACCGCAGTCTTGATAATCAGACATTTTCCTCGGTGATAGCATTTAGCGTTTTTCATCTGGTCGATGATGCTCCGACCGTGTTGGCCAGACTGAACGACTTACTGGCAACGGGCGGCTTGTTGATCTCAGAGACCCCTTGCTTTGCTGAGAAAAACTGGCTGCTCAGATCGCTCGTAACTCTTGCTCAAAAACTGGGGCTGGCACCGAAAATACGTAGTTTATCCAGCGGTGAACTGGAATCGTTCGTGTCCGGCAGTGGTTTTAAGATTGTTGAGTCCAGGATATGGGACGAAAGGAAAGCGCTCCAGTGGATTGTCGCGAGGAAAAAGTGAGAAATTCTGCGGGTCTTGATATGGCCGCTCTGGCCGTTTCTGGCTACTCGGCTGCCAAACTGGCGGCAGGCAGCTTTGAGTAGATGAAACGCTATTCGTTTACCTGGTGGCTGGTCATTCTACCGACCTCGTTAACTGTCGGTGGAACTACGATTCTGCTTGCCAGAAATTTTACAGACTGGGGCATCCCGGCGCTCATCGCTGTTGCAGTAGTTTCAACGTTCCTTGCGGACCTGGCGATAGCGGCTTCGATGGAGGCTATTGCGCCGACAAAGGTAAATATCGGTCCCGGCGAAAAGCATCTGGTCTCCGATTCGGCGTCTGAACAGGCAACCATCCTGTCTGGTTTCGACTCGACCTCACACGGCCAGGTTTCGGTACGGGGTGAAACATGGCGGGCTATCCGGGCAGCGGATGACACCGGGACCCTCACCAAAGGAATGTCAGTAAACGTAGTAGATCGCTACGGCCTTACCTTAGTTGTATCAACCAGGTCCGGGGCCTCGTGCTAATGGTTTGGACCCTGGGTAACAGACTGCTTTTTACAGCCATCTTCATCTCGGGCGCTTCCGCGCTGATCTACCAGCTGATCTGGGTCCGGTTGCTGGGCCTCGTGTTCGGGGTCGGCAGTTTCGCCGTCGCCACGGTGGTCGCGGTATTCCTGCTGGGCCTCGGACTGGGGAGCTTCTTCTTTGGCCGGTGGTCAGAGCGAGCCCGTGACCCGCTGCGCATCTACCTGTACGTGGAATTGGGGATTGCCGCGACCTCGCTCATCGCCTACCTGGTTATTGAGGCCGTACCAGTCTATCGCTATCTCTACGAGTACGCCTACAACAACCTCGGCTTCTATGGCCTTTCGGTCGCTCGGCTGCTGCTGTCGATGTTTGTGCTGCTGCCCCCGGTATTCCTCATCGGTGGCACCATGCCGCTGCTCGCCAAGTATTTCCTCCGCGACCCTGCCAACCTGGGCTCCAGCTTCAGCAAGATCTACTACCTCAACACCCTCGGAGCCTGCGCCGGCGCGCTGCTAACCGGCTTTTTGTTCGTGCGGTACTTCGGCGTGATCGGCACGCTGATGATTGCCGTCGGCGGCAACTTCGCAGTCGCCCTGATCATTGCGCTGAGCAAGCGAGGTACAGGAGCCACGCGTCCCGCGACAGGCGAGCAGTCGCCCTATTCTTACATGCTGGTTTTTCTGTTTCTCACCGGCTTCATCAGTCTCGGTTACGAGATGCTGTGGGTGCGCATCCTCTCGACCTACGGGCTGTCCACCTCCCAGGCCTTCGCGCTCATCCTCGCGGGGTTCCTGTTGGGCTTCTCTGTCGGGGCGTGGGCCGTGGCGCGAAAGGTGGATCGCCGCCGGGACCTCGAGGCCTGGTTCAGCGCCGTGTCGATCGTTACGGCCCTCAGCGGCGCCGTCGTGCTCCTGTTGTTCCGGAAGTTCGAGGCCATCACGATCTTTCTCGCGGACGCCACACCGATGAACCAGTTGACGCTCGGCATGGCCTTCGCGTTCACCGTGTCTTTCATCCCGGCAGTGTTCATGGGGATCCTGTTCCCGCTCGGTGTACGCATCTACGCGCGCGATGTCGATCGGATCGGCGCCAAGGCCGGCAACACCTTTTTTTCGAACACTCTCGGCTGCGTGCTGGGCAGTCTGCTGACAGGATTCGTGCTAATCCCATTCCTGGGGATGTGGAACACCACGCTCCTCCTCATCAACCTCAGTCTGCTGATCGCGGTGGCTTTTCTGCTGCGGGGCCGCCGGCCCGCCAGGGCGCAATGGGCCTCGCTGGTCGTCGTCGCGGCCGTCGCCAACCTGTTGGTGTTTACGGACAGCAAGACGTTCCACGCCGAACTGAAGGGCCGCGATCTGCGCACGGCGGCTGAGGGCTTCGATGTCATCTACTATGCCGAGGGCTTGTCGGGGACCGTCACTGCCGTCGAACGGGGCAACTATCGGGGGCTGTTCGTCGATGGCCAGAATGTCTCCGGAACCGATCCCGTGTTGCTCGCCGACTCGAAGATGCTCGCCCACGTGCCGCTGCTGTTAGCCGAGGATCCGGAAGTTGCGCTGACGGTAGGCTTCGGCACCGGAACCACTTCGGGGAGCATGCTGTTATACGATGTCGAAGTCCATGCGGTCGAGATCGAGAAGAAAATCATCGAGGCGGCGCCGCTATTCAGCAACGTCAACTATGCGTCCTACGCCGACCCCGATCTCAATATCGTGCTGGACGATGCCCGCAACTACATCGCCACCACGGACACAAAATTCTCCGTCATCGTAACGGACGTGACTAACCTGAAATACAAGCGCAATCCCTATCTTTACACGCGTGAATACTTCGAGATCATGCGGGGAGCGCTCAGCGCCGATGGCGTTGCCGCCGCATGGCTGCCGGTAGGCGGCCTGTCCTTCAACGACCTGCGCACCCTGATCGCCACGTTCGACAATGTCTTCCCGCACACGACCGCCTGGTATTTCACTCAATTCCCGACGCATTTCATCATCCTCGTGGGCACGCCGGAGCCGACGCGGGTGAACCTTGCGAAGCTGGGAGAAAAAATGGCCAGGGTCGAGCGCGACCTGCAGAGTCTCAACGTCGACAATGTCTATAAGCTCGCCAGCATGCTGCTGCTGGGGGAGAGCGACATCGACTCGCTGGTGCACGGCGCGCCAATCCACACGGACAACCGCCCGATACTCGAGTACTCCGACATGGACCTTTACAACGTCACGGACGTCGCTCCGAACCTAGGCCGCCTCATCGAGTTCCAACAGGAGGACCTGCTCGCGTGCTTCGTCGGGACAGAAAATCAGCTCGCCGAACTTGAGGAATATTTCGAACTGTATACCGGCCATTACCGCGACTACGTCCGATTGTACGAGCAGCAGCGCCTCGATTAGTATGTTAGTCAAGTACCTGTTGGTTTGGCTTGTACTAGCCGTTGTCGCTACCGCCAACGGCATAATCAGGCAAATCACCTACGGCAAGATCGTGTCGGACTTGACGGCACATCAAATCTCAACGATCACAGCAATTTTGGCCACGGGCGGTGTTGCGTGGATGGCAAATCAGTTTTGGTCAATTGAGTCCAGTGCGCAGGCTTGGGCTATTGGGTTGCTCTGGCTCATACTCACAGTCATTTTCGAGTTCGGTTTCGGCCACTATGTTGTTGGACACCCATGGCAAAAACTCTTTGCCGATTACAAGATCTTTGACGGTCGGGTCTGGTCTCTGTTCCTGATTTGGGTGTTGATCATTCCTCTCGTTGTTTTCAAGCTTTCGACGAAGTTGCAATAGGCGCACTTTTGAGTATCAGGCAGGTAAGCGGTTTCTTGCAGTCAGCTTCGGCGCGATGGCAATGATGCCAGTGGAGGAACTGCTCAAGTATCAGAAAAGCCGTAAATCCGGCGACTGTTGCGATACCGACTTCGAGGCCGCCCGGAATGATCCAGTAAAGGGCGTTCATGTAACAGCGAAACAATAACGGAACGCTACATTAACGGCGGTATTCCATTTTCGTCATGGAATGCCTCCCTCCGCATTACGCGGTCATTCGAAGTGACCGCCGAACCGGAGCAAGGCCTCAAAGCGGTCAATTGCCGGCTTCAACCTTCTTGTTCTGAATCTGCATTACGTTGCTCCCGGGCTGCATTCCGGAAAAGCCAGGCAGACAACAACCACAGGGCGACGAAAAACCCGGTCAGGAGCAAGATATCCCTGGGCCAGATCGGCGCCGTGGAACCCAACCCTGCGATCAGCGCGAAAACGGCAACCGCCGTCTGCGTGAGGGCCGTCGCGTACATCGCGCGAGCCATGCCCTGTGGCTTGAATCGGGCGATGATGGCGCCGATGATTCCGACGGCGAGCACCCCGAAATACGCCATGTTGGCGTCGTTGCTCTGATCCCCGATGATGCCAACGGCACCGTTCACCCAGATGAGAACGAATGCTGCTGCAAGGGCGACGCCCACGGCGAATCGGTACGCTGCATTGGCCGTGCTCCGCCTCGCCAACATATAGATGACACCCACGCTCAAGAGCATGGCGCCAAATACTGTGAAATCGATAACGTCCCAATCCACATGACGCTCCTGGACCTTGCCGTCTGGCAACCCCAGTATGAAATCAAAATGTGGCGAAGTCGGGGCAAGGCGCCCTGGTGTCCGGTCAAACGCAAGCGGGCCCCTTTACGGGGCCCGTTTGGGTTTGGTGCCGGCACCACGATTCGAACGCGGGACCTACTGATTACAAATCAGTTGCTCTACCAACTGAGCTATGCCGGCGAAATTTGACCACACGCAGCCCGTGGGGGGGCGCATTATTGGCTTTTCGGGCCTTTCTGACAAGGGTCCACTTTACAGATTACTGCGGGCAGGTAGCCGAATTTCGCAGCAAGACCTGCTCTTCGCCGTATTTCTCCACTATAGCGCCCGCACCGCGGCCTGGCGGCAGAGCGATGTCAACAAAATAGACTGTGCGGTCAGCCGTACGTGGCGTAATGTCGGCCGGCAGGTCCAATGATCTGGCCTGCAGCTCAATTTTTTCTGCGCCTTCAAGGTCGCCAAACAGCCCGAGCGAAATCTTCAGCCCCTCATCTTCGGTACGCACGAGATACGCATCAGCCAGTCCACCATTGCCGAGCTTGGTGAGCATCTCTTTCGCCGTGGCTTCATCCGCGATGTTTCGAATCTGGACCCAATGGCCAACGAACATCTGCCCTTGCGTCGAACGAACACGCGCTTTCATGCCCTGACTCGATTGCAGCAGCACGGCGGAATCGGCTTCTGTCCTGACTTTGAAAGGACCAATCGTTACACAGGATCTGCCGGCGATCGCCGCGAGGTCAGACGGCTGGCCGGACCCGAGGACTGCACCTACGCTCGTTATGCCGTCGCCATCCGCGTGCGACGTCACCTGCAATGGCGGACCCAGCGTCGTCTCATCGATGATGGCAACTCCGGACTCGGGCGAATCTTCCTGGAACATCCCCCAAAGAAAATACAAAATATTGGCGAGCAGCAAAAGCAACAACAAATTCTTCATTGATCACTTTCCAGCATGTGCGCGAGTCCCTGAAGCACGAGATGCGGGCGATGAACCGGGGCCTCACTGAGCGCCTCAAGAATGCGCGACGCATCCCCGCCGGTCAAGATCGTCGCTGGCAGGTAACCATTTGATTGCAGGGTTTGAATCGCCCGATCCACAGCCCCCACAACGGCGTTGCGCGCGCCCTCCCGAACGGCGGCGGCCGTATTTTGCGCGAACATCTGCATTTCGGCGCCTTTGCGTGCAGGCAACGGACGCACGACTGGAATATCGCTGGTCGCCGATGACAGCGCCGTCGTCATCGCCGCGACACCTGGAATAATCTGCCCACCGAGGTGAGCGCCGCTATCGTCAATTGCATCCAGGGTAAGCGCAGTTCCAACATCGACCACCAGGCAAGTATCCTGGATTTCGGCCCAGGCACCCACCATCGCGACCCAGCGATCCACACCCATGCGTCGTGGCTGTGTGTAGCTGTTGCTCAATCCCCAGCCCCGCTTTTCTACGCGCGCAAAACGCACATCACAGCCACAGTGCATGCCGACCACACCCGACAACCGTGTCGCAAAGCTGTTGCCTGCGACATTACTCACAAATACCTCATCGACGCGGCGCGGTAGTTTGGTCGTCAACACCTGCAGGCCTTTGTCACGAATCCTGTCCTGTGAAATATGTCCGGTCCGGCGAATGTCACCGCCGTCCAGAACGCCCCACTTGATACGGGAATTGCCGACATCGAGAAGCAGTGCTTTCATTAGCCCGCCTCTCGGGCGCCCGCCGTGACGACGGAACCCGAAGTCACGCGTTGCGTCCCGTCAGACACGGTGTCGACCAGCAGCGCGCCATCGTCGCCGATGCCGGCGCCTCTGCCCGTAATCCGTCGTCCCGATGTACTGATCGTAACTTCGCGACCGAACAACCAGTCATGCTCGGCCCATTGACTGCTGAATGCTGCAAATCCCCGGGCTTCGAAATCGACAATCGCCGTACTTAATCCATTGACGAGAGCGGCTGCAATCCGGTTCCAGTCCGGCGGTTCCGCCAGCTGGCTTTTCAGATCGATTGCGCGGCGCGCATCGTCCAATTCCAGAACGGCATCCGCCCGTTCACCAAGGTCAATATTCAGCCCGATACCGGTAACGACCGTCATGGCGCCATCGGGCTGGGCCCGTGACTCGGTGAGGATGCCGCCCAACTTGCAGCCCAGGGCAATGAGGTCATTCGGCCACTTGAGTTGTACGGCCATGGCATTCAGCTTTCCTAGCGTCCTGATGACGCCGAGCCCGAGTGCGAGGGTAAGTGCGGGCAGGTTCGGCGGAGGCAACGCGAAGGTATAAGCAAGCGACAGGCAAAGACCCGAGCCCGGTGGGGATTGCCATGTTCGGCCATGCCGGCCGCGACCGGCTGTCTGGTTATCGGTTAGCGCGATGTTTATTTTCCCCGGCGCCGGCGCCGGTTGCTGCATGAGATAACTGTTTGTTGAGTCGATTTCCGCAAAGATCTCAAGCCGGCCGAGCCTCGCCGCAGCCGCTGCACCCAGGTTGCGACGAATGACGTCCGAATCGAAATTATTCATCGTCCGAATTCGCCTGCTTCCTTCTGAACAACATCAAATTCGTGCTGCGGTTCTCTCTTCCCTCGCGCATGCGCCGGATGTTGGCGCGGTGCCAGTAAATGATGAACCCTGCCATAACGACACTGTAAATGAACAAGGGCTGGCCTTCGGGCAGACGGGTGACGCCCAGCCATACAGACAGCGATGTCACCGCGGTCATCGAGGCAAGCCCGACGTACCCGGTCAGGGCGACCACGATTGCCCAGACAAGCAGAACGACGACGATATATGCGGGGCCGAGAATGATGAGCGTACCGACGTAGGTCGCAGCACCTTTGCCACCCTGGAACCCATGGTATATCGGCCATACGTGACCGATGACAGCTGCCGCCGCACAGCACATCGTGAGCCAGGTGCGGGACACCTCGGGATCGATCGCAACAAACGGCAAATCCAGGCCCGGTACGACGCCGGCACCGATCACACCTTTGCCAACGTCGATGATAACCACAGCCAGCGCGAATAAAATGCCCTGTGTTCTTAGCGCATTGGTGCCGCCAGCGTTGCCGCTTCCCATCGTGCGAATGTCCACGCCACCGCGGATCTTGCCGACTATCATCGCTCCCATCAACGAGCCGATGAAGTAGCTGATCAGGAATTTGACGCCGAGCTCGAGCATTTGGGGTTCCCTATCGCGCAAAAAGTCGCGAGAACAGTCGCGCGCATTGTAGCATCGGTGCTCGACATCCCGTTCCGGACATTATGAGCGCAGACACCATCCGGCTTTTCCTGAACCCCACGGCGGGACGCGGTCGTGCGGGCCGCCGCCAGGCAAAAATCGTAGAGCTGCTGCAAAGCGCCAATTTGCCGCTCGAACTGCACCAGAGCGACGCCGTCGGTCATCTCGAACAACAGGTCAGGCAAACTGTCGACAACGGCACCAGGCGAATCATTGTCGCCGGCGGCGACGGCAGCGTTTACGAGGCCGTTAACGGCATCATGCATTCCGGGAAAGAAGCGGCGCTGGGCGTCGTCCCCACGGGCACCGGTAATGACTTCGCGAAGGCATGCGACATCCCGCTCAACTGGGAACATGCCACCCGACTGCTGGCCGACCGCCTGGCCGCCGGACAATACGCAAAAACGATCGATATCGGCACCATGAACGATCGTTTTTTCGCGAACGGGGCCGGCATTGGACTTGATGCCAAGGTCACTCGAATCGCCCGCTCCTACCGACTACCGATCGGCGACCTCGTCTACCTGCTGGCGATTTTTCGCGCGATGGTGGATGGAATCGCAACGCCGCGGCTGCAAATTTCATCGGCGGATTTTTCCTGGGACGGTCCGGCAACACTCGCAAGCATCAGTAACGGACCGTGGATCGGTGGCATGTTCCATATCGCGCCGATGGCCAGGAACGATGATGGCAAGCTCGAGCTAATGATCGCCGACCCGGTGTCACGTCGGCGAATCATGTCGTTGTTACCAAAACTGATGTCGGGCACTCACGGAAACGAAGCCGAGATTCAACATCGAAGCGTGACACAACTATCCGTCGTGTCCTCAGAGCCCCTGGCATCACATCTCGATGGTGAAGTGCAGCCGCTGCAACAGCGCTTCGAACTCGCTGTATTACCGAGCGCCCTGCGCCTGCTTTGAGGCCGGCCGCGAACCCAGGTAGATCGCGACCAGCGCAATGGCGGCCCCGGCCAATTCAGTCGGCGTCATCGCCCGGGCAAAGAACAGCACGTCCCACACAAAGCTCAACGTCGGTTGCAGCAATAATGCGATGCCTGCTTCCGTCGTTGATACGTGCGGCAAGCTGCTCGCAATGAACATCCAGCCAATGCAGTGCGAGAGGATGCCGTAACAAATCAGCCACGTCGCGTCATGCAGCGTCGGAATGGCCAGCGACTCGCCTTCCACCAATGCGGAAACGCCCAAAATCGCCGCCGTAACCAGCGAAATAATAGCAACCTCGCGCGTCGGCAACTTGTGTGGCGAGCCCTGGCGCGAACGGCGCAGGCTGAGCAGGTAGCCGGCATATGACGCCGCTGTCAGCAAACCGAAAACAACGCCGAGGCGGTAATCGTCAGGCAGGTTGCCCCAGTCGAGGCCAACAATCAGCGCGAGGCCGAGCACGGCGAGCGGAATGGCGATCAGCTGCAATGGCCGGGGTGACTGTCGCAGAATCACGATGCCGACTGCCGTCATGATAAAAACCTGGAAGTTCGCAAGCAGGGTGGAGAGGCCCGGACCGATATAGTAAATACTCCGGTGCCAGAACCACAGGTCGAGCGCGAAAAAAACGGCGGCAAGCAGAAGAATCTGCCAGGTGCGTTTGGACAGCTGAAGCCGCTGGCCAGAGACAACGAGATACGCCGCAAGCGCGAGACCGCCAATCAGCACCCGGTAGAAACCGCTCGTTGTCGGCGAGACGCTGACCAGTTTCACCCAGACAGGCGACAAGCTGATGAGCGCTGCACCGATAAACAGCCGCAACGTCGGATTGGACAGGATGTGCATTACTGTCCCAGCCAACCACCACGACGTGACTTCACGGCGTCTTCGACCTCGTCATCAAGTAGCAGGTAACAGGTATCGGTCGGGGCTTCGGCCCACTTCAGCCGCATCGAAACCAGTTCGTCGCCGCGGAACACCGTGATCTCGGAAGTGTCTTTTGGGCGATAACGGCGCGTCCGTGCCTCACAACCCGCAAGGTCCATTCGCAGACCATCGAGGGCGACAAGCTCATCTCCGGGCGACACGCCGGCCTGCTCCGCGGGCCCACCGTTGCCGACGGAGAGAAACACCGGCTTCCCGGCCCGATCACCGAGGTTAGCGCCGAGCCAGACGGTGGGCAGGTTTGCATCGCCTGACGGCTTGCCACCCTTGTCCTTGGCGCCCATCGAGCACCGCAGGCGGTAGTCCACACCATGGCTTTTCAACAAAGACTCCAGTGGTAACTCACCGGTACCGCGAACAGTCGCGTTGAAAAAATCCTCGAGATCCGCATCAGAAATTTCAATGCACAAGCGCTCGAACCCATCCTCGGGCATGCCCTCGCCAGTCTCGCCCCAACGACGCCACGCCTCTTTCATTACGTCATCGAGTGATATGCGCCCCGCGGTTTCGTTGCGCAGCTTGAGGTCGAGACATAGCGCAATGAGTGCGCCTTTCGCGTAGTAACTGACAACAGCGTTACTCGCATTGGCGTCCTGTTTGTAGAACTTTGTCCATGCGTCGAAGCTGGACTCCTCGACACTTTGTTTGCGCCGGCCACTGTTGCGCATGACCCGTGTCACCGTCTGCCCCAGCAATTCGAGGTAACTCTCGACGCTGATCATGCCGGAGCGGACCAGCATCAGATCGTCGTAATACGACGTAATGCCCTCGTACACCCAAAGCAGCCCGGTATGGCTTTCTTTTGACAGGTCATACGGCGTAAACACCGCCGGCTTCATACGCTTGACGTTCCACAGGTGAAAGTATTCATGGCTTACCAGACCCAGAAACGTCCGATACTCTTCAGAAACACCTTCGTCGCCTCGCGCGGGCAAATTGTCACGCCCGCAAATGAGGCTCGACGACCAGCGATGTTCCAGTCCGCCATAACCGGTGCCAGGCGCATTGAGGAGAAACAGGTAACGATCAAGATCGGACGGCGCACCGAGAAACGAAATTTGATAATCGCACAACTCTTGCAGGTCACGACAGAGCCGCGCCATATCGACACGTGTTTTGCCACGAATGGCAATCGCGTGTGGAATACCGCGAACATCGAATTCCCCTATCGACAGCTGCCCTATCTCGACCGGATGATCGATGAGCTCCGCGTAGTCACTCGCCATGTAGCCGCCAAATTCATACTCGCCCGCCGTGTTTCGCCGCATGGAAGTTGCAACTCGCCATCCCTTGCCGACTGGCGCCTCCGGTGCCGCAATTTCAACATGGCACGCGAGCTCTTCCTGGCCCTCAACTGCCGGAAAAACGCAGGTTCCATTGAAGAACGCGTGGCTCGCATCAAGGTGCGCACCGCGCACACTCTCGTCGTGTGCGAATATCTCGAGAATGAACGTCAGCTCGCGGCCGGTTTTCGCGGCCTGCCAACGGCTCTTGTCGAGTTTCTTGACGGCAACGTCGCGCCCGTCAGCTTCCGCTCGAACCGCAACAACATGTTTGGCATAGTCGCGGATCATATAACTACCGGGTATCCACGCCGGTATCGCAAAAATCTGGCCATCAGTGTCCGGATTCCGGACCGTTACGCGAACCTCAAACAGGTGTGCCGCAGGATCTTTAGGCCAGATTCGATAGGCGTGCGCTGCGTTGCTGGTCATAGTTTCCTAACGTCTTGGCTCGTTTAATTTGAGTGTCAGGCATTTCGCGGAACCGCCTGCCTTGAGAAATTCACTCAACTCCACCTCGTGTACTTTGAATCCGGCCAGCATGAGTCGCGCTTTCAGTGGATCCGATGCTTTGTTGAGGATGACCCTGTCGCCGATATTGACTGCATTGCACGCGAAATTTCCGGCATCCATTGTGTCCACGACAATACGTTTGTGCGGCGGGATTCGACTTTCGATTGCCATGCGTGAGTCATAGTCGAACGCCGGCGGATGGTACATCAGGAAGCCATCCGTCAATGGGCAAAAACAGGTATCGATATGGTAGAAACGAGCGTCGGTGAGGCGGATGGAAACAACTTCGATGTCGAAAAACCGGCGAATCTCGGCATGCGCTTCAATTTCGGTTCGAAACCCGTAACCGGTCCATAGCCATGGGCCAAGGCGGTCCAGCAAGCAGTCGCCGGCGCCTTCAAATCCGATCTGTTCATCGAGATCCAGCAGATCGTATCCGTTCTCCTGGAACCACTTTTTGAAGAAATGCTCTTCGGGTCGTCGTTCATGCGGCATGAAGTGACTCGCGATCGCCCTGTCACCGTACACGACGCCGGCATTGGCCGTGAATACCATGTCCGGAAGTTCTGGCTGCGGCTCAATCGTCACGATGTCCGCAAATTCTCCAATCTTATCGCGTAGCGTTTCCCACTGTTGCTTTGCACGCTCAAGGCTCAGCGATTCCTCCTGTCCTGCCATCCACGGATTGATTACATAGTCCACGGTGAAAAAGTCGGGCGGGCACATGAGGATCTTGTCGTTACTCATTATTATTGTTCGTTCCGATTTATTTCACGAAATCAAGAAGGGAGCCGGTCACCCGCCTCCCGCTCGTATCGATCCTGGTTCGATTTCGAGGCTATTGCTTTGTATCGCCCAGGTGCATCAACGGGAACGGACTCGGGCTCGAACCATCCAGGAAATAGACTTTGCTTGCCGGATCCTTGGAGATGGCTTTCAGCGCTTCCAGTGACTGCAACTGAATATACGCCTGATTGCGCGCGATCGCATTGTTGATCTGGGTTATTTCGTAGGCCTGCGCATCAGCGAGTATTCTCTTCCTGGCAGCTTCCTGCTCGGCCGCTTCGCGCCCGGCTTCGGCCCTGGCAACCTGCTGCTGCAATTCAGTCCGTACGCGCTCGAGTTCTGCCCGTTCCCGCTCGACGGCCTGCTCGCGCTCTTTCTTTTGCTCGATCGCTTCGACGATGAACGGCGGCAGGGTGATGTCCCGAATCAACACGGCCGAGACCATAATACCCTTCGGCTCGAGGTAGTCTCTAAGACCGTCTGTCAGCGCGAGCTGCAGCGTTTCCTGGGTCGCTTCCTGGAAGAAATCCTCGGCGCGCTTGATGCTCTTGCCCTGCTCGCGCAGCAGCGATCGCAGTTTCGGAATCAGGTGGACGCGCACGGCGGCCGCGGCGTCGCCGGTTTCTTCAAGAATGTACGGCGCCATCTCGCCATCGATACTGTACTGCACGCTGACGTCGAGCTTGGTCTGTAACTGATCCTGGCTCGGCACGGCGGCCGTTTCCATGTGCGTCTTGCCGCGCGCGTCGAACATGATCCACTGGTACAGCGGATTGACCGGAATATGCAGGCCCTGCGGATAGCCATTAGGCCGGACATTGCCGAACAGCGTTGCGACACCGACGTGACCCGGCGGAACGGTCTGGTAAAAATTGGAGCCGAGCAAAATCAATAATCCGACAACGACGACGATGATCGGTAGTTTCTTTTCCATATTAC
>JABDOQ010000066.1 GCA_013043165.1 Woeseiaceae bacterium | reverse complement strand
TCGGCATGCTCGCTTCAATTTTGTCGACGCCTCGAGAAGAACAGCAGCTGGTTTCGCCCCTCGTTGATGACCTCGAATCCCTGGCGGCTTTGACCTACCGCGAGGCGCGTCGTGTGGCGATCCTGACGGTAGGCATGACTATCGTGTTGCTGGGGCTGATCATGCTCGTAACACCGGGTCCCGGGCTGGTCGTAATCATCCTGGGACTGGCGGTGCTCGGCGCCGAGTTTGCCTGGGCGCGCGCGTGGCTAAAGCGTATGCGCGAGATGGCGGGCGACGTCGGCGACCGTTTCATGGACGTATTCGATCGCGACGACAGGAAGCCGCCGCTTTAGCACCGTCCACAGAATAAATACGCGGGCTGTTACCGTGGCGTTAGCTTCAGCAAGCGACCGCCTTGCTTGTCTTCCAGCAACCAGATCGCGCCATCGGGACCCTCGACGACAGCCCGAATGCGCTTGCCCATATCAAACCGTTCCGCTTCGCGCGCATTTTCGCCATCGAATTCGACGCGGATCAACGCCTCGGAAGACAGACCCGCGATGAAACCGTCACCCTGCCACTCAGGAAACAATTTTCCCGAGTAAATCATGAAGCCGCCCGGCGAAATCACGGGCGTCCACCAGGCTTTCGGCGCCTCGAACTCAGGGCGCGTGTCGTGATCCGGAATGTTTCTGCCGTCGTAATGCCGGCCGTTCGAAACGACGGGGTAGCCGTAGTTCCTGCCCCGAAGAACGCGGTTGAGTTCGTCACCACCGCGCGGGCCCATTTCGATGTTCCAGAGCTGCCCATCGGCGTCAAAAGCGATGCCGAGTGGGTTGCGATGACCGAGCGACCAGATTTGCGCCGTCACGCCGCCGCGCCCGGCAAAAGGATTGTCGTCCGGCACCGTGCCATCGTCGTGGAGGCGAACGATCTTGCCGAGGTTGCCGTCCATGTCCTGTGCCGGGTCGAATTTTTGCCGTTCTCCGGAGCTAATGAACAGGTAGCCGTCGTCGGAAAACAGCAGGCGATGCCCGTAGTGGCCGCGACCGCTGACTTTGGGATCCTGGCGCCAGATTACCTCGACGTCACTGAGCGCTTCGCTGCCAGCGGCCAAACTGAGCGTGGCGCTGGCAACGGCCGCCCCGCGCGTGCCCTTATCGCCGGCTTCGGCGTAGCTCAGGTAGATTCGTCCGTTTTCGGCAAACTCGGGGTGCAGGGCCACGTCGCCAAGACCGCCCTGCCCTCCATAGTCGACCGCCGGCACGCCGCGCACGGGCACTGACGACCCATCATCCGCAGATACCACGAACAGCCTTCCCTGCTTTTCCGTAACGAGCAGCCGACCGTCCGGCAGGAAAGCCATTGCCCAGGGCTCGTCAAAGCTCGCCAATTGTTCCGCTGTGAATGGATAGTCGCTGACCTCGCTCGCGCAGGCGCCGGCGAAAAACAAAAGCACGGGTACAAGCAAGCGATTCATCGGGCTCTCCTGAAAGTCGAATGCGAAATATTATCGCGTTTCGAGCTGTTAGACTTTCCTTAATGACCACCCTCATAAAAGTCGGCAAGTGGCTTGCCACGGTCCTGGCCGTGCTCGTATTGACGCTGTATTTCGCACGCGCCTTTGACGCCCGAAACATGCCTGAACTCGGGCCTGAGCATCGCATCGTGTTCGAGCATGAGTTCGATGCTGCCCGGGAAACCGGCACCGACTGGCTCGCCTATCTGGCCATCGAGGATGAGCTGCAGATAGAACTGGATCAAATCATCGACAAGGATGCGCGAACCGGCAGCCAGGTGGATCGTTACTCGGCCGGCAGCCTGACCTACCCGGGCAACTACAGCGGCAACTGGAACCGGTCTTACGAAGTATCGGTACCGTTGCCGCGTGGTGTCGCCGTATTGCTGCACGGTCTGACAGACTCTCCGTACTCGATGCTGGCAACCGCGCAGGCGCTGGCAGGCGCCGGCTACAACGTCGTTGTTCCGCGCATGCCGGGACACGGATTTGCAGTGAGCGGTCTTTTGCAGGCCCGCCACGAAGACTGGACGGCGGCCGTTCGCGTTGCTGTTCGGCACGCGTCGCAACAGGCAGCAAGCGAACAGTCCTTGCTGATCGCCGGCTATTCAAACGGTGGCCTGCTGGCCGTCGACTATGCGCTGCGCTGCGATGATATCGACGATCTGCCCTGCCCCGACGGACTGGTACTCCTGTCGCCCGGCCTCGCGATTTCACCGTTCGCAGCCGTGACGAACTGGCACGCCGCCATTTCCTGGATACCGTATTTCGAAAAATTCAAATGGGCCGAGATACTGCCCGAAGTAGATCCGTTCAAGTTTACGTCGTTCCCGAAGCGACCTGCATGGGAAGTCCACAAGATTTCGAAGCGCACACACCAGGCGCTTTCGCAGCCGGACCAGGCCGAAAACTTGCCACCAATACTGACGTTTCAGTCCGTCGTCGATAACACCGTCAGCGCGCCCGCGATCACCAGCTCGCTGTACGATCATCTGCCCGTAAATGGCAGTGAGTTGGTGTTGTACGACATCAACCGCGAGAGCACGCTGTTGCAACTTGTCAAGGGTGTGGAGGAGGAACCGGTCGGCCGTTATCGATCCGCCGCGCCGCTGGGCTATGATGTGACCATTCTGAAGAATCGTAATCCGTCCAGCGTTGCCGTTGATTCATGGTTCCTGGCGGCGGGCGAAGTTGAGCCTGTTGTGGAAGAAACGACATACAGCTGGCCCGATGATATTTACTCTTTATCGCATATCGCACTGCCGTTTCGTATCGACGACCCGGTCTATGGCGATGGGTCTGTGCGCAGTGCCGAGGACCGCGGCATCGTGCTCGGCGCGCTCGCGCCTCGCGGCGAACGGGATGTATTGCTGCTTACACCGAACTACTTCCTGCGCGCCCGCTACAATCCTTTCATGGCATACCAGGAATACCGCCTGAACCGGTGGCTCGACGAGATTTGACGTGTTGAGCCTCGGCAACATCAGCCTGCGCCGCGGGCGCAAGGTGCTTTTCGAGAATGTCAGCCTGCAGGTGCACGCCGGGCAGCGCATGGGCCTGATCGGGGCAAATGGCAGCGGCAAGTCATCACTTTTCGCGATGCTGTTAGGCGAACTTGAACCCGATGATGGAGAGCTCGGGCTGCAGGCAGCAGACGAAATCGCCCACGTCGCCCAGGAAAGTCCGCACGGCAGCGGGTCCGCCATTGATTACGTCATGGACGGTGACACAGAGTTGCGTGAAGTCCAGGCCGCCATCGCAACCAGTGAAGCACAAGAACATGGCGCCGCGCCGCATGCCCTGTACGAACGCATGGAAAACATCAACGGATTCACTGCCGAAGCCCGGGCCGCAAGGCTGTTGCATGGGCTTGGCTTTGCCGATGACGAAATTGGCAACCCGGTCGACGCGTTTTCGGGCGGCTGGCGCATGCGCCTCAACCTCGCCCGGGCCCTGATGTGCCGGTCCGACATCCTGCTGCTGGACGAGCCTACCAATCACCTCGATCTGCCGGCGATCCTCTGGCTCGAACGCTGGTTGAAGAGCTACGCCGGCATCCTGCTCGTCGTTTCGCATGACCGCGATTTTCTCGATGAGGTATGTACGCGTATTGCGCATATCGAACACCAGGCGATCCAGCTGTTCACGGGCAACTACAGTCAGTTCGAAGCGCAGCGCGCCGAACAGCTGTCGCAACAGCAGGCTATGTACGCGCGCCAGCAAAAAGACATCAAGCATATTCAAAGCTATGTGGATCGTTTTCGGTACAAAGCGTCGAAAGCCCGGCAGGCACAAAGTCGCCTCAAGATGCTCGAGCGCATGCAGATCATCGCTCCGGCACACGTCGATTCGCCGTTTCGGTTTCATTTCTTCGAGCCGAAGAAACAGCCGCAGCATCTTCTCGGCCTGACCGACGCCGTGCTGGGCTATGCCGGCAGTGATAAAGGCGTGGTTCTCAGCAACGTGAACCTGCATTTGTCGGCCGGTGACCGTATCGGGCTGCTGGGCGTCAACGGCGCCGGCAAATCGACGCTGGTCAGGGCATTGGCCGCCGGCAGTACGCTGCTTGACGGCGAGCGAGTATTGAGCAAAGACACGAAGATCGGCTATTTCGCGCAGCACCAGCTGGAAATGCTGAAGCCCGAACAGAGCCCGATCGATCATCTGCGCGTCTATGCGCCGACTGATCGTGAGCAGGATCACCGCAATTATCTCGGTCGCTTCGGCTTCGGCGGTGAGCGCATTTTCGAACCCGTGGCACCGTTTTCAGGTGGCGAGAAGGCAAGGCTGGTACTCGCGCTGATGATTCGCCAGAAGCCGAACCTGTTGCTGCTCGATGAGCCGACCAATCACCTCGATCTCGAGATGCGCCAGGCATTGAGCGTCGCGCTTATCGAGTACACGGGGGCACTGGTTGTTATATCGCACGATCGCCACCTGCTCCGAAGCGTTTGCGACGAGCTGTTGATTGTGCACGACGGCATCGTCGATCGTTTCAAGCGCAGCCTCGATGAGTACCCGGCCTGGTTAAAGGAACGGGAACTCGAGCAAAACAACGCAGAGACCGTGAAAAAAGAAGAGCCGCCAAAGCAACTCAGCAAGAAACTGCAGCGCCAGGAGCAAGCTCAACGTCGCAAACGCCTGAAGCCCATGCTCGACAAGGTGCGCAAAATTGAAAAAAGGCTTGCTTTGAGTCGAGCGGAACTCGGCAAGCTGGAAGAACGACTTGCCGACACGGCAATTTATTCGGACCAGGATCGTGTAGCGGAACTCACGCAGCTGGTCCAGGAGCAGGCGGATAAAAAAGCCGAGATCCAGACACTGGAATGGAACTGGCTCGAAGCGAGCGAGGCGCTGGAAGAAGCAGAATAGGCTTTAAGGACCGTTCGCGGGTGCAGCCGATTCTATTCCGCTACGCAGCTCGTATTCTCGAGCGCGTATCGGGCACTGTCGCGTTGGTCGATCAGGATACAGTCCGAACCGTTGATCACGAGGCGAAACTGGATTGGTTTTTCCAGGATACGTCCCTGCGGCACGGGGTTGTCCATCGTCCCGGCGGGCCAGCGTTCGATCGTCAGCATACTGCTGTCGGTCAACGCCGTGTCCGCCAGCATGACCTCGGTGCCGAGCACTTCATTAACCGCCGCCTGCAACGCCGCGCGGCTGCCGGCATCCGGGTTCACGATGCGCGCCGGGCGATCGTTATCGCTGTTGACCGTCTGGCAGCCAGTTAACAGGAGCCAGACAGCGGTGGCGGATAGGGGTCCGAAAATCTTCATGTCAGGGTCGCCTCATGATGCGGTTCGAGTCGAACGGCGACCGCGGAACGATCGGCTCACGGCCTCGCAGCTGCAGCGCGGGCTTGCCGAGCTCTCCCGGCGCGGCGCCCACCGGGGTGATGCACCCCTGCCCGGCCTGGAACGCGAGTGCGACTTCGAGCCGATTCTCAGCAGGGTTGCCCAGCTGCTCCGAGAAGTCATCGGCGACCTGGCAGCCAAGAACCTGCGCCTCACCGTCGTCGACGGCCGAAGGCTCGAAGCCATCCGTGTAGTCACCGTAATTGGCATCGTTGACGCCGCGGAACTGGATCGTGAAATAGGTCGTGCCGCAGTTTTCCTGCGCGTAGAAACCGTAAGGCTTGCCGCAGGTCGTCGAGCCGATCTGGATTACGTCGACGCCGACGCCGCGCAGCCCGTTCATGATGGCCTCGCTCGCCGAACAGGTGCCACCGCTTGTGAGCACGAATACCCGCGGCAGGCTCAGGGTCGGCAAGTCCTGGCCTTCAACAACCGAGAAACCGAGCGTCTTGTCATGAAACGGCGTTGGTGTGATCGGCTGGCCCGTGACCGGGTTCGTTGCAGGGAACTTGTCGTTGAACTGCAAGGTCTCGAACGTGCGGCCGGCCGTCGGTTCCGACCCGGCGATCATGTAGGCGAGCTGGGCCGCGATGTCCAGAAAGCCCCCGCCGTTATAGCGAAGATCAAGCACGAGGTCATCGACTGGCCCGTTCGCGATCAGCAGGTTGACTGCATCAATGAGCTCTTCTTCGGCAGGAGCGCGGTGGTAGTTGAACGTCATGTAGCCAACGGCGCCGGTTTGCGTGTCGATGACCTGCGCATTCTGCACCATCGCGTTCGTGATCACCTGCGACACCATCGTGATGATGCGCACAGTGCCGTCGGGATCCCGGATCGTGAAGTCGTGCGACTCGTTCAGGGCCGAGGGAAACAGGCCAGCGTTCAGTACGCCGGCGTTGCCGTTGTTGACAGCGACGCCGTCAACTTCGAGGACCACGGCGCCGCGCAAGAGGTTATTCGCCGTCGCCGGAGTATTGGGCTCGGTGTACGCGACGATGATTTCTCTATTCGGCGGTGACGCCTCGAGTATGGCCCACTCGGCGCCGTAGCCGGCCGAGACGCCGCCCTGCGAGAGCTGGCAATAGGCTTCAGAGTCCTGGGTGAAATGAAATTTGTCCCTGGGTGCACCTGTCGGCGACTGCGCCGTGGTCTTCAGCAGGGCAAAATACGCGTGCGGATCGTTATAGAGGCCCGGGTCGCGGTCGACAATCTCGTCGTACCACAGATAGGTGCGGTTGCTCCAGGAACGCAGGAAGTTGTTCTCGTCCGTGGTTGAGCCCTGGACGTCCGCTACAGCCGGGCAGCTGGCCGTATAGATATTGACGCTGTTGCCCGGCGTCGCGCACCGCAACGCATAGGTCGATTCATCCAGAAACACGCCCGGCTGCCAGTCCGTAGGCGGTGGCGTTGGTGGCGCTACTACTATCCCGCCTCCACCGCCTCCACCGCAGCCGACAAGCAGTGCAAGTGCGATGAACAATGACACAAATAGGTATGCAGTCTTTTTAATTAGCGGTTCTCGGTGCCTGGATGGCCTGCCGGCGCTGCATATTAGCTGAAATACGTCGCTATAAACACTGCCGCCAATTACCATCAGAACGCGAGATCGTGCTTTTGTTCCTGAGGAAATGATAAGCGATGAAAATCTGGGTAGACGCGGACGCCTGTCCCGTCGTCATCAAGGAAATCCTTTACCGGGCCGCTGAACGGACCGGCGTGCAAATGACGCTGGTCGCAAACCAGGCTCTGAGCACGCCTAACTCAAGCTACATTAGAACGCTGCAGGTACCGCGAGGTTTCGACGTCGCGGATGACGAAATTGTCAAGCGATGCCAACAGGGTGACCTCGTAATCACGAGCGACATTCCCCTGGCCGCCGAGATTATCGATAAAGGCGGCCATGCCCTGAGTCCTCGCGGCGAGCTGCATACCACCGAGAACATCCGTGCGCGCCTAAATATGCGGGATTTCCTCGACACGATGCGCGCCAGCGGTGTCGACACGGGCGGACCGCCGGCCCTAAGCCAGCGAGATCGCCAGGACTTTGCCAACAACCTGGATCGTTTCCTGACGAAACACGCTAAAACCTGAGCGAATACTCCAAACCAAACTGTCGCGGCTTGCTCGGCCAGGCGATATCAGCCGGCAGACCGATAAAGCGCGCCGCAAAAAACCACTCGATGTACTCCTCATCAAACAGGTTTTCGACGTACAGCCGCGTCGACCAGCGTTCGTTCTCGAGAGCAAGGCTCAGGTTGGTGAGATCGTAGGCCGGCTGCGTGTCGACGTTGTCCAACGTCCAGTAGGTCTTGTCGCGGTGCTCGTAGTCGAGCCGGCTGACCAGGTCCAATGTAGTGGTCAGCGCGTGCGTGTGCTGCAGGGCGAGGTTCATGCTCCAGACCGGGGCGCCCGGCACCTTTCGGCCAATAATCGCGCTGGCCGGAACCAGCACGCCCGGAATATCCTCATATTCATTGATTTCACTGTCAGTGAAGCCGAGGCCGAAGTTGATCTGCAGCGCATCCGTGGCAAGCGCCGTAATCTCGAGTTCCCCGCCCGTAATCTCGCTTTTCCTGACGTTGATGTTCGCCTGCGTGCCGGTCTGGTCGAAAAGGAAATACTGCTGGTCGTCGTAGTCAATGAAAAACAGTGAGAGGCCACCGCGGACGCGACCATTGGCAGCCGTGCCTTTGAGGCCTGCCTCGTAGCTCAGGAGCGATTCCGCGCCGAAGCCCGGCAGGAAATTGCTGCCCGGCGCGAGATTGTTGAAGCCGCCGGCGCGAAAGCCCTTGCCGACCGTAAGGTATCCCAGCAGTCCGTCATGGAAACGGTAGGCCAGGCTGGCTTTGGGTTGCAGCTCGCTGAATGTCTCGCTGCGGCCCTGCGTCGTGTCTTTGGGCGTTTCCTCGTCGTAACGAAACGCGAGCGTCAGCTCGAGATCTTCAGTGAGATCGTAACTGAGGTTACCGAACGCCGCGAAGTCTTCGAGTTCGAGATCCTGCGCGGCGGGCGGCACGGGGTTGCCCAGGAACGTGGTTGCGAGCGAGCGGAAGCGATCCTGCGAGAAGTACTGAACGCCGGCCACCCAGCGCAAGGCCGAGTCCGAGTCAGAGACCAGGCGCAGTTCCTGTGCGATGGTCTCGGACTTGTCGATCACAATGATGTCGATCGCTTCGAACAATGTTTGGTCCAGGTCCTGGTCGTTGCCGGAATCCACGTCGGTGTACGACGTGATCGACGTCAGGGTGCCCCACCCCAGGTCATAGTCGATCTTGGCCGAGAGTTCCCACGACTTCACGAATGACCTGCCGATGCGGTTGGACTGAATCTCGTAAGTTGGATTTCCGAAAAGAATCGGTGCTGCCGGCGGCGGCAGCGGAAGAAAACCCTCGCTGCCAGGCATGAAATAGCCGGAGCCACCGTCCTGGTCGAGATACTGCCCGCGCAGATCGACGCTGAGTTTGTCGCTCGGCTTGAACAGCAGGCGCCCGCGGAACGCCGCTGATTCCTTGTAATCAACGTACTGATTGTCGAGGTAAGCATTTTTGAGCTGGCCTTCGCGATCCTGGTAACGGAAAGACGCGCGGTACAGCACGCTTTCATTGCCGATCGGACCCGAAGCACTGCCGGCCAAGCTAAAGTCCTGCCCTTGTGCAGCGGACACGCGGAAACCGTACTCGGGTTCTGTGGTCGGCTGCCGGGTCGAAATCAGGATCGCGCCGCCGATCGCGTTGCGTCCGTATAACGCGCCCTGCGGGCCGCGCAGCACGTCGACGCTTTCGATATCGAACAGCTCCTGGGTAGTGAGTAAGTTGTTGGTCGCGCTGACACCGTCAATGCG
>JABDOQ010000052.1 GCA_013043165.1 Woeseiaceae bacterium | reverse complement strand
GGGTCATCAGCGGCAGTTCATAATACCCCGAAAGCGGCCATTTGAATGGCAGGATTGGGGGGTAAAGCAGGCGTCGCGAGTGGAAACTCCTGGCCGGGAAGGACCCGGCGCAGTGTCTCAGTCTTCCAGGTACTTCGCGTAGGCTGAAATGTACTTGGTCGCGCTGTCGGCCGAAATCAGCACAGCTCGGCCCTTGTTCGTGGCGCCCATCTCGATCGCGGCGTGCAGAACCGCACCCGTTGTCGGGCCAACCATCGCGCCGACGGTGCGTGCCACCTTGATGCCGGCGCGGAACGCGTCATCATCAGTCACCGAAATCAAATCATCGAGCAGGTCGCGGTCCAGTATCTTCGGGAAATATTCATCGGGCAGTCCCGTGATGCGCTTCAATCCTGACAGGTGATGCTGACGGCTTGCGGGTTCGACGCCGATGATCTTGATAGCCGGATTCATTTCTTTCAGGTAGCGGCCAACTCCGGTGATCGTGCCGCCGGTGCCGATGCTGGCGAAGAAGTAGTCGATATTACCGCCCGTCTGCCGCCAGATCTCAGGACCGGTCGTATGATAGTGGGCGGCGACGTTGAGCTCGCTTTCGTATTGATTGGGGCTCACGTACTTGCCGTCAAACGCCTCGCTTTCGACCATGCTCTTGACGACACCGCGAGCGCCTTCGGACGGGAAGATCGGGCAGAGCTCGTCCTCGACTTCGAGGACCTCTGCGCCCAGGAAGCGCAGCAGCGCTTTTTTTTCTTCGGGCGCGCCCTCGGGCAGGGCTATCTCGATCGGCGTGTTGCGGGCATTGGCGAGGGCGGCGAGTGCAATGCCGGTGTTACCGGCAGAGGGTTCCACCAGCGATTGCCCTTCTTTCAGGTGCAGGCCCTGCAGCATGTAGAGCGCGGTGCGATCCTTGATCGAGCCGAACGGATTCATGCCCTCAAGCTTCAGCAGGACCTCGTAGTCCGCATGCGGATTGAAGCGTTCACCCAGCCTGAGCATGGGTGTCGGGTTGTCGGGGCTCGGAATCAGGTCAGCAATGCTGTCGAAGACCTGTTCGTCGTACCGATAGAGTTCTTCTACGCGGGCGTTCATGTCCCTGAGTCTATATAGCCAAAGCGAATGAGCAATAATTCGGCCAGATGGTCTGGTTATGGCGATATTCGATTTGGATCTATGGCCTTCTAGGCGACTTGCCCGGCGGCCCAGCCGGACGACCACGCCCATTGAAAGTTGAAGCCGCCCAGGTGGCCCGTGACGTCGACAACCTCACCGACAAAGTAAAGCCCGGGCTGGCGCCTGGACTCGAGGGTCCTGGATGACAGCTCGGCCGTGTCCACGCCACCCAGGGTCACTTCCGCGGTTCGATAGCCTTCGGTTGCGGCGGGCTTCAGCGTCCAGTGGCCCAGGTTTCCGGCAATACGGTGCAGCGTGTCGTCGGCGATTTCCGTCAGCGGCGTCTCGGCGACATCGGGCCACAACAGGGCCTGCAGCTCGGTGACCAGGGCACGCGGCAGCAGGGCGCCCAGCGCGGTCCGCAGCAGGGCTTTCGGCTGTGTCTGCTTGGCGCCGAGCAGATAGTCGACCGCGTTGGTCCCGGGCATCAGGTCGATGTCAACGTCGTCTCCCGGCGACCAGTAGCTCGATAGCTGCAGAATCGCGGGCCCACTCAGGCCGCGATGGGTAAACAGAATGTCGTCGGTAAACGCGACCTCGCCGGTGCTGACGGTAGCGGCGGTGCTGACACCCGACAAGCGGCCTGTCAGATCGTGCATCGCCCCGGTGAACGTAAACGGCACGAGTCCGGCCGTGGTGTCGAGAACTTTATGTCCGAACTGTCGTGCCAGCTGGTAGCCGAATCCCGACGCGCCCATTTTCGGAATAGACAGTCCGCCGGAAGCAACCACGAGTGATTCTGATGCGAACTTGCCCTTGTTGGAACTTACGGTGAAACGGTCTTCGAAAACGACCGACGTGATGGCGCAGTGAGTCAGTATTTGCACGCCCGCGCTGTCACATTCCTTTTGCAGCATCGAGACGATGTCTTTGGATGAGTTGTCGCAGAACAGCTGACCCGCCGTTTTCTCGTGGTAGGGAATGCCGTGCTTTTCCACGAGCGCGATGAAGTCCCATTGTGTGTAGCGAGTCAATGCTGAGATGCAGAATTGCGGGTTGTCGGAAACGAAGCGGGATGGCTCGCAGTGCAGGTTGGTGAAGTTGCAGCGTCCGCCGCCCGACATCAGGATTTTCTTGCCGATCTTGTTGGAGCCCTCGAGGACGATGACGCGCCGTCCGCGATTACCGGCCGTAATGGCGCACATGAGCCCGGCCGCGCCGCCACCGATAATAATTACGTCGGCTGTTGTCATGGCGAAAGGATAGCAGGCGTGCTAAACGTAATGACGAATGATCCACAGCCAAATCAATGCCGGCCCTGATACGCCCATCATTCTGTTTGACGGTGTATGCAACCTGTGCGAAAGCACGGTCCATTTCGTCGTTCGCCGGGACAGGAACAGGCAATTTCGCTTTGCGTCCCTGCAATCGGCCGCGGCAGAGGAGATTCTCTCGGGTCATCAGTACGCTTTTGACGACTTAAGCTCGGTACTGCTGATCGTTGATGACAGGCTGTACAGAAAATCGCGTGCCGCGCTGCAGATCGTCCGGCGACTGGATGGCGCGTGGCCGCTGCTCTACTACGTATTCTTCTGGATCCCGAAATTTATTGCCGACCCGGTTTACGACTTCATTGGCAACCGACGATATAAATGGTTTGGCAAGAAGTCCGAATGCTGGATACCGGACGAGGATCTTCGCCAGCGCTTCATCGATGATCCGACTGGCCAGGACTGACCCAACAGAAACCGCAGACCGCGTGAAGATTAGTTCGCCGGGACTTTCTGGCCTTTTCGCACGCTAATTGGCTTTGATGTCATTCTCCGGTTGCCCTACGAATAGGGGCCGTGACGACGCTTTACTCAGAAACGCTTTTTCGAAAGCAGGCCATCAGCGCCTTGGCGAAACGACCATTCGGCAGGCCCATCTCAGTCGTGCCGAGACCTTGGTATTGGCTGGGTGCCTTCATCGTCATGTTCGCGGCGATCGCTGCGTTGTTTCTGGCGACGGCCGAATATTCCCGCAAAGAGACGGTGCGCGGCTGGCTTGTGTCTCGCGACGGCGTGGCGCGCATCACGCATAATACCGCCGGTATCGTCGACAGCATTGCGATGTCGTCAGGTGACCCGGTCCAGGCCGGTGATCCCGTCATTTACCTGTCGCGAGACACATTCATGGAGGATGGTCGCAGCACGGACGACCAAATGCTTCTGCTGTTCAATCAACAGGTCGAGGCACTCGACCGGCGAGCAGAACTGTTTCGGACTGAAGCCACGATCGAAGGCGATGCCGTTGCGAGCCAGTTGCAGGGCCTCGAGCAGGCGCAGAACGCTCTGTCACGGCAGAAAATTGAACAGCAGCGGCGACTCGATGCGGCCTCCAGCAAGCTCATGCTCCTCGAGTCGGCCGCCCGGAGCGGTGCTGCAACTCAGTGGGAGGTATTGCGCCAGGCAGATGAACGGGCCGTCCGGAAGCAGGCCCTGGCCGAGATGCAGCAGCATGAAATGGCGCTGACTCGCGAGCGTGAACGTTTGACGGCGCGCGCGATGAGTCTGCCGGTCGAAACCGAGCGTTCCATTTCGAGCCTGATGTCCCAGCGGTCGCAACTGCTACAGAAAATCACAGGGCAAGAGTCCGCACGCCGCGTCGCACTCACATCCCCGATTAAGGGAAAGCTGGCCTCACTTGAGGTTCACCAGGGAAGTGCGGTGCTGCCAAATCAACTGTTGGCTACGGTGCTTCCGGACAACATGACGATGCTTGCCGAAGTCTATGTGCCGTCCCGCGCGATTGGATTTATCAAGCCGGGACAGCGCGCACGACTGATGTACGACGCGTTCCCGCTGCAGCAGTTCGGGACATTTGCCGGCGAAGTTCACAGCGTTTCCGATTTTATCCTGATGCCGTCGGAGGTGCCGCAGACCTTCCATCTGCGCGAGGCCACGTTCAAGGTCCAGATCGCAATCCAGAAGGACTCAATTCTGCTTCAATCACAGGGCGCGCCGTTGAGGCCCGGGATGCTGCTCGCAGCGGAGATCATTCTCGAAAGTCGGAGCCTGCTTGACTGGCTGCTCGAGCCAATTCGACTCCGTCAAAGAGAAGCTGCGTAAGTGCCTGCTCGGGGCTCCGGACAGGCGTATCTGCGGATGAGCGGGGCACCGCGGCTGCCCATTATTCGGCAAACCACGGTCACCGAGTGCGGTTTGAGCTGCGTTGCGATGGTCGCGAACTACCTCGGTGTGGGTGCCGACCTCATAGCGCTCCGGCGACAACATCCGCCGTCTCTGAACGGAGCAACGCTGAAACAGATAACCGAAATCTGTGACTCGCTCAGACTTTCAACGCGAGCAGTGAGCTGCAGGGTGTCGGAGTTACGCCGCTTGCGAACACCCTGTTTATTGCACTGGGGATTCAATCACTTCGTGGTGCTGAAATCGGCCCGCCGTGACCATCTCGTCATTCATGACCCGGCACGCGGTATCGTTAAGGAACCTCACAAGATAGCGAAAAATGAGTTTACCGGGGTCGCGCTGGAAATATCTCGAGGCCCGGGTTTCAGCAAATCCCGGCAGTTGCCACGGCTCAAACTTGGCGCCTTGTTGCCTGTGGACGTCGCAATTGTACGCAAACTGTCGGCCGGGCTCGTGCTCGCACTGGTCTGTGAATTGCTCGTGCTTGCGTCTCCGTTCTACCTGCAGATCGTGATCGACCAGGTACTTGGCAAGGGCGACCATCTGCTGCTGAATACGCTGGTTGTCGGGTTCGCTGTTCTGCTGCTGTTCCAGGTTGTCGCAAATGCGATGCGGCAACTGACCTTCCAGTACCTGAGCCAGGTGTACGTCTTTGATCTGACAGCGCGCGTGCTGCACAAGATGTTGCGCCTGCCGCTGGTGTATTTTCGGAGTCGAGATCTCGGCGATGTACAACATCGCGTCCAGTCTCTCAGGCAGGTGCAGGACTTTATTGTGTATTCGGCGCCAGCACTCGCTCTCGATGTTTTGTTCATCGGGCTGATAACAGCTTTAATGGCCTTGTACGATCCGCAGCTCACGATCCTTGCCGTTGCGACCATTGCCACCTGGTGTCTATGGCGCAGCCTGCTGTTACCGCTCAGGATTCGTGTGTCGGGTGCTATTGCTTTATCCGAGTCTTCCATACAAACGCATTTTCTCGAAACGCTGCGCGCCGTGCAGACCATAAAATTGGCCAATGGTGAGAGTGCGAGGCAGTCGGAATGGCGCAACCTGTTTGCAAAAGGCATTAACGAAAAAATCAGGGCGGGAAATTTGCTGGTTCTCGATAGTGCGCTGAACCAGTTGCTGTTTCAGGGTTTGCGCGTCATCTCCGTTTACCTGCTTGCGAGGAGGGGCCTGGACGGCCGCATGAGTATTGGCATGATTTCGGCTTTTGTCGCATACCTCGGGATGTTCATGACGAGAGGGTGCGCTATTGTCGACCGGGTGATCGAGTACCGGTTGCTCGAAGTGCCCCTGAATCGGCTTGCGGATATCGTCTTTAATGCAGAGGAACGCGAGGGTCGCCGCAGTGGAGCCCGCACCGGGTCCGGGCATGAAATTGAACTCCGAAACGTTGCGTTTCGTTACGCGCCAGGCGAACCGTGGGTTCTCAATAACTGCTCCTGCAACATTCCGGCAAGTAGCTTCACAGCCATAGCGGGTTGCTCGGGAACGGGCAAGAGTACGTTGCTCCGGATTATCGCGGGGGCCGAGTCGATCGCCGATGGCGAGGCGCTGATAGGCGGTATAGCTGTTCATGATTGGCGAGCGCAAAACCTGCGAAAGGATGTTGCGGCGGTTTTTCAGGAGGACGGCCTGCTAAAAGGATCTGTTGCCGAGAATATCGCTATATTCGAAAGAAGAATAGATTTTGGACGAGTTCGACAAGCGGCGAAGAACGCATGCGTCGACTCAGAAATCGAATCGCTTCCCATGGGCTATCAAACACGAATAGGCGACCTGGGCTCGTCACTGTCAAAGGGACAAATACAACGCATCCTGCTGGCGCGGGCGTTTTATCGCGAGCCCAAAGTGCTGCTACTGGACGAAGCAACCAGTGGCCTTGACGCTGTCTCCGAAAAACGTGTCATTGATTCGATCTCGCAGCTTGATATCACCCGGGTCGTGATAACTCATAGTGACCAGGTGCTGCAGGCCGCGCACGAGGTCTTGTGGCTGCATAAAGGAACACTGCTAACGTCCCGGCCGGAGTTGAATGTATGAGTCCTGGATGACTCCAAGCGGGCGGATCAAACCGACAGTCCGGCAGACCCACGAATCATCTACTATGCTTGAATAATGACTTCAGACTTCTGCTGTCGATTAACCAAAGTAGAAGACATGATGAATGTATGAATTATTGCATGATGCGTTCGAGAAACAACATGTATGACTGAATTACGCTTCGATGATGAGGCCGCGAAGCGTCTGCTCGCCGTCTACGTGACGCCGGATGTAGTTACGCAACGCAAAAGATTCTTGCGCGCCCTGAATCCGCGGACGGGCGAGAGCGTGCTGGACGTGGGCTCGGGCCCTGGTTTCCTGGCGACGTCGATTGCGGAAGCAACCGGACGATCGGGTTCCGTGCGCGGTGTTGATATCAGCGGGCCGATGATCGACCTGGCGCGAGACCATTGTGCTCATCAGCCATGGACGGAGTTTAGCCAGGCTGATGCTACGAAACTGCCGTTTCCCGATCACAGCTTCGATGCAGCCATATCGACCCAGGTGCTGGAGTACGTGCGCGATGTTGACGCCGCATTGGCTGAGATTCATCGCGTTGTGCGCCCGACCGGGCGGGTGATTATTGTGGACACGGACTGGGATTCAATCGTCTGGCATTCAGCTAATCGCAAGCGAATGAACCGGGTTCTAAGGGCGTGGGAAGAGCATGCCGCTGACCCTTATTTGCCGCGAACCTTGGTCGACAGACTCAGCCACGCAGGTTTCCATGTCGAATCACAAGAGATCATTCCGCTATTCAATCCAAGTTTCGATCCGAACACCTACAGCAATCGGCTCATCGATCTGGTTGTGCCATTTGTAACCGGCCGCACTGGGATTGATCGCGATGAAGCGACAGTCTGGGCAGACGAGCTAAGAAAAGCGGGGAATGTTGGGCAGTACTTCTTCAGCCTCAATCGCTATCTGTTTGTCGCGAAGAAAATTTAATGATCGAGAATTAGCGCTAAATCGAAAGCGCAACGAGTGGCCGCTTCTGGCCGAACTGAGCCATTCGCTTGGTTCGGGCCATAATTTTCGCTGTTGACCCAAAGCGCACACAGGAATCTTGGACTAAACTAATCCTATATCAAAGCCGGAATTGAGTCGGCTGATTCCAAAAACCACAAAAACAGGGGAGCCGCCATGAGAATTTCGAAGAATTGGCTCACGCTTGGTCTGCTACTCGTATGTGTCTGCCCGTCCTTGACGGCGGTAGCACAATCCGATTTACGTACGCCGAACTGCAATGCCCCGGGAACACCGCAAGAAAACGCGTGTTGTGACAACCCGGGTAGTTGCGAATTTCACGGGTTCAAAACGCCACCACTCCGCGTTCCCAACTGCGAAACTCCGGACCAAAACGGTTTCGAATACATGTGCTGTGATCACCCTGAATCTTGTGAGAGTTTAGGGTTTGAACGCCCGCCACTTCGCACGCCGAATTGCGAAAACGCGTCTGCAAATATGCGGGAAAAAAATTGTTGCAGGGTTCCTGGCAGTTGCGTAGAACTCGGGTACGAACGCCCGCCAATCCGCACCGCCAACTGCGAAAACCCGGGAAGTGAGGAGGAGCGATGGTGTTGTAACGTACCAGTAAAGTGCGAGGAATTCGGGTTCGAGCCGGTGGTGGCAAAAGCTGAACCAGTTGAACCAGTGCAGCCCAAGCCGACCAGGGAATTGCTTGTTCCGAATTGCGAAAATCCCACGCGTGATCGGGAAAAGTTTTGTTGCACTTATCATCAAAAATGTGGCGTCGCGGGATTCGAACGGCCGGCGCCGTACGCACCGAATTGCAAAAATGCCGAGCCTGGCTCTGCTGATTTGCGTTGCTGCCAATCCCCAAGCATGTGTGCAGGGTATGGGCTCTTGGAACCGAGAGAAGCATTGAGCGCTCCGGTCGCTACCACTGCGCCTGCTCCCAAGACTCCCGCGGCCGCCACGCCTGCAGCGCTACCCAAAGTAACTAACGAAGCAACAGCCGCGATCCCGGTTGCTGATCCGGGGCGCATCAAACCGCTGACCAAAGCAGATGTTGCAGGGGCTACGGCCCCTCTCGTGCACAAGCCAACCTTTACCGCCGATATTGATGCGCGCATCGTCGCGTGTGCGGGTTCCCGGGATCCCGTAATTCGTCACAACTACATGGTTATGCTGAATGCGCCGATCGGCCAGGTGGAGGACCCGCAAAAGAAGCAACAAATTTATGTCAATTCGTTAACCGGCAGCTATGACCGTGCTTTTGAGTCTTTGGCGAAAGCGTATGTGGCGCGACGCGATGCGTTGTGCGCGGCTGGCGATATTGAGAAAGCTTACGCCGAATACGTCATCTACCAGGACAATTCGATGCAGGTTCTGGAAAGAATGCGGCGGGAACAGGCAGCGAAGGAAAAAGCCGAAGCCGAGCGAGCCGAGCGAGCCGAGACGGGAGCGCGCACGGCCAATTGCGAGAGTCCCGCTGCCGGCGATGAAAAGACGTGTTGCGCCAAACCAATGCGTTGTGCCGCGCTTGGATTCAATTTGGTGGTACCGAATTGCGACAATCCCACACGGTTTCGGGAAGCGCTTTGTTGCAAGGTACCTGCTAATCGGTGTCACCCCTACGGATTCGAACGTCCCCACTAGCGCGTACCGAATTGCAGCAACCCGGCGAATGGCGCCGGAGATTGGTATTGCTGCCAAAACGCAAGCACGTGTAAAGATTACGGGCTTTTCGAACCAGCAGGAACCTAGCAATACCGATGCGGGAATACGCACAACATAAATGTTAATGCCGATTATCCCTCAAGCATCTTAACGCCGATATTTGATTCCGTAAGCGCCTATAAAATTCGAGGGACCTGGAAAGTTGAATGTCTGCTCTCGACAAGAGCAGACAATTCGTCATTTTATTTACTCATGGGCACATTGCTGCCGCCCGTCAGCGTCGCGCTCTGGATGACCGAAACGGCCGCCGCTGAATGCTTGTCGTAGTAATGCGGCACGGCGCCAAGAAAAAACAGCATATAGAGCTTGTCGTTCGCAATAAACGCACCGGCCGTTCCCCGGTATTCCGGATTTTCGGATACGGTTGCGTCAACATCGAACATGACGCCCCGATACTCTCCGAAGCGCTGCGGCCGCAGGTTCCTGGTTGTCACTACGGCGTTGCCTTCGCCAAAGTACTTGACGAACGTGGACTCGGTGAGCTCCTCGATTTCGTTCGGCAGCATGTCTTTTTTGAAAAGTGGCATCGCGGCGGATTTGTTTGCGCTCTTCATCAGTGGTTCGCCATCGGCAACACCGGGAATGATGATCAGCTGGTCCAGCAGCGGACCGTCGTGCGTCCACAGCACAGCGCCCTTCTGCATTGAAGGCGTATGCATCGGCGGTGCCTGGTTCCAGCCGCCCGTGGCACTAACCTGCATTCCTTCGAAAGCCGTTGCACCAGGTGCAACAAGTGTGTAGCTGGTGGAGACACAGCCCGAGGCAATGGCGGCCACCGCAACGAGTATTGAGATCCGATAAATCATCACGACTAATCCTCCAGGTAAAACTCGATCATGTCCCGATCCGATGCGTCCGGGTCAATGTCCAAATATTTGGCGAAATAGGTTCTTGCACTTTCCGTATCGCCCTCTTTGAGATACAGGTAGCCAAGGTTGCTGTAGGCTTTCGCCGGCGCCTTGCCCAATTCTACGGAGTGCAGATAGGCGCTCTTGGCGAGGTCCCTGTCACCTTCCTTGCCGCGTTGCCGGAACATCTCACCATAGAAATACCGGACCAGGCTGGGCTCGACGCCCAATGCCGCATGGCGCTCGAGCAGTTCCTTGGTGCGGCCATAGCGATTGGTGTCGAGCTGGTCTTCCATCAGCAGCATGTAGTTATTGTTGAGAACGCTTAACAGACGTTGGTCGGCCACCGCTTCGACATCGGGCGGTCCGTAACGGGCCGTCACGAGTTCTTTAAGGTAGGCCGCGCGAAGCTTAGCATCGGGGTGAGTCTTGCCAAATGCGCCGGGTTTCTCGCGTTTTACTTCGGCCGCTTCCTCCTCGGCAATAATCTTCTGCCAGATTCCGTAGGAGGCATGTGGGTCATAGGCAGCCTCGGCAAGCAGGCGCACGCCAAGCAGGTCAGCTTCTGTTTCCTGTTCACGGCTAAACGACATGACGCTCAGGGCAGCCATGGTCTGCCCGAGTCCGGTGCCGTAACCGGTTGCGAGTATTAACGCGATATCGACGAACGTGCCTGTCGCCAGTTTTTTCTTGAGAGCTCGAAGAGTCGCAAGTGAGTGCAGCAGCGTGTAATGGGAAATTTCATGGCCGATTACAGCAGCAATTTCGTCTGTTGAGTTTGCGCGGACAATAAGGCCTGTCCAGACCTGCATCATGCCCGTCGCCGTCATTGATGCGTTGAAGTCGGGGTTGCGGATCAGGTAAACACGGAAGTCTTTGCAATACGCGGCCGCAACCCTGCAAACGATTTCCTGGAGATAATCGTTCAGATCCGGATCGCGGACGAGCAGGGCCGACTGCTTGAGCGCCTGCTCGTACTCGCGCATCTCCATCCAGAGTCCCAGCTCGTCTTCAGCCTCAACCGGCTCGTACCCCGGTGGAATCCGGTGGTCGAGAGTCTCAACTTCTGCGCTGAAAACAGGCCAGCCGGCCAGCAGGCATGCCAGCAAGAAGACAGGGCGAATGTGGTTCATTGCTGCTCGCCGCTGCCCCGGGCTGTTGGGATATCCTTGAAAAGGGCGCGAACGGCCGTCGCTGCACCGTCCTTGTTTCGCAGTTCACCGGCGCCCGCATTAACGACGTTGAACCACACGATGTCTCCCGTCTTGAGATCAACCAGCGAAGCGAAGCCGTGTTCCGAACCGGTCACGATGGCACTACCGACCGCAGCCGCCAGGACCGCCATGGCAACCCGGCCACCCGAGGCCTGGTAGTCCCTGTAATAAACGAACAGGGCGTAGTCGGCATCGTGGTTTTTGCCGATCGAGGCGATTTCGGGTCCCAATGACCAGTCGAACTTGCCGTTCTTGCTGGGGAGCTTCATCATGCCGAAGTGGTGGTTCAGCAGTGAACTACCAACCGCGGAGTGCAGGGACTCATAACGAACCTCGTTCTCGCTCAGGCTGTCCGCGCTGATAAACGCGAGATCAGTGCCGATCGAAGCGGCATAGTCGGTCATCGCCACGTGGAAGTTTTCGCGGGCGGCAGTGGTCCATTCGACGTTGGGTTCCGGGACACCGGAAGCCGTCAACAGGTAATACTTCACGTCAGGCGGCATCATGACGATACGCGGGCTTTCACCAACGGACTCGAGTCGATCAATTTGCTGCACATTGCTGGACATGACACAGCCGGATAACAAAACGATAAATATGGATAGTGTCGAATGCTTGAAGAATTTTCGTTCGTTCATCGTCTCTCCCCCGCATTGGCGGTACGTCGAAATTATGCCTAAGTCACTATGGACGCAAGTACTTTGACGGGGTCAGGTCGGACGCTACACTGGTCGCAAGCCGTTTTCCCCGGCGGGAGACACAAGTTGCTGAAATCGTGGACGTAACCGAACTCGACAGCCTGCGCATAGTGCTCGATCCTGTCGGGCAGACGGGCGTGGCGCTGGCGCTCATGATTGTCATGTTCAGTGTCGCGCTGGGGCTGCGCGTGGATGATTTTCGCTTCCTTCTCGACAAGCCCGTGCTGTTCCTGGGCGGGGTCTTTGCGCAGGTGCTGGTTCTTCCATTTGTTACCTACCTGCTGATTCTCGTGATTACGCCGCCCGCATCCGTTGCGCTCGGAATGATTGTTGTCGCTTGCTGTCCGGGCGGCGCCGTATCCAACCTGATGACGTACCTGTCCCGCGGCAGCGTTGCCGTATCGGTCGCCCTGACCGCGACATCGAGTATGCTTGCAGCTTTACTGACACCTGCGTCGATTCTTTTCTGGTCACACACTTACAAGCCGACGTCGACGCTGTTAAGGACGCTGGATGTAAGTCCGCTCCTGTTCCTGGCGCAAACGACCTTCCTGCTGGCTGTGCCACTGGTGCTGGGAATGACGGTGGCAGCAAGGGCACCGGATGTGGCAGAGCGGATCCGGCGGCGTACAACGTTGCTGGGGAGCTCCGTGCTGCTCGGCGTCATCATTTACGGAATCGTATACTTTCTTGATATTCTGATCCCTGTCCTGTCGCTGCTCGGCATCGTAGTTGTGCTGCACAATGCCATTGCGTTTGCTACCGGTGCGACAGTGGGAATGATCCTGTCGCGGATTCGTTCAACTCGCAGGGCACTGACATTCGAGATAGGTATTCAGAATTCCGGGCTGGCTCTTGTTATTCTGGTCAGCCAGCTGAAAGGCCTGGGAGGAGCGGCGGCAGTTGCCGCTGTGTGGGGCGTATGGGATTTGATCGCCGGTGGCGTTATCGTCGGGCTGTTTCGGACATTGGACAATAGAAGGCAACTGCTTTGGCAGACAGGACAGAAATAGAGGTCGACGCATTCCGCCGCGCGCTGAGCTGCTTCGCGACCGGCGTCGCAGTCGTTACGACGCTCGATGCGAACGGCGAGAAAGTCGGCATAACTGTGAGCAGCTTCAACTCCGTTTCGCTGGAGCCGCCGCTAGTTCTGTGGAGCGTCGGTGTCGATTCAATGAGCTATGACGTTTTCACCAGCGCAAAATATTTTGCGGTACATGTGCTGGCGTTGGATCAGCAGGAATTATCCGATCGATTTGCGCAAAGTGGGAACAGCAAGTTCAAAACGCTCGATTGCAGCGAGGGACTTCACGGCGTACCGATTCTTCCCGAGTTTGCCGCTTGCTTGCAATGCAGTACGGAGCACGTCTACCCGGGCGGCGATCACAAGATTATCGTGGGACGTGTGCATCGCTGCGAGGACAGGAAAACCGACCCTCTCATCATTCACCGCAGCCGTTTCCTCAGGAAAGAGGGCCCTGCGTGAAAGCAGGTCCGCGGGGCACGGGTGGTTTCACTGGCTGTGTAGCTGCGGCGCTGTGAATACCAGGAACAGTCCCAGCAAGATACCCACGCGGTAGCCCCAATCCTGGGATTTCGCGACCGGTTCTATGTGGCCGCCATGATCATGCGTTACTCCAAACGCCACCACATGTATCAGCGAGCCCGAGACGAATGCCTGCACATAAGCAATACTCCGTGCTTCCGCCAGTTCGACCATTGGCCCGCCAAGCGTGTAGGAAACCGCCGTAGCGATACTGATCATTGCGAGCGCGGCAATAGCCACCGGCAGGCCCAGGTTCGGCCGCAGCGACCACCAGATTGCCATGCCGACCGGGAGCCTGTGCAGAATCACGGCGTAAGCGAGCTCACTGCCTCGCGAGGGCAGCAGAGCGATGCCGTCGATGAGCGCATGAACGACCAATCCCAGCGCGGCGATAATCAGTACCAGCTTGTGTGCTTCGTGAAACGCGCCGTGAAAGCCACGCTCGATGATGACCGGAAAGACTATGCCAAGAACCAGGAAGACAATTGCCAGCGTGCCGCCGATAGTTAGCGCTTCCGGAATGATATTGACGCAGATGATCCCTGCAATCGTGATAAAAATGAAGCCATCCAGCACCTGCCTGGCGACATGGTTGCGTCGGCCGAGTCCGTAGATCATCGGGCCAAGCAGTAAAGCAGCAATGCTGAGCAGTAGGTTCATAAGATTGGCCGCTGCGATGCAGCGGCTGTGATGGCGCACGGGCTACGGTTAGAATACACGAATGATTATGGAAACGACGGCTTTCCGGCTTTTTCTCAGCTTTGTCGTGTCGGCATTCTTTTCGGGTGCCGTTTTTGCGCACGGTGGCGTCGTACAGGAGGACGACCTGTGCGTCATCAAGGTCAATTACCTGCGCGCCCATTTCAAAATTTATCAGCCTCGTGTGAGCGGCCATGAGCAGTTCTGTGAGGACCTGCCGGCTGCTTCCGAAAGCGTTTTTGTCATGGAATACCAGCACGACGCGCTCAAGGGCATGCCAATCGACTTCAGGATTATTCGCGATGTAACGGGTAAAGGCCGCTTTGCACGAATGGAAGACATCGAGCAAATAGATGACCTCGGCAGCGCAACCGTGTTTTATCAGGAAGCCGTTATTGAACCGAATGTGTTTACGGTTTTGCATGAGTTTTCGGAAGAGGGTGAATTTATCGGTATTGTTTCTGCTACGCAGCCCGACACGAGCAAGGTCTACGCGGCCGTTTTCCCGTTTGAAGTAGGCTTTACCGGCGTTGGCTACTGGCCATTCTTCATCGTCGTGTTGCTACTGTTGCAGCTGCAGTACCTTGTAATGAGTGGTCGGCTCAGGCGTTGGACGAAGGGCCGTTGGTCGAGGGCAGCAAGCAGCCTCTTGTTTTGCGCGCTGTTGATTGCGCCCGCAGCACCGGTATCGGCTGAGGATGGCGAGCTACGCGTGAGCTACTCGACGCCGGCAGGGCCACCCGAGATCAATCGAATTCACAGCTGGATACTGCACCTGGAATCTGCCGACGGTGTGCCGCTCGAAAACGCAACGATAGAGGTCGCAGGCGGCATGCCGGAGCACGATCACGGCCTGCCGACTCAGCCGAGGGTGACGAAAGAGCTGGGCAACGGCGACTACCGGCTGGATGGCATGCGATTCCACATGCGCGGGTACTGGGAAATAACGGTTACCGTCGTTACCGCAGAAGGATCGTCTGTTGTGCTCATACCGCTGCATTTGTGAGATCTCTGCTGCTCAAGCTGGGCGTCGTTGTCGTCGTGATTGTTGTTATCGTTATCGGGTGGCAAAACCGGTCGACGGAACCGCCGGTCTGGACAGATGCCGAGATCGATGTGCTCCGTTCGCTGTCGCTTGCAAGCCTTCCCGCATTACCACCCGACCCGAGCAACGCCGTGGCAGACAATGCGCAGGCAGCCGCGTTTGGTGAGCGGCTGTTTTTTGATCCACGCTTAAGTGCCAACGGGGGCATTGCCTGCTCGACCTGCCACCAGCCCGCGCGGCACTTCACAGATGGGTTGCCCAAAGGCCAGGCTATTGGCACATCAAAACGCAATACGCCCAGCATAGTTGGTAGCGCATACAGTCCCTGGCTGTACTGGGACGGTCGACGGGACAGCCAATGGGCACAGGCCTTGTCTCCCCTGGAAGACCCGAACGAACACGGCTCCAGCCGCCTGCAGGTCGTGGCTGTCATTGCCGGTGACGATGCCTACAGATCTGCTTACCGGGCATTATTCGGGGAATTCGGCGACATTTCCGGTGATGACCCCGTCGCATTAAATAATGCGTTTGCGAATGTGGGCAAAGCGATTGCCGCGTTCGAACGCACGCTCTTGCCCGTCGCGTCGCGCTTCGACGATTACGTTGACGCTGTTGCCGATGGCAATCGGCAACAGCGCGAATCCCTGTTCAGCGACGATGAAGTGTGGGGATTGCGTTTGTTTATCGGCGAAGCAAATTGCACGCAATGCCACAATGGACCGCTCTTTACGAACAACGAGTTCCACAATACGGGTGTGCTCAGTTCGCCGGGCGAGTTGCCTGACAAAGGTCGCGTAGCGGGCGTGCAGGAAGCACTGGCGGACCCGTTCAACTGTCTGGGTGACCACAGCGATGATCCTGCGCGGCAATGTGCGGAGCTGACGTTTGTGCGAACGGGACCGGAGCTGATTGGAGCGGTTCGCACGCCATCGCTGCGTAACGTGGAATTAACAGCGCCGTACATGCACAAAGGCCAGGCCGCAACGCTTGCTGAAGCGCTCCGGCATTACAATGAAGCGCCCGATGCGATGATAGGCCACAACGAAGCCAAGCCGCTTGAGCTCAGTACTCGAGAGCTGCGGCAGGTAGAGGCGTTCTTGAAAACGCTGACAGCCCCTTCCGTACCCAACGCAATTTAATTACGAGCATAGGGGAGGCCGTGACTGCTGTAATATTGCAGCATGCAGTCGTAGTGACGTTTCATATCGTGGAATCAGTGATGAGTGCCGTTCTGGACGAAGACAAGCGGTCAATCGCCGAACTGATCGCAAATCAGAAGGCGGGGTATTCTCTCGAGCAGCGCTTTTATACGGATCCTGACATCTACGAGTTAGAGATAGAACGCATTATCAATCGCCACTGGATACTCGCGGGACACGTTTCACAGTTGCCGGAACCGGGTGATTTCAAAGTCCTCAATGTGGCGCGGGAGTCTGCGATCATCGTGCGTGCAAAAAGCGGCGCTCTGAAAGGCTTTGCCAACGTTTGTCGTCACCGCGGTTCAATGATTTGCCAGGAATCCGACGGCCACGCGGACAAGTTCGTTTGCCCGTATCATGGCTGGACGTATGACATAGACGGCGAGTTGTTCGCGGCGCGTAGCATGCCCGAAGACTTCGACATGGCGGCGCACAGCCTGAATCCCGTATCGGTCGATGTCATTCACGGGCTGATTTTCGTTTGTTTTACAGATACACCCCTGTCACTTGAAGGGGCGAAGCGAGACCTCTCTGAGCCGATGGCGATGTTTGATTTCGAAAACCTCAAGGTGGCGGCGCAGAAGACCTACAAAATCCCTGCGAACTGGAAGCTCTCAATCGAGAATTACCAGGAGTGCTATCACTGTGCGACGGCGCACCCGGAGTATGCGCGTATGCACACGCTGATGCTCGACAGCGAGAAGCGCGAGCGCGTACAGGCAGGAATGAAGGCAAAGATGGAGGCCTGCGGCGTTACAGACCTTTACATCGATCATATCGACACGGCTGCGCGTCCAGGCGAGATTGGCTATGGCTACAGCCGAACAGCGTTGTTCGACAAATACAAAACAGGCAGCAAAGACGGTGGCCCTGTGGCACCGTTGCTCGGCGATTTTACCGATTATGATGGCGGCGCCTCGGACTTTTCTCTCGGCGCATTTTCGTTCCTGCTGGCGTACAGCGATCACGTCGTTGCTTACGTGTTTACGCCTGTCGATCACAACAATTCGAACTGCGAAATTTACTGGCTGGTGCGGGGCAATGCTGACGAAGGCAAAGACTATAACGTCAGCGACTTGACCTGGTTATGGGATGTCACTATGCAGGCGGACAAAGAAATTATCGTCAACAATTCAAAAGGCATACATTCGAAGTACTATCGGCCCGGACCGTTCTCGGGCATGGAGCGCGCGGAACGGACCTACGTCGAGTGGATTCTGCAGGAATTGCAGCGGCCTGACCCGGAAAAGAAACCAGGGCCAGGAGCGTGAGCAAATGAAAACCTATGACGCGATTGTCGTTGGCGCAGGACACAATGGACTGACGAACGCCGCTTTCCTTGCAAAAGCCGGTCTCGATGTCGTTTGTGTTGAGAAAAACGACTATATCGGTGGCGCGGCGGTAAGCCGGAATCTTTACAAGGACTGGTGGTACTCGAACTGTTCGTATGTGTGCAGCCTGCTGCGGCCGGAAATCTACCGGGCGCTGGAATTGCACAAGCACGGCTTGCAGGTAACGCCGTACGGCGGTTCCGTGACGTTCATGCAAAACGGCGACTACTTCGGCTCCTATCACGACGAAGAAGTCGCTTATCGCGAAATGGCCCGGTTTTCGCGCCACGATGCGGATGCTTACAAAACATATTCTGCCGATACCATGCGGCAATGTCGTTTCATTCGCGATTTCCTGCTCAGCACCGCACCCGACCCCACGTCGTTCAAGCCACGTGACATCAAGGAACTCATCCGTATAGGCGGCAAATTCCTGGCTATGGGCGAAGATCGCATGTACGACACGATTCGCTTCTGGACGATGAGTGTCGCCGAATACCTGGACGAGTATTTCGAAACGGACGTCATCAAGGCGGCATTTTCCGGCAGCGGCATTATTGGCACTGCCCTGGGCATTCATTCACCGGGTACGGCCTACGTGCTGTTGCATCACTACATGGGCGACGTCGACGGCAACGTGGGCTCGTGGGGCTTCGCTCGTGGCGGCATGGGCGCCGTTTCCAATTCCATCGCGAGTGCATTCCAGGCAGCAGGAGGCGAGCTGCGTACCGAGGCGGGCGTCGGTCAGATTACAGTGAAGAACGGCAAGGTAACCGGTGTTGCGCTTCAAAATGGCGACGAGATATCGGCGCCCGTGGTTGTCTCCGCCATGGACGTCAAGCGCACCTTCCTGACTTGTATGGACAAGAACGATTTGCCGGCGTCGTTTCACAACCGCGTCGAGAACTTCAAGATCCGCGGCTCGTCGGGCAAAGTAAATATCGCACTCGATGGCCTGCCGACGTTTCCGGCTTTGCCGGAAGGCAGCTCGCTGCACCACAGCGATATGCATTTCATCGACTCTATGGAGCGCATGGAGCGTGCTTACGATGACTGGAAGGACGGCACCTGGTCGAAGGATCCCTATATCGATATGGTCATTCCGACATTAAGCGATCCAACCATGGCGCCCCCGGGCAAACATTTCATGAGCTGCTTTGTTCAGTACTGTCCTTACCAGATCGACGGTCGCGCCTGGACGAGTGAAGAAAAAGACGCGTTTGGCAATGCCGTGATCGATCAGATCTCGAACTACAGTCCCGACTTCAGGGACCTTATTCTGCATGCCGAAATCAGGACGCCGCAGGACATCGAGGCGGAAATCGGAATTACCGAGGGCAACATATTCCACGGCGAACTGACGATGGACCAGCTGCTGTTTAACCGTCCGCTGCCCGGTTATGCGCAGTACCGCGGCCCGGTAGGTGGGCTGTATATGTGCGGTTCCAGCACTCACCCGGGCGGTGGCGTCATGGCGGCGCCCGGCGCCAACGCTGCGCGGGAAATTCTTGCCGATCTGAAACGACCGAACACGGTACCGGAGAATTTCGGCGATGACTGAACGCTACGACGCAATAGTAGTAGGAGCAGGGCACAATGGCCTGGTGTGTTCAGCCCTGCTCGGAAAAGCCGGCAAGAACGTCCTGGTTCTCGAGGCAAATGAACAGGTCGGTGGCGCCGCAGTGACGCGCGAGTTTGCCGATGGCTACTCTGTCTCGGCGTGCGCCCACCTGCTGTACCAGCTGCAGCCCGAGGTTCGCAAAGAACTCGAGCTCGCACCGACATTATCGTGTGAGGACATGGCGACGATCGCACTGGCCGAGAATGGCAAGCATGTGCGCCTGGCGGGTGTCTCGGTTGACGGCGTATCCGACGAGGATGCCGCCAGCTATCGTCGTTTCAGGAAGCGCATGACGGGTTTCGCGAATCTGCTGAGAAAATACCTGGTCAAAGCGCCGCCCCGCCTCGGCACCAGGGACATGAAAGATCTGATCACCCTGGGACAGCTCGGCTTTGACATACGCCGCCTGGGCAAAAACGAGATGCGGGAGTTCCTGAGGCTCATCGGCATGAATATTCACGATGAGCTCAACGAGCGCTTTGCAAACCCGTTGATGAAAGGCGCCATCAGCCTTGATGCAGTGCTTGGCAGCCACCTGGGCCCGCGCTCGCCCAATACGGTAATGACCTATTTGTATCGGCTTGCCGGGAACGCAGGGCGCGTCGGGATGCCGGAGGGTGGCATGGGCAGCGTTTGTAACGAACTCGCGCATGCAGCGCGCGTTGCCGGCGCAACGATTCGTACACACATGCCGGTGAAACGGATTATCGTGGAAAACGGCCGTGTTACTGGTGTCGAAACAGTCGAGGGCGAGCGCTTCGACAGCTACACGGTAATTTCGAGTGCGGACCCGAAACGGACAGTAATGGAGCTGGTCGGTGCCAGGCATGTGGAGACCGGTTTCGCCCGGCGCATTCATCACCTGCGCTCGCAAGGCAATGCCGCCAAACTGCACCTTGCGCTCGACGGGCTGCCGATGATTGAAGGCCTGCCGAAGAAGGACTTCGCCGAACGCCTGGTGATCGCGCCCGACGAGCACTACGTCGAGCGCGCATTCAATCCGGCGAAGTATGGCGAAAGCTCACCGAACCCGGTGGTCGAAATGACCTTCCCGAGTTTTCGCGACGAGTCTTTCGCGCCCACCGGCAAGCACGTATTGTCGGCGGTTGTGCAATACGCTCCCTACGCCTTGAAAGGCGGTTGGAATGATGAAGCGCGAGATACGTTTTACAAGGCCGTGATCCGAACGATTGCCAAATACGCGCCCGACATTGAACAGCGTATTACGGCGAGCGAACTACTGACGCCGGCAGACATCGAGCGTGAATTCCATATCACGGGTGGCCACTGGCACCACGGCGAACTTACCCTGGACCAGTTTCTCTTCGTGAGGCCGGTCAGCGGTGCAGCGCAGTACCGCATGCCGCTCGATGGACTGTATCTTTGCGGCGCCGGTACGCATCCGGGTGGTGGCGTCAGTGGTGCAGCCGGACGAAATGCCGCGAGAGCCATCCTCCGCCGGGAGAAAGCAGCATGAAGAACCAACCCGTACACCAGGGTCGTCTGAAGACGCCTTTCTACTCCCGGCTTTCACAACTGGATACGGTTAACGAGTGGCATGAATGGAAAGGTTATTCGAGCGCCAATGCCCTGTACTGCGAAGACATGGAGTACTTCGCGATTCGAAACGCAACAGCAGTTTTCGATCTGACGCCGATGACGAAGTACCGCATTGCGGGTCCGGACGCACTCGACTACCTGAACCGGCTGGTCACGCGTGACATGGCCAAAATTCGACCGGGCCGTGTGGCCTATGCGGTCTGGTGCGACGATCAGGGCCAGGTGATCGACGATGGCACGATCTTCCACTTGCGCGAGGGCGAGTACCGGCTTTGCTCGCAGGAACGTCACTTCGCCTGGTTGCAGGCGGCAGCCATCGGCTTCGATGTGACGCTTACACACGAGACCGAAGACGTTGCGGCACTCGCCGTGCAGGGGCCAACCTCGTTCAGCGTACTCAACACGATGGGTATAGAAGGTCTCGAAGAACTCAAGCCTTTCGGTTTAACGCACTGCGAATTCGAGGGCAGCGACCTCATGGTATCGCGGACAGGCTTTACAGCCGACCTCGGCTACGAACTCTGGATCGATCCCGACAAGGCCGAGGCACTCTGGGACGCGCTGTTCGAAGCCGGCAAACTTTTCGGCATTCGTGCGATTGGCACCGACGCGCTCGAGTTGGCGCGTATCGAAGCCGGTTTTCTCGCCGCCCACATGGAGTTCCTGCCGGCTGACGAAACCGTGCGCACGGGCCGTTCACGTTCGCCGCTGGAACTGGGCCTCGACTGGCTCGTCGATTTCAAGAAACCGAATTTCAACGGGCGTCGAGCCCTGGCTGAAGAAAAACGTAATGGTTCGACATGGCGCCTGGTGAAACTCGACATCGAGGGCAACAAACCAGCGCACCATTCCTATATTTTCGGCAAGGAAAAAGGCAATAAAGGTGAAATAGGCTTCATCACGTCAGCGGCGTGGTCGCCGGTCTGTAAACAAAACATCGCGCTTGGCACCGTGCGCACGCCGTACGGCAAGCCCGGCAGTTCGGTATGGGTCGAGATCTACTATCAGCGTGAGATGCACTGGAATCGCAAAATGGCGCAAGCGACAGTCGTCGACAAGCCGTTCTGGTTCCCGCCGCGTCGCGGGGCAACGCCGCCGGGTCCGTACTAGACGGCACCGCGGAGAGGCGGGCCGTGCAGGGACCTGATGCCTGTCGTACACCCAGGGGAATGCCGCAACTGACCGAAACAGTTTCGACTGTTGTAACGGTGCAACATTGACGAATGAAGTACGTAAGCTATGATTACAGGTGAGCTTTGCCGACAAGCCGCGAGATTTGAATCATTCCGGTGAATTATTGTCGTATTACTGCAGTGCCTGCAGTTAAATTGTTGTTTATTTACAACATCTGTTTTTTGGCGGACCTAGAGGGGAAAGACATGAAGAGGTATTTGATATCGGCCGGACTGGTTATAGCCGTCCTGGCGCTGGATTTGACAGCTATGCCGGCGCAGCTTGCTTTTGCGCAGGAAGTCGAAGAAGTGGTCGTGACCGGATCCCGGATCGGTCGGGCGTCTGATTTCGAGAGTCCGTCGCCTATCACCACGGTCGACCGCGAATATATTGAAGACTCGGGCTACGTGAACCTTCAACAATTGCTGGAGAAGATCCCCGCAGCCGGCAATGGCACGTTTTCGACGCGCGGCAACAACCAGGACTCAACCGCGAACGGCGCTTCGGCCGTGAGCTTGCGTGGCCTTGGCGCCGACGCGACGCTGGTGCTGGTCAACGGCCGGCGAGTTGCGATCAGCTCCTTCGCAGAAAGTATCACGACGAACTTCGTGGACATCAATAGCATTCCGGTGGCGGCGATCGAGCGAGTCGAAGTACTAAAGGACGGCGCTTCCGCGGTTTACGGCTCCGATGCAGTAGCGGGTGTGGTCAACATTGTGTTGCGCAAGAACTTCGAGGGGTTCGAATTCACGGCAGGATATGGCGACACGTCAGAATCGGACAATGACGAAACAATGCTTACCGCAATCTGGGGCACCGGTAGTGCAGATGGCAACGTTACGATGATTTTCGACTACTTCAAGAATGGCACCCTGTTCAATGCCGATCGGCCCAAGCTGGCTACTGCCAATCAATCCTCACGGGGTGGCGAGGACTTCCGTTCGTCCCGCGGTTTCCCGGGGACTTTCATCGTAGACGGTGTAACAACGGTCGATCCGACATGCCCGCCGGATCGGGATGTTGGGGTTTGTGTATTCGACTACGGCCCGTTCAACGTATTGACGCCGGGAGCCGAGCGCACGGGCCTCATCCTCCTGGGCAACCGGGACTTCGGGGCGGACATGGAACTGTTTACCGAGATCGCCGTCCAGCACAACAGATCGATAGCCCAGGGTGCCCCGACGCCGCTGGACGATTCCGCCGGCCTGACCGTGCCGGTGACGCACCCGGACAACCCGTTTACAGGCGCCACGACGATCGATGTTTTCCGTTTTCGCCCGGTTGACGCCGGCCCGCGCCAGTGGAGCATCGAGAGCGACAATTTGCGCATGTTGTTGGGACTCCGTGGCGAGTTCAATAACTGGGACTGGGAGGTCGCGGCATCTCACGGACGCAGTGAGTCGTTGCAGACCGGCAGCCGCTCACAAGGGTGGGTACGCACCGATTTCCTGCAGGCGGAAATAGACGCAGGCAACTACAACATTTTCGGCACGACATTCAATTCGATGGACGTGCTGGACCGTGTAAGAACAAGCCTGGCGCGTCAGGGTAACTCGACTCTGAAGACCTACGATGCCACGATCTCGGGGGAAATTTACGAAATGCCAGCTGGCGCCTTGCTGATGGCGGCCGGTCTCGAGTATCGGGAGGAGAGCATTTCCGACGTTCCGGATGACCAGTTCCAGCGCGGCCTGATCTTCGGCACGGAGTCGGTATCCGCAGCATCCAGCCGCGATAACTTCTCGGCCTTCGTGGAGTTCTCGTTGCCAGTGCTCGAAAATTTCGAGCTGCAGCTGGCCGGTCGATTCGACGACTACAGCGATTTCGGCACTACCACCAACCCGAAGGTTGCGGCACGCTGGGATGTCAACGACATGTTCGCCGTTCGGGGTTCCTGGGGACAGGGCTTCCGCGCTCCGTCGCTGGCTCAAATCGGACTGGGGCCGTCGCAGGAATCCCTGTTTTTCGAGGATACCTATGGCTGTGCTGTCAACCTCGCCTACTGCGCGACAACCGACTACCTTGTCATTTTCTCGGGCAATCCGGACCTGCAGGCTGAAGAATCGGAAACCTTCAATTTCGGCGTGACGCTTAATCCGATTGAAGACCTTAGCGTCTCCTTCGACTACTGGGACATCACGCAGGAAAAGAAGATAGACGACGTGCCGTTCGGGTTCCTCTACACGAGCTTCTGTAACGACCAGAACAGCTCAGTGTGCGTTCGCGGTGCCCCGCAGCCCGGTGAATCGCTGGGCCCTCTGCAGTCAGTGAGCACGAGCTTTGTCAATATTGGCGAACAGTCGGTGTCAGGGTTTGATTTGTTGGCGTCGTACACGACCGACGTCGGTCCCGGCAGCCTGGATTTAAACCTGTATTACGCTTTCCTTCTGGACTTCGATCGCGTCGAACTGGATTCGTCCGGCACTACCTTCGTCACTCGGTCGCTGGCTGGGGAATACGAGTATCCCGAAACACGCTGGTCGTTTTCCGGAAATTATCAAGCAGGGGATTGGGGTTTATTCGGGCAACTTGACTACATCGGAGAGTTCGAAGATACGCCTGATGCTGATTTTGACGGCGTCCTCGATTTCGACACGAACGCATCGCGCAAGGTCGATTCCTTCCTGACTCTCAATGTGCAGGCCAGTTACACGGGTATCGAGAATACGCGGTTGATGATTGGTATTGACAATCTGCTCGATGAGGAACCGCCGTTTGCGATTGGTGATGGCGACTCGGACCTCTACGGCTATGTACAGAGCCAGCACAGCCCGCGTGGCATGTTCTGGTACGTGCGGGCGAACTTTTCGTACTAAACGAAAATGAGGTAAGACAAAAGAAGGGACGCTACGGCGTCCCTTTTTTTGTCCGATTAGCCGAAGTCACTGGCAAGTGACAGGGCCATATTCAGTCCGAGAAGCTCACGGGATCGAGCGGCTGCCGATTGACTGAGAATGAGAAAATGTCGGCCCGCGCATAGTGGCCACAAACGTCCAGTGAGCGTCTTGCTCGACGCGCCTCTTCCTTGCCAATCTCGGCGTAGAGCACGCTTTTTTCCTGGCACATCGGCCCGGCAACGATCTCCCCCATAGGCTTGACGATGACCGCATTGCCGTCGTTGATCCATTCGTCAGGATCAAACAGCGTGTCACGTTCCGGAAAATCACTGGGCACATCACTGCCTTGCAGGGCAGTCGCCGTCGAGATCACCCAACAACCGCCTTCGGTCGAAATGTGGCGCATACTCGCCTGCCAACGGTCGGAACAATCCCAGGTGGGCGTGACCAGGATGTCGATGTCCTGGGCATACAGGGCATATCTGGCCAGCGGCATATACGCCTCCCAGCAAAGCAGCGTACCCAGCCGGCCAGCCGGCGTATCGACCACGCGGAGACCCGTCGCGTCGCCCGTGCCCCACACCATGCGCTCGGGATTGGTGGGCATCAATTTCCGGTGCCGATTGAGAATTGCTCCGTCGGACCCGATCACAACCACGGTGTTAAAGAGGGTAGTACCACTAAATCTGCTTTCGAGTTCGTGGATGCCAACTATTACTGTCACGCCGTGCCTGGCCGCCGCGTCCTGCACCGGCTGCAGGTCGCCCCTGGCGAGGTCCACGGCGTTTTGCCGCAGCCGTGCGTGGATTTCCGATGACAGTGCCATGTCGCCACCGGGTCGAAGTCGCCAGATCCAGGTCGGGTAGCCAGGAATGTATGCTTCCGGAAAAACGAGCAGTGACGCTCCCTGTGCGACCGTTTCGTCGATCGATTCCAGCATGCTCTCAATCGTCTTCTGCCGGTCCAGCAAAACCGGCGGTTTTTGAATGACGCCGACTTTCGTAGCCATGAGCGTTCTCCTCGGGTCGGAATGAATTGTCAGGCTCGCGTCTGTTCGAATACTTTTTCGTAGTCCGCCGTATCAACGGGTGCACATTCTATTTCCTGCTCTTTCGGCTGATGTTCCCGCATGTGATTGTAGAGAAGCCCGTGTGCGGTCTGCGCCAATGACTCGGCGATTATGCCGTTGGGGCTGTCGCAGTTCCTGGCCATTTCCATCAGCCGATCGAATGTCCTGATAAAATTTCTTGTGTGACGGCGACGAATTTCGGTTTTGTAGAACAATGCCTCGTAGCCGCCATACTGATCCGCGTCAAACAGCAGGAACTCACGCGCGAAGACCTGGTCATCGCGCCTGGCAAGCATGTGCCACATCTCCGATATTCGGTCCCTTGGGATGAGCTGACCTTCTGTTGCACCTACGCACGAGATGAACAGCATGCCCGTGATTCCACCCAGCTGTCCCTTGACGCTTTCGGCAATCTTGAAAAACGTCTCCTGGCGCGCATTCATCTCGGTGGCCGCGATGGCCTGGGTTTGTTTTTCGGACTGGATCGAGGTTTGACGCAGGACCTCCGTATTGTCGGCCAGTTCTCGCTGCTGAATAAAAAGGCCGATGACCAGCCACAGGAACGCGAGCGGTGCGAACGCGCCCTCGAGGAAACTGCCAATATCTTCGAGCGGTATGTCGTAGATCGTTGCTCTGTTGAAGTTCCCGCCCCGCATATAGACGATGCCGGCGATCAACCAGAGCACCGTAAGAATGCCGCCCATGAAAATGCGCCAGTCGGTCTGACGCAAACGTTCGATCGCTCTCGTAACCATGACCTGTACCCCTGTCATTGCCTGTGATGAGTTTACTGCGGATTCGATGCCCTGCGGAGAAGCAGCGTCTTGCGAGCGGCAAATGCAAATAGCGAAACCAGAGCCAACAAAATGGTCAGGGACAAAATAAAGTGTGTATCGATACCTGTCTGGCTAATGGGCTCCTTGTCGAACGATCCGGCGATGTCTGTCCACCAGTAGGAGAAATTGACGACATCTGTCGACGCATGGCTGACGATTCCAGGGATCAGTGAACCGGAGACGCGGGCCAGCACACCCCAAACTACGCTGATTGCGAACAATATGATGATAATGCCGCCGGCCCAGGCCTGGGTGAAATGGGCGACCGTGAATACTACCGACACAATCGTGATTGCAACTACGGGGCCATAGCGTTCTTCGAGTGGGACCTGCATGTAGCCGCGAAAGCCTATCTCCTCGGTGATTCCAGCCACCATGGCCGCCAGAACCAGCAGCATCCAGACCTGCCAAACCGGGAGTGCGGAAAAGTCGTACGGCAATTTCCATGCTTCTGCCGGAAACTCCACGATGCGAAACGTAACGACAAGTATTGACTGTAATAGTACTGCGGCGGTGAGCGCCGCGATCAGGCTCCACGTCCAGACTTTAGTTGGCAGACTGGTACTGCGAAAACACTGTTTCCTGAACGCCCTGGTTGAATCGGGCCACCAGTCTCCCCGGAAATACCGCCAGTAGACCCACAGGATGGCGACCATCGCCAGAATCGACCATGGCGGCGGTATGAGGGACAGGACCAGTGTCCACGCGACGGACCCCGCAATCGCGAAAACGAGAAAGCCGATCACTACGGCGCGGATGACGATCGGTACTCGGTGCCAAAACCTCACGATAGGGGGCACTGAATGCAAAGGTTGTTGATTCATGGCCTGGCTCCGGCTTTCTGCGAGCGGGTTAATTGCGCCTCATCAATGCTATTCTACGACTTCACGATGGACAAACGAAGAATCATCTGGACGCTGCTGGCGCTGATAGCGTCGGCTGTTGCAGTGAGTGGCGTGGCCGATCACGCCGCCGATTCCTATGCCGAGGACGCGTTAAAACGTGCGCTTGTGACGTTTGCCGCCGCGCGAACTCTCAATGGTGTCATTTCGGTTATTCAAAGTACCGAAGTCGGCGTCGGCGTGACGGTTTCGGTTGGCCAGATTCTGGATCCGATCAACGATCTGGTCGAACAGTTTTCCAGCGTCATGCTGGTTGCCGCCAGTTCCCTCGGGCTCCAGAACGTGTTGTTGACCATCACGGCTTCGCGGGCCGTGACGATGGCGCTGGTCATTGCTTCCATACTGGCTATTGTCATTCTATGGACGCCGCGCCTGAACAAAAACAAAATGGCTGCCGGAGCGTCGCGGATACTCCTGGTGATCCTGGTTGTTCGTTTCATAGTTCCTGTTCTGGTCATTGGAACCAACCTGATATCCGACGCGTTTCTGGCACCGCAGCAGGCTGAAGCAACAGCGGCGCTCGAGGTAACGGGAAAGGCGATTGAAGAAGCAAACGTGGATGTGAAAACGCCGACCGGTGAGGATCAGTCGATCATGGATCGTCTCAATTCGGTAATCGACGAGTCGCTGGCATCTGTCAATATCTCTGACCGGCTGGCAAACCTGCAGGAGAATGCATCCAAAGCCGTCGAGCACATCGTCGATCTGATTGTGCTGTTTGTTTTGCAGACAATCATCCTGCCGCTGGCCTTTCTCTGGCTGCTGGTTCAGATGCTGAAAGGAATAACGGCGCGGTGGACGCAGTTCTAGCTAGGCAAAGTCCTTGAGTACTATCTCAGGCAGGCTTCCCGGCGTGCTGACGATATCGGTGGCACCGGCGCTGCTCAGTTCCTCAACCGATCCATAACCATAGGAAACACCGATCGGCCGCATGCCGTTCTCGATTGCGCCGACCACGTCATGTTTCCGGTCGCCAACCATCGTACGTCTCTCCGCACCTGAATTTTTAGCGATCGCGTATTTCAGCAATTCCGTTTTTTTGGATCGTGTGCCATCCAGTTCGCAGCCATACACTTGTTCGATGTATTGCCCCATGCCGAAATGTTGCACGATTCGCCCTGCGTGCACGCGCGGTTTGCTGGTGGCGACGAACAGCGTGCAACCGGCAGCAGAAATTGTCTCCAGCGCGTCGAGTATTCCCTCGTAGGGTTTGTTTTCCTGCCAACCTACGTCAACAAATCGCTCCCGATACAAATCAATCGCTCTGAGCGTCCGCTCCTTGCCGACCATCTCAGGAAAGGTGTCGTACAGTGGCGGGCCGATGCAGCTATGCAGGTATTCGTCACTCGGGTGGGCAATGCCGAGTTCGTCGAGCGCGTAAAGAATGCACTTGCTTATGCCTTCGTAGGGGTCGGTTAGCGTGCCGTCGAGGTCGAAGTAGATGTGTACAGACAAAGTGACGGCCTAGCCTGCTTTTTCGAGGCGAGCATCGGTAACGATCGACACACCGCCTCGAAGGACGATCAGGGATATCAATGCCCCGATTACGAGATCCGGAAGCGGGGACGCAAGAACGTACACCAGGATACCGGCGAAGATCACGCCGACATTCGCGATCACGTCATTCTTAGAGAATATCCAGCTGGCTCGCATATGCACTTCGCCGTCTCGATGCTTCGAGATCAGCACAAGGCAAACGATGTTGGCAAGCAATGCAATCATGCTGACGCCGATCATAATCAGCGCTTCAGGTTCACTGCCGAAGAGCAAACGGCGCGCGACCTCAGCGGCAACACCCAGGGCCAGTAGAATCTGAAATATTCCGCTCATCAATGCGGCTCTTGCTTTCACGCTAACCGCCTTGCCAACAGCATATAGCCCTATTGCGTATACGGTCGCATCCGCCAGCATGTCCAGCGAATCGGCCATTAGTCCGGTCGACTCAGCGACAATTCCCGCAATAATCTCTGCAACGAACATCACTGCATTGATCGACAACAGAATCCAGAGCACGCGACTTTGATCTTTCGATTGAGCAGATCTTTCTGCTGGACTGGCAGAGTCAAACATGTTGTTCTTTCTTGGTGCGGACAACGGTACGTTACCTGATTATCAAGGCGCATTGTGCAAAAAGAGAAGAAACTGCCTTCGGGCCATCCTGACACTTACTACGCAGCGACCGCCGTGGGCATGCGCGAGTTTGCGACATTGGCCGGCGCACAGCGTGCCGATGTTTGTGTCATCGGCGGTGGCTTCACGGGCCTTTCCGCTGCGCTGAACCTGGCCGAGCAGGGGTTTGACGTGGTCTTGCTCGAGGCAGAGCGTATCGGCTTCGGCGCATCGGGTCGCTGCGGCGGACTCGTCGGTAGCGGCCAGCGCAAGGACGTGTTCGAAACCGAGGAGGCCTTCGGCTTTGAGCGTTCCAGGCAGCTTTGGGATTTTGCGGAACTGGCAAAGAACGAGATTCGGCAGCGTGTGGTTAAACACGGAATTCCCTGCGACCTGCAGGACGGTCAGCTGGTCGGCGTTCACAAGAAGCGCTACCAGGGTTGGCCGCAGGAGCTGAGCGAGGCGCTGGCTGAGCGATATAACTATCCTTTCTGTCAATCGCTGGATGCAAAACAGACGCGAGAATATGTCGCGACCGACGGTTTTCTGGAAGCCCTTTACGATTCACAGGCCCTCGCGCTGCACCCCCTGAACTACACGCTGGGTCTTGCGAACGCCGCATCGCAGGCCGGTGTGCGTATTTTCGAGCGCTCGCGCGTGCGAAGCTATTCGCGCACGGACCCTTCGCTGGTCGAGACATCGCAGGGCTCCGTGAAATCGGATTTCGTGGTGCTTGCCTGCAACGGCTATCTCGACAAGCTCGAACGGCGGATCGCCAGAAAAATCATGCCCATCAACAATTTCATGATTGCGACCGAACCGCTGGGTGAGCAACGCGCGCTAGACCTGATTCACGGGCGCTTCGGTATTCACGACACACGCTTCGTCGTCGACTACTTTCGGCTGTCGGAGGACCATCGCCTGTTGTTCGGCGGCGGCGAAAATTACCGCCGGGAATTTCCAGCCGACATATCGAAGTTCGTTCGTCCTTATATGTTAAAGATATTCCCGCAGCTCGACGATGCCCGGATCGACTACGCCTGGGGTGGGACCCTTTCAGTCACGGTCAACCGTCTGCCACATCTTGGCCGCCTGAAGCCCAACGTGTTTTTCGCGCAGGGCTATTCCGGACACGGAATTTCGACGGCGAACTTCGCGGGCAAGGTCATTGCAGAGGCGATTGGCGGTACTGCGACACGATTCGATGTCTTTGCGGGATTACCCACACACATGTTCCCGGGAGGCACGCTGCTGCGTTACCCGGGCATGGTGCTCGCGATGTTCTATTATTCACTGATCGATCGGCTGTGAGAACATCAAGCTTAGGGAGTGCCGCACGTTGAAAGAACCTGAAATCAAGGTCGCAGTCGTTACCGGCGGCGGACACGGAATCGGCCGCGCACTGTGCCGTCGCCTGGCAAACGATGGCGCGTTGGTTGTTGTTGCTGATATAGACGAATCCGCGGCGTCGGTCGTTGCTGCCGAGATCGGAGGGGTCGGCAAAGCTCTCGACGTCAGCGATGAAAAAGCGATCGTGGCACTGGTCGAAAAGATTGAAAAGGCCCATGGCCCAATCGACATGTTCATCTCCAATGCCGGCGTCGGCTACGGCGACGGAGCCAGTGGCGCCATTTCGGCCGAAGGTGGTATGCACCCCATTGAAGATCGATGGGATGCGTGCTGGCAGGTAAACGTCATGGCCCACGTTTTCGCAGCGAGAGCGATGGTGCCGCGCATGCTGCAACGCGGTCACGGGCATCTCGTGAATACTGCGTCGGCCGCCGGACTCCTGAGTCAGATCGGCGATTCGGCATATTCGGCGACAAAGCACGCGGCCGTCGGTTTCGCCGAGTCGCTCGCGATTGACTACGGCGATGCCGGCATCGTTGTGTCGGTAGTGTGCCCGCAGGCAGTAGCGACGCGCATGATCGGTATCGAAGACGACTCGGAATCAATGGAGGGCGGCTTCAGGGGCAATGACGTCGACGGCATAATGAGACCGGAAGCCGTTGCCGATATCATCATTGATGAAGCGCTGGCCGGCCGCTTCCTGATTCTTACCCATCCGCAAGTGACAACCTACGTGCAGCGCAAGGCGAGTGATCACGATCGCTGGATCAGTGGCATGCAACGGTTTCGGAAAAAATTGCTTTAGGGTGAGCCGCTTTGCTGCCACAACACGGACGAGCGTTGACCGGAGCGGCAGTAGGCGAGTACCGTTCCGTCACTTTCGGCGACGATCTTCTGGAACCGTTCAACCATCTCCGCCGAGATGCCGGTATTTGAAATTGGCAGATGGTGAAACGCCACGCCATGACTTTCGCACGCCGCTGCGACTGACGCAGCGGTGGGTTGGCCCAAGTCCTCGCCGTCGGGGCGATTGCACACAACCGTAGCGAACCCATTATTCTTTAGCGCTTCGACATCCGCGGGCTGAATTTGTCCTGCGACGCAGCACGCATCTGTAAGTTTATAGATCTGCATGGAGTTCTTATTTCTTGTGATTCAGTAATGTGTCGAGATTGGCAAACGGCGTATGCGAAGCGGATGGCGCCGGCTCCTCGCCCGAGGTACCGCTACCGTATGAATCAGCGGCCTGATACCGCGCGTGCTCATTGTCATGACAGTACAGACAAAGCAACTCCCAGTTGCTGCCATCAGGTGGATTGTTGTCGTGGTTATGGTCTTTGTGATGGACAGTCAGCTCCCGCAGGTTTTTACCACTGAATTCGCGTCCGCAGCGCGCACAAATTCTGGGGTATAGCTTGAATGCCTGCGCCCGGTAACCCTGCTCACGCTGATCCCGCTCGCGCCGGGCCATGGCCACGACCCTGTCTTCAGCGCCAGGGCTTTCCTGTGTTTTCTTCGTTGACATGTCAGCGGCCCTGAACCTCGCAGTATTATACGGCGTTGATTGGAATCTTGAGATAACGGATGTCGTTGTTTTCCGGGTCCGGGAGCCGGCCCGCGCGAATATTCACCTGGATAGCGGGCAACAGCAGCTTTGGCATTCCGAGCTGACGGTCGCGACCCTCGCGCGTTTTTACAAACGCCTCTTCGGAAACACCCTTGTTGATGTGTATGTTGTTGTCGCGCTGTGCGGCCACGGTCGTTTCCCACGCGAACTCATCTCGCCCGGGCGCTTTGTAGTCATGGCACATGAAGAGCCGGGTCTCGTCGGGTAGTGCAAAAATCTTGTGGATGGAGCCGTACAGCTGCGCTGCACTGCCACCCGGAAAGTCGGTGCGGGCGGTGCCGAAGTCAGGCATGAAAAGCGTGTCGCCGACGTAGGCCGTGTCGCCGATGACATAGGTAACGCATGCTGGCGTATGCCCCGGCGTTGCAATCACGCGCGCGCTGATGCTGCCGAGCTCGAAGGTATCGCCATCATCGAACAGATGATCGAACTGGCTGCCGTCCGTGGCAAGGTCTGCCAGGTTAAATATATTCTTGAAAGTCGATTGCACTGCGGTAACGCCCCTACCGATCGCAGTCTGGCCCCCGAGCTGTTTCTTGAGATAGGGAGTGCCGCTGATGTGATCCGCGTGCACATGGGTTTCCAAAATCCAGTCGATCGTCAGCCTGTTTTTGTTGACGAAAGCAACGACCTGATCCGCCGAGGCGGTCGACGTGCGACCGGATGCGGAATCGAAGTCGAGTACGGGATCGATGATCGCGGCCCGCCCGGTCGCCGGGTCGCTGGCCACGTAGGTTACTGTGAACGTTGCTTCGTCGAAAAAAGCTTTTACTTCAGGTTTTGACATGACTAACTCAATCGCTAAAACGGCTGATTGTCACAAATATACTGTAATCATGTATTCAGAACAGCTTCCCGAATTTTGTCAATCTGGGGCTTGAGCTTCGGTGGTGCTTTGCCGAGACAATGTTTGTCGCGCGGACAGCTGGAGCTACGTTGACAAATGATCGTCGCGTCACTCGCCGCTCCTGCTTCAATCCAGCCGATGTTCAAAATTTTGGAGATGCTCTGAAGCTGCTTGCGCGCTTCGCTCGGGATTGGCCCTGAACCACCGCTACTGTTGCAACTCGCCTCGATCATATCGATCGTACGTTTTGGATCGATGTTCTGTGCGGCGAGCGCAGGCGAAAGATCGACACCCGCGCACAGGACATGCGGATTGTCGGCCGCATCCGTACTGCGGACGGACTGGCAGCAATACAGTCGTTTGTCATCGCCGCTTCGCAATACGGAAATCTGCGAAGAAGGTTTGGTCGATCGGGTATTTAGCATTCGAAAAACAGCCCAATGCTGACAAGGGTCTGATACCAGCTTCATGTTGCCCCACGGCAATGGAATACCGTTGCCGCGATAAACGGCTCGCAGATGACCGGGTGGGTAGGCGTCGAAATAGTGCCAATGCGGGTACGGAGAAACACTCGGCATACGCCGCATAACGAGCGTTTTGGTCAGATCGATCTTGTCAGCCGCATCAATGGCGTAGGCCTGCCGCGCGAGGAATTGTCGGAATGGCGTCTTCGGTGCGAGCAGTGCCGCGGCAAAATAGCTGCACTCGAAGTCGCGCCACGCGTACAGGATGTCTTTCGCGTCAACGTTCAGCGATTCGCTGTCATGCCGACGACCCGACACGCGGCCGCCGGAGACCTGCGGCGCACGTGCGCCATCGCCGCCATGCAGAACCATGTGACCGATATGGTTGGCGAGATCGAATTTTAGTCTCGCCGGATCCTTCTCCAGCTCACGGTTTATGTACACGGTGTCCGGCGCATCGAAGAACGACCGCACCAGCGTGTTGAGAGGTTGATCCGATTCGCCCTTGTCCTCGAACGTGGAATTGTCGAACCACTGGACTTTGAGCCCCAGGTCTCGCGCGATGGTGAACAAATTGTCGAGGTGCATCGGGAACTGTTTCTCGCCGACGGACTCGGCCGCGCGCTCAATATCGGGGAAGCGATTATGACTGGCCTCCTGGTGCGCGCGAATAAGCAGGTGGGCAAACTGTCGTCCCGTGGTCCCGGTCTGTGCAAGCAGCTCGGGGATTGCGAGCTGCAACAGCGATTCCGAGAACAGAAAGCCGGGCTCCAGCGGCATGCCGCTGACCGCGGCGGCGGGCGCCGTGTCGATCGCCTCGTCGTCAAGCGACTCGTCGAAGAACCAGCTGGTTTCCTTCTGGAATATCTCGGCAATTACCTCGATCAGGCGTTCGGAAGGGACCCGCTTGCCGTTCTCGATCATTGACAGGTAAGAAACTGACGGGCCGGCCTCGGCATCGATCTGCACGCAGCGCACCGACAGGTCCTCCAGCGTGAGGTTGTTGCGCTTTCGCAAGCTCTTGATTTTAGTACCTAAAAAGTGCGCTTTGCGGCGCAGCCCCTGGTGGCTGCTCATTTCGAGCCCTCTTGTGAAATTGACAGTGTAAAATTTTTGCTGTGAAATTTCATAATAATGGCGCGTACAATACACAGCAAGTATTTTTCGCACGATATCCGGTGCCCAGGGAAAAGAGGACATTGCCATGACGCGACAGGAACAGATTAACAAGCTCAAATCGGAGTGGGCGAACAGCCCGCGGTGGAAAGGTGTCGAGCGCGGTTACAGCGCCGAAGACGTAGTGAAACTGCGTGGCACCGTGCAGATCGAACATACCCTCGCTCGCCTGGGCGCCGAGAAGATGTGGCGTCTTGTGAATCAGGAAGAACCGCTTTGCGGGTTGGGTGCCCTGACAGGCAACCAGGCCATACAGGAAGTGCAGGCCGGTCTGAAAGCTATCTATTGCTCCGGCTGGCAGGTTGCCGGCGATGGCAACAGCGCGGGCGAAATGTACCCGGACCAGAGCCTGTACCCGGTCGATTCAGTACCGAAGATGGTGGAGCGCATCAACAACGCCCTGCTGCGCACCGACGAGATTCATGCACTCAACGACGATGACAGCATTGACTGGCTGCCACCGATCATTGCCGATGCTGAAGCGGGCTTTGGTGGCAACCTGAACGCGTTTGAGCTGATGAAAGCCATGATCAAGGCTGGCGCGGCCGGCGTACACTTCGAGGACCAGCTTTCGTCGGCCAAGAAATGCGGTCACATGGGTGGCAAAGTCCTCGTGCCAACGCACGAGGCCGTGGCGAAACTCAACGCCGCCCGGCTTGCCGCCGATGTCTGCGGTGTACCGACAGTGCTTCTGGCACGCACCGACGCGGATGCGGCAAACCTGATTACGTCCGACTCCGATGATCGTGACCATCCGTTCATCACCGGTGAACGCACGCCCGAGGGCTTCTACCGCACGAAGGCCGGTATGGACCAGGCGATCGCGCGCGGTCTGGCTTATGCGCCCTACGCGGACATGATCTGGTGCGAAACCTCGAAGCCGGATCTGGAGCAGGCAAAGATCTTCGCCGATGCGATTCACGCCGAATTCCCGGACCAGCTGTTGTCCTACAACTGTTCGCCGTCGTTTAACTGGAAAGCGAATCTCGACGATGCGACGATGAAAGTGTTCCGTGAAGAGCTTGGCAAGATGGGTTACAAGTTCCAGTTCATCACGCTGGCCGGCTGGCACGCACTGAATTCGAGCATGTTCAATCTCAGCCGCGCCTACAAGCAGGAAGGCATGTACGCGTACTCGAAGCTGCAGGAAAAAGAGTTCGCAGACGAGAAGTTCGGTTTCCGCGCGGCCAAGCATCAGTCCTTTGTAGGGGCCGGGTACTTCGACGCGGTGCAAAATACGATCATGCACGGACTGTCATCGACGACCGCGCTTGACGGCAGCACCGAAGAAGAGCAATTCGTCGCATAAAGCGATTGACAGGTACGTGTCCGGCAGGAGCTAATACTCTTGGAATCAGCAGCGGCCAATCCTATGAGTATTGACGATCGACAATCCGTTGGCGGATTGAGCATTTCTCGCGTTTTCTTCGAATTCGTCGAGCAGGAGCTCCTGCCGTCGATCGACTTCAGGTCCGAAGTATTCTGGAGCGGACTTGAATCGATTGTCACGGAGCTGACACCGATTAATCGTTCGCTGCTGACGGTTCGCGATGAACTGCAGCAGAAAATCGACGAATGGCATGTTGCGAGGCAGGGTAATCCCTGGAAACAGGCTGACTATGTCGCGTTTCTGAAAGACCTCGGCTATCTTGCCGATGCGGGAAAACCGTTTCAGATCGAAACGGCCAACGTCGATGCGGAGATCGCAGACATTGCCGGTCCACAGCTCGTGGTGCCCGTCAGCAATGCACGGTTTGCGATCAACGCTGCAAACGCTCGCTGGGGCAGTCTGTACGATGCGCTTTACGGTACCGACGTCATCAGCGAGGACAACGAGCAGCAGCGCGGCGGCGGCTATAATCCTGCACGCGGCGCGGCCGTTATTCGCTACGCGACCGCATTTCTTGATAATGCCATTCCACTCGATGGTGTCAGCCACGCGGATGTCAATAGCTACGGGCTCGATCGACTGGATACCGGCACGGTCTTCGTGGCCTCCCTCGCCAACGGCGAAACGAAGTCGCTGAAAGATCCGCAGCAGTTCGTCGGGTTTTCAGTCGATGGCGAGCAGCTCGGGTATCTGTTTCGCAACAACGGCCTGCACATCGAAATCCAGGTCAACCCGGATCACCCGGTTGGCAGAGACGCGACTGCCAACGTTGCGGATGTCATTCTCGAAAGCGCTGTAACCACGATCCAGGACTGCGAGGACTCGGTCGCGGCGGTCGACGCTAAAGACAAGGTCGGCGTGTATCGAAACTGGCTTGGCCTGATCACTTGTGAGCTGGAAGCGACGCTCGAGAAGTCGGGCAAGGCGATCACGCGCAAGCCAAATCAGGATCGTGTATACACGGCTACCGATGGCGGCGAGCTGGCGTTGTCGGGTCGCAGCTTGCTGCTGGTTCGCAACGTCGGGCACCTGATGACTACCGATGCCGTGCTCGACACGGCGGGTGATGAGATTTTCGAAGGCATCCTGGATGCCGTAATAACGACCGCATGCGCTATGACTGATCGTCGGCGCGAAGGGTATCAGCCGAACAGTTCGAGCGGCAGCATCTACATCGTCAAGCCGAAGATGCATGGACCGGAGGAGGTCGCCTTTACCGATAAGCTTTTTAGCCGGGTAGAACAGTTGCTTGAGCTGGAGTCCAATACGATCAAGGTCGGTGTCATGGATGAAGAGCGCCGCACGACGATCAATCTTGCCGAATGCATTCGTGCCGTCAGCAAGCGCATAGTATTTATTAATACCGGTTTTCTGGATCGTACCGGCGACGAAATTCACACCAGCATGCAGGCCGGGCCCGTGCTGCCCAAAGAGGCTATCAAGAAAGAACCATGGATTAACGCTTACGAGGACTGGAACGTCGATATCGGCATACGTTGCGGACTGCCTGGTAAGGCGCAGATCGGCAAGGGTATGTGGCCGAAGCCCGATGAGATGCTGCAGATGATGGAAACCAAACAGGCGCACCCGGAAGCAGGAGCCAACTGCGCGTGGGTACCGTCACCGACGGCCGCAACGCTGCACGCGATGCACTATCACGCGGTTAACGTGCGCCAACGGCAACACGCACTCGCGAAACGAAAGCTGGCGAGTCTTGACGATATCCTGACGCCACCTCTGGGCGATCTCAGTCGGCTGTCGGCGAACGAAATTCAGGCTGAACTTGACAACAACGCACAGGGAATACTGGGCTACGTCGTCCGCTGGATCGATCAGGGTGTCGGTTGTTCCAAGGTCCCGGATATCGACGATGTTGGCCTGATGGAAGATCGAGCTACGCTCAGAATATCGAGTCAGCATATTGCAAACTGGTTGCTGCATGGCATAGCCAAGAAAGGCCAGGTACTCGAGACATTCAAGCGCATGGCGAAAATCGTCGACAGGCAGAACGAGGGTGATGCATCATACGAACGCATGAGTGACGACTTTGACTCAAGCATCGCTTTTCAGGCCGCCTGTGCACTGGTGTTCGAAGGCTGTAGTCAGCCCAACGGCTATACCGAGCCGCTCTTGCATCGCTATCGCCGGCAGAAGAAAGCGCAGCTAGCGACATAAAAGCGTGCGGTTCACTGCCGGACGACTGCTCTTGCATTTTCTTTCGGCAGCTTTGCTGCCCTGCGGGCTGCTTGCGGATGACATCGTGACCGTTGCCGTTGCCAGCAACTTTGCAAAGACAGCGGCGGAAGTCTCGGCGGCCTTCACGGAAACAACCGCGGTGCCGGTTCGCATCAGCCCGGGATCGACCGGCAAGCTCTACGCACAGATTATCAACGGTGGACCGTTCGATCTGTTTCTGTCGGCGGATACCGAACGCCCTTCGTTGCTCGAAAAATCCGGCTACACGGTAGCCGGCAGCCGGCGGACGTATGCGATCGGCAGCCTGGTTCTATGGTCACGTGATGAACGGTTGCGGGGCAAAGACTGTCGTGAGGTGCTCGAGCGACGTGACTATCTCTGGCTGGCACTCGCCAACCCGAAAACTGCACCGTATGGCGCCGCTGCGCGTGAGTTTCTTGAAGCGGCCGGCCTTTGGAAATCGGCTTCGCAGCGTGCCGTATTCGGAGAAAATATCGCGCAAACGCTGCAGTTTGTCGCGACCGGCAATGCGACACTTGGCTTCGTTTCGCTGTCGCAAACATTGGACCCTGATCTGCCTGCGGCAACCTGTACCTGGATTGTTCCGCCCACTTCGAACACTTCGCTGCAGCAACAGCTGGTGCTGCTGAAAAGGGCGCGCAGCAATGCCGGTGCCCGGCAGTTTCTTGATTTTCTGAGCACGCCGGCCGCCAAAGAAATCATTATTCGACACGGCTACAGGGTTCCGGACTAATGGACGAGCTGACCGACATGTCGATTATCGCGCCACTGCTGCTTTCGATGCAGCTTGCGTTTGTGACCACGGTCGTTCTGATCCTGATTGCTACGCCGCTTGCCTGGTGGCTGTCGCAGACGTCATCGCGATACAAGCCGGTCGCGCAGGCTATCGTGGCGATGCCGATCGTACTGCCGCCGACCGTGATTGGTTTTTACCTGTTGATCCTGCTGGGTCCACACGGTGCGATCGGAAGTTGGTGGGTGCAAATAACCGGTAGTGCACTGACGTTTTCTTTTTCAGGACTCGTAATTGCATCGTGCGTTTACAGTTTGCCGTTCGCAGTCCAGCCTCTGCAAAGCGCTTTTGAGTCGCTGCCGCGACAGACACTGGAGTTTGCCTGGACACAAGGCGCATCGAAGCTGGACGCGTTCTTCGCTGTTGCGGTACCGATGTCAGTGCGCGGCTTCATCGGCGCTGCCGTCCTGGCTTTCGCCCATACGCTCGGCGAATTCGGTGTCGTCCTGATGGTGGGCGGCAATATTCCCGGCAAAACGCGCGTAATTTCCATTGCCATTTACGATCAGGTTGAAACGCTGAATTATGGCGCTGCACACCAGATGTCGTTGTTGCTGCTGGTTTTCGCTTTTTTCGTGTTATTTGGAATGTTTATCATTAACAAACGCTGGAGTATGCGGTGACGAGAATTACCAGCATAGCCGCCGAAACCACCGTAACGCTGAAACATACGTTGCGCCGCAGAAATTTCCAGCTCAGCGTCGACGTGCAGATTCCCACAGCCGGCATTACAGGATTGTTCGGTGAGTCGGGGTCCGGAAAGACAACGTTACTGCGCTGTATTGCCGGGCTCGAAGCTGACCTGTCGCACGATAGTCGACCAGTTCACAAGCGCGGCGTCGGCTATGTCTTTCAGGAGCCGCAGCTTTTCCCGCATCTGGACGTACGCAGAAACATCGAGTTCGGTTTACGTCGATCGTCGGCCCCGATGGTCGACCAAAAACAGGTGGTCGAGATGTTGGGCCTGGGCGATCTGCTCGACCGCAAGCCCGATGGCCTGTCGGGCGGAGAAGCGCAGCGTGTTGCCATCGCCGCCGTCTTGCTGCGATCCCCACAACTTGTACTCATGGACGAACCTCTGGCGTCGCTCGACCAGCGTCGCAAAGACGAGTTGCTACCCTATCTTGACCGTCTGCACGACGAACTGTCGGTGCCGATGATTTACGTCAGCCACAGCATCGACGAGGTTAGTCGGCTGTGTGACCACCTGTTATTGATTGAAGACGGCAGGATTGTGGCCAACGGCGAGCTGCATGAAATGCTGTCACGGCTGGATCTGCCCATGTTATCGGGAGCCAATGCCGGTTCCGTCATTGAGGCGAAGCCCTGGCGTTACGACCGTGACTACGATTTGACGCAGCTCAACTTTTCAGGAGGAGAGCTCAGTGTGCCCGGCCGCTATCATGCGAATGCGCGCGACGTTCGGCTGCGAATTGCGGCGCAAGACGTCAGCATCTGCCTGAGCAGGCCCGATGACACGACCATACTGAACGTCATCGCCGCGGAGATAGACGACGTACAAACCTCGGGAGGCGCGTCGGCGCTGGTTCGGCTGGTTGCCGGGACCGACTACCTGTTGGCACTGGTTACGAGACGCTCAGTCGCACATCTTGACCTGAAAAAAGGCGACCAGGTATTTGCCCAGGTGAAGTCAGTCACAGTCAAGCGCTGACAAAAACAACTAACCGGGAGAACACGATGAAAAACTTCCTACCCGCGACACTGGTCGCGCTCGTCATGCTGTGCTTCAGTGGAATGGCCGTCGCGGACAGTATTGCCGAAACCTGGTCCTGCGAAGTCAAAGAGGGCAAAAAATCGAGGACACCAAGTAACGATAGCCGGTTTTTGATATCCGTTCGGGGGGATGGATATCGTTCCTGGTAAGGCATCGAATTGCTACGCTATAGCGAATAGAGTACCGTGAACACTAGCATAACTATAAAAAAGCCGGTAAAGGCAATGGGGTCTGAATTGAGGAAGCTGAAAGTGTGCGCCGTTGGTTGCCTGGCGGCTTTATCCTTGATTTCTTTAACGAACCTGAATCTTGCGTGATTGCACGCATTTCATTACCAAGTCACCTAAAAGACCGATCGAAGAGGAGTGAAAATGACAATGTCGAACTTCAGCCTGGGTCGATACATTTCCTGTATCGGTGTTCTACTTTTTTCGGCGCCGGTTTGGGCCGATCAGGTCATCAATGATGATTTGATCGTGGACGGCTCTCAGTGCGTCGGCGCCGATTGCGCGGACGGTGAGCTTTTCGACTTCGATACGATCAAGTTAAAAAGCAGCGATCCTCAAATTCGCTTTCAAGACACGAGCACCTCCGCGGGCTTTCCGACCAATGACTGGCTCATGGGCATTACTGATGATACGACGACGGGATCGGCGTATTTCTATATCACCGACGAGCGTTCGGGCCTTGAAGTGCTGCATGTTCAGGCCACCGACCTGGGTGGCGTGGCGCTGGGCGCGGGTTCAGCAGTCGTTCCCGATGCCATTTCGGTTGGCGCCCCGGGTGCCGAGCGTCCGATCGTTAATGTCGCGCCGGGAACGGCCGACACCGACGCCGTGAATATGCAGCAGTTCGTCGACTTTCAGACCGGTATCGATACCAGTCCTGACGCCCTGGCAATCGAGGCCGAAATTGCGGCCGTCCAGATACGTATCGATGAACTGAACAATCGCGTCAATGATTTACTGGACCGGGTGAACGCTTTGTAGAACCCGGCGCCGTAGTTTTTCGATAGACCCTATAGCCTAACGAAATGACCGTCTAATCCCATGGGGGCATCGTGCGAAGCGTAACGAGAATAGTAATAACCATCATCGGATTGCTGGTGTTGGCAAACCTGACAGCGGATCAGGTCATCCTTGATGATCAGATCATTACAGATGACCTGATGACCCCAGTTGTCGAGGGTCGACTGTGTGTGGGTGTCGACTGTGTGCCTTGCGTGGATAACGATACCGCTGATCCTCCGCAGATTTGTGGAGACAATAAGCCGGATGGTTTTGACGCCGAGACGGTCCGGCTCAGCGAGAACAATCTGCGCATCCGCTTCCACGATACGTCGATAATGGGCGACGCTTTTGGCCAGAGGTTCGGCCAGAGCTGGAACATCTCCGCCAACGACACTCGGAACGGCGACGATGCGTACATACAAAGCCTGGGCGGCGGCAACGCGTATATGAGCTTTGAAGTCAAGTCCCTGTTTCCTGAAGGAACCCCGCTCAGTGACGGCACTGCGCCATCATATGACTGTACGATCGATTTTCCTGCGTGTTTCAATCAGAATCCACAAACGTGTTGTACATTACAAGATCCCCCAAATTGTCCCGTCGCTGGCACGATTCCGGTTGGTCAACCTGCTACTGATGCTGCATGTCAGCCGCTGCCGGCGCCACTGCTGCCGGCACCGATCAGTGACGGCACGGCGCCACGGTACATCTGCGATGATCTGGCCGATTGCGATCAGAGTTCCTTCCTGCCCGTTTGTCCCATCGATGGAACGATTCCGGCCGGCCAACCAGTTACGGATTCTGCTTGTAACCCGCTGCCGCCGCAGCCAGCACCATTTACGGTTAAGTCGATGCTGAAATTGATCGCCGATAACATCAAAACTGACATGGTAGTCGAGGACGGCGTTGCGATCGGGTACGAGAGCGATGTCGTGCCCGACGCGGTCTCAGTTGGCCGCGCGGATCTGGCGCGGAGAATTGCAAACGTCGCGGCCGGTATGGAAAACACGAATATCCTGATCACCCAAGCATTGAATGACTATGCCCCGTTTGAACAACAGCTTGGCATGATAAATAATCTGAATGCGCAGCTCGATACGATTAATCGCCAACTCCAGTTTATCGAAGCTGATATTGAGTTTTTGGAAAATCCGGCTGTTTCCGATAACGGCGATTGCTTTATCGCCACCGCCGCCTATGGTTCTTATCTCGACCCTGAGGTTCGACTGCTGCGATCATTCCGCGACAAATACCTGAAGACGAACGCGCCCGGCCGCGCGTTTGTCGATTTTTATTACCGGACGTCGCCGCCGGTGGCTGGCGTAATTGCAGAGCATGAATCTTTGCGGCTGATGACCCGCATCGTGCTGACGCCACTGGTATATGCAATCAAGTATCCCGGTGCGGCGTTCTTGATGGTCCTGCTACTGGCTATAGCACCGCTCGGCCGGGTAAGGCCAAGGCGCAAAGCGCATGAACAGCGACCGTAGATGATTACAGGGAGCCTGCTGCTGCGGGTTTCTCAGAAAATAAAGTCAGGTCACGCGCCCGCCGAACGACGGACGGGCAACCAAGAAAAGCGAACCCGGCAGGCGCTAGGCTCGTTTGCGCCGCCGACGCGGCGGGCCGTTGCGCTTCCCACCTTGATTTTTCGGTGCGCCAAAGCGGCGCTTTTTGGCACCGTCATTTCGGGCTCCGTTCGATCGCCTCGATCGGCCGTTTTGTATTGGCTCCGCCTTGATCCGGGGATCTACTTCGTAACCGGCTACGATCTCTTTCGTGATTTTAGAGCCGAGCAATTGCTCGATATCACGCAGCAGCTTCAGTTCATCGACACAGACCAGTGAGATTGCCGCGCCCTCATGGCCCGCCCGGGCGGTTCGGCCGATTCGATGCACATAGTCCTCCGGGACGTGTGGCAGTTCGTAGTTTACGACGTGCGGCAAGCGCTGGATGTCGAGGCCGCGCGCGGCCAGGTCGGTCGCAACCAATACACGCACGGAACCGTTCTTGAATTCCTGCAACGCGCGAGTTCGTGCGCTCTGAGATTTGTTGCCGTGGATGGCCGTTGCCGTAATGCCATCAGACTCGAGTTGGGTCGCCAGGCGGTTGGCGCCATGCTTGGTGCGGGTGAAGACGAGAACCTGCTGCCAGTCTTCCTTGCCGATGCGGTGCGAGAGCAGTTCGCGTTTACGACTCTTATCGACCGGGTAGATAATCTGACTGACTTTGTCCACCGTCGAGTTTTCTTGTGAAACCTGAATCTCGGCGGGTGAATTCAGCGTGCTTGCAGCGAGCTGCTTTATTTCTTTCGAGAACGTCGCCGAGAACAACAGGTTCTGACGCTCCTTCGGCAGCACCTTAAGCACCTTGCGAATATCGCGAATAAAGCCCATGTCGAGCATGCGATCGGCCTCATCGAGAACGAGCACTTCGACCGCGGAAAGATCAATGGTGCCTTGCTGCATGTGGTCGAGCAGTCGACCGGGCGTTGCGACAACAACATCGACGCCTTTTCGCAGTCTACTGATCTGGGTATTGATGCTTACGCCACCGTAAATCACGCCGGTCCTGAATGGCAGGTAACGGCCGTAGTCACGCACGCTTTCACCGACCTGCGCCGCGAGTTCACGCGTTGGTGTCAGTACGAGAGCCCGAATCTTGCGGCGATTGATTTCGCCAAACTGCAGTCGCTGTAATAGCGGCAACGTGAAGCCCGCCGTCTTGCCGGTGCCGGTTTGGGCACCCGCCAGTATGTCGTGGCCTTCGAGTATGTGAGGTATTGCCTGCTGCTGGATCGGGGTAGCTTCGCTGTAGCCCTTTTCATCGACCGCACGCAGCAGTTCGGCCGACAGGCCGAGTTGATTGAATAACATTGTATTTATTGCTCCAGGTCGCCTGACCGCTCGCGACGTGTAGTCGCTTGGGGTTCGGTCCAGGCTGGGAATTCTTTAAAGGCTCCGAAACCCGCGGAATTGCTGGGGCCGGAGTAAGTGGCGCAGACCGATGTGCGCCAGGATGCGGCGCACTATAACAGAGTGGCAGCCAATTGGAAGGGCGCAGTGCGGTACGATACGCCACTCGAAGAGCGCTCGGCAGGCGATATGGCAAACGGCGACAACGCACATTACTTTCAAAGTTCGGACGGGCTGCAGCTGTATTACAGGGACTATTCCAGTGACAAAGGCGGCACGCCCGTTCTTTGTCTGCCGGGGCTTACACGCAACAGCAGGGACTTCGAGGATCTCGCGAATTACCTGAGCGATCGCCGCCGCGTCATCACGCCGGACCTCCGAGGCCGCGGTCTTTCCGATTATGATCCTGAGTGGCGCAACTATAATCCGTCTACCTATGTTCAGGATACCTGGGCATTGCTTGATACGCTGGCAATCGACAAAGTCATCGTCGTTGGCACCTCGCTCGGCGGGATTTGCGCCATGGCAATGTCTGCGCAGCAAAAAGAAAGAGTCACGGGTGTCATTCTGAACGACATCGGCCCGGAGGTTAATCCTGCGGGGGCAAAGCGAGTGAGAGAACATGCGGGCCGTGCCAAGCCCGTGCGTAACTGGGACGAGGCGATCGCGCAATTCAGGAGTAACTATGCGCACTTCTTTCCCGGGCTGTCAGCTGCGGATTGGCGAAAACTGGTGCAGCGCGGTTATCGCGAAAATGGACAAGGTATTCCCGAGCTCGACGTCGATCTTAATGTGGGAGAGGCTGCACGCAAGCTGAAACCGAAGACCGGTGATCTCTGGCAGATGTTCGATACATTGTCGAATACGCCGGCTGTGTTGCTCTGGGGCGTTCTGTCGGATCTCTTGACCGAGGATATCGTCAGGAAAATGCAGGCTCGCAAACCGGACCTCGAGGTTGTTCCGATCTCGAACCGGGGGCATGTTCCCTTGCTGAATGAGCCCGAGTGCAGAGCGGCAATCGACGGCCTGGTTGACAGGGTTCGGTGAGCTCAAATCGTTCAGGGCCAGGCAGAGCCCAGGAGTAAAAGGTTTGTTGCTTACAGGATATCTAGTCGACGACCCGGACCCCTTTGCCGGTTGTCACGCGGCCCGCGAGGAGCTTGGCAATCAGGTACCAAACCTTGCCGTTGGCGCCGAGCCCGAAATGCGAGCTGTTAACTTCAATGTTCCGGGCCTGCTTGTTGTAGGTATCAATACTTGCCTGCCAGGCAACTACACCATCGGACTTGCTGTATATTGACGTAACGGGCTGCCTGATACCAATCGAGTTGCGCGCATGCACTTCTTTCTCGAACTCATCGAGATCCAGGTTTGCCATTTCCGCGAACCGACGACCGACCGTGGTGTACTTGGGTCCGCCGATAATCGGCGTACCCAGTGTTATGACTTCCCTGACGTAGGGCTCGAACAACCTGGCCGCTTCTCTTGCCGACACGCCGCCCAGGCTCCAGCCGATCAAAGTCAGCGGCGCGTTGCCCAGTGCATCGTGGATTTCTCGTGTTCGTTGGCCGACGCGCTGAATGTCATTTTCGACATCGCCGCGGTTGCGTCCCTGCGCCCAGTCGTAGACGTCATACCCGAGGTACTGAAGATAACGGCCCAGCGGACGCATCGACAGTTCGTCCGTCCCGTAGCCCGGGATCAGCATCACCGGCCTGCCGTCACCTCTGGGTGCGGCGGCGAGCTGCGGTGCCCGATAGAGCAGTGATGCCCAGTCGAGCGGCGCGCGCAGCTCCATGAGCGTCGCGAGCCGGCTCGGCGCTTCGTAGTCAGCACTGTATTCTTGCATTGCAGGTTCCTGATGGTTCATCTATGAACTAAACGGAGTTTAACCAGACCGTAGACGGTTCACAAGTGAACTGTTATTCTGCGTGGATGAAATCCGGGGAAAAGCTCGAAAAAACACGAGGTTTTGACGTCTGGCTGGCTGTCGGACGGACCAATCTCAAAGTCCATCGTGCGCTAAACCAGTCCCTCGGCGAACTCGATCTGTCCCTGGCGCAGCACGAGATCCTGCTCTCCATCTGGCAAAAAAACGGCATTACGCAGAAGCAGCTCGCGGAGAACCTGCTGGTCGTAAAGAGCAACGTGTCCGCGCTTATCAAGAAGCTCGAATCGAGGGGCCTGGTACGTCGCGACTGCGACCCCAACGACACACGCAACAAGTGCCTTAGCCTGACCGAAGCCGGCCGCAAACTCGTACGGATGTCGTTTGAGCGACAAAACAAAATCATCGATGCGATGGCGTCGGTAATGCAAGATAATGAACTGCAAATGACCGGCGAAGTGATGACCCGCGTCGGCAAAGCACTGGATCAGCTGCTGACCAGGTAGGCGTCAATGCGCCGCATAGGGCTTCATCCGACGAAGGGCTGACTATCGAAAACGTTTTCGTCGTATCATCGTGGCGTGCATACCGTGATCGACATCCGAGACCTTACCAAAACCTACGCCGGTGGGTTTCAGGCGCTCAAAAACGTCAGCCTGGCCATCAACAAAAGCGAAATCTTTGCGCTGCTGGGGCCTAACGGTGCCGGCAAGACGACGTTGATCAACATCGTTTGCGGCATTACCCGCCTGACCGAGGGCAAAGTACTGGTCGACGGTGACGATATCGTCAGCGACTTTCGCCAGACTCGCGCCAAGATTGGTCTCGTGCCCCAGGAGATGCCGACCGAAAGCTTCGAAACGGTATGGAATACCTGCCGATTCAGCCGCGGCCTGTTTGGTAAAGCGGCCAATTCCGACCACCTCGAGAAAGTGTTGAAGTCACTGTCCCTGTGGGACAGGAAAGACACGAAAAGCATGGAATTGTCGGGTGGCATGAAACGCCGCGTGCTCATAGCGAAGGCACTGGCCCATGAGCCCGAGATACTGTTTCTCGATGAGCCCACGGCCGGCGTGGATGTCGAGCTTCGTCAGGACATGTGGAATGTTGTGAAGAGCCTGCGCAAGGAAGGCGTGACTGTCATCCTGACGACGCACTACATAGAAGAGGCGGAACAGCTCGCGGATCGGGTCGGTGTTATCAACAACGGTGAGATCATTCTGGTCGAGGACAAGAAGAAACTGATGCGCGAGATGGGCAAGAAGCAGCTCATGCTGAATTTGTACGAAGAGCTCGATGATGTGCCAGTTCAACTCAGCAACTATAACCTTGAGCTAAGCCGAAACAGGCGCAGGCTTGTTTATACGTATGACACCAAAGGGGAGCACACCGGAATTACGGACCTGATCAATGACTTGCGCAGGTCCGGTATTCGATTCAATGATTTACAGACCACGCAAAGTTCGCTTGAGGATATCTTCGTCGACCTGGTGAAAAAAACCTGATGAATTTTCATGCTGTTAAAGCCATCTATCGTTATGAGATGGCGCGTATGTTCCGGACCGTCGTACAGAGCATCGTCGCGCCGGTGCTGTCGACGTCACTGTATTTCGTCATATTCGGTTCCGCGATCGGCTCCCGTATTACGGAGATCGACGGCGTGAGCTATGGCTCGTTCATCGTGCCGGGCCTGATCATGTTGTCGATAATGACCGAGAGCATTTCGAACTCGTCATTCGCCATCTACTTTCCGAAATTTACCGGCACGATCTTCGAGGTGCTGTCGGCACCGGTGTCGTATGGCGAGGTGTTATTGGGCTACGTTGGTGCTGCCGCTACAAAATCGGTCATCATTGGCACGATTATCCTCGGAACCGCGAGCTTTTTTGTCGATCTCGAAATCGCTCACCCCGTCATCATGGTCGCGTTCCTGTTGCTGACCTGCGTATCGTTCTGCCTGTTCGGATTCCTGCTTGGCATCTGGGCCGATGGCTGGGAAAAGCTGACGATTGTGCCGATACTCGTCATCATGCCGCTGACGTTCCTGGGCGGCACATTCTACTCAATCAGCATGCTGCCCCCGGTCTGGCAGACGATCAGCCTGTTTAACCCCGTGGTCTACCTCATCAGCGGTTTCCGCTGGAGCTTTTACGAGAACGCTGATGTCAGCGTCTTCTTAAGCCTCGGCATGGCGGTCGCGTTTCTGATCGCGTGTCTGGCCATCGTGCGCTGGGTCTTCAAAACCGGCTATAAACTCAGAACCTGAGCGACCACTCACAAGATTGAACTCGACGGGCTGGCTATGGGCTTCGCGGGCGGCGTGGTAGTCACCGCGGGTTGCCCGCTATTTGAAGCGGTCGGTGCGCGTCAGTCCGACACTGTGTATTCGTCGATGACCTTCTCGATAGCTGCGGCACAGACCGCACAGAAAGATTCAGAACGCGTGAACATCAGGCAATTCTGTTCGGATCGATAGTAGCCTTCGGCCTGGTAATTACCGCCTTCGAACGCACCGACCACACCTTCTTGACCGGACTTTTCGAACAGCGCGTCAGCATAATCCCTGGTGTACCGAAAGAGCGAATTCATTTCGGCTTCGCTGACGTTGGCCGCACGCATTTCTGCGCGACGTTGCTGCACGGCAATCGAATGCTTCTCGAATTCAGCCTTTGGCCACGGCGTTGGCAATGGGGTCTCTGACTGCACGAGGTGTTTCCACTTCAGCTTCTTCGGGTCGAGCAAAGCCGTGACGTTGGGTTCGTAGGGTTCCGAAATTTCAGCTGGAGCCTCGTAAGCGACCGAGCTCGTGTAGTACTCGTCGGCCAGTCCGGCAAAATGATGCCCGAATTCGTGCACGAACAGGTACGGCGCCCATTCGCTGTTCGCAGCGGCTGTGCTGAACAAGCCGTAAATTCCGCCGCCGCCGTATACATCGGTATTGGTCAGGATCTCGATAAAATCGTACGGCGCCGACGAAGCAATTCGGCGCATCGACTTGTTATCAAACGTCAGTATGTAACGCTCTGAACGAAACGCATCGTAGGTGGCACCAATCGGTGAATCCCGGTAAGTGCCCGTCGATGGTCTCGACACGCCGGATTGTGGCGCGGCCGGTGCAAGGGCCCAGATATTGAAGTCATCCTTGCGCTCCTTAAACGGTGATGTCGCGAATAACACGTCGGCAAGCATTTTCGCCTTGTCGATAAACGCATCGTGTTCTTCGGCCGTGTAACCATCACCCATGAGCAAGAGGTCCACGGTGTTGGCCGGATCACCGCCTTTGTGAATGGCAATAACCTTGTCGGCGTACCTGGCCGATTCCCGATGCACGAGAACATCATCCGGATCGAGTTCGATGCGCCAGATTTCCTCGAACTGATTGTTCGCGTCGCGTTTCTTCAAAACGATCTCAAAGACTTCGTCCTGCGACGGGAATCGTACGGATTCATGAAAAGAACGATTGATTTCTCGCGCCTCGGACGTCGTTTCCCATTCACCGTAGATACTGCTGAAGCTTCTCGACCATGCGGTCACCCCGTTGCTCACGATTTCGAAAAGGTATTTGCCACGCAGCGTGCGGTCGATGGGCTGTGCCATATTGCCGGTCCAGGGCAGCGGCTCGATCACAAGCTGATCCAGACTGAGCAACTCGGCCGAGTGATTGCCGCTGTGAAAAAAATCGACACGCATCGTTCCGGGAATTTCTGCAGCGCAGGCTGACGAAGTCAGCACCGCGAAGACCAGGGCGGTATAGGTATGCCTTTTTACAAATCGTTTCATCATGCGATCCTCAGGCGACGACGCCAAATAGCCGCCCGACACCCGCCGTCAGCGCCATTGCGAGCGCGCCCCAAAAACAAACGCGAGTAGCGCCGGCAACAATCGGCGCGCCGCCAGCGCGAGCCGCCAATGCGCCAAGCAGGGCGAGGAAGGCGAGGGAAGATACAGCGACCGCGGAAATAAGCTTAGGCCCGGGCATTGCCCACGCTACAGCCAGGGGAAGAGCTGCACCGACGACGAACGTAGCCGCCGAAGAAATCGCCGCCTGTACCGGCTGAGCGCTGACAATATGGGAGATGCCGATTTCATCCCTGGCGTGCGCTCCCAGGGCGTCATGCTCCATCAACTGCCCGGCAACCTGTAGCGCCAATGCAGGTTCCAGCCCGCGATTTTCGTAGATTTCCGCAAGCTCCACTTTTTCGGTCTCGAAATCATGCTCCAGAGACAGCCGTTCGAGCTCCAGGTCAGCATTCTCAGTGTCGGCCTGTGAGCTGACGGAGACATACTCGCCTGCCGCCATTGACATCGCGCCTGCGACCAGGCCGGCGACGCCGGCGAGCAGAATATTGCCGTGGGTGCTACTTGCCGCGGCGACACCAATAATCAGGCTCGCGGTCGAGACTATGCCGTCGTTTGCGCCCAGAACGGCCGCGCGCAACCATCCTACGCGATGGGCCTTGTGGTGTTCGTGGTGACTCATTGGATAACTCGCTCGAAATTTGCTCGTCGGAATCCTACCATGCGTCCGGCGGCAGCTGGCATTGAAACCGTGCCGGGTTTATCCTCCGGGCGGGCATCTTGCTCGCCAACACCGTTGCAACTGCTAACGCAGAATTACCAAGAAACCGGGGCACTACTTTCATGATCACATCTATCCGCCAATGCTTTCGCACCGCCAGTTTGTTTCTGTTGATGACGCTGTCATTTTCTCCGACAGCCGTCGCCCAATCCGATGCGCTTAGCCTGGAAGAAGTTGTTGCATTAAAACGTGTGACCGGTGTTTTCATGAGTCCGGCGGGCGACCAAATCGCATACTTGCTGTCTGTGCCTCGAGAAATCTACAAGGATGACGACGGCTTGCCCTATAAGGAACTACACGTCGTCGATCTTGACGGCGTCTCGCGCCCCTACGTCATCGGTAATATCGAAATTTCGACTGCTGCATGGTCGGTGGACGGACAGTCTTTGTATTTTGTTGCGAAGCGGGACCCGGATGCGACCTTCAATTCGCTGTTCGAAATTGCCATTGCCGGCGGCGAGGCCATAGAAAAATTCACACACGTCAATGCGATGGGCCTTATTTTCCCGGCACCCGACGGCAAGCGCATCGCGTTCCTGGCGAGTGACGCCCCGCCGCAAAAGCATGACGAGCTCGAAACCAAGGGATTCAAAGCGGTTGTCTACGAAGAGTCGGTTCCTGTAACCAAGGTCTGGATGCTCGATCTGGAAACGAATGTAGCGGTCGCGCAGCAGCTGCCGGGTTCCGCGTCCAACCTGGCGTGGGCACCCGATGGAGATCGTTATGCCGTCAGCCTGGCCCCGACACCATTGATCGATGACTCGTACACGTCGCGCGACATCTACGTCGTCGGCGCTGCGAGCGGCAAGGTTCTGGCCAAGGCGGGTTCGACGGGCAAGCTCGGGCGATTCGAGTTCTCGCCGAGCGGTGCAGACCTTGCTTACATCGGCAGTGTTGATATCAATGATCCGAGTGAGGGCAGGCTATACGTCATGCCGGCAAGCGGCGGCGCTCGGCGCGATCTGGTGCCGGAGTACCCGGGACATATCGGCGACTTCGCCTGGCGGGACGATTCCAGCATCCGCTGGTTGGGCCAGCGTGGCCTCTGGACGCAATGGTCGTCGGCCTCGACCGCAAGCGCCAATTCAGAAGGATCGGCGCCGTCTTCAGGACCGATATTGCGGTCGGTCGATGCGCGTCCGGGACAAGCTGTCGCTGCAGCCATCGCGGATACGCCGCAACACCCACCCGAAGTGTATTTGTTGCGCGACGGTAGCGAAGCCAAGCGCCTGACGAACTCGAACCCGATTCTTGGTCAACGTAAATTGGCGAAGCAGGAGGCGATCAAATACACGGCGCGCGATGGCCTGGAGCTCGAAGCGGTCCTGATTCATCCGTTCAATGAGAAGAGAGGCGGCAACCCTCTGGTTGTCTTCGTTCACGGTGGCCCGGAGGCTCATCAATCGAATGGCTGGATGTCGAGTTACAGTCAGCCCGGGCAGGTCATGGCGGCAGAGGACTATGCGGTTGTCTATCCGAACTACCGTGGCAGCACGGGTCGCGGGGTCCTCTTTTCAAAACTCGGTCAGAATGATTACGCCGAGGAGGAATTCAACGATATCGTCGACGTCAAGACACACCTGGTCGAAAAGGGACTGGCCGATGCGCAGCGCGTCGGTATTTCCGGCGGTTCCTACGGGGGCTACGCTTCCATGTGGGGCGCCACTGCACTCAGTCATGAATACGCAGCGGCTGTTGCGTTCGTCGGAATTTCAAACCAGGTTTCCAAGTTCGGTACCGGAGATATTCCGTACGAGATGTATAACGTTCATTCCCGCGCCTGGCCGTGGGAAGACTGGATGTGGATGCTAAAGCGCAGCCCCGTTTATCACGCGGACAAGGCGAAAACGCCGCTCTTGATCATGGGGGGCGACAAAGATCCGAGAGTTCACCCGAGCCAATCGCTGGAGATGTATCGCCACATCAAACTCCGCACGGATACGCCGGTCCGCCTGGTCATTTATCCAGGCGAAGAGCACGGTAATCGCAACACCGCTGCGACGTATGATTATGCCTTGCGGTTCAAGCGCTGGATGGACCATTACCTGAAAGGGCCGGGTGGCGCACCGCCTCCTTACGAGCTCGAGCATGCCGCGAGGCTTGCCGAGACTGACGAATAGCGCACGCCCGACCGATCAGGCGGATTCCTAGGCGCGTCGGGCCTTCTTTCTGCGTGCCGGCGCTTTTCTACGGACCGCTTTCTTCTTTGTTGCCTTTTTCTTTGCCGGTCGCTTCCTGGCGACCTTCTTCTTCGCCGCCTTCTTCTTGGTGGCTCTTTTCTTTGTCGCTTTCTTCTTAGTGGCTTTTTTCTTGGCAGCCTTTTTCTTCGCGCCTTTTTTCTTAGTGGCCTTTTTCTTCCTGGCCTTCTTCCTCGCCGGCTTGCCGGCCAGCTGCCGTCGAATCTTGGCCAGTGCCCGGTCTACATGCAGCGCATGAGACAGATGATCGCGGGCGTTGCCCAGGTCGTCCATAACCGGAGCGAGGTCTTTGCGTAACTGAACCGCATCGTCGCGGGCACCGTCGAGCATCTTTTCCAGGCTACGTATTTGTTTCCTGAGCTCCCGTTTGGCCTTGTTCGCCGTCGTCTTCGCCAGCCGCTCGGTCTTCTTTTGAAGTTGAGCTCGCGTCCGCTTGGCACGTGCATTCGCTTTACTGATTTCTTTTCTCAGGCTTTTCCGTTGCCGGTCCAACTCCCTGGTCGCGCGCTTGGCGGATGTCAGAAATTGTTTCTTCGTCTGTTGCAGGGTTTTTTCAAGATCGCTCAGTTCCTTAGTCACGGTTGCACCTCCCAAAAAAAGATAAAGTCGCCTGACCAACAATAACAAGAAATGACGATTATTGGTCCAGGTAACGGCAGTACCAATCCACGAATCGGAGGTCGAGCTGACGATTGGCCTGAATTTGTTTTCAGTTCATTACGCGGCCATCCGGGTTCGTGAAGCCTATAATACGTCAATGTCGCTTCGTTGGGGGTGTTTCCATGCCATATCATCAAAGCAGGTTGATCGACCACATTTCGCGTATCCGGGTGGCTTTTCGGGCTTTAGATAAAGAAGCTGTCGAGCGAGCTTCTTGCACGTCATAAATGGAGAGAGGTGACACGATGTATATACCGGACGGCTACGGAACAGTGTTTCCATACATGATCGTGAACGACGCAAACGAATTCATCGATTTCCTGAGCAAGGTTTTCGACGCCGAGGAAGTTGGCAGGACTGAGTTTCCGGGCGGTCGCGTGGCAAACGCAAGGATCCGGATCGGTACGTCGACATTCATGGTGGGCGAGGCGGACAACGAGAACATACTGCCGATGCCGGGCTCCTACTATGTTTACGTCGAAGACGTTGACCAAACACTCGAAAAAGCGATCGGAAACGGAGCCGTCAAGCTGTTCGACGCGGCCGACATGTCTTACGACGACAGGCAAGCGGGAATCACCGATCCGGCCGGAAACGCCTGGTGGATTTCCAGGAGGCTCGTCGACGCGTCTTACGACCCCTGATGAGCTAAGCCATATGTCACGATATTTTTTGATCATCACGCTCGTGGTCGCTGGTGAGATTGTCTTCGGCCTGCCATTCCATACAGCGCGATTCTTTCGGCCAACCCTGCTAGAGGCCTTCAGTTTTACCAACACTGAGCTCGGCGACGTATTTGCGGTGTATGGCGTAACGGCGATGCTTGCGTACTTTCCCGGTGGCATGCTGGCCGACCGATTTTCGGCGCGGTCTCTTCTTACCGTCTCGCTGCTTGCGACAGGCGCTGGTGGCTTCTACATGGCGACGTATCCGGGCGTGTGGGGAATGGCGTTGCTGTATGGCTACTGGGGCGTCACGACGATACTGTTGTTCTGGGCGGCGCTTATTCGGGCGACCCGCGAGTGGGGCGGCCACACGTCGCAAGGGCGGGCGTTCGGTGTTCTCGAGGGCGGTCGCGGCATAGCAGCTGCGATATTCGCAACCTTGGGCATCGCAGTTCTCGCCGGGTACTTGCCGGATGACGCGGCGAACGTGACCAACGAGGAGCGGCGCGCCGCATTTCGCGCTGTGATTTTTATGTATTCGATCGCCGCGATCGTAACGGCCGGACTGACGTGGTTGCTGATTCCGCCGGTGAAGCACGTTGGCGACAGCAGTCAGGGGCTCTTTCACAATGCAGCGCTCGTCACGCGACGGCCACTGGTTTGGGCTCAGGCAGCCGTCATTGTCTGTGCCTACTGCGGCTATAAAGGGCTCGACAACTACTCGCTGTATGCGGTGCAAGTGCTGGGTATGGATGAAATCGAGGGGGCCCAACTGTCGGCTTACGGCGCCTACATACGGCCTTTTGCGGCAATCACGGCCGGATTTGCCGCAGACCGCTGGAGCGCAAGCAAGACGATTGGTGCCTCGTTCTTCGTCTTGCTCATGAGCTACGGCATGCTCTCGATCGCATTACCCGACGGCTCCGGGCTGATGGTTATCTACGCAAATATCCTTGTCAGTTTTTTCGCAGTCTTCGCATTGCGCGGCGTGTACTTCGCGCTGCTCGAAGAAAACAAGACGCCGGCATTGCTGACCGGGGCGGTCGCCGGGATGGTGTCCTTTGTGGGCTACACACCGGAAATATTCTTTGCGCCGATCACGGGTCGTATTCTGGACGCGTCACCGGGCGTTGTCGGTCACCAGAACTACTTCTTGTTTCTGACAGCCGTTGCGACGATCGGAATCGCCGTCGTCGGCGTGCTGCTGCGCCTGCAGCGATCTGACAGGCATGCACAGTGGCCATCGCGAGCGTCGTCCGGCACGAAATAATCGATCCCGAGCGCCGGTCTAATAGACTGGGGGCACAGGAGTGAGTGATGCCGAACAAAGTCCGAATACGAGAGCAACTACAACGCAACGCGGTTGCATTGATCAGCCTTGTTATTGCGATTAGCAGCCTTGGCTATAATACGTGGCGAAATGAGGTCAGCGAGCACAATCGGAATCAGCGCCTGATTTCGATGGAGGTTCTGCGTAACGCCGGCGAACTCCAGCAGGTCGTCTATCATCGTCATTGGGAAATGGACGCCGAAGACAAAGGCAACCCGCTTACCGGGTGGGCGCTGGTGCTGACCATCAAGGATTTGTCGCAAGTGCTCGACGGTGATGTTCCGGCATCCGCCACGCAGCTGTGGAAGGTGTGGGACGAGGACTGGCAAGGCCTCGGGCCCGACAGGGACAGCTACGACAGGATCATTGCTGCGCTTGGCGAGGTTCGAAAGGACACTCACGCGTTGCTGCAAAGCCTCGACTGACGCATAATTTTCAACCTGTCGAATCTGGGTGTGTTGGGGAATTTCATGCACAAGTACATTGGGTTACTCCTGGTATTTACGGTCTCTGCCTGTCAACCGGCCGTCGAGACACCGGTAGAAGCCGGCGCCAAGAAGATGGCAACTGCCGCTCCGCCTGCGGAAAACAGTCGCCTGGCCATAGTGCTCGATGCACAGCCTGCCGACGTACAGGCGCGCTATCAGTATCGTCACCCGAAAGAAACGCTGGAATTTTTCGACATTGAACCCGGCATGACGGTCGTCGAGGGGCTCCCCGGTGGCGGGTGGTACACGCGAATCCTGCTCCCTTACCTGGGTAAGGAAGGCCACCTGATCGGCGCAAACTACGCACTGGACATGTGGCCAAATTTTGCATTTGGCACCGCTGAGTTCGTCGAGAAGATGCGGACCTGGACGACGGACTGGCCGGTCGGCGCCGAAGAGTGGCGAGATGACGACAGCGCGACGGTGAGTGCTTTTATTTTCGGTTCAACGCCAGCATCGATGCTGGCTACGGCCGACGTAGTATTTCTCGCCAGGGTGTTGCACAACGCCGCGAATTTTGAAGACGAAGGCGGTTATTTGACCGCTTTGCTCGACGATGCCTTCAATGTACTGAAACCTGGCGGCACGCTCGGCATCGTGCAGCACCATGCGCGCGAAGAGATGTCCGACGCGTTCGCAGACGGCAGCCATGGTTATCTCAAGAAATCGTTTGTCATCGCTGCGGCCGAGCAGGCCGGCTTCGAGTTCATCGCCGAAAGCGACATCAACGCCAACCCGATGGATCAACCGGGAGAAGATGACATCGTCTGGCGGCTGCCACCCTCATTCGCTACCAGCGCTGACAATCCGGACCTCAAGGCCGAAATCGAGGCGATCGGCGAATCGAATCGCATGACGCTGAAATTTCGCAAGCCGGAATAGACGTCAATTCGTCAGTTCGAGGCCGATAACGACAGGGTCATGATCGGACGACCGATACGGCGAGTCCGGGTCGAACAACGCCGGGTTGCGATCGTTCTCAAGGTTATAGTCGAGCAGAGCGGGCTCATCGGCATTGATGTGCCAGTCAATCGTGTCAACGACCTGCGGCACGAGGTCGGCTGAGGCAATGGCGTGATCGAGCGCACCTGCCTGCGCATCGTAAACGAATGAGTACGGGTGGGTGTCGGCGCCGAGCAGCTTGCTGAGCCCCGCAGTGTGAAATGCCGTTAGCGGGTCTTCGCGTGTGTAGGCGTTGAGGTCGCCAATGATCAGGTAGTCGGGGTCGCTGCTGTCCGTGGGGTCCGTCGCAAGCCAGTCCGCAATCGCTGTCGCGGCGCTGGTTCGCGTCTGGTTGCAATTACCTTGTCCATCGTCGAGGTTGGCATCGCCGTCGGCGTCGCAGGGAGAACCCTTGGACTTCAGGTGATTGACAACGACGGTTAGTGCGGCGCCTGTGCTGATCACCTCGAATGTCTGTGCGAGCGCCGGACGGTTTCTTGAGTCATTGAATCGTGAATCCACACTGCGATCCAGTAATGCGAACCGGCCCCTCAGTGCGATCGTCGATGATTTGTAAATAAAGCCTGTCTTTATCGCGTCGTCATGAATCGTGCCCGTATCGACAAACGCAAAATCGTTGGCCCCGATTTTCGTGTTCAGCGCATCGATGAGTCTTTGCAAAGAAGCATTGCTGTTATTTTCCAGCTCCATGAGCCCGACGACATCGGCGTTCAGCAGTGCCAGGGCCGACACCGTCTTCGCGAGTTGCCTGTCGAGCTCTTCCGCGCTGTCCGCACCTCGACAGTTGTCGGTACCCTGCGGACCGCAAACGCTTTGGCCTGCATCGATAGTCGAGAAGAAATTAAGGACGTTAAAACTCGCGACACGGACGCTGCCGCCGACGGACGGGCGACCGGGGCGCGGGTTCATCGAGTCGAATTGCGGGCCTGCTGTGGGCATTAACCGCCATGCCTCATCGCCGTTTCCGCCACTGCCCCTCGAGTAGCGCAGGTTTCCGCTGACGCCGGCAATGGTGTCGCCAGTACGAATCGTGTATCCGGACGCGGTGCCCGCATTGAGATATCGAATCGTGGCCGGGTTTGATGATCGCAGGCCGTCGTCGAGTTCGATGGTCCTGCGAGCGTTGGAGGCTTTGTGCGCCGAGTACGCGGCCGGATCCGGCGCATTGGCATTGGTAAATTGATAGAGGCGTCCACCTTGCGATAAGCCGACCGAGCCGAATCGCTCAAGGTTTCGCAGGTTGGTGACGGAAAGTGTCTGTGGAAATCGAAGCAGCATCCCTTCGTAACGTTCAAGGTCGGCGATCAGGTCACCGTCATCGTTTGTCGTTGTGCCGCTCGCCGGCAGGCTTATCTCCGTCGCCTGGATTGAGCCTGAGCCGGTGATCTTCACCGTCGGTTGCGAAATCTGGGTTTCGCCGAAGTATTCGTTCACGGTGCCCTGCACGCTGACCTGCTCGCCGACACTGACGTCAACGGCGGGGTTGTTGCCGTCATAAACGAAGACGCCGTCAGACGTCATCGGGTCTGCATCGGGGGCCTCGGACTGAACATAGAAACCGCCGAGATTGCGGGTGTCGTCATCATCATTGTCTTGAAAATCGCCAGTGACAATGCCGGAGATCGACACCGCCTGTCCCGCGAGCGGGCTCGTCGCGCCGTCCCCCTGGACCGCGGCGATCGCGGTTGTGTCGGACAAGGGAAGCATCGGCACGGCTGGTGCGCTGCCGCTACCACCGCCGCATGCGGCGACCAGCAACATGTTCGAGACCAGGGCAATAAGGCGCATCCCCACAGTCTAACCTTGCCGTCAGCCCATATCGAACAAGAGGAACTCGGCCTCGGTAGAGGCGCTGATCCGCAGCGTGCGCTCGTCTTCAAGTTGCGCGCCATCGCCCGCGAACAATTGTTGACCGTTGATATCGATGTCGCCGCTGACGACCTGAATGAGTACTTTGCGACCGCTGCGCACGTCGAGGGACAGTTCTTTGCCCTTCTCGAGAACGCTCGCATACAGGTCAACGTCCTGGTGGATGGTCACCGAGCCCTCCCGGCCGTCGCGTGATCCCACCAGGCGCAGGCGATTGAGTTTTTCTGCGCGCGGAAAGTGCGTCTGCTCATAGCCGGGCTCGAGGCCGTTCTTCTCCGGGTAGATCCAGATTTGCAGCAAGTGCAGCTCATCGTCTTGCGAGTGATTGAACTCGCTGTGCTGCACGCCGGTGCCCGCCGTCATCCGTTGTACTTCCCCGGCTGTAATTACAGTGCCGTTGCCCATGCTGTCCTTGTGCTCGATGGCGCCATCGATGATGTAGGTAACGATTTCCATATCACGATGCGGATGAGTCCCGAAACCTTTGCCCGGCGCAATGCGGTCTTCATTGATCACGCGAACATTGCCGAAATTAACGCGCTCGGGGTTCTGGTACTCGGCGAACGAGAATGTGTGCTTGGCGCGCAGCCAGCCATGGTCTGCGCTGCCCCTGCTGTCGGATCGGATAATATCGAGCATGATTCACTACCTCCTTCGACTTACGCCGCCTGAGGCGCAAGATGAACTAGTTCTGCGATTTGCGCGCGCGCGGCGTCCATGGACTCTTCAGCCTGGCTGTTGAGTCTGTCGGCGGCGATGATTTCGACATCGGTAATGCCGACGAACGCAAGCGCATGTTTCAGATACGGCGTTGCGAAATCCATGTCGCTTCCCACGGGAACGCCGCCGGTCGCCACAATAAGATACGCCTTCTTGCCCTCGAGCAGGCCTTTGGGGCCGTTTTCCGTGTAGCGAAACGTCATGCGCGCACGCGCAATCATATCGATCCATGCTTTTAGCGCAGCCGGGATCGAGAAGTTGTAGACGGGCGTTCCGATGATGAGTACATCGGCGTTCCGGAGTTCGGCAACCAGGGAATCGGACAACGCGAGCGCCTTTCTGTGCGTTTCCGTGCGGGCGTCGTCCGGCGTAAAGTTGGCTTCGATCCACTCAGCGTCCACAAACGGAACGCCATGCGCGAGGTCGCGGCGAACCGTCTGCACATTGCCATAGCGATCGTCCAGTGCGGCGATCAGGTCGCGCGTGAGTGCGCGGCTGGCCGAGTTGTCGATGCGTCCGCTGGCGTTGACCTCGAGAACATGAGTTTGCTGGGATTTCATAGATCTTGCTCCTGCTGGTGTCCGATTTGATGGCATGTCGGCAGTTTCGCTGTTGACATTATCGAGATAAAGGCTAGTCTCAAGACAAGATTGTTTCGAAATACGCAACAATATGGATAAATTCGAGGATTTACAGGCATTTGTCGCCGTGGTGGAGGCCGGTAGCTTCACCGCGGCAGCCGATCGGCTCAAATCGGCAAAATCGGCGGTCAGCCGGCGTGTATCGGCGCTGGAGGAGCGGCTCGGGGTCCAGCTCTTGCGCCGCACCACCCGGGTTCTCAACCTCACCGAGACGGGCAGCAGTTTTTACGAGCACAGCGCCAGGATTCTCGCAGACCTGAATGAAGCCGAAGCCGCGGTCCAGCAGGAGCACGGCGAGCTGCGCGGCACACTGCGGGTGGCTTTACCGCTGTCATTCGGCGTGCGCCATATGTGTAAGCCCATCGCTGCATTCAGCAAGCTGCATCCAAAAGTGGAATTTGATCTGAATCTCAATGACCGGCGTATCGATCTCATCGAGGAGGGCATCGACGTCGCGTTGCGTATCGGCCGGCTGCAAGACTCGTCGCACATCGCGCGGCGGTTGTTCGACGTGCATACGGTCATTTGTGCGTCGCCGCATTACCTAAAGGTCCACGGTGAACCGCAAACGCCTGCTGACTTGAGCGATCATCGATGCCTGGTCTACTCCAACCTCACGGACCCGAACAAATGGGCTTACGTCGATGACGAGGGCAACAAGCGCGCTATCGACATTGACTCCGTCATGTCTGCGAGCAGCGGCGACTTTCTGGCGAACGCGGCAGCGCACGGCATGGGCATCGTCATGCAGCCAACGTTCATCGCGGCAGAGTCGATCCGGCGTGGAAATCTCGTGCCGATATTGACCGACCATACCTGGCCGATATCGCCCGCCTACGCGATTTACCCGCCGACACGACACCTCTCGTACCGCGTACGCGCGTTCATCGATTTCCTGGTGGAACGATTTTCAGGAACGCCTCAGTGGGATCGAGAGTGCGAGGCGATCACGATGAGGAAGGGCTCAGTGACTTGAACGCGGCTAATGCTCGCTCACGTGAAGACTTGAGGTCGACGACCGGTTCGGGATAGTCGTCGCCGAGCAACACGCCTGATTCGCTTAGTACTTCGGCCGGTGCCTCCCATGGGTTGTGAATGAACTTGTCGGGCATAGCGGCGAGCTCCGGCACATAAAGACGCACATAATGGCCATCCGGATCGAATTTCTTTCCTTGCGTCACCGGGTTGAAGATTCTGAAGTAGGGCGCCGCATCGGCTCCACAGCCCGCGATCCACTGCCAGCTCGCGCTGTTGTTGGCGAGATCGGCATCGACAAGCGTGTCCCAGAACCATCGCGCGCCGTGGTGCCAGTGTTGCAACAGGTTCTTTACGAGAAACGATCCAACGATCATGCGTACCCGATTGTGCATATAGCCGGTGCGCCACAACTCTCGCATACCGGCGTCTACAATCGGGTAACCGGTTTGACCGTGCTGCCAGCGCCGCAACGACTCTTCGTCCTGGATCCAGGGAAATCGATCAAATTTGCGCTGCAGGTTTTTGGCGGGAAGTGTTGGCTCGTTATACAAAAGATTGTTGGAAAACTCGCGCCAACCCAACTCGCTCAGGAAGCGGTCTGCATCGGGTGTCAATTCCTCGCCGGCCATGGCGTCGTACACCGCGAACCATGGCTGGTTGGGCGACAATTCACCAAAGTGCAAGTGTGGAGACAGTCGCGATACATAGTTCTGATCCGGCCGGTTGCGACCCTCGTCGTAATGATTGATTCCAGACTGAAGAAATTGCTGCAGTCGTCTTGCGGCACCGTCTTCGCCGGGCGACCAGGTGGCCGACATGTGCTTGTACCAGTTGATCTCCGGCATGAGCTCAAGTTCGTCAAGAGAGAGCCCGGCGTCGACGGTGCATAACGCGACATCGTTCGGCGCAGGCAGCGGCTTGCGCGGCGGGATGCCGTTCTGCAAACAACCTTTGCGATAAAATGGCGTAAAGACCCGGTAAGGCGTGCCGTCGGCCTTCGTCGTATTCGGCGGTTCGAAGAGCAGCGAGCCGTTATAACTTTTGACCGGAACAGAGTCCCGCTGCAGCATCTCCTTGATACGGGTATCGCGAGCAATGCGCCACGGTTCGTAGCGGCGATTCCAGTACACGCCTTGCGCCTGAACCTTATCGACGAGTTCAGGCAGTATCGTGGTTGCATCGCCACGAAAGAACCGCAGGCTGTCTCGCAATGACGCGTTGAGTTGCTCGAGACTGTGGTGCAACCACCAGCGACTTGCGGCGCCCATCTTCCACTCGGCCGCATTTTCATCATCGAGGATGTAGATCGGCAGCACGGGTGCGCCCTGTCGAACGGCCGCATCCAGCGCCGGATTATCCGTCAGGCGAAGGTCCTGTCTAAACCAGACAATTACGGGTGCTGACTCTGCCATTATATTTTTTCCGGGTGCGAGCAAGTCGAGGCTGGACAGGCAGTATATGATTAGCGGTGGATAAGAAACGTATGCATTTGTAACAAATCCCAGTATACGGAGAGCCACGGAACATGAGAGTCGCAATTGTCGGCGGTACCGGGTTCGTTGGCGGGCATCTCACCGATGCCTTGCTGGCGGCTGGTCACGAGGTGTCACTACTGGTTCGCGCCGGCAGTGAGGATAAAGCGCGCCAATCGAAACAGGTCCGCGTAATACCGGGGGATCTTGCAATGCAAGACGCGTTGCGTTCGCTGATGAAGGAATGTTCCGCGGTGATTTATAACGTCGGTATCCTCCGAGAGTTTCCGCGTCGCGGAATCACGTTTGAGGAGGCGCAATACCAGGGCCTGGTACGGACGGTCGAGGCAGCTCGCGCCACGGGCGTAAAACGGCTCTTGCTCATGAGCGCCAACGGCGTAAAGCAACCGGGTACGCCGTACCAGGAAACCAAATACCGGGCAGAGCAGCACGCACTACAAAGCGGCCTCGAGGTTACCGTGCTGCGTCCGTCCGTCATATTTGGTGACCCCGAAGGCAAGATGGAGTTTGCGACGCAACTTTTTAACGACATGATTCGGCCACCGGTTCCAGCCGTCGCATTTTTCACGGGCCGGAGTCTGAGGAAAGGCGCCGTCGTCATGTCGCCGGTCTATATAGCCGATGTCGCAAGCGCTTTCGTGGCAGCGCTCGAAAACGACGAGACGATAGGAAAGACGTATTGCCTCGGCGGGCCCGAGGTATTGTCGTGGCAGGAGATGCTTCGTCGTATTGCGGCGGCGACCGGTAGAGACAAGTGGATTCTGCCGATGCCCACATGGATCATGCGAGTCGGCGCAACGCTGTTTGACTGGCTCCCGTTTTTCCCGGTTACGCGGGGCCAGCTGACCATGCTTGAAGAGGGCAATATCGCCGATCCCGAGGTTCTGAAACAGCTCATCGGTCGTGAACTCAGTGGATTCACGACCGATACGCTCAGCTACCTCTGCAAGTAGTCGGAAACCTTCAGATACACACGCATACAGATTGGTAATCAACAGCCCATGAGGTGTCGCTACCCTGCGTTCTCCAGCAACCAAGCAAAGGAAACCTAAAGGCGGCAAGAGCAAGTGCCGAATCTTCTTATGTCGTTACTGCCCACATTCTCATCTCAGAGCAATATCGCTGTTGTCGGCGCAAGCGGCGGCATCGGCCAGGCCATCGTGCAATTACTGTCCGCCGACTCTCGGGTGGCCAATCTTACTGCGTATTCGCGGCGCGTCCCGCCATCAGGCCCGAAGAACGTAAAAACCGCCTTTATCGATCTCGAAAATGAGGAATCAATCGCGGCCGCCGCCGACATCTCTGCGAGTAACGGGCCAGTCGATCTGGTTATTGTGGCAAGCGGTATTCTCTGGCAGGGCGAACATTTGCGGCCAGAGAAAAGCATGCGAGAGATCGATATCGAAGGCTTGACGCGGCTATTCGCCGTCAATGCTGCAGGCCCGGCTTTGGTGGCAAAACATTTCCTGCCCAAACTTCGTAAAGGGAGCAAAACGGTGTTCGCGTCTTTGTCAGCGCGTGTCGGCAGCATAAGCGACAATCGACTGGGTGGATGGTACTCGTATCGGGCATCGAAGGCCGCCTTGAATATGCTCATAAAGACGCTTTCAATCGAACACGCGCGGCAATGGCCTGACTCGGTGGTCGCGGGCCTGCATCCGGGAACGGTGGATACGCAACTGTCGCGGCCCTATACGTCGCGAACACCGCAGCGGCAACTTTTCACTTCGCAAATTTCCGCACAATACCTGATCGGTGTTATCGATCAGCTGCGCCCGGAAGATACCGGTGGCGTTTTTGCATGGGATGGAAAACGCATAGCGTATTAGTGGTACTACGCAATAAGCCCTTTGATACGTTTTGTTACGAAATAGAAAATTGCTGCAACCAATCGGTCGGCTCGGAACCGTAGACTGTGTTCACAACATAAACCCGGATACAGATGAGAGAGTCACGTGATCAATCGCGCAAGAAAAGTAATGAAGCTTTGGATGCTAATGTACGTCGGCCTGATGGCCGTCGTGGTTGCGCCGGGTCAGGCCCGCGAACAGGAGTTTGCGGATGCTGCAGGGCTCTCTCCCGTCTTGCTCGACGTTGATGCGTCGGCGCTAAAACTCGACTCGCTGGTACGTCGTATTGACATATAGCAGTGCTGGTCACGATCTTTACGCTGTCGTACGGCGTAAAAACATTGGGTCCTGTGGTGCTCGCGCGATACAATTGAACAATACGGGCGTCAAGTCCTGGCAGCGGCGCCGCTACACGGACCAGGGATAATTATGGAGTCAGCAATGCGCTTATTTTTGCCAGCCGTGATTCTTTCTTCGCTGTTGCTCGGCACATCGCCGTCGAGCGTAGCTGCTGATCGTGTGAAAGAATTTCGTGGCACAGGCAATACCACCACCGCTATCTTCCGCGTGGAGTCACCGTGGTTGCTCGATTGGCGACTCGATGGTGATTACGATCAGATGATCGCGCTCGAAATCACGCTCGTCGAGGCAAAGACCGGCAGACATGTCGGGCGGGTATTGCACACCAAGCGCAAAGGCAACGGCGTCAAATTATTCAAGTCGGCCGGACTGTATCAGCTGCGGGTCAGCTCATCATTGGCGCGGTGGACCATCAAGATCGACCAACTCACTCGCGAAGAGGCCGAGCTCTATACGCCGAAGTGACATGCCGGCGCGGTGCCATCGCGCCACCCTCGAACGACTTTCAATAATAGTCAGGCTCATTGCCGGGCGACCATTTGATATTGCAGCCGATGCTCGGCTTTTGATGGACGATCGGCGGTCTGGAATCGAGAACAGCCTCTAGCGCTACGCGCAGGTCATGGCCATCAACGGGTAATCCATTCGACGGCCGGCTATCGTCGAGTTGACCGCGGTAGACGAGCCGCTTGTGTGCGTCGAACACAAAGAAATCGGGTGTGCATGCCGCTCGATAGGCTTTGGCAACTTCCTGGCTCTCGTCGAACAGGTAGGGAAACGAATAGCCCCAGGTCTGTGCTTCTGTTTTCATGTATTCCGGGCCATCGGCAGGATGATTCTGAATGTCGTTGCTATTGATTGCATAGATCGCCACTCCGCGCGCCGTGAAGTCCCGACCAATGCGCGCCAGTTCCTCGCGTACATGTTTGACGAAAGGGCAGTGATTGCAGATAAACATGACGAGATAGGCGCTAGCGTCATCGGCGAGCGAGTGAGTCACGCCATCCGGGTCCGGCAGTGTAAAGGCCGGCGCCTCGGTTCCAAGCGCCAGCATCTGTGATTCGACAGCAGCCATTTTCGTACCTGAAATCGTGAATGGGCCGGAAAGATTAGCAGATACGGCGATCTCACGGCATGCGAATGCCCGTTCATTGTGCGATCATCTCTCGCAAATTCAGGGATCGGGTTAAGCGTGAACGATACTACGCCAACAAAAGGCAGTGCCATCATGAGTGCCGCGGCTATCGTGGTCGTGATCTATGGCATGCAGATGGCGAAGGTTATTCTCGTGCCCTTCCTCATCGCGGTATTCCTTGCCCTGATAACGGTGCGGCCCATGCTGTGGTTGCAGGCGAGACGAGTGCCGTCAATCGTGGCGGCTCTTGTCATCGTCACGATGATCATGTTGATACTGGCGGTCGTCGGCGCGATTCTGGGTACATCGGTTGCAGACTTTACAGCAGCGATTCCCGTCTACCAGGCGCGGCTCGACACGATCGTCGACGGTGTCGTCAAGTTCATTGCGGAAAACATCAGGGGTGACCAGTCCATCGAGAGCCTGGGTGATATGGTCGACCCGGGTTGGGCGATGGGCCTGGCGGCCACTATTCTGAACAGCCTGAAGGACGTATTGACCAACACCTTCCTGATTTTCTTTACGATGATCTTCATATTGCTCGAGGCGTCGACCGTGCAGGTCAAGGTGGACGCGGCGTTTGGTCGGCGCGAGAGTTCGTTCGATCGTCCGAGAATATTCTTGCAGGACCTCGGCCGTTATCTCGGCATCAAGACCATCGTCAGCATGGTGACCGGTTTGTGCGCCGGACTTCTGACCTGGTCCATCGGGCTTGATTTTCCCTTGCTCTGGGCCATGTTGGCGTTCCTGCTCAATTATGTTCCCACGATTGGCTCCATTATCGCAGCCGTGCCTGCCGTGTTGTTGGCGCTGGTGCAGCTGGGCCCCGGTGAGGCCACGGCGACGGCAATCGGCTTTGCCGCGATCAACGTAATCTTCGGAAACCTGATCGAACCACGCCTGATGGGTTATGGCGTCGGCATTTCGCCACTCGTCGTGTTCCTCGGACTGGTTTTCTGGGGCTGGGTCTTCGGGCCGGTCGGCATGCTGTTATCCGTTCCATTGACGATGACCGTCAAGCTCGCGCTCGAGAGCGATGCGCGTACGCGATGGGTCGCGATTCTGCTGGGATCCGAACGTGACGCCGAATACGAACTTCGAAGCAGGGCGTCGGAAAAGACTGCGTAGACCGCTCAGGCGACGTCTATGTCGTCGAAGTCATCCAGGTCCGGTTCTGTTTCTTCAAGCTGCTCGAGTAGATTGATGGCGACCGCTACAAAGTCCGTATCGGTAATGATGCCGACGAGCTTCTTGTCGTCCATGACGGGCAGGCACCCGATCTTGTGTTTCTCGAGAAACAGCGCCGCCTGACGCAGGCTGGCATCGATATCAACCGTTGCAACGTCGGTGACCATCGCATCTTCGATGACAATTTCGTTCGCATGAATACGATTCTTCGGATCACGCAAGAAGCTGTCGGTCGCGGCCAGTACATTGGTCAACGTGATAAGGCCAACCAATCTCTCGTCGTCAAGGACCGGGATATGATGAATCCGGTTTTCGTGCATCAGCGTCCGAGCCTCCGCGAGAGTCGCGGACGGCGGCACCGTAATCAGGTTGGTACTCATGATCGCTTCGATGCTGAACATAACCCCGTCCTTCTTCGTCTATCTACAGACTAGTCTAACGATGAGGACCCGGAGTGCTATTGCGAGAAACACGTATTTGATTTCCGGACATCTGCGCAGAACCGCTCGTCTGTGCCGCCGCCATGTTTGCGCGTATAATTTGTCTTCCGAAACTCCGCCCCGTGACATGAATCGATCCGCAAAAACACCGCCTGCGGCCCCCTGGATGCAGGACATGCTGCGGCAAGGCTTCAATGCTTTGCAGGCTGGCGAGATCGACAACGCGGAAGAGTGTTGCAAGCGCGTTCTGGGCGCAAAGCCGGACCTGCCGGAGGGGCATTTCCTGGTCGGACTCATTGCACTCGAAACCAAGCAATCGCGTATGGCGATCAGCGCATTCGGCTCGGTGACGATACTGAACCCGCGCCATGGGGCCGCCTGGGCGCAGCTCGCCAAGTTGTATTTTTCGGTCGGCCAGACCGTCATGGCGGATGAGGCGCTCGCGAGCGCCGTGAAGTTCGAGGATGGGGACCCGATCGTTCACGACCTGCTCGGATTGATCTTCTCATTGCAGGGCGACCAGCAGGAAGCGGCGAAGTGGTTTACCAAGGCCGCCTCAAAGGCCCCTGACAACCCGATGTTCCTCGTCAATCACGCCAACAGCGAGATGTACCTCGGCCATCTTGACGAAGCGGAGAAAGGCTTGCGCAAGGCGCTCGAGATCGAACCGGAAAGTCCGAACGCACACTGGGTGCTTGCGGGACTAAGAAAAGCAACCGACTACAAACACGTTGACACACTGCGCGGTTTACTAGGTGGTCGCAGCCGCCCGGCCCAGGCAACGGCGTTCCTGAATTATGCGTTGGGCAAGGAGCTCGAGGACCTCGAGGATTGGGATGAAGCGTTTCGCGCATTTGCACGCGGGGCTGCTGCGCGGCGCACGACGTTTGACTTCGATGAGGCCGGCGAAGAAGAAATGTTCGCCGCCGCGCACACCGTCTTCACGGCTGATTGGCTGAGCAGCAAGGCGCCTGGAAGTGATTCATCAGCACCAATTTTTGTCGTCGGCCAACCGCGCACCGGCACTACGCTGATCGAGCGCGTGATAACGAGCCACTCACAGGTTCATTCGGCAGGCGAACTCCGCCAATTCGGTAATAGTGTCCGGCGCCTCACCCGCTACCGCGGCGGCGGCCGATTTTCCGAGGAATTGTTGCGACGCGGCAGCGAACTCGACGGCGCCGCACTCGGCAATGCGTACCTGGCGGCGACGCAGAATATGCGCGGCAATACGCCGAGGTTCGTCGACAAGTTGCCGCCCAATTATCTCTATGTGCCGCTGATACTCATGGCCTTGCCGCATGCAAAGATCGTTCACGTACGGCGCAACCCTATGGACGCATGCTTCGCGAGCTTCAAACAGCTGTTTGCGGATGCGTACAAGCATTCCTATGAGCAGCGCGAGATGGCGCGCCACCACGCGCGCTATTTCCACCTCATGCAACACTATCGTGAGCAATTCGGCGGGCGTTACTTCGAAATTGCGTATGAAGATGCTGCGAGTAATCTCGAGCCGAACGCCAGGGCGCTGATCGAGTACCTCGAGCTGCCCTGGGAAGATGATTGTCTGAACTTTCACGCGCAGAAAACGGCGGTTACAACAGCCAGTTCGGTGCAGGTGCGTGAGCCCGCACACACGCGATCCATCGGTCGCTGGCGTCGATATGAGAATCACTTGCAAGCAATGTGCGAAGAGTTGCAAAAGCAGGGCGTTGATCTAGACTGAACAGCCTCGCGACCAGGTGGTCTGATTCACTATGAAAAACCGATTCCTGTTACCCCTGATTCTGTTTGCGTTGCCGTTACAGGCTGCTCAGGAAGAGCGCGATGCGACGCAGATCGTGCGGGACGCCATCGACCACTGGCGGGGCTTGTCCTCCTACACCGAAATGACCATGGTTATTCATCGCCCTGACTGGGAACGATCAATGACGATGCGCGCCTGGACCAAAGGAAACGACCAGTCGCTGGTACGCGTCATCGAGCCGAAGAAAGACCGTGGCAACGGTACATTGATTGACGAAAACAGTATGTGGACGTTTTCTCCCAAGGTGAATCGGGTTATCAAAGTGCCGTCGTCGATGATGGCGCAAAGCTGGATGGGGTCCGACTTTTCCAACAAGGATATTGCGCGTGCCGATGACATCGTCGATCAGTACGAGCACTCCATAATTCATTGTGAAGAGGTCGACGGTATTACCGTCTACGACATCGAGTCGATTCCGCACGAAGAGGCGGCCGTAGTCTGGGGCAGGGAGGTCCTCAAAATCCGTGATGACCATGTGGTACTCGAGCACGCATTCTATGATCAGGACGGCGGGCTCGTGAAGAAACTGGAGTCCCTCGAAGTTGGAGAAATGGGTGGCCGCACGATCGCGAAGCGACAACGCATGGTGAAAATCGAAAAACCCGAAGAGTGGACCGAGATCAGCGTCAACGACGTCGAGTACGAGATTGATCTGAAAGACAGCGTGTTTACGCTTTCAAATCTGCGTAATCCGCGAGACTAGCCAGAGATTCCCCCGATGAACATCGTCCTACGCCTGGCGTGGCGCAACCTCTGGCGACACAGTAAACGCACATGGCTGACTATCGGGGCAATGGTGTTTTCGAACGTCTTGCTGGTATTCATGATTTCGATTCAGTTCGGCATGTATGGCTTGATGATCGATAACACGTTGCAGGTGTTTACCGGACATATGCAGATTCAGGCGCCGGGCTACAAAGACGATCAGAAGATGCGACAGACGGTGCCCGATATCGTGCCGCTGGCGTCGAAGCTGAGAGAAGCGTTCCAAACGGACACGATCGCCGCCAGGGGCTGGGCGTTTGGTCTGGCATCGAGTGAGGAGCGCAGCTACGGTATCGGCATATTCGGCGTCGAGCCGACGTTCGAGCCGCATGTCTCGAGCATTCCCGGGCTAATCAAAGACGGCCGCTACCTGCGCGACAACGATGCCACCGAGATCGTGCTCGGAGCCGTGCTGGCTCGCAATTTGCGCGTCACGACCGGCGATGAGCTGACCTTGCTCGGTAGCGGCCGAGACGGTTCGTTCGCGGCAGCTGTCTTGGTTGTCGTTGGCATCTTCGAGAGCGGCGTCGCCGATATCGATCGCAATTTCGCCGAGATGCCACTGCAATCGTTTCAAGACATCTTCTACATGGACGGGGCAGGGCACCAGGTCGTAATAAGCGCCACCACCCTCGATGAGGCTGAATTGCTGCGGCCGGGCATCGTGGCGGCGTTGCCTCTGGACAGTGATCTTGTCGTGCACGACTGGGACACGCTGCTACCGGGTCTGAAGCAGGCGATTCAGGCGGATATGGGCAGCGCGTTCTTCATGTACGGAATCCTGGTCATCCTCGTTGCATTCAGTGTCCTGAACACCCAGCTGATGTCCGTGCTCGAACGCACTCACGAATTCGGCATTGTCATGTCGCTGGGACTCAAGCCAGGCCGCCTCGGCCGCCTGGTCATGCTCGAGACGGCGATGATGGGCCTGATCGGCTTCGTCCTCGGAGCGATCGCAGGCGCACTCTTCACAAGCTGGTTCACGGTTAACGGCTTGTCCATTCCGGGCATGGAAGAAATGGCCGCGAATTTCAACCTGCCCGCGAGGGTGTACCCGCAGGTGACGCCCTGGACGATGGTGGCCGGCCCATTGGTAGTGTTCCTGTTTACGCTGCTGGCGGCGCTGTATCCTGCGTTGCGCCTGCATCGACTGCACCCGGTCGAAGCCATGAGGGCAAACTGATGCGCCTGCTACCGGTTCTTGTGCGACTGGCCTGGCGCTACCTGTGGCGTAATCACCGGCGCACCATCATCATGCTGAGTGCGATTTCCGTCGGTGTATGGGCGATGATTTTCATGACGGCACTGACGCGCGGCATGGTCGATCAAATGATCAAAGACGGCGTCAGCGTTTTGCCGGGTCACGTGCAGGTTCACCATCCGCTGTTCCTTGATGATCCGAGTGTATCCAATCGCATCACTATTGGTGATGCGGAACTGGCCAGGGCTTTTGATACCGCTGGCTTCAAGGCCTGGGCGAGTCGAGTGAAGGTGCCGGCGGTGATCGCCAGCGAACGTGAGTCACGGGGCGTCACGTTGCTGGGCATCGACCCGGCGGCCGAGCGCGAATTTTCCTTTGTGTCTTACGATGACGTTGAAGGCCGTTTTCTCGAGGGCGCCGACGATAACGGCATCGTGATTGGCAGGGAGCTTGCAAGCAAACTCGAAACCGAGGTCGGCAAGCGCGTCGTCCTTATGAGCCAGGACCCGGAGAACGAGATTGCGGACCGGGGCTTCCGCGTTGTCGGGCTGTTCAAGGCGAACATGCCGGCGTTCGAGGAATCCTACGTATTTATCGGCAAGCAAGCCGCACAAAAGATGTTGCGAATTGGTGATACGACAACCGAGATTGTGTTCCTCGCCGATGACTATCGAAATATCGAACCGACCTTTAAACAGGTTAGCGCCAGGGTGGATTCTTCGCTCGAAGTCAGCCGCTGGTATGAGGTTGATACCTATCTCGGCACTATGCTCAAGGTCATGGATGGTTTTGTGCTGATCTGGGTGATCGTGATTTTCCTGGCGCTGTCGTTTGGTCTCGTCAACACGCTTGTAATGGCGGTGTTCGAGCGCGTACGCGAGATCGGGCTCATGCTGGCACTCGGTATGAAGCCAGCGAGTATTCTTGGGCAGATTATTATCGAGTCGATGCTGTTGCTCGCCGTAGGTCTGGCCATTGGAGACCTGCTGGCCTGGGCAACGATCCAGCCGTTGCAGGGCGGCATCGATATCTCGGCCGTCGCAGAAGGCATGGAAATGATGGGCGCTTCGAGCGTGCTGTACCCGAAGTTGTATTTGAGCGACATGATTCGTGCAAACGTTGTCGTGTTGATCCTTGGATTTCTCGCGAGCCTGTCTCCGGCGTGGCGCGCGTCACGCTATGAGCCGGTTGAAGCAATAACAAAGGTGGGATGATGACGGCTGTACGCTGTGTAGATCTTTGCAAAACCTATCGGCAAGGCGATCAGGACATCAAGGCGCTTGATCATGTGAGCATCGAAATCCAGCAGGGCGGTTTCGTTTGTCTGTCCGCGCCCTCCGGAGGAGGCAAGACAACTTTGCTCAACGCGATCGGTGGGCTGGACATTCCGGACAGTGGCGAGGTCTGGATCGCGGATCAACGCATCGACGAGATGAGCAAGGGCGAGCTCGCAGACCTGCGGCTCGCCAGCATCGGCTTCGTGTTCCAGGCCTACAATCTTATCCCGGTGCTGACGGCACAGGAAAACGTCGAGTTCGTCATGCAGGTGCAGGGCATACCGGCGGCGAGCAGGCGGGAGAAATCACTAGCGATCCTCGAAGAAGTTGGCCTCAAGGGCCTCGAGAGTCGGCGCCCGGCGGAAATGTCTGGAGGTCAGCAACAGCGCGTCGCCGTCGCACGGGCGATCGTCTCGCGACCGGCGCTGGTGCTGGCTGACGAACCGACAGCGAACCTGGATTCCAAGACATCGGACGAACTGATGGCGCTTTTTACCGAACTGAATGAGCATCACAATACGACCTTTGTGATCGCTACCCACGATCAACGCGTAATGGGCTATGCGAAACGCCTGGTACGCATGCTGGACGGTCGCATCGTCGACGACATTGAGCAACATGCTGCCTAGATCCATTGCGGCGTTGCTGTTCCTGTCGGCGGCAGTTTTTGCCGATGATGGCAAGACGCAGTTCGGCGGACATACCAAGTTTTCGCTGACCGGTCAGTCTTACCCCAGCCAGAGCCTGTTCAGGGACCTGGTTGGCAATAACACGCTCGATGTCAGCGGTGACCTGCGCCTGAATTTCACGTCAGACGCTGGCCGCTGGTCCTTCGATGCGGCATACCAGTTGCAGGCACTCAATGGGGATAGCGTCGAACTCGGTCGCGCATTGCCCGGCGGTACGGATATCTTTTTTCCCGGCTTGCCTGACGACGACCGACGGCTCTTTGACCTTACTGACATCATCGAAGACGACGACAAGCTACTTGTTTTGCATCGTGTCGACCGTCTGACGTTGCGCTATGCGAGCGAAAAGGCCGTCATTCGATTTGGCCGGCAAGCGCTGTCCTGGGGGAATGGACTGTTCTACGCGCCAATGGACCTCGTTAACCCGTTCGACCCGGCGGCGATCGATACGGAATACAAGATCGGTGATGACATGTTGTACGTGCAGTACCTGCGCGACAGTGGCGACGACGTGCAGGGAGCTTACGTCTTGCGTCGTAATCTCTCCAGTGGCGATGTTGAGGTCGATTCGTCTACGGCGGCCGTCAAGTATCACGGCTTCGCTGGAGAAGCTGAATTCGATTTGCTTATGGCGCAAAGCTACGGCGATCCGGTCGTGGGAGTGGGCGGTAGCAAGAGCATTGGTGGCGCGATCTGGCGCGGCGATATCGTGACTACGCGTACCGATGCCGATACGTATGTGCAGATGGTGACGAACCTGACGTATTCCTGGAACTGGTTCGACAGGAACATGAGCGGCGCCATAGAGTATTTCTACAATGGTTTCGGCCAGCGATCGAACGCTTATGATGCCCTTAGCCTCGCCAACAACCCGGACCTGGTTCGTCGCGTGACGCGCGGCGAATTATTCTCGATTGGTCGCCACTACCTTGCCGCCAGTGTCTTGATCGAAGTGACGCCCTTATGGACGCTCACGCCCACCGTGCTCGCGAACGTCTCGGATCCCAGCGGTTTGTTTCAGCTCGTTACGAACTACAGTGTGTCCGACAACATGAGCCTTCTCGCAAGCATCAATGTGCCGCTTGGCCCAAAAGGAACGGAATTCGGCGGCATCGAGTCCGATATGGCGGATCGTTATCTGTCGGGCGGCGCCGGACTGTTCGCGCAGTTCGCGTGGTATTTCTAGTGCGCCGTCTTGTCGCTACGGCCGCATGCTCGTCGTGAGACGCTCGAAATTGTCGTCGACCTGAGTCCCGAATAGCGGGTCCCTGACGTGCGCATACCGGGAAACGTCGAAATTCATCGGCTCAGCATCCAGCATCGAGTCGATGCGCTTGAACAAATCGCCTTCCTCCCACTGCATGTGTGCGCGCAATCGACCGACGTACGCCGACGCGTCTTCAATTAACTTCTCGCGACGCACGGCGGCGCCGGCGATAACAGCTTCGACATCGTCGCGAAGGCGTGCACCCAGCTCCGCGATCGCGCGATGATCCTCGCAAACGTCATCGAGACCCTCGCTCAGGTCCGGGCGCTCACTGCGCAGCCGCTCATACATGACGTCCTCTTTCGGATGGTGCACAGCATCGGGGTAGACGGTCATGTAGCGCATGATTTCGCCTAACAATGGAAAGTCGGGGTCCTTCCCTGAAGATGCCAGCCAAGTGACATCATCGAGCTGATCGAGAATGGCCGCCATATTGCGATGGTCTTCTCGAAGCTCCTGCATAATCGCCGTGCCGTCGAGTTGCATATCGTCTCTCCAGGATCACATTCCCACCCATTTTGGCTGGGACCTGCGCTTTGATCTATCGGGATTATCCCCTACGATGCCCTGCTTTTCAGCAGGGACAACCATGAATCAGCGGGGGTGCAAATGAGGCTCTGCTTGCTCCGGTTGCCGTATATTTCTAGGTTGCGGCCTTGAGGCTCGATAACAGGCGCCGAAAACCGGCCTCAATTTCCAGCTCGAAAACCGGGTCCTTGATGTGCTCGAATTCGGAGACGTCAATATCCTGAGATTCGGCGAATAGCATCGAGTCAATACGTTGGAACAGGTCTCTCTCTTCCCAGGCCATATGCGATCGCAAGCGGTCCACGTAGCTCATTGTGTCGGCGATCAACTTTTCTCGCCGCACGGCGGCGCCGGCGTTGATGGCTTCGACGTCGTCGCGCAGGGCCGATCCAAGTGCCGCAATTTCGTCATGGTCGATGGGAACGTCCTCAAGGCCCTTCGCCAGATCCGGGCGCTTGATTCGCAATTGTTCGTACACGACATCCTCTTTCGGATGATGCACGGCATCGGGATAGACGGTGACGTAGCGCATGATTTCGGCAAACAACTCAAAGTCGGGATCCTTTCCCGCCGAGGCTTGTTCTACGACACCTTCGAGCATGTCGAGAATCGTCGCCATATTGCGATGGTCCTCACGCAGTTCACGCATCAGCGCTCTGGCTTCAGTCTGCATATTGCCTCCCGTGAATCCTGTTGGAGCCATTGTGGCCGGGCCTTGTACGCTGTTCCATTCGGATTATCACCTACGGTCGGCGGCTATCTTGCCGTCGGCAGACTCGCGAAGTCCCTCGACGATTCCATATTCAGCAAGGCGTCGGCCAGGGCTGAGGCGAGACTCTGATTGGCGACCAGGAGTTCCCTGTTTACGTTTAACAATGTCGATATTTCGACCTCGCTAAGCTCGCCGCGCGATACTTCGTTGTAGATACGGTGACGCATGCGGTTGTGCAGGTCTTCGGACTTTTTCTTGATGTCAACAAGCGACTCGAAGCGCATCGCAGGAACGTCCGAGTTGCGCAAGGAATCGAGAGCCTCGTAAAATTCGCGCGCCGCTTCGCGAAACTGACCGAAGTACGCATTGAAGCGGTCGTTAACCGAACCGCGGAATAGCTCGAGGTCCGCGTAAATGTCTTTCATGCTCTTGGCGGCCTGCACCGCATTGCGGATCGACGGAATAATCTGGCTTAGACGTTCAGCCTCGTCAGCCTCGAGTGGCCTGCCTTGCAGTGCGAGCGCGTGCCGGAGTATCTCTCCTTCGAGTTGCTTGATCTCTGCATAACAGCGCTCGTAGTCAATTTCGGGCGAGAAAATGCAGACGCCTTTGCGATCGTCCTTGCTGTCGTAAAAGGTATGGTCCGGCGGCAGGTCCAGCGTTACCTGGTTCAACGCGGCGGCCTGATCGATCAAGCGCAATGTTTCACGCGTGATATTTTCGAGGGCGGCTTCGGCAACGGCGGTGTCAGTCGCTTTTATATGTCTTAACAGTGGCGTTTCATCATCTCGGAACCGACCGTCAAGCCATTTACTGAGTAGCGGAATAGTGGGCAGGAAGATCACGATGCCGATCAGGTTAAAGAGGCTATGAAATGCGACCAGCGCAAACAGTGGATCGGAGATACCCGCTGTCTTCGTAATGAGATTAAGCAGCGGAACCAGGCTCAAGAACGCGATCGTGTCAGCGACCACATTGAACAACACCACAGCTGCGGCGACCCGTTTCTTCGCGGCCGAACCGGCCAGCGCTCCCAGTAGCGCCGTGACCGTAGTGCCAAGGTCGGCGCCGATAGCGATTGCAGCCGCCGCCTCCAATGGGATGGCGCCCGCGTACAAGGCGCTGAGGGTAATCATGATCGTTGCAGAGCTGGACTGGATAATGGCCGTGAGCAGCAGTCCGGCCAGCAGGAATATGATCAGCGGATAACCCGCAAGCGCGCTCGGATCGAACATTGCCGTCGCAACCAGCGCACCGGACTTCATGAACTCAAGACCCATGAGCATCAGGCCGAGTCCGACGATGAAATGACTTGCGCCGGCTCGTCGTGTGCCGGCGGCGGACCAGACGACACCGAATCCGCCCAGGGTCACGAGCGGCAATGCGAGCGCTTCAATGTCGAGTTTGAAACCGATCGTCGCGACGATCCAGCCCGTCATTGTCGTCCCGAGGTTGGAGCCGAAAACGATGCCCAGGGCACTGGCAAGCGAAATAATGCCCGTGCCGACAAATGCGAGGACGATCAGGCTGACAACCGAGCTGCTTTGTAATGCAGCCGTCGTAATGGCCCCCGCCAGCACGCCCCGCAGCGGTTTCGCCGTGTACTGACGTAAAAATTTCTTGAATGGGCGCCCGGCAAGCTGGGTCAGCGCACGTTCCAACTGATGCATGCCGAACAGGAACAGGCCGAGGCCTGCCGCCAGTCTCCAGAGATCGAGTTCCTCGCTCACAGGCAGAGTATAGTCATCCCCATCACTCGTCAGACAACAATAAATAATGGCGCAAGGTCATTTCATTCGAGTCATCCAGCGCAAGGAGGTCCTGACGCTCGCGTTCGGCGCGATGATTGGCTGGAGCTGGGTTGCATTAACCGGGGGTTGGATCAACGAAGCTGGCAGCCTGGGTGCAATGGTCGCTTTCGTCGTCGGCGGCATTACGGTCATACTCGTCGGTTATACCTACGCGGAACTTGCCGCTGCGATGCCACAGGCTGGCGGTGAGCACGTTTATTCGTATCGTGCGTTGGGCAGAAACGCATCCTTTCTTTGCACCTGGGCCATTCTACTGGCCTATGTGTCGGTGGTGACGTTCGAGGCCGTCGCGTTTCCGACCGTCATCGAGTACCTGGCGCCGAACTTCAGCAAGGGCTACCTCTGGACGGTTGCAGGCTGGGACGTGAACGCGACGTGGGTAGCCGCTGGCGTTGCCGCTGCGATAGTGATGACGGTAATCAACGTTATTGGGATTCGCACGGCCGCGCGCGTCCAAATGCTTGTCACGACGCTCATACTGCTGGCAGGTATTACATTGATGTCGGGTGCACTGCTGTCCGGCCAGTCCGCCAATATGCAGCCATTATTCACCGACGGTTACAAAGGCGTTCTCGGCGTGCTCGTCATAGTGCCGACGATGATGGTGGGTTTCGACGTCATTCCGCAATCGGCCGAGGAAATTGATCTTCCGTTCGAGGTCATCGGGAAATTACTCATGGTGTCGATTGCCATGGCCATTGCTTGGTACATGCTGATTATCTGGGGCGTGTCGATGGGACTGACCGCGGATGAACGGGCGGCCGCGGCGCTGCCGACGGCCGACGCGACAGCTGCACTCACCGGGACGCACTGGGGAGGCAAGCTGCTCATCCTTGGCGGTATTGGCGGAATATTAACGAGCTGGAACGCGTTTCTCATCGGCGCAAGTCGGGCGGTGTATGCACTGGCGCACGCGGGCCAGCTGCCCACTGCGCTGGGTGCGCTGCATCCACGTTTCAACACGCCGCATCGCGCCGTAATTCTGATCGGCGCGTTATCCATGTTGGCGCCGTTTTTCGGCCGACAAACGCTGGTATGGCTCGTCGATGCCGGCAGCTTCGGGGTCGTCATTGCCTATGCGTTCGTCGCTCTGTCATTCCTCGTCTTGCGTTATCGCGAGCCGGACATGGTGCGCCCGTATCGGGTGCGCTACTGGCGCACGACGGGTATCGCTGCGTTTGTATTGTCTTTTTCGATTGGACTGTTGTTCATGCCCTTCAGTCCCGCGGCACTCATCTGGCCGTATGAATGGTTCATTGTCGGTGGTTGGTGGCTGGTCGGCGTGCTAATGATGATATTCACATCCGGGCGGTCCGTGGCCCCATAAAAATGGCCGACGCAAGGTCGGCCAATTCGTGTTGCGGCAGAACGGGTTGCCGGTCGACCGGGCGGTCAGAAGAACTTCCGCGCCATGCCGAGGATATCGTCGAGGCCGCCGCCGGATTTGCTGCCCATGCCGAGCAGGTCACCGAGAGGACCCAGTCCACCCGATGCGGCCGACGAGCCAATGTCTCGACCGGCCGAGGTTTTTTTGCTCATTGCCCCCATCGCGAGGGTGGCGAGCAGTGGTAATGCTTTCTTGATCAGGCTGGCATCGATACCCGTATCTTTGGCGGCGACGGCGGCCACATTGCGGCTGACGTCCTTGCTGCCGAAGATGTGACCGAGAATATTATTGCCATCGTTGCGCGTTGCTTCGGACGCCAACAACTCCGGGTTGTCGATATAACGATCGTGTCCACCTGTCTGCAGCGCACTGCGCAATCCCGCCAGGCCTGAATCGTCTGCCGTGTTCTTTTGCATGCCTCGCATGAGCGCAGGCGCAAGCGCCTCGACGAGTTTCGACGTATCCGCCGATCCGAGTCCGACCGTCTTTGCCAGCTGACCGACGCTGTTACCGCCGCCGCTGGCTTTCAGTAAATCCATCAGGTTCATGATTTGTCCTTGATCTTCTTATTTATCGAGCGGGATACGTATTTTCTGACCAGGGTAGATCTTGTTGGGATCAGAAATGATGTCTTTATTCGCCTCGAATATTTTCATGTATTTCCCGGCACTACCGTAGTATTTCTTTGCGATTCCGCCGAGCGTGTCGCCGCTGACGATTTCGTAAAACTCGGCTTTCTCTTCCGGCTCTTCTGCCTTCGGTGGCGGCGCTTTGAGATCATCCGCGACGACCTTTTCCACACCCTTGATATTCCCGGCTATAAGGACCGCCTGGTCGCGCACCGCCTGGCTCGAACAGTCGCCGCAAATGGTCGCGACACCGTCGTCAAATTCCACCGTGAGGTTGCTTAGACCACTGGTCTTTATCTCGAGGTGCTGCTTGATGTTATCTGCCGCTTCGGAGTCGGTATTGAATACCTGCCGGCCAACATCTTTTACAAAATCAAACAATCCCATTTTATTCTCCTGTTATTGACTGCCTTATTGCTAACCCGCGGATTATATCAGGCGGTATAATGGCAAGTGAACTTAAGTAGAGGTAAGACCATGCGGAAATCCACGATTTTGCTTGCTATCAGCTTTGCGTTTTTGGCCGGCTGCGCGGTCAATCCCGTTACCGGCAAGCGCCAGCTCATGACCGTCAGCACGGCATCCGAAATTCAGATGGGACAGCAGAACTATGCCCCGATGCAGCAGTCACAGGGCGGCGAGTACGACATCGATCCGGAGCTGACGCGGTACGTTGACGGTGTTGGCGCGCGTCTTGCGGCGCAAAGCGAGGTGCCACTGCCATACGAGTTCGTTGTGCTGAATAACTCGGTGCCCAATGCATGGGCATTGCCGGGCGGCAAAATTGCGATCAATCGCGGCTTGTTGACGGAGCTCGAATCAGAGGCGGAACTGGCGGCTGTCCTGGGACACGAGGTGGTGCATGCGGCTGCGCGGCATACGGCCAGCCAGATCTCGCGCGGCATGGTGTTACAGGGACTGGTGCTGGCGACCGCTGTCGCGTCGAGCGACAGCGATTACGGCAACCTGGCGGTGGGCGGCGCGGGTCTCGCCGCACAGCTGGTGACCATGAAATACGGCCGCGATGCGGAGCTCGAATCTGACTTCTACGGCATGCAGTACATGTCAAAGGCCGGCTACGATCCGAAGGGCGCCGTCTCGCTGCAAGAGACGTTTGTGCGCCTGAGTGAGGGAAGAAGAACCGACTGGCTGAGCGGCTTGTTCGCGAGTCACCCGCCGTCACAAGAACGGGTGAACGCGAACCGGCAGACGGCGATGAGCTTGCCCGCCGGCGGCAAGACCGGAGAAGCGGAATTTCAACGTGCTATGCAGAAGACACGCGCGACCAAGCCGGCTTATGACGCTTACGATGAGGGTCGCAAGGCCCTCTCGGAGAAAAAGACGGATGAAGCGCTCGCGCTCGCCAACAAGGCGCTTGGCCTGTTCCCCGATGAAGCGCATTTCCATGCGTTGCGAGGCGACGTTCGTCTGGTCGCCGACAAGTACGACATGGCGATAACCAATTACGATCGGGCAGTCGAGCGACGTAATGAGTTCTTCTATTATCACCTGCAGCGGGGACTTGCCAGGAATGAGCTCGGGCAAACCGATGGCGCCGTTGTCGACCTCGAAAAAAGCATAGAGCTATTGCCGACGGCGCCGGCACATTACGCGCTGGGTGGTATCGCGCGAGCGCGCGGCAACATGCCCGAAGCGATCAAACACTACAAGGTGGTGGCCGGCGCGGGCGGTGACTACGGTAAGGCGGCAACGACGGAACTCGTGAGACTGGAGCTGCCGACGAATCCGGGCGCCTATGTGTTGCGTCGCTGCGATCCGGACGCGAACGGCAAGCTCGTCGTTTCGGTCAAGAATGACACAGCCGTGCAGATAACGGGCGTGCAGGTTGTTGTTCAATATGCGGATGAAACTGGCCGACAGCAACAGGTACGTCACGATGTTCTTGGTCAAATACCCCCCGGACAAATCGCGAGCGTCAATACGGGGCTCGGTCCTTACACGGCTGGCGCCAATTGCCCGGTGACGGTGGTTGCTGCACAAGTAGCGGAGTAATGGTCGCATGCGCAGGACGATTTCGATTCGCGGCCAGGCTGGCTGAGCGTCGGCTTCAGCGTAGTGGATAAAGGGCGCCGCGGTGTGCAGAATGAGGGGCCAATAATAATTAGAGGTCTGACAAGCCCTTGAGTGTTCTTCGTTACAGCATTCCAAACAGCTTCACCGCTCTGAGTCTGTTGCTGGGCGTGGCATCCATTGTCACGACGCAGCTAGGCGATCTCGAGCTCGCCGCATGGATTATCGTCTGGTGCGGATTGCTCGACGTGCTCGATGGCGCATCGGCAAGACTGTTGAAAGCGACATCGAGCTTCGGCGCCGAGTTTGACTCCATGGCAGACCTTGTTGCATTCGGCGTGGCACCCGCTGTGCTGATGCTCAATGCCGGACTGCAACTTGGCGGTATTGATTACGATACCGGGCAGTTCTGGGTATTGATGGTCGCCACCTCGGTTTTCGTGCTTGCGGGCGCAATGCGACTGGCGCGTTTCAACCTGGTGTCCGACCAGCCCAGCACCGGCTGGTTTACCGGTATACCGATCACGGCCGCAGGCGGCGCCATGGTTTCTTCCGTGGTGCTTGTACTGATTCGTTATCCGGACATAGGCGCATCATTACCGCTGCATTTATACATGCCCGTGCTGATGTTCGTGCTGGCGTTACTCATGATTTCGCGGCTGCGCTTCCCGAAAGCGAAGCTGCGCAAGAGCAAGTTCATTAACGCATTTCAAATTCTCTCGATTGCCGGCATTTACTACTGCGGTGTAACGCGGTCCTGGCCCGAGTACCTGTTCGGGATGGCCATTTTCCTGTTCATCGCTGGCATCATTGCGGGCCGCATCACCCGCGACGCCTGAAGCCCGGTATCGATGTCAACGACCGTTATTGTCCTGATTGCTTATATGGGCGTGCTGGTGGCGCTGGCGATCTGGAGTCGTCGCGAAACGCACACGCTGGCGGGTTTCTACCTGGCGGACAAGAAACTGCCGTTTTGGGTCGTTGCTTTCAGCACCAACGCGACCGGCGAGAGCGGTTGGTTGCTGCTCGGACTGTCCGGCATGGGCTATGCAGTCGGGATGCAGGCCTACTGGGTCGTTGTCGGTGAGGTCGTCGGTATCGCGCTGTCGTGGGGGTTGATTTCGAGGCGACTCAAACAGCTTGGCGACGAAACTGACTCGATCACAGTGCCCGACGTTCTTGCCGCGAAGTTCGCGGACAAATGGCACCTCATCCGTGGCGTTGCCGTTCTCATTATTGTCGTAATGGTCACGACCTACGTGACGGCCCAGATGGTGTCCTCGGGTAAGGCATTCAGCAGCTTCCTCGGCATGAAATACGAGACCGGTGTCGTTGTCGGCGCTATCTTCATCATCGCGTATACG
>JABDOQ010000042.1 GCA_013043165.1 Woeseiaceae bacterium | reverse complement strand
TGCCGGACCTGCTGATAAATCCGGTCTTCCTCACCCGGCTTCATACCGGTCAGCCAGATTTCCGGCTTGTGACGAAGGCGGCCGAGATCGGCCGTCAGCGTACTGGGAGTGTAGTGGCCCGATTCGCATGCCAGCGCCTGCATTTCGTTCGGGAACGACACTTCGATGACCAGGACCTTGAGTTCATCGCAGGCATTGAGCAGGGGCCACAGCGTTTCATTCGTTTTCGTATCGCCACTGACGGCAAACGCCGCGTGGCAATTCTCCACCATGAAGCCCAGCGACGGCACGGAATGGACGACGTCGACGGCGTGGAAGTCGCGCTCGCCAACGGCGATCGTATCGCCAGGGCTGCACACCTGGTAGCGCAGCATCGGGTTGGCAGGTGATGGTAGCTTGGCAAAATCCGGCCAGATGACGTCGTTAAACAGGTGGTCCTGGATCGCCCGGAGCGTTTCTGCACGTGCGTAAACGGTCAGCGGCACTTCGAAATCTTCGTCGAAAACCCGATCCGCAAGCATCGGCAGCCCCGCAATGTGATCGAGGTGTGCGTGAGTCAGGAATACGTGGCGGATCGCATCGAGATCCTGCAGGTCAAGATCGCCGATGCCGGTCCCCGCATCAATCAAGACATCGTTGTCAACGAGCAGTGCGGTGGTTCGCGCTCCTCTGCCGATACCGCCGCTACAGCCGAGCACGCGAATTCTCATAACGAGGGTTCTCTTGAACTACGCCGTATGGGATGATTCGACGTTAGGTCAAAGCCCACCGGGTTTCTGTGTCTCAAATCACAATTCTTTTGCTCTATTTGTTGGCAGCCGTGGGTTTCGCGACCAGCCGCCTGCCCCGATTTACAGAGCGATCTCGAACCTATTTCCTGCTCGCGTGCATCTTCGCGGCGATTGGCGTTGGTATGCACGCGCAGGTGCTTTTTGATTTGATTCTGCCTGGCGATGGCCTGGCCCTGTCGGCGGGCAGCGCAGCCTCGATGATCGGCCTCGAACTCGCACTTATCGCACTGCTCGCAGCAATCGAGCCATCGCTGCGCGGTATGAGCGCCGGCATGATGATCTTGTCGGCCCTAACCGCGATGATGATTAGCGCGCCCGACCACGCGAGTGCTGGCGTTGCTTTGACCTGGCAGGTCCGTGCGCATGTGTTGGTGGCCTTGCTCTCTTATGGCCTGCTAACGGTTGGTGCGATTGTCGCGGTGTTCGCGTTGATCCAGGAACGCCGGCTGCACCGGGCGCGCATCACGCCGGTCAATCAGCTGTTCGCGCCTTTGGAAACAACTGAAAAACTGCTCATCGGCATCGCCGCAGCCGGATTTGCAGGGCTGACGCTGGCTATCGCTACCGGCCTGTCATTTGTCAGCGACCTGGTGGAGCAGCACCTGGCTCACAAGTTCGCGCTGTCACTGCTGGCCTGGGTCGTGTTCGGAGTATTGCTGGCCGGCCGTTTTATGGCGGGATGGCGCGGCAAACGTGCCGTGAAGCTCTACCTTTGGGGCTTCGCTACCCTCTGCCTGGCCTATTTCGGCAGCCGCCTGATTCTGGAACAGGTGTTCAACAGCAGCTGGGGTTGAGAGCGTCGTTCTTGACAGCATGCTGGCGGCCTGTTGAACTGATTTGGCCCTGACTGATTTGGAGGTGCCCTTCTTTTGGGCAACGACATACCACTAGCAAGTCTTTTCGGCCTGCTTGCTGTTTTGCTGCTGCTGTCCGCCTTTTTTTCGGGTTCGGAAACGGCGCTCATGAGCCTCAACCGATACCAGCTGCGCCACAAAGCCCGCGAAGGTCATCGCGGAGCACGACTCGCCGAACGGCTGCTGAAACGCCCCGATCGGCTCATCGGTTTAATTCTGCTGGGCAATAACCTTGTTAATTTCTCGGCGGCCTCGCTGGTCGCGGTTATCGCGTTTGAAGTCGGCGGGCAACCGGCCGTTGCGTTGGGCACATTGATCCTGACACTGGTAGTTCTGATTTTTTCAGAAGCCGCCCCCAAGACGCTGGCCGCATTGCATCCCGAACGGGTGGCGTTCCCCGCCGCTCTGATCTATTACCCGCTGCTGAAAATCACGTACCCCATAGTCTGGCTGACGAACACGGCTTCAAACGCGGTGTTGTATCTACTGGGTGTACGGGAGAGTGGCAGCGAACTGCAGTCCCTGACACGAGAGGAACTGCGTACCCTGGTTTACGAAGCCGGCGCGAGACTCTCCCCGCGCTACCGCAAGATGCTGCTAAGCATCCTCGATCTTGAAAAGGTGACGGTCGACGATGTCATGGTCCCGCACAACGAGATCATTGGCATCGATCTCAACAGTGACGACGACGCCATCGAGGCACTCATAAGGGACAGCCAGCACACTCGAATGCCTGTCTATCGTGATGACATAGACAATGTCGTCGGCGTTTTGCACTTCCGCAGGCTCGCCAATCTGGCGCAACGGGAGGTCAGCAAAGACAGTCTCGAGGGCCTGCTGTCGGAACCATACTTTGTTCCCGAAGGCACGCCGTTGAGTACGCAACTGGTGCAGTTTCAGCGGCGCCGCGAACGCATTGCCCTCGTGGTCGACGAGTATGGCGACATCCAGGGCATCATCACGCTTGAAGATCTCCTGGAAGAAATTGTCGGCGAGTTCACGACCGATCCGGCCGACGACGAGAATGAAGTCGTAAAAGAAGCGTCGGACACTTTTCTGGTTGATGCTACGGCCAACATACGGGAACTCAATCGTTCGCAGAATTGGAATTTGCCAACGAACGGACCGAAGACCATCAACGGGCTGATTATCGAGATGCTGGAGACCATTCCCGCCCCGGGAACCTGCCTCAAGGTCAACGGTTACCCAATCGAGATCGTGGAAACAGACGACAATAGAATTCGCTCTGTAAGGGTCGGTCGGCACGTGCCAACGCCCTCGTAGGTCCTGCCGGCGGCCAATTACCAGGCCGCGTCCATCGCCTCGCTCAATCGCCGCACGCCCCTAACCTCAATGCCGCCCGGTAGTTGTTTCGGTACGTTGCCGGCCGGAATAATGGCCTGGGTAAAGCCCTGTTTCGCCGCCGCCGCGATGCGCTCGGTACCGAAGCGCACCGGCCGAATCTCACCTGCAAGACCGATTTCTCCAAAACAGATCAGGCGCTCCGCGCAGGCGCGATCACGAAAACTCGAGACTATTGCGAGCAAGGTCGGCAAATCAACGGCTGTTTCGGCGATGCGAAGGCCGCCGACCACGTTGACGAATACGTCTTCGTCGCCAACAGCGAGGTTGCCATGTCTCTGCAAAACCGCGAGCAACAACGCAATGCGGTTCTGATCGACGCCGTGTGCAAGTCGCTTCGGGTAATTGCTGTTGCCGTCGGCAACGAGCGCCTGAATCTCGACAAGCAGTGCCCGGCTCCCTTCCCAGGCTACGGACACGATGCTGCCGGGTTCGTTGACCGAATCACGGGAAAGAAAAATCGCCGATGGGTTACTCACCTCTCGAAAACCAGTCTCGGTCATCGCAAACACCCCCATCTCGCCACTCGCTCCAAAGCGGTTCTTTACCGACCGAATCATCGTATAGCGGCTCGCCGGATCGCTTTCGAAGTACAGCACCGTATCCACCATGTGTTCGACAACGCGCGGGCCTGCGATGGCACCTTCTTTCGTAACGTGGCCGATCACGAACACTGAAACCTCGTTTTGCTTTGCGAACTGTACGAGACGGCTCACGCTTTCGCGCAGCTGCGCAACGGAGCCCGGTGCCGAAGGAAGGTGGTCGCAGGTCATCGTCTGTATCGAGTCGATAACCAGCACTTTCGCACCACAACGCGTGGCCTGCTCCAGCACGTTTTCAATCGAAGTATTGGCGAGGAGATTCATTGCGGACGCGTCGAGTCCCAGCCGCAGTGAGCGCTGCCCGATTTGACGCAACGACTCTTCCCCGGTTGCGTAGCAGACCGGCAGATCTGCAATCAGGCTCGCCGATACTTGCTGCAACAAGGTTGACTTGCCGACGCCCGGATCACCCCCCAGGAGCACGACGGCACCCGGAACAAGCCCACCACCGAGTACTCGATCAAATTCGCCGAATCCGGTACCGTAACGCTGCTCGTGATCGCCGCACAGCTCATCGAGTCGTTGTACCTGTGCGCCGGAGCGCGCCGCCGAAACCGGGGCCGAAAAGGTCGTCTCCGAGAGCGTATTCCACATCAGGCAGTCGGGACACTGTCCTGCCCATTTGACGCTGTGCGCGCCGCATTCCGTGCAAACATAGGCTTTCTTGGGCTTCGCCACGCTCCCGCTACCCCTCGACCCGGTGCAAGCCTGGCCGAAGGCGCGCAGCGTGGCCCGGAATAAGCGCGCGCCTTGTAGCTAAGTGTTTGATATATTGCGATTTAATGGTGTCGGATTCAGAAATGGCGCGACGCTCGCGCGGATTATTGTTAAATTCGCTCAAAGTGCGACGCCGCCAATAATAGCACCGCCTGCAAAACCCGTATTACATAAAAAGTGCCAACCCTATCTCATTACGGACGTCACCATTTCCATATAATTTTGCCCTTAAAACAGGGACATGAATTACCTTGAAGACGGCAAACTACCCAAAACGCAACCGCCTGATCGCACTCGGCTTTGTGAGCGTGCTGTTGCTGCTGGTCTACGGCCCTTTGGCACAGTGGTTTGTAACGGCCGACCGGCTGCTTTACGACCAACTGGCCGGCAACCTTCCCAGCAAGTCTCTGAGCAACGCGTACATCGTCAGTATTAACCCGCAAAGAGCGAACCCTGACGAAATCCTTGCCGAGTATGGCAAGATCGTTCAGAAGCTACAGGAAGCCAAAGCCAAGCGAATTATCCTGGCACACCCGCCGGACATCGCAACGACCGACAAGCTGCCGGAATGGATCAAATCAATAATCGGCGGCGCGCCCGTATTCGTTCCATCGCGTCATCGCTTCGCTGATATTTCGACGCACAGCGGTTTTGTCGATATTCATGCCGATAACGATGGTGTGCTGCGGCGCTCCGAGCTATGGCATCTGAATGGCGGCGTCATGTCACCGTCGTTGCCCTTAGCGATCGCGCTGACAGAATCGGCGACGGCGACCGCACCGCGCATGTCGAGTTCCGACGACGCCATCTATTTTTCCAACTACGCCGAACTTCCGAGACCGAGTGTTGCGGAGGTACTCGAGGGTGATTTGACTTTTGCCGGCGCCACTGTGTTCGTTGACTCCGACCCTGCCCTGATCGGAGCCGAAGCCTTATTGCCATCGGGGCAGTTCGTTACCCATTCGGAGCTAACGGCGGCGCTGCTCTCAGATATTGAAAACGACAGAATGATTATTGCGCCATCCTGGGCCAAAGCCATGGAGTGGCTGGCGCCCGTTCTGCTCGCAATAGTCTCGGTGCTTTTCATGCCGGATCGTAACCGCCACGAAATCACCGTGCTGGCCGCGACCGCCGTGATAGCACTGCTGCTGATCCAGGCACTGTTGCTGCTCGGCCTGCATGTTCGCATCGATCTTGGTCGACCCATCCTGATATTTTCCAGCGTGGCTATACTCAGCGTCTTTCTCGTGGCGGATATTAAGAAAGTGTCGACGAACGCGTTTCAGAGGGGCTCGGACTTTCTTGCGGCCGGCCGCCTCGAACCGGCGTTCGGGGAATTCAGGCGCTGCAATCCGTCCGAGACTGTCGCAGCGGTAATGTACAAACTATCGCTGGCATTCGAGGAGCAGGCCAAGCCGGAACGTGCTGAGGCCGTTCTCGAGTGGATGAAACGAACGCACTCAGGACACACGCATAATGATCTGAGAGCCACCAATCTCGGCGGGGCACCGCAGCGTCTCGGCCGCTACGTCATTCAGCGTCGTATCGGCCGCGGGGCAATGGGCACGGTGTATCTGGCGAAGGACCCGCGCATCAATCGTCCGCTCGCGTTAAAGGCGATTCCCATTGAAAAGGAGTTCGAGGACGAGGAACTCAAGGAAGCCCGGCTGCGTTTTTACGGAGAAGCCGAATCGGCGGGCCGTCTAACACACCCCAATATCATTACAGTATTTGATGCCGGCGAGGAGAAAGGGCTTGCCTACATCGCCATGGAGTACGTTCCGGGTATTGCGCTGAAGGATTTCACGGATCCGAAGCGACTGCTCGCGCCCAAGCGCGCGCTGGAGCTTTGTGCCGCAACGGCCGAGGCGCTTGACTATGCACACAATCAGGGCGTCATCCATCGAGATATCAAGCCAGCCAATCTGCTCTACAACCCGAAAGACGGGTCGCTGAAGATTAGCGATTTTGGTGTTGCGCGCATGACAGATAACAATCGCACCAAGACCGGAATCATTCTCGGCACTCCGATGTACATGTCACCGGAGCAACTGGGGGCCGAAGATCTGACAGGCCAGTCGGACTTGTTTTCTCTTGGTGTTACTCTATACGAGCTATTGGTTGGCGAGGTCCCGTTCAAGGCATCGAACATTGCAGTACTAATGACCAAAATAACGACTGAAGATCCGGCGCCGGTATCATCCAGGCGAGCCGGTATACCCGCCGGCGTCGACGCGGTACTTGCCAAGGCGTTGGCGAAACGTCCCGAAAACCGCTTTTCCTGCGGCGCCGAGATGGCTATCGCGCTACGAAATTGCGCCCGGTTATCTTAAAGTCAGCAATGAGCGATAAAGAAAACCGTCTATGAATCTACGCGGAAAAATCGATTTTGCCGAGTTCACGGACACGGGGCGTGTGCGGGAGCACAATGAGGATGCCATTGGATCTACCCCGGACATCGGCCTGATGGTGCTCGCCGATGGCATGGGCGGGTACAACGCCGGCGAAGTCGCAAGCGGCATCGCCGTGCAGATCGTGACCGAATTGGCCACCATAGGCGCCAGCCGCGAAGAAAGCGATGAAATCGATCCGCACAGCGGACTGATGCGCCAGTCAATCGTGCTGCGCGACGCGGTTTACCGGGCGAACAAGATTATCTTTCAGACCGCGCAGAGCCAGACGCACTGTGAGGGCATGGGAACCACAATCGTCGCCTGTATGTTTTGTGACAACAAAGTGTCCATCGCCCATGTCGGTGATTCCAGGGCCTACCGGCTGCGCGGCGGCGAGCTTGAGCAAATATCCATGGATCATTCCCTGCTGCAGGAACTGGTCGATCGCGGCTTTTATTCGGAAGAAGAGGCGCAGCGCTCGACGAACCGAAATTACGTGACGCGGGCGCTCGGCGTGGAACCGACCGTCGAGGTCGAGGTTCATGAACACGACGTACTGCCGGACGACTTCTTTCTGCTGTGCTCCGACGGCTTGTCCGACATGGTCGAAGATGACGATATTCACTTAACTATCAGTACTTTTAATGCTAGTCTTGAGGTAGTTGGTCAACAGCTTGTAGACTTGGCCAACGACCACGGCGGGCGAGACAACATCTCGGTAATGCTTGCAAAGGTAAATGAGCCCTTCCCCGCGAAGAAGGGCTTTCTTGCAAAAATTGCCAAGTGGTTTCGCTCATAAGGGATGCAGCGGTCTAAGAGCGAGTAAACATGGCACGGTTATTTTTAAGTCTGGACAATCAGGTTCTGGCCGAATACAACATGACAAAGGAGCGCTACACGATTGGGCGCCTACCTGACAACGATGTGAGAATTGATAATCCTGCTGTCAGCGGACATCACTCGCTCATAATCAACATCCTCAATGATTCCTTCCTCGAGGATCTCAACAGTACCAACGGCACCTACGTCAACGGCAAGCTGATCAAAAAGCATGCGCTGCAGCATGGTGACGTGATTACGATCGGGCATCACCAGCTGCGTTTCTCGGACCAGCAAGAAAATGAGGCCGAGCAGGACGAGTTTGAAAAGACCATGGTTATCCCATCGGGTCAACAAAACGCCGACCAGCTTGCGAAGGCCGAAAAAGCGGCCGAGGCCGCCGCCGCTGAAGCAGCCGCCGCTGAAGCCGCAGAGGCGGTGCAATCCGACGCGGCAGCCGCCGTAAGACTCGATCCTGAGGAAGCGGCAGCGCTCGATGAAAAACCGAAACCGGCGGCTCCCGCTGCCGAGAAAAAGGAGACGTTTCGTCCTTCAGCCACCTATACCGGAATCGATCCGGCCACGGCGCCAAGCGCCCTGCCACTGGGCAAATTGCAGGTACTGAGCGGTGCGTTTGCCGGGCGTGAGCTGGAGCTGACCAAGGCGCTGACGACACTCGGCCGTCCGGGCGTGCAGGTCGCTGCTATTACGCGCCGGGCCGAGGGCTACTACGTCGTCCACGTTGAGTCCGGCAAAGAGGGCGACTATCCGCTGGTCAATGGCGAACCCATTGGCAGCAAGGCGCGCAAGCTGGACGACAATGACGTGGTGCAGCTGGCTGGCGTAAAAATGGGATTCTTCTCGAGCTAGTCGACGACTTCGCTGTCTTCGCGGTTCATCACGCCGCACACCAGCTCGTATGAAATGGCGTCGGCCCAGGGCGCAACCTCCTCGACCGGCAGGCCGTCTCCCCACAGCGTCGCAACGCTGCCGACAGCGTCTTTGGCATTTGGCCCGAGATCGACCGCTATCATGTCCATTGAGACATTTCCGATCAGCGGCACTTTGCGGCCATTCAGCAGGACCGGCGTGCCGCTGCGAAAATGACGCGTGTATCCGTCCCCGTAGCCGGCTGATATGACACCGAGCCGGGTATCCCTGTCGCTAATGTAGGTGCCTCGGTAGCCGACCTTCGCGCCTTCCTGCAGCGTTTTCGTTGCAATCAGTCGCGCCTCGAACTGCATGACGGGCTTTAGGCCAAGATCGACACCGGTTTGCTCCGCAAACGGCGAAATTCCGTACAGCGCAATGCCTGGACGTATCCAGTTGTCCCCCCGAAATGCAAATTCCTGCTTTGCGTCGCAAATCTCCGGCCAACCAAGCGTGCCCGGCGTGTTAGCGATGCTGACCGCGCCGTCGAATCCGTCGACGATCGGCCTGAATTGACGTAGCTGCTCCGATGTCATCGACGACTGCAGTTCATCCGCACTTGCCAGATGGGTCATCAGCCTGAGCTCGCCCACGGCGGGTGCCGCGTGCAGACGCCGAATGATTGCCTTCGCATCTCTGGGTGAAAATCCGAGGCGGTTCATGCCCGTATCCACCTTGAGCCAGACCGTGACGGCGCCCCTGCTGGTTGCTTCGAGCAGTTCCACCTGCTCCGGACAGTGCACCACGGGCTCGAAGCCTGACGCCATCGCTATCCTCAATTCTCTAGCGTCCATGACGCCGGATAACAAAACGATCGGCGCGTCGATTCCGTTTTCCCGCAGTTGTATGGCTTCCGGCACTCGTGCAACGGCAAATGCGTCGACGTCGGTCAGGTGTTCAGCAACGGTCAACATGCCGTGGCCATAGGCATTCGCCTTGATGACGGCCATTACCTTTGCGCCGGGTGCGGCTTTACGAATGATATCGAGGTTGTGTTTGAGTGCGCCGAGCCGGATGAGCGCTCGTGCTCCGAACCTCACGGATACGCCTCTTCCGCATAGGCGTCGGGCACCCAGTTTTCAAACTTGGTGTAGCGCCCGACAAAGGTCAGAGGAAAGTCGCCGATAGGGCCATTACGTTGCTTCGCGATCGCGATGTCGGCGATTCCTTTGCGCGGCGTATCCTGATTGTAGACTTCTTCGCGATAGATGAAGATGATGAGGTCAGCATCCTGCTCGATGGCACCCGACTCACGAAGATCTGACATTACCGGCCGCTTGTCCGTGCGTTGTTCGACGCTGCGATTGAGCTGCGACAGTGCAATCACCGGAACTTCGAGCTCTTTCGCGAGCGCCTTCAGCGATCGCGAAATTTCCGATATTTCGGTGGCGCGATTTTCCTTGGTACCCTCGACCTGCATCAGCTGCAGATAATCGATAATAATGAGACCGAGACCGTGTTCGCGATGCAGACGCCTTGCCCGTGCGCGAATCTCAGTCGGCGACAGGCTCGGCGTATCGTCGATGAATATGGGCGCTTCCGACATCAGCTGCACCGCCGTGTTGATTCGGGACCAGTCCTCGTCCGGGAAATTGCCTGTGCGCAAATGCGTCTGATCGACACGCCCCAGCGATGAAATCATGCGAAACGCCAGTTGCTGCGAAGGCATTTCCATCGAGAAAATCGCCGTTGGCACCTTGGAGCCGATCGCGGCGTTCTCTCCAATATTCAAAGCCAACGTGGTTTTACCCATCGACGGCCGACCGGCGACGATAATCAGGTCGCCCGCCTGCAGGCCCGCGGTGAGCTTGTCGAATTCCTGATAGCCGCTGGATATTCCGGTAATGCTGCCCTCCGACTGGTGCAGAAGATCGATGCGATCAACGGCCTCGGGCAGAATCTGTTTGAGTGATTTGAAGCCCCGGCGTCCGCGGCTGCCCTTCTCGGCAATATCGAAAACCAGACGCTCGGCTTCATCGAGGATTTGCGCCGCGTTGCGCTCGCCGGACGTAAATGCATTGCCACTTATTTCATTGCCGGCATTGATCAGGGCACGGAGGGTCGATGTTTCACGAATGATTTTGGCGTATGCCCGGGCGTTCGCGGCGCCGGCTGTCTCATTCGCCAATGTGGCCAGGTATTCGAGGCCGCCGGCCTGCTCCAACTCGCCGCGGCCGTCCAGGTGCTCGGAAACCGTGACAACGTCGCAAGGGCTGCCGGCCTCAACCAGGTTGGCAATGGCCGCAAATATCACGCGATGATCCTTGCGGTAGAAGTCCTCGCCGACGATGACGTCGGCTATCTTGTCCCAAGCCTGCGCATTGAGCATCAGGCCGCCAATCAGCGCCTGCTCGGCGTTGATGGAGTTGGGCGGCACCTTGAGGCGCTGTTCAGCACCCGCATCTGTGTAGCCATCCCCCAACGCTCGGACCATCTTACGAGTACCCTTGCCAGCAAGCTTTTGAAATCATTCCTGGCTCAAAGGTAACACAGCCGGCCGTCACTCGGCAGCAACAACCCGTACGGTTACTTCCGCATTCACTTCACTGTGCAGATGGATGCCTATGACAAACTCTCCGACCTCCTGTATCGGACCGTCCGGCATGCGCACTTCGGCGCGTTCCACGGCAACCTGGATGCCGGCCAGTGCGTCGGCGATATCGATTGGACCAACCGAACCGAACAGCTTGCCTTCGCTCCCCGCGTTGGCTGGAATCACGATCTCAACGCCGTCGATCGCTTTGGCGCGAGTCCTGGCTTTGGCCACCTCTTCCGCCGCGGCTTTTTCAAGCTCCGCACGCCGGGCTTCGATGGCTTTCATGTTCGCGTCAGTGGCCAGGGCCGCCTTACCTTGCGGCAGCAGGAAATTACGGCCGTAGCCAGGCTTGACCTTGACGAGATCGCCAATGCCACCGAGATTTTCAACATTTTCCAATAGAATTACGTTCATTTTTCGAACCTTTTAAGCTTTCCGTATGCGACGCCGCAGATCAAACCAGGCATCCGTGTATCCAAATACCGCCAGTACCGTTATCAACAATACCTGCAGAAACGGCAGCAACGCGTAAACCGCAATCACAGCCACCAGCGGCAGCCGTCCTTCCACGTGCATCCAGTGCACGATTGCCAGGCCCTGCATCCAGAAGGTCACGAACAACACGAACGCAAGATTCTGCAGCCAGGCAACGTCGACGACAAACGCCAGCAACGACGTTAGCGCCATAGCAAATGCGATAACCTTCCCAAAACTCAAATCACGAAACCGGCCAAATTCCCCGGTTTCCAGCGGCAAACGCCTGTACAGCGCGTAACCGAGTAACAAACCAACCGTGTATAGCATCCAAAACGCCAATACGGCCGAAACTGTCATCAACTCTGCACTGAGCAACTCGGTGTTCAGCTGCAGATTATTCTGTCTGACGAGCTCTGCCATCATCGTCATGTACGGTTGCCAGAACGCGATCGGATCGGCAACAACGATGTAAAACCCGAGCAACGCCAGGGCCGCAACGATGACCGACACCTGCATCGTCAACGTCAGCGACCGTGAACCCAAAAGCAGCACTGCCAACAGCAATACAGGCACCCATGTGCCCAACATCAACGTCCCGATCGACGTCGCCGATACGCCGAACAATAGCGCAACCGCGAGTAGTAGAGCGGCCGCCGCAAACGCTTCGATTGCGGCCAGCTTCGTGCCCTGCCCCAGCACCAAAAGGACCATAATGACGCCACTAGTCAGCTGCGGCGCCGGCAACAGCAGCGTGACGGCCAGGCCCAGTACGGCGTTCTGCGGGCGTGCGACCAGCCACGAGGCAAGCGCCTGCACGAGACCAGCGCCTGCGGCTGTTAGTGCCGGTCGGTGTACGGCAGTAGCGCGAGAAAACGAGCTCGCTTTACGGCCGTAGCCAGCTGGCGCTGGTAATGAGACTTGGTCCCGGTGATACGACTTGGAACGATCTTGCCTGTCTCGGTAACGTAGGCTTTGAGCAGGTTAAGATCTTTGTAATCAATCTCCTTGATGCCCTCGGCGGTAAAGCGGCAATACTTACGCCTGCGTGAATAACGACTCATTGCAATTCTCCTCAGGCGCTCTTGGCTGCCGCTTCATCAACTGCGTCTTCGCCACTGTCTTTCGTTGCGGCAACTTCGGTGTCAGCAGCTTCCACTTTTTCGACAGGTGCTTCGGCAGCTTCCGCTGTTTCGGCAACGTCCCCGTCAGGCTCCTTGGCGGCAGCCTCCGTCTTCGCTTCAGCGGCTTCCTCGACCCGCATGGACGCCTCGGCGGCGGCCTTCGCTTCACGACGCTGCTGAGCCTCTTTTTCCTTGGCTTTCTCTTCGGCCACGGCGACCGCCATGGGCGATGCCTCGGTTACGGCTTCGTCGCGAGAAATAACCAGGTGACGCAAAACTGCATCGTTGAATTTGAACGCGGTCTTGATCTCCTCAACGACGGCAAAACCGCACTCGATATTAATGAGCGCGTAGTGGGCCTTGTGGATTTTGTTGATCGGGTGGGCCAGTTGGCGCCTGCCCCAATCTTCGCTGCGGTGAACAGTGCCACCGGATTCGGTCACCATGCCGTGGTAGCGTTCGACCATGGCAGGAACCTGTTCGCTCTGATCCGGATGGACCAGAAACACGATCTCATAATGTCTCATTGTCTTCCCTTCTGGATGGAATCCCGTCGGCAACCTGTATCTTTAGTCTACCTTTGAGGATTACAGCTACCCGGCTCGTCCGGTGCAGCAAGAGGTCAAAAACCGCCCTTTTGGACGGGGAGGCGCATGCTACCCAACGATCAGGGCTGACGCAAGCTTCGTTGGCGCACAATCTCGTACAGGCAGATGCCGGTGGCGACAGAGACATTGAGACTCGAGACCACGCCCCGCATCGGCAGGCTGACCAGCGCGTCACAGCGGCTGGCGATCCCTTTGCCGAGACCCGTGTGCTCTCGGCCCATGACGACGGCCACCGAGCCCGTAAGATCGGCATCAAACAGGCTGCCATCTGCCTGATCACTCGTACCGATGCAGCGTACACCGTAGTCACGCAGCCAGGTTAGAACGCGGCCCAGGTTGGCTACGGCAGCGAATGGCAGCTGTTCGGCCGCGCCCGCCGCAACCTTGCTGACCGTTGGACCCAGGCCGGCCGCGCCATGCCGAGGCACAATTACGGCATCGACGCCTGCCGCATCCGCGGTGCGCATGCAGGCCCCCAGGTTGTGAGGGTCCTGTATGCCATCCAATACCAGCAGCAACAGCGGCGGCCCGGCAGCGTCCTGCAGACGCTCCTCAACCAGCGTGCGAAGCGCGGCTTCATCCATGATCGTGCTACGTTGAATCTCGGCGACAATTCCCTGGTGCCTGGATTCGCCGCTGATCTGCGTCAGTCTCGCCCTGTTTGCCGCCTGAATTCCAATGCCGGCCTTCTGTGCCGCCGCAATGACAGCCTGGACGCGAGGGTTGGCGGTCTGATACTCCGCATAGATCTGACGAATTTCGGCGGACTCCCCGGCAAGCAATTGTTCAACCGCCCGCAGCCCCGTAATGTATCGGGCCTTGCTCACGCGCGCCGCTTTCTCGAGCCCGATGCGCGGCCTTTTCCGGCCTTGCCTGGTGCAGCGTCGACCGGTCGGAAATCGATCTTGCGCGTCTCCATATCGACTCGCTGCACGCGCACGCGCATCGCTTCGCCGAGGCTGTAGGATTTGCCGCTGCGCTCGCCGACCAGTCGCTGCGAGCCCGCATCGTAATGATAATAGTCATTGTCGAGGCTAGTGACATGCACGAGCCCATCCGTCATTAGTTCGGTGATCTGAACGAACAGGCCGAAATTCGTGACGCCCGTGATGACGCCGTCAAATTCGTCGCCAAGGTGACCCTCCATATACTGGCACTTGAGCCATGCTTCGACGTCGCGAGTCGCTTCTTCGGCGCGCTTCTCGTGTGATGAGGTTATCAATCCCAGGCGTTCCATGTCTCTTGCCCCGTAGTCATAGCGACCTGCTTTGCCACCGCGCACCATGTGCCGCACTGCACGGTGTACCAACAAATCCGGGTACCGGCGAATCGGCGAGGTGAAATGTGCATAGGACTCCAGCGCAAGCCCGAAATGACCGACATTCTTTGGCGAATACTCGGCATGCGTCAGGGACCGCAGCATAGCCATCGTAATGGCAGCGCTGTCCGGCCGGTCTTTGACCTGCTCGATTATTTTTGTGAAGTGCCGGGGCTCCACGTGATCGGGATGTGCGACCTTCAGACCCAGTGATACCAGGTAAAGGCGCAGGTCATTGAAGCGGTCCGGGTCAGGTTTCGGATGAACCCGGTAAAGCGCGGGAATCCTGTGGCGCTTGATGAACTTTGCGGCCTGCACGTTAGCGGCAATCATGCACTCTTCGATCAGGCGATGCGCATCATTTCTTGGCACGACTTCGATGCGGTCAATCTCTCCACCTTTATTGAGCTTGAACTTCGTCTGCGGCAGATCGATCTCAATAGCGCCGCGCCGCGCGCGCGCGCGGGCGAAAGCCCTGTAGAGCGCGTGTAATTCGCGGATGGAAGATTGCAGATCCTTCGGCAACGCCGGCTTCGATTCTCCCTCCAGGAACGCGCTCACCTGGCTATACGTCAGCCTGGCTTTGGAACGCATGACTGCTTCGTAGAACTCGGAGCGCGTGACTTTTCCTTCGTCATTCACGCGCATTTCGCAGACCATACAAAGTCGGTCCACCTTCGGGTTTAGCGAACAAAGACCATTGGACAGGACTTCGGGCAACATGGGCACAACCCGGTCCGGGAAATAAACGGACGTGGCCCGCCGCGTTGCTTCCTTATCGAGTTCGGAGCCGACGCTTACATAGTGCGAAACATCAGCAATCGCAACGAGCAAACGCCAGCCGCCGCCGGACTTTTCGCAGTAGACGGCGTCGTCGAAGTCGCGCGCGTCCTCGCCATCGATAGTCACCAGGTTGACGTCACGCAGGTCCGTGCGACCCTGCTTCGCCTTGTCCGGAACGTCTTTGCCGAACGTCTTGATCTCGTTCAACACGGCCTGCGGCCACTTGAACGGTATGGAGTGCGAATGGATCGCGATGTCGGTGGCAATCCCTTTGTCGCCCGGCGCACCGATGACCGTGATGATTCGGCCGGTTGCCTGCTCGACGCGCGAGGGGTAGTCGAGGATATCGACAACCACCATGTCGCCAGGCTTCGCGTTGCCGCCCTCGCCCTTCGGGATCAGGATTCGGTGCGAGATTCTCGAGTTGTCCGGCACGACGAGGCCAATACCTCGTTCGCGGATGAACTGGCCGGCCACCTCGCGGGTGCCGCGTTCGAGTATGTCGACCAGCTCGCCCTCGGCGCGGCCGCGGCGATCCAGCCCGGTGATACGAATGGCGACACGGTCGCCATCGAATAAAGATCGCATCTGCGTCGCCGACAGGTAGACATCATCCGGGCCGCCATCGTCCCGGACCACGAAGCCATAGCCATCACGATGACCACTGACCGTTCCCGTGACGAGATCCAGCCTGGCCGTCAGGCAATACTCACCGCGGCGATTTTCCAGTATTTGCCCCGCGCGAACCATGCCATACAAACGATCGACGAGCAGCGCACGCATGCGCTGTCCCTTGAGACTGAACCCCTTCATAATTTCTTCGATTTTCAGCGGCTTACCGGTCTCATCTAGAAAGTCTATGAGCTGGTTTTGGCTGGGAATCGGGTGCTTGTAGGGCTTGCTCCTGCGAGGCCTTTTGGTCTTTTCTGGTTTGCGCGGCAAGTGCTGGGCTCCGGTGTTTTAGATACGATTGACAGATTGCGACCGCTTTGAGTACAGTGCGCCACCCGTCAGGGCCGCTATTGTACGCGGTTCGACACCTGCCCAGGTGGCGGAATTGGTAGACGCGCGGCGTTCAGGTCGCCGTGTCCTTGCGGATGTGCGAGT
>JABDOQ010000041.1 GCA_013043165.1 Woeseiaceae bacterium | reverse complement strand
GCGCAGGCCTGTCGGCGTGTTGATGTCGAGCAACTCGGCGGAAGCGCCGGCTCCAAAGGAACCGCCGGGATCCAGTGCGAGCAGCGTCACTGCCGCGTCGCCACCACTCACGTTCGGCACCGCAGCGACGGTGAAGTCATCGCCGACGGAGAGCTCAACCGGACCAGAGTCATAGACCGCCTCCAGGCTGTCACGCAGGGTGACACGAACCTGATATTCGCCTGGCATGAGTTCAATGGGATCGGACGACCCCTTGAATGCGAGCTGGATCGGGGTCGAGTCACCAATAGCTGTCGGGTTGTCCTCGTCGTATGCATCAACGTAGATATCGACGGGCAGATCCATTGGGCCAGGGGCAAGGTGCACTATAAACACCCGCGCCATACCGGCTGCCGGAGCTACGTCGGGCTTGGATGCAATGGCAACGTCCAGCGGAACCGCAACAGGCCCTACGGCCGCAACCGTGGTCACCGTGTCAGCGACTACAGTAACGTCGGCGGGACCGAAAACAGAGGTAGGGCCGCTGTCGAGATTGGCAATAACCTCTACCGTGTGCGTACCGGCGGACAGGTTGTACTCGATCGTCGACTGCTTGTAGTCGACGTCCGAGTCCGTTTCAAGACCATCAATCACTATGTTGACGGTCGGCGCGTCAGACGCCGCGTGCAGGATCTGTACCTGGCCGGACGGGCCCGGAGCAGGCTGCGGCGCAGGCACTGCTCTGAAAGACTCGTTACTGCACGCCGCAATCGCGAATGCGCTGAGCGCGAAGAGAATTTTCATTGAATACTTCATTAGTAGCCCCTAATGTTTTGAAGAGCGGCCCCTTTTACAGGGGCCGCACAGTTTTTAGCCTGTAGCATTCTTACTCGAAGTCGAGCCGCGCGCCCAGTCGGAAATAACGACCCATAATGTTCGGGCCGGACCAGGCCGGGTTGAACGCGTAGATATGGTAGGCCGCTGAGACGTCCAGCTCGGGATCGATATCAAGAACGTTCATGAAGTCGGCGAACAGCCTGACGTTATCGTTCAACTGGTGCTGAACGGTCAAGTCGACGTTCCACTGGTCGTTGGACTTGCAGTCCGTCGGCGTTCCATCAACGTAAGTCAGCACAGATGCGCCAATGTTGTTGTCACAATCGCCTTTGATACCACCAAAGTCGACCGAGGCATTGTCAACACCCTGCGTCATGTATGCGGTCACCGTCGCCGTAGTACGATCACTGAAATCGAACGTGTTCGCCCAGCTCAAGCGCCACTCCGGAGCACCGGAGCAGGACGTGACGTTGCAGGGACTCAACGTACCGGCGTACTCGAGCACGTCACCGGAATCGGTCCGCAACGTGTACTCGTTGAGGAACGAGGCATCGAACCTGCTGGACCAGTCCGCCCGGCCGCCGAGGTCAATACCCGTCAGGGTGACGCTGAAGTCCCAGCCGTTCACTTCCTGCTTGTCCTGGTTCTGGTACGAGGACTGCAGGAAGCCGAGCAGCGGTAACGCGTTCGGGAACGACGCATCAGGCGGGGCCGGCAAAACAGTGATGCCCGGAATGGTCACGACACCGTTGTTGAGGTAGTACTGGTCCTCAGCTTCAGACGTGTCGGTAACGCCCGTTATCAAGTTGCTGACCTCGATGTTCCAGTAGTCGACCGTGATGGTCAGGAAATCGGTCGCGTTCCAGATGGCACCCACGGTGAACGACTCCGATTCCTCGGGTTCGAGGGTCGGATCGCCGGTCTGTGTCAGGCCAAGCGAGTATTGTCCTTCGGCATACGCACTACCGCTGCCGCCATGCGCGTTACAGAAGTCCACGTACTCTACATTGTTTGTACAGTCGATCGTGCGAGTGACATACCCGGTGGTCGGCAGGCCGAAGGCCTCGTTGAAGCTCGGAATACGGAAGCCTTCCGACCAGGATGCGCGCAGCGTCAGCTGATCGAGCGGCGAGAACTTTGCCCCGATCTTCGGTGAAAAGTTCGACTGGCCGGTGGAGTAGTCATCGTAACGGCCCGATGCGACCATCTCGAAGGTCTCGGTAAAAGGAGCCAGGACCTCGAAATACGCCGAGTCCACCTGGCGGCTGCCCGCGGTGCCGACCGAGTTGTATCCGGTGTAGCGCTCGTACGGCGAGGAGTCGTTGGCCGGGTTGGCGCTCGGCGCGTCGATGGATTCAGCGCGATGGGACAAACCGATCGCGGCCTGTACCGGGCCGCCGGCCAGTTCGCCGAACTCCCTGCCGATGTTGCCATCGATCTGCCACAACCGCGACGGAGAGACAACCTCGCTTGTCGGCATGATGTAATCCCAGACCTCGTTTGGCGTAGCCATGGGGTCCATCAGGTTGAACGTGCCTTGCGCGAGCACATCGGCGATCTTCTGCGGAATCATGCCGCCGTTCTGGGTGCGCGTCAGGTTGACCTCCGAGAACGTATAACTCGCGTTGTAATTCCATTTCTCAGCGAAGAGGCCGTTCAAGCCAAATGCCACGCGCGATACGCGGGTCGTCGTGTCGGTAAAGCGCGTGCGCTCCATCGGCGCGCGGAACTCAACCTCTGCCCGCTGGCCGGCCGCCGCGTACGGATTGTACGGGTTCAGCTGGCCGTTGGTTGCGTCACAGCCCGTGTTCAGGCCGTCCAATGTGCCAACGCCTGTCGCGCAGACATAGGCCGGCGCGTACGCCTGGTAAGTTCCCGCGTAGTTCAGGCCCTGCGGCGGTGTCGTGCCGCGGTCAAAATTTATAGGCAGGTAATACGACGACGTGTCGGTCCGGTAGAAATTCGCCATGGCGTAGAACTCGGTGCCATTGTCGAAATCCTTCGTGAAGCGAGTCGACAGTCCCATGCGCTCAATCTCGGGCTGAAGCTGGTGCACGTTCCAGTAGTCCCACTCACAGGCAATATCCGGGTTGGTCCCGTTCTGGTTCGCCAGCGGAACCGCGACCTCGTTAAGGCCACGGCAGCCTGCGGCCGGATTCAGAAACTCGAATTGGCCTGCAGCGTTGCCAGCCGCGTCGATCGGACGGACATAGACAACGCCGGGGATGTCGGAGACCCAGCCGTTCCAGGAACCGTCTTCTTCTGTAATACCGTTCCAGTTGTAGTTTGGCATACAGCTGCCCGACGGGCCGCAGATGCTCTGCCAGTTAGCCGAGTTGAACGGGGCATCGCGCTCGGCACGATTCACGTTCTCCATCAGCATGTATTCGGCCGCGACGTAGAAGTTGAAGCCATCGCTGCCGAGGTCGCCGGTGCCCCAGCTGACGTCGATTTTCTGCTCCGCTCCACCGCCCTGCTGCGAGAACCCGCCTGAAGCGTTCAGGTGGAGACCCTGGATTTCCTTCTTGGTGATAACGTTGACCACGCCGGCGATGGCGTCAGCGCCATAGGTCGAGGATGCGCCATCCCGCAGCACTTCAACGCGTTCGACAATGGCGTTGGGAATCGTGTTGAGGTCGACGAAGTTGCGCTGGCCGTCGTCCGCCAGCGGGTACGGCGCGAGGCGCAGCCCGTCAGCGATTGAGAGTGTCGACTGTACCGTCAGGCCGCGAAGCGCCGGCGCCGTGGCGCCCGTCGCGAAGTTGAAGCCCACGTTCCAGTTGTTGACGATTGTGCCGGCGTTGTTCTGCGGCAGGCGCAGAGCCATTTCCGAAATCGTATTGATACCCCGAAGCTCCATGTCCTCCGCGGTGATGACGCTGAGCGGCAAGGCTTCGTTATCGGCCCGCTTGAGGACCGTACCGGTCGTAACGATTTCCTCGATGGGTTCCTCGTTCGGGTCTGTTTGCGCGTTTTGCGCAAGCGCCGGCAGGCACGTACCGACGGCGGCCGCACCCAGTGCGGCGACAACGGCACTGCGCACCTTTGTTGGTCGAAATCTTTTTGGCACTGACATGTGTCTTTTCCCCTATGAATCTGAATCGATATTTGGACAGCGTAGCAGCCGGGCCGCGACCTATGCCGCGGTTCCTGCCGCCCCAATGTGCGGCCATCCAGATTGGGCGAGTTTAGATGATGTCCGGCGCAAAGAAAACCCCCTTGATGGTAGAAATCCAACAGCCTTTACACGCTACTCCTGCAAATCTTGGCGGCCGCCGGGCATTCGGGCTCTTTTTGTAGCACAAAAACAACAACTTTCGACATCGCAAATCCGCCACCGGATTTGGCCGGGCGCGGGGGCCTGTCGCCGGCACATTGATTTCCGCGCGGACCACCTGGATGCGGGCGGGCAGCCCGGACGGAGGCTCAACTGTGAGTCGCAGGAACGAATTCCGGCACGGCAGGATAGGCATCCAGAACGGGTCCCAGCGCCTGTTTCAGCGGGTTGAGCCAGTCCTCGAAATGGCGCCAGTGGTCGACACCGGCCCTGTTAATAGGCTGGCGCACCTGCTGGGAGCTCGCTGTTCTGACGGCACGGTCGGTTTCATGGAAGCGCAGGCAGCGCTCTTCGAAACGCAGGCCGCAATAGTCGAGCAGGCCACGAATCCCGGCCTCGGTGTCATCGACCAGGCGCTCGTAGAACACCCGGTGGACCCGGCCTGGCAACACCTCGTCGAAGTGCGCCATCAGCTCGACGTAGTCGCGGTAAGTACGCCCGAGGTCATCGAGGTTGTAGGCAAATGGCTGACCGCGCGCGAACAGCTGTTTGAATATCGAAAAGCAATTGGCGAGCGGATGTCGGCGGGCATCGACGATTCGGGCGTTTGGCAACAGCAGCTGTATGAGCCCAACGTTGGCGAAATTGTTCGGCATCTTGTCGATGAACATCGGCCGGTCTGTCTTTCGGTAGATCCGGGTCGAGGCCAGGTAGCGCTCGCCGAGCGCCCGAAACTCGCCCGGCTCGAGGCCTGCAAGGACCTCAGGGTACTGCCAGTCCCCTGGCTCCGCGCCGCGTTCGCCCAGCTCGCGCACGATAGCGAGCATATCGGGCAATTCCATCGTTCCCTCAACCGCAGAGTGACTCGCCAGAATTTGTTCGAGCAGCGTCGAGCCTGAGCGCGGCAGGCCAACGATGAAGATCGGGTCCCGCGCCGCGCTGCCGCAATCGGCGCGCTCGGCGAAAAACGCGGGCGTGAAGAGCGCTCTCGAGCGCTGCACCCCTGTTGTTAACTGCCCTGCATCGTAAGGGGCCGTCTTGCGCCGCAGGCGATTTCCCTCCGCGTAGTGCTCGAAGGAGCCGTGATAGTCGCCGGCATCTTCGAGCGCCTTGCCGAGCGTGAACTCGAAGTGCAGGCGGTCGTCGTCGGACAGGTCGCTGCGCTCGAGCTGCCGCCGCATTGCGTCGGTTTTCTCGGCTGAGAACGTGAAGGTCTTGAAGTCGGCGAGGCTCCACCAGGCTTCACCGAATTCCGGGCTGTAGTCGATGGCCTTTTGATAGGCGGCGACGCTGTCGTCCGGGCGGCCGGCGGCCCTGAGCGTATGGCCATAACTCGTCCAGACCTTCGGCTGTTCCGGGTGTTCGTCCAGCAACCCGGCGTAGACCTCGATGGCACGCTCGTATTCTCCAAGCCGATCGAGAATTGCTGCCCGCAGGTTGCGGTAGCCAGGGTTGTCGGGGTCGGTTTCGAGCGCCTTCTCGATCTCCTGCAGCGCGTCGCCCCGGCGCATCTGCCTGTCGAGGACCAGTGCATAGTCGTGGCGGGCGGCAGCGTAGTTTGGCGCCAGCTCCAGGCAGCGCGTCAGCAGTTTGTCGGCGTCGCCAAACTCGCCGGCGCGCATGTACACGGCCGCCAGCAGCTGCATCGCAACAACGTCGGTCGGATCCTCCTCTAGGTGCTGGCGCAGCAAAGTGTCGGCTTCGGTGAAGCGTCTCTCGCGAAGCGCGGCACTTGCCTGTTGCAGGCGAGGATCGCGGGCCGCCAGCTCGATACGCTGGTCACACACTTTGTCGGCCCCGGCCTCGTCTCCGACCGCACGCAACTCGCCGGCGAGCGAGCACCAGGCGCCGGTAAGAGTGGGTTGAAGCTCCACTGCGCGGCGCAATGCAGCTATCGCCTGCTCGCTGGACCCGACGGCGCCACACGCGCGGCCAAACTGGAAATGAGCGGCAGCCCAGTCCGGCTGGGACCGGGTCAGTGGCTTCAAGGTTTCCACGGCACCGGCCGCGTCCCCGGTGAATCGCCGGGCGACACCGAGCAAGAATGTCGCGACGGGCTGGCCCGGGACGAACGAGAGAATCCGCTCAGCCTGTTTTGCGGCGAGCGCCGCGTCGCTGGCGAGGAGACGCTCGATCTCTGCAAGCTTATGTTCAAGCGTCCCGATCGGGTCCTCGGTGTCATTCATGGCAAAGTCTTTCCCTCCGCGGATCAGGTCTGATTCGCATGCCGATACCAGTTCTCAAAGCGACAGCTTGTACTCATTGTCTGGTACTGGCAAGTCAACATCCTTATTCGTGCGGACCCCGCCGATTCCATAACCTGGCTGAATAAACGGCAGGAACAGATTAGGGATTAATGGAACTATTGCAGGTCTCCCGTATCGAAAACTAAGGAGTGAGGCGTGCGCAAAACGGGGGTTCGCAGTACAGGCGTGGCCACACCAGGAGTATTGTTGTAGATTAATGGTGCGGAGTTTGATGACTCTTTTTCAGGTTACAGATAATTCGGGGACGTTAACCATGAGTCGATTCTTGCTATATATAATGTTTTTGGCTGTCGCAGCGTGCGCGACGCCCGGTCCGGAGCTAAATCGGTTCGAGTCCGATCGAGTATCTGAGTCAGGTCAGGCAGACAAATTGGGCGATAACGATACGCTGGCGCAAAGCAATCCAGCCGAAGATACCGCGATTATTGAAGAACTTGAAGCACCGAAAGTTGGCGAGGCGCCGGCTTCGATAATTCCGGACAGCGCCGAACTCGAAGCGGCAATCGTTTGTGAGCGGGTAGTTCCTACCGGTTCTGTCCTGCCAGCCAGGGTGTGTCGCCACCAGTCGGAAATCGATAGAAAACGAGCGACTGACGAAAGAATATTTGACGACATCAAACGTAATACGGCCATTGGCGCCTCTCGCCTGTAGCAAGCTATTTGCCCGAAGGGCTGACTTCGTCTTTGTTTTCCGATTTCCAGAGCATCGCCCTGTAGACGCGATCCCGTCCGCTGGGATGATCGTAGAACACGATGCGCTCCAGCGGACCCGGACTGATCTTGCGGTACTCGCTCAGCCGCATCGCGGCCCGGGCGAATCCGTCGGGCTGGCGCGAGACGTTTATGCCGTAGTTGTCCGCCTCGGCTTCGTGGGTCCGAATGATGCCGTTGGTCACCGGCGTCGCGACGAAAAAGAAAATCGACAAAAGCGCCCCGAACAAGGGCAGACCCGCGGTGTCGCCGACATCCCGCACATTCCAGCGCTGGCCCCAGCGACGTAAAGCACGATTGAATCCCCATGCGACAAACGCGAAACCGGAGGCCAGTACCAGTGCATACTCGGTCAGAATCTTGCGACCATGATTGAGCACGTAGTGCCCCATCTCGTGACCCATAACTGCCTCAATTTCTTCGCTCGACGTACGCATCAGCAGGTTGTCGTTGAGACTGATGCGCATTGTGCCGAGGAAGCCGCTGACATTGGCGCTGATGCGTTTGCTCTGTCGCGATGCGTCAAACCAGTAAACATCATCGCCGGGTATGCCGTTGGCGTGCGCCATCGAGATAATTGAATCCTTTAGAGGCCCTTCCTCGAGCGTTTTGTAGTCATTGAACAACGGCGCAATGAAAACCGGCGCGATAAAGATGACAAGCCACATCAGCATGATGGACACGCCGGTGCCCCAGATCCACCAGGCCTTCGGTGATTTGCGAATGACGCCGTAAATCAACGTCAGCGCAACGCTGATGATGACGATGCTGACGAGAAGGCTCGTGAACTGGTCGCCCAGCCACGAACCGAACGTGTGGTTTGACAATCCGTAGCTGTGCTCGCGTATAAAACCCTGGTAAACGCTGAGCGGAAAAGCCAGCAGGGTCACGACAACAACGTACTGCGCGCCGTAAAGTAAGGTTTGCAGCCAGCGCCAACGACCGAAACGTTCGGCCAGATTACGCATGCGCGCCGACAGTCGCGTGCCCAGTAGCAGCCACGCCACGCCGAGGCCATACAGGAAGCCCCACAGCTGCAGCCAGTAGCGGCCTTCGAAATATGAGTCCGAGCGAGCACGCTCATCTTCACTCAACAGGTTAATGTAGGCCTCGGTCGCCGTTTCGACATCGAAATCCGGCCCGGCCGCGGCACCCGCCGGAATATCCAGAACGACGCCGCCGATCTCCTCGGCATGGGCCACTGGCAGCAGCAGGCCGATCAACAGCATGAATGCGGCGCCTCGCAGCGCACAAGCGCACTTATCGTTCATGATTACACCGGGGTCCGTGGAATCTGCTCCTATAATGACACGTTACAACGACAATGATGAGGTCAGGACCGTCGCTGCGTCCGGGCAACCATCGCAGGGTAAATTCGCCAAATCGGGCGCGAAAGCCGATAATTTCGCAAAATCGGCAGAACCAAACCCGTGCCACGTGCATCTAAGCTACGAGTAACTGAGTGCGGGCGCAGCGATGGTATCGCCAGCGTGCCAGGGCTCGCTGGCCATCACGAGCCAATTAATGAGCCGGTTTCGGGGATAACATGAAGAAAAAGACCGCATGGGTAGCTGCCGCCGTCATTATTGGCGCCGCTGTGGCGGCCGTGATCATGACCAATGGCGATGAGGACCTGCTCGAAGTGCAGACGGCGACGGTCGGACGCGAGACCATCGTGCAGAAGGTGAATGCGACCGGCCGGATTCAGCCAAAAACGCAGGTCCGCATCAGTGCCGATGTCAGTGCCAAGATTGTCGCGCTGCATGTGCAGGAAGGCGAATGGGTTGAACAGGGTGAGCTGCTCGTCGAGCTCGATCGGGAGCGCTATGAAGCCGCCGTGGAAAGCGCCGAGGCGAATGTCCGATCGGCGCAGGCGAATGCCAAGCTTGTCCGGCAGAATATGCTCAAAGCGGAGAAGGACTTCGAACGGTCTCGCGACATCGTCGAGCGTAAACTTGAGTCGCAGTCGGTACTCGATGCGAGCAGCGCAGCCTACCAGGTCGAGGTCGCTCGCTATGAGTCCGTACTTGACCAGGTGGAACAAGCAAAAGCATCGCTGAAACAGGCGAAAGACAGCCTCTCGAAAACGATTATCTATTCGCCCATGTCCGGCACCATCAGCGACCTTGATAAAGAACAGGGCGAGATCGCCATCGGCTCGCAATTTCAGGAGGACGTCATTCTGATTGTCGCCGATCTCACGCAGATGGAAGCCCAGGTGAATGTTGACGAAAACGATATCGTCAACGTGCAGCTCGGGCAGCATGCCGAGATAAAGGTCGACGCGCTGTTTGGAGAGACGCTGACCGGGACCGTCTACGAGATCGCAAATACGGCGAACACCGATGCGCAGGGCACGACCAACCAAAAAACGGAGTTTGAGGTCAAGATTGCAATCACCGGAGAGACGTCAAGACTGCGCCCGGGCATGACTGCGAGCGCCGATATCAGCACGCAAACCCGGCGTGATGTCGTAGGGGTTCCGATTCAGAGTGTCGCGGTCCGCACAATCGACCAGCTCACGCTCGATGGTGAGGAGGTTGCCGATGCCGAAAAGCGCTTCACCGCCGACGAGGACGGTTTCGTCGAAATCGTATTTTGTGTTGAGGGCGACGGCACCGTATCGGCGCGACAGGTCGAGACCGGCATTCAGAGCGACGACATGATCGAGATCCTGAGCGGCATAGCTGCAGGAGACGAAGTAGTGACCGGATCGTATCGGGCGATCTCGACGGACATCAGAAACGGTGCGCCGGTTGCTGTCAACAACGACGCCGACGCTCGTTCCGACAAAAGCTGATCCGGGCCCCGGCGATGATTCAATCTACCCGCAGCAACGCAATTCTGGCGCTGCGGGATGTCGTCAAAACCTATGAGATGGGCTCTGAGCAGGTGCACGCGCTTAACGGCGTGTCGCTCGATCTTGGCAGGAACGAATACGTTGCCATCATGGGTCCATCGGGCTCCGGCAAATCAACACTGATGAACATCATTGGCTGCCTCGACGTGCCGACCAGCGGCAGCTATGAACTGGACGGCGAGATGGTTGCCGACAAGTCCGAAGGTGATCTCGCCGAAATTCGCAACCGCATGATCGGCTTCGTTTTCCAGACCTTCAACCTGATTCCTCGGGCAGACATTTTTCAAAACGTAGAGTTGCCGCTGGTCTACGGTGGAGTTGCCAAAGCGAAGCGGCGCGAAATGGCCGAACGCGCGATCGAACAAGTCGGTCTCGCCGACAGAATGAAACATAAACCGAACGAACTGTCCGGTGGACAGCGGCAGCGTGTCGCGATCGCTCGCGCACTTGTTTTTACTCCCTCGATCATTCTGGCCGATGAGCCGACCGGCAACCTGGACAGCAAGACTGGCGAAGAAATCATGACGATGTTCGACGACCTGCATGATGCCGGGCAAACGATCATCCTCGTTACTCACGAGGACCACATTGCCAGTCACGCTCGCCGGGTCATTCGCCTGCGTGACGGCAAGATCGAAAGCGACGTAGTGTCGGAAGGTTCGGCAGCGGCATGAACCTGGCCCTCGACACCATCGAATCATCCAAGATTGCGTGGCAGTCGATTATTGCCAACAAGGCTCGAGGCGCACTGACGATACTGGGCATAATTATCGGTATCGTCGCAGTAACCACGACGATGACCGCCTTTAACGGCATGCAGTCAACTTTCCGTGAGGGCGCCGGCGCTATCGGCGCTGACGTCATTTATGTTTCGCGCATGCCGTGGATCAACCTGAACGATTTCTTCGCGTTCCGAAACCGACCCAACCTCGACGTCGCCGAAGCCGCGGCGCTCGAAAAGGCGCTCGAAGGGCGCGCGATCGTCAATCCGTCGATCGCCACGCGACAGGACCTCAAGTACCGCTCGAACTCGATGCAGGCCGTCACGATCCTGGGTACGACCGAGAAAATGGTAGTCGTATCGGACCGTAAACCGGAATTCGGCCGCTTTTTGATGGGCTTCGATGTGCGCTACAAGAAACAAGTGGCGATTATCGGATTCGAGGTAGCCGAAGACCTGTTCGGCCAGGCGAACCCCATCAACAAGGAAATCAATATCGGACGCTACCGCTTTCGCGTGGCTGGCGTCATGGAAAAACAGGGTGGCTCTACATTTGGTGGTCCAAATTTCGATCGCCAGGTGTTCGTACCTATCTCTACGTTTGTGAAGCTCTTTGGCGGCCGTCGCTTCATGGACGTCGATGTTGCAGTCAAGTCGCCGGCCATCGCTTCGCTTGACGAGCTGGAGTATGAGGTTATCGGCGAGATGCGCAAGATTCGCAAACTGCGGCCGGTCGAGCCTGACAATTTTTCGATCAACAAGCTCGACTCATTGCTTGGAGCATTCAACAGTATCGTCGGAGCCGTTCTCGGCATTGGCCTTCTGGTCACCAGCATCTCGCTGTTCGTCGGTGGAATCGGCGTGATGAACATCATGTTCGTATCGGTTACGGAGCGCACACGCGAGATCGGCATACGAAAGGCGATCGGCGCGAAACGGCGCAGCATATTGATGCAATTCCTGTTTGAGTCAGCCGCGATCTGTTTGGCCGGCGGCCTGATCGGCATCGCAATATCAGCAGGAATTGCCGCCGGCATTAATGCGTCCGGACTAATGCCCGCCAGTATCTCCCCCGGCATCATGATTGCCGCAATAGTTATTTCGATTGCCGTCGGTGTATTCGCCGGGCTGGTGCCGGCCATCAAGGGCGCCATGCTCGACCCTATCGAAGCCCTGCGCTATGAGTAGTTACGGAGCCGACTGATGCGAATTATGGACACAGTGCAAATGGCGATGCAGGCGATTCGCACCAACCGCCTGCGCTCGTCGCTGACGCTTGTCGGCATCGTGCTCGGCGTCGCGTCGATCATCGCGGTCATGACCGGTATTTCCGTCGTCCAGGGCACGATGGAGAAAGAAATGAGCGTACTCGGTGCACAGACCTTCCAGGTGCAGAAGTGGCCCTCGGGTTTTTCGACCGATGAAGAACGGAACAAGGCGCGGCGCCGCCCGCCCATGACTTTGAGCGATGCCCAGGCGATACGCGACCATGTGAAGTCCGTCGATATAGTCGGCGCCGAGATCTGGGAGTTCGGCTTCAAAGCCAAGTACCGTGGCGAGGAGACCAACGACAATGTCGTAATCGTCGGTGGTACACCGGAATACCCGCAAAACAATACCCATTTTGTCGGCCATGGCCGCAACATCTCGGCGATGGACATACGTATGGCTAACAAGGTCGTCGTTATTGGTTTCGCGCTGGCGCAACGCCTGTATCCGTTCGTCGACCCGATCGGTCGCGACATCCGCGTCGACGAACGCAAGTATGAAGTCGTCGGCGTATTCGATGAGAAAAAGTCGGCCTTCAATTCATCCTTCGACAGCTACGTTCTGATGCCCGTATCGACCTTCCTGGCGACCTACGGCAATGTCGATCGCGACGGATTCGAACGCTCTGTGAACATCACCGTACATGCGAGGACACCGGAGATCGTCGATGACGCGATCGAGGAGACGCGCGCCGTGCTGCGACGCGTTCGAGGCGTAAAGCGCGGCGAAGAAGACAATTTCGAGTACTTCAATTCGGAAAGCACGATCCGTGATTTCAACCGGATGACGGCGGGCGTAAAAATCGGGGCTGTCATCATCGGCACGATTGCTTTGCTCGTCGCCGGCATTGGAATCATGAATATCATGCTGGTGTCGGTCACCGAGCGCACCAACGAAATCGGCATACGCAAGGCCCTTGGAGCGAAACCAAACGACATCCTCCGACAGTTTCTGTTCGAAGCCGTGTTGTTGTGCAATATGGGCGGAGTCGTTGGCGTACTGCTGGGGTTCGGTATCGGCAACCTGATGGTCAGGATCGGTATGTCGACGTCCTTCGAGGCCGTGGTGCCGGTCGAATGGGCAATCATCGGGCTGCTGTTCTGTACTGCGGTCGGAGTAATCTATGGCATGCTTCCGGCCGTCAAGGCTTCACGACTAAACCCGATTGACGCTCTGGGCTACGAGTAGTCTCCCCGGGGCCACCGATATTGCTGCTCGGCGCCGAGGCTGTCGGTATCCGGCCCACATCGATACACTCTCGCGATGGCAAATACGAAAAAGCGATTCGCACTGGCACTGCATGGCGGCGCCGGTGCCGTGGCGGGACGTGACTATGCGGTCACTGAAAAGCACCTTGGTGAACTTGCGCGGGAGTGCGAGAGCTGGCTGACCGACGGCCGCAGCGCGCTCGACGTCGTCGAACACGCCGTTTACGAGCTGGAGACCTGTGGTTTATATGTCGCCGGTCGCGGTTCGGCCCCCAACAGCGCCGGCCACGTTGAGCTCGACGCATCGATTATGGACGGCAGGTCCCGGCAGGCCGGTGCCGTCGCGGCTTTGCGTGACTTCGTAAGCCCGGTTCAGGTCGCGCGCGGTGTCATGGAAAAGACGCCGCACGTCATGCTGGCAGGATCGGGCGCACTGGAGTTCGCCCGCGCGAACGGCTTTAGCGAAGTGGCTGATCCGGCGACCTATTACTCCTTACCCGTCGGCGTAACCAGTGACGATATCCAGGATATTTCCCACGGCACCGTCGGCGCCGTAGCCCTCGACAGGTCCGGCGGCCTTGCGGCAGCCACTTCGACGGGCGGCACTTTCGGCAAACTTCACGGCCGAATCGGGGATACACCTTTAATAGGCCCCGGCACCTGGGCCGACGACGATATCGCGATTTCCTTCACGGGGACCGGCGAACACATTATTCGGGCCGGCGGCGCGACGGCGATAGCGTTTCGCTATCGGTCGGGCGTGCCTTTGCCTGAGGCGATCGAAGAAACCCTCGGCGAGATAAAGCGCCTGGGCGGTGATGCCGGAGTCATTGCCGTTACGAGCAAGGGCGAAATCGCGATGCCGTACAATTCCGAAGGCATGAAGCGAGCATCGGTATCGACGGACTCGACGCTCACCGTAGCTACGTTCAGCTGAATTCCCAGAAAAATGGGGACATTCTTAATTTAACGTACTAATGCGTTAACCCGTTAAATTAAGAATGTCCCCATCGACCCTGACCACGGGATGTACCATGATAAAAAGTATCGCAAAAGCAGCCCTGGCCGCCGCCCTTGTAAACTTTGCAGCCTGCGCCGAAGACTCGCAGCCGGTTGCCGCGACTGACATCAATCCGCCATCCACCCACACGATCGCGCATCAGCAGGCGCTGCGTGACAGTCTGCCACTCGACGATCAACGCGACTTCGACGAGCAGCGCCGCGGCTTCATCGCCGCACCCGGCTACCGGAAAATTTACGACGAGTCCGGCGACCTTGTCTGGAACATCGGCCAGTACGACTTTCTGCTCACGGGCGAGGACCTCGACAGTATTCACCCGTCACTGCAGCGCCAGGCAACGCTGAACATGAACTATGGCCTCTACGAGGTCGTACCCGGCAAGATTTACCAGGTACGCGGTTTTGATCTCTCGAACATGACGTTGATCAGGGGCGACACCGGCTGGATCCTGTTTGACGTTCTGCTGGTGAAGGAAACGGCAGCCGCTGCGCTGGAATTCGCGAATGCAGAGCTGGGTGAGTTGCCGGTCGTTGCCGTGATCTACTCACACTCGCACGCTGACCACTTTGGCGGCATTCGTGGCGTCCTCGATGAGGAAACCATTGAATCCGAAACAGTGCCGATCATCGCACCGCGCGGTTTCATGGAAAATGCGATTGCAGAGAACGTTTACGCCGGCAACGCGATGGCGCGACGAGCGTCCTACCAATACGGCCGCGTGCTGCCGGTCGGCCCGTTCGGCCAGGTCGATTCGGCAATCGGCAAAGCAACCGCGAGCGGCACTCTCGGCCTGGTCGCGCCGACACAGGTCATTGAAAAAGACTTCGAGAAACATACCGTTGACGGCGTGCGTATGGTTTTTCAGAACACGCCGGGAACCGAAGCACCGGCCGAAATGAACACCTGGTTCCCCGACCTCAAGGTGTTTTGGGCGGCCGAAAATATCACGGCGACCATTCACAATGTCTACACGCTGCGCGGCGCGCTGGTGCGCGATGCACTCAAGTGGTCGAAAGGGATCAATGACGCGCTGTATCGCTTCGGCGTCGAGGCCGACGTAATGCTCGCTTCGCACAACTGGCCGCGGTGGGGCAACAAGCGTATCCAGGAAGTCATGCGCGCGCAGCGCGATGCCTATGCCAACCTGAATAACCAGGTGCTGCATCTTGCCAACCAGGGTGTGACGATCAACGAAATTCACAATCAATACAAGGTGCCGGAAAGCCTGCAGAGGCAGTGGTCCGTGCGCCAGTACCATGGCTCCGAATTTCACAATTCGCGCGCCGTGATGAATCGCTATCTCGGCTACTGGGACGGCAACCCCGCAACGCTCACGCCACTGTCGCCGGCCGAATCCGCACCCCTTTATGTAGAGATGATGGGTGGCGCCGACAGCATTCTGCGGAAAGGCCGCAGCCTTTACGAGGCCGGTGAATATCGCCACGCCATGGAAATCGTCAACAAGCTTGTTTATGCGGAACCGCAGAACAAGCACGCGAAGTCGCTGCTTGCCGACGTATTCGAGCAGCTCGGCTATCAGTACGAAAGCGCCAGCCTGCGTAACTCCTTCCTGTCGGCCACGCACGAGCTGCGAAACGGGGTTGCACCAGCGCTGGGTCTTGAGACCGGCGGTCCGGACGCCATCAAGGCGCTGACGACCTCGCAATGGTGGGATGCGATCGCGATACGTGTCGACAGCAGCAAAGCGGACGGCATTAACTTCAAGCTCAACTTCGTTACGCCGGACAACGGCGACAAGCTTGTCGTCGAAATGAGCAATGGAACGCTGACGAACATCGTCGGCTTTACGGCGCCCGACGCCGACGCGACTCTGACGATAAATCGCGCCGACCTGGTACCCGTGATGATGCAGCTCGAGACGTTCGCAACGCAGCTTCAGGCAGGCAAGGCGACGCTGAGCGGTAATGCTCTCGTGTTGGCACAGCTCGGATCTACGCTGGTTGCTTTCGATCCCTTGTTCGAGGTGATGCCCGGCACCCGCTAGCTCCGGATTACGGCTATACTGCTCGGCCGCGCCAAGCACAGAACGACACAATGGCCTGGTGAGCGGGTCCGAAAAACTGACTGGAGAAGAATAATGAGACTAGTAGTCTTGATACTGGGCGGAATGCTGGCGTTTGCCGGCACGGTAGCACAGGCCGATGAGGCAACCGAGAAGGCGATTATCAAGCTCGTCATGGACGGTAACGCCTATGCGAACAAGAACCTGAAGGACAAGGCGGATACTGTGTCGAAGGATGGCTCGCTCGAGTTCTGGTCAAGTGGCGGCTTACTCCAGGAAGTCAGTCCCGACCTTCCGCTACAGGAATACGAGTCGATGACGATCAAGGCGAAGCACATCAGGGTCATCACTCTGGTACCCGGAGAAATTGCGGTCGCGCAGTACTACTCGGAAGGCGGCATGGCCCCCGTTGGCAGCCCGGCTGTTAATAACTACCGAACGCGCGCCACCCAGGTATTCGTCAAGGAAGGCGGCAAATGGAAAGTACGGGCCGCACACTGGTCGCCGATCCAGGGCGGAGCCGGCACCAGCCAGACGTCGGTCGACGACTGATTCGAGAAGCCCCGGCTATGCCGGGGCTTTTTCACCGGGTAGGGACATTCTTAATTTAACGTACTAGTACGTTAAATTAAGAATGTCCCCATGAGTTCTCGCTCATACCGGCAGAGCCGTCGAGTGCTTGATATCCGACAGCACAATGTTCGACGTCACCTCCTGAATGCCCGGTAGCTGAGACAGCTTCTCGAAGAAGAACTGTTCGTATGCCTTGATGTCTTCGGCAACGATGCGCAGCAGGAAGTCGACGTTGCCGAGCAGCACGTAACACTCCATTACCTCGGGATAGGCTCTGACCGCGTCTGCGAACGCCGAGAGATTGCTGCGGCCGTGCGATGTCAGCTTGACGTGCGCGAACACCATGGTCGTCAATCCGACCTTCTCCCGATCGAGGATAACGGGATGATCCCTGAAGACCCCTTCCTCCCGCAGGCGCTGGATGCGTCGCCAGCACGCGGACTGCGACAAGCCTATGCGCTCGCCGATGGCCGAGGCATTGATACCGGGTTCGGTCTGCAAAAGATCGAGTATCTTGCGATCAACAGGATCGAGTGAAACTGTCTGCATGAGTTATACGTATTTGAACTACAAGCCGCATAGACTATGCTCAAAATCGCATCGGGACAACCGCATTTGCACGAATCATCGGGTTTTTTCGGTATATATTAGTCTATTCATGCAGGCCTCTTGAGGGGAGCACCATGGCCTTTTTCATGCATCCGGAATTCGACAAGCACGAGTCTCTGCACTTCTTTCACGATGAGGCCACCGGGCTGCAGGCTATCGTTGCCCTTCACTCCACGGCGCTCGGCCCGGCGGCCGGCGGATGTCGCCGCTGGATTTACGCCAATGAAGCCGACGCATTGACCGACGCACTGCGACTGTCTCGCGGCATGACCTACAAGAATGCAGTCGCGGGCCTCAGGTTTGGCGGCGGTAAAGCCGTGATCCTGGGAAGCCCGGACGCACCGAAGTCACCCGAATTATTCACGGCTTTCGGTCGCGCCGTTGACTCGCTGGGAGGGCGCTACATCACGGCCGAGGACGTCGGCTGTTCCGTCGATGACATGCGCTACGTGCGTGAGCAAACCGAATTCGTTTCCGGACTGCCGCAAACCGGCAGCAGCGCGGGCGGGGATCCGTCTCCATGGACCGCGATTGGTTGCCTGCAGGGCATTGAGGCGGCCGTGGAATCCCGCCTCGGCAGCGATTCGCTCAAGGATGTTCGTGTCGCGGTGCAGGGCGTCGGTCACGTTGGTCTGCACCTCTGCCGCCTGCTGCATGAAGCCGGTGCAGTACTGTTCGTGTCCGACGTCAACAGGGAAAACCTCAAAGCGGCCAGTGCAGAATTGCCGGTGACCGTCGTTGCACCGACTGAACTCCTTTATGCTGATGTGGATGTACTGGCCCCGTGCGCGCTGGGCAACATCCTGACATCGACGACGATCCCCAGAATTCGTGCCAAGGTTATCGCAGGCGCGGCGAATAACCAGCTGGCAACCGTCGGGGATGGCGCCCGCCTTGCGGAGCGCGACATCCTGTACGCACCGGACTACGTCATCAACGCCGGCGGCATAATCAGTGTCGCACGCGAGTACTATGGCAGCAGCTCCGAAGAAGAAGTGCGCGCCGACGTCAGTCGCATACGCGAGCGCCTGCAGGCCATTTTCGACGAAGCGAAATCCAGCGGCAGGCCGACGAACGAGCTCGCCGATGAGCTGGCACGCAGCCTGGTTGCGGCGGCAAAGTAACAGACTAGGGCCTTCTATATGATCACAAAGTCGAGACTGCAGATTCCGCGCCCGACCGCGCGACCCGGAGACAAGCCGGATTTCAGCTTCCTGGAGCTGTCGCCGGCCGGCAGCGTTGACAAGCCACCGCTCGGTTCGCGCACGCGGGATATCGAATTCCTGAGTTCGGGGCTCGTGCGCGTACTCGACGACGACTTCAAGGCGAAAGGTCCCTGGGATCCGAATCTTGATCCGAAGCAACTGCAGGTTGCACTGCGCTGGATGATGCTGACCCGTGCGCTCGACGATCGCATGTGGCAAATCCAGCGGCAGGGGCGCATTTCATTTTACATGCAGTCGCTCGGCGAGGAGGCCGTTTCCATTGCGCAGGGTATGGCCTTGCGCCCCGGCGACATGTGCTTCCCGTCCTACCGCAACCAGGGGCTGTACCTGTATCGCGGTGTCAAGCTTGTCGACATGATGTGCCAGTGCCTGTCCAACACGCGCGACATGTGCAAAGGCCGGCAACTGCCGGTCATGTATCACAGCAAGGCCGGCAACGTGTTTTCCATCTCCGGCAATCTCGCCACGCAGTTCCCGCAGGCCGTCGGCTGGGCCATGGCGTCGGCCATCAAGGGCGAAGACCACATTGCGGCATCCTGGGTTGGCGACGGCAGCACCGCGGAAGCCGATTTTCATTACGCCGTGACGTTTGCCGCCGTTTACCAGGCCCCCATTATCCTCAACGTCGTCAACAACCAGTGGGCGATTTCGACGTTTCAGGGCACGGCCGGCGGGCAGCGCCGCGCCTTTGCCGCACGCGGTCTCGGTCTCGGCATCCCGGGCATTCGTGTCGACGGCAATGACCTGCTGGCCATTTATTCCGCTACGCTGTGGGCTGCGGATCGCGCGCGGCGTGGCGGCGGCCCGACGTTGATCGAACTCGTGACCTATCGCGGCGGTGCGCACTCTACCAGCGATGACCCCACGAAGTATCGGCCAAAGGACGAGTGGGAGTCATTCCCGCTTGGCGATCCCCTCGAACGCCTGAAGCAGCATCTTATCGTCGAGGGTCACTGGTCGGAAAAACAACATGAGAAGCTCGAGAAAGAACTGCACGCCGAGGTTCTCGCAGCATGGAAAGAAGCACAGACGTACGGCACCATGACTGAAGGACCGTTCCTCGATCCCGCAAGCATGTTCGAAGATGTGTACGCCGAGATGCCGACGAATCTCGAATCACAGCGACGGCGCATGCTCGAAGTCCTCGGGGGAGACTAGGTCGTGGCGCAGATGAACATGATCGAGGCCATCCGTTCCGCGCACGACGTGATGATGGACAAAGACCCGACAGTCATCGTGCTGGGCCAGGACGTAGGCTATTTTGGCGGCGTATTTCGTTGCACCGACGGCCTGCAGCGCAAGTTCGGTGAACATCGTGTCATCGATGCGCCGATCGCCGAAGGTGGCATCATCGGCACGGCTATCGGCATGGGCGTCAACGGATTACGACCTGTTGCCGAAATTCAGTTCGCCGACTACATCTATCCGGGCTTCGACCAGATCGTCAGTGAGCTCGCGCGCCTGCGTTACCGCTCAAGCGGTGAGTTTTTCTCGCCCGTCACCATTCGTACGCCATGCGGCGGCGGCATCCGCGGCGGGCAAACACACTCGCAGTCGCCCGAAGGGATTTTCACTCACGTCAGCGGCATCAA
>JABDOQ010000027.1 GCA_013043165.1 Woeseiaceae bacterium | reverse complement strand
TGCATTGATCCCGATTCGGACCTGATTTCCCTTGACCCCCAGGACGGTGATTGTGATATCGCTCCCAATCATTACCGCCTCCCCAGCGCGTCGCGTCAGAATCAGCATGACATCCTACTCCTGCCTGTCGGGGCTCCTGCCCCGTTCTTATTGCGCGTCGTACTTCCTTAACCCGCTGTAATACTAGCCGATTTTGGCCATTGATGCCCATATGGGCCTCAGGAGAGCTGCTTTCTGACCCAAGCCGGAACGGATTCCAGAGCCGCGTCGAGCCTGGTTACATCGTTTCCGCCGGCCTGGGCAAAATCGGGGCGGCCGCCGCCCCTGCCGCCGACCAGCTCGGCGACTGGCTTGATCAGGTCGCCCGCCCGGATCTTGTCCACATTGTTCTTGGTCACGCCGGCGGCGAGACGGACTTTACCGTCATCGACAGAGCCCAATACAACAACGGCATTCTGCAGTTTGTCCTTGAATCGATCGACGGCATCGCGAAGTGTCCTGGCATCGGCGCCGTCCATGCGGGTCGCCAGCACCTTGATGCCGGCGATCTCCTCGACATCGTCAGAATGATCGGACGACGGCCCCGCGACGAGCGCCTGTTTCGCTGCCACCAGTTCTCTTTCAAGTTCCTTGCTGCGCTTCAGCAGCTGTTCTACTTTCGCAGCGGCGTGTTCGGGCGAGCTTCGCAAAAGTCCGGCCAGGTTTTTCAAGGTTCGCTGATTGGCATCGATCCACGCCAATGCGCCGCCACCGGTTACTGCCTCGATACGCCTTATACCCGATGCGACACCGCTTTCGGAAACAATCTTGAACAGCCCGATATCACCGGTCCGATCAACATGGGTGCCACCACAAAGCTCGACAGAGAAATCGCCGAAACGCAGAACCCGCACCTTGTCGCCGTACTTTTCGCCAAACAGCGCCATGGCTCCCGAAGAGATGGCGTCGTCGTAAGTCATGAGATCTGTGTCAGCCTCAATGTTTCTGCGAATCTCGGTATTGACGAGATCCTCGATTTCCTGCAACTGCTCTTGCGTCACACCTTCGTAGTGGGAAAAGTCGAAACGCAGCCTGTCCGGCGCTACCAGAGAGCCTTTCTGGGTGACATGCTCGCCAAGCACCAGGCGAAGTGCCGCGTGCATCAGGTGCGTTGCAGAATGGTTGAGTCGAATAGCCTGGCGACGATCGGCATCCACGACGGCGTCGATCTTGTCACCAACCCGCAGGGCGCCCTGCTCCACGTTGCCATAGTGCAGATTGGCCTTGGCGCTCTTCTGCGTGTCGTCGACACGAAACAGCTTGCCGTCGTCGACGAGAATTCCGGTGTCGCCGACCTGTCCTCCGCTTTCGGCGTAGAACGGCGTCGACGACAGGATAACGGCGCCGTCGTCGCCTGCGCTCAGCGATTTGACGGGTTTGCCATTCTTGAAGAGAGAGACGATCTTGCTGGCACTTTCGGTACCGCCGTAGCCGAGAAATTCGGTTTCGGCATCAGTCTGCAAGGATTCGACTTCCGCCGTGCCGAAGCGGCTCGCTGCCCGGGCACGGTCGCGCTGTTGGTCCATGGCTTTTTCAAAACCCTGGCTGTCAATCGTCAGGTTTCGCTCGCGAGCGATATCGGCCGTCAGGTCGACCGGAAAACCGTAGGTATCGTAAAGCTTGAACACAACGTCGCCCGGGATCTGCTTAGCGTCAAGCTCTGCGATAGCGGACTCCAGCATATCCATGCCCTGGTCCAGCGTTTCGGCGAAGCGGCGCTCCTCCTTCTCGAGAACTTTTTCAACGTGTGCCTGTGCCTTGCCAAGCTCCGGATACGCATCGCCCATTTCGTCGACGAGCGGTGCCACCAGCTTGTAAAAGAACACATTGTCCATGCCAAGCTTCTTGCCGTGGCGGATGGCGCGTCGAATGATACGCCGCAGCACGTAACCCCTGCCCTCGTTACCGGGCAATACTCCATCCACGATCAGGAACGAGCATGCGCGAATGTGATCCGCAATAACGTTTAGCGAACTAGAGCCATCGTTCTTGACGCCCAGCACGTCGGCGGCGGCCTGAATAATGTGCGCAAATATATCGATCTGGTAGTTGCTGTGGACCTTTTGCATGACGGCTGCAATACGCTCAAGCCCCATGCCCGTGTCCACGGAGGGTTTCGGCAACGGCTTCATCTCGCCATCGGCCGAACGGTCGAACTGCATGAACACGAGGTTCCAGACTTCTACGTAGCGATCGCCGTCTTCGTCAGGCGAACCCGGAGGTCCGCCTGCAACTTCGGCGCCGTGGTCGAAAAATATTTCGCTGCACGGGCCGCATGGACCCGTGTCACCCATCGCCCAGAAATTATCTTTCTCACCCATGCGCGAAAAGCGCCTGGCGTCGACTTTAATTTCGTTTAGCCAAATGTCGGCCGCTTCGTCGTCGTCTTCGAAAACCGTGACCCAGAGGCGATCTGCAGGGAGTCCCAACGTGACGGTCAAAAACTCCCATGCGTACTGAATAGCTTCGCGTTTGAAATAATCGCCGAAACTGAAATTGCCGAGCATTTCGAAAAACGTATGATGCCGAGCCGTATAGCCGACGTTTTCAAGATCATTGTGCTTACCACCGGCACGCACACAGCGTTGTGATGTTACGGCCCGGTCATAGCTGCGCTTTTCATCGCCCAGGAACACGTCCTTGAACTGCACCATACCGGCGTTCGTGAACAACAGCGTCGGATCGTTGCCTGGAACCAGCGGCGAGCTCGATACAACCTCGTGTCCGTGCTCACGAAAAAACTCCAGGAATGCCTGGCGCAGCTCACTGCTCGTCATGGTCTTCATCGAAGGGATATAAGGGTGCTACGCAAGAACTCAAACCCGGTAGTTTACGGGGTTTGCGCGTCGGGATTAAGACTTAATCGTCGCTGGCAGCGAAGGCGACCTGGATGTGGTCGGGTTCGAAGCCCCGATACTGCAGAAAACGCATCTGCTTCGCCTTTTCGGCAAAGTCGTCCGGTTGCGCGCTGCCGAACTTCCGCAGCCGGATTTCACGGGCGAGCCGGTACCAATCGGCGCCGGCCTCCTCGAGGGCGGCCTCGATGGCTGCATCGCCGATGCCGCGCTGGCCGAGGTCCAGTCGAATGCGAACGGGTCCTTTGCCCTGGTTGATGCGTGACTGCACAAAGCTCTCGGCGAAACGCCGGTCGCTTTGCAGTCCTTCTTCGCTGAGTTTGATGACAGCCTGCTCGGCAATGTCCCGGGCATAGCCCTTTTCAGCGAGTTTTTTGATCAGCTCTGATTGCCCGTATTCTCGCCGCGCGAGGAAATCCATGCCCTTCTTGCGGGCCTCCTTCGGACAAGAAAAGCGATCTTCCTCCTTGCCAGAAAGAAGATCACTGATTTCTTCGTGGACGGGCTGCAGCTTAGGCTTCCTTCGCCACCGGCTTGTCATCGGTCGATTCTGCGCCGGCCTTGACGGTATCGGGCAGCAGCTTGATGCGAATCTTTCTCTCGATCTCTGCCGCCATCTCGGGGTTGTTCTTCAGGAACTCGCGGACGTTTTCCTTGCCCTGACCGATACGGTCGTCGCCGTAGCTGTACCAGGAACCCGCCTTGTCGACGATATTGTGCTGCACGCCGAGGTCGATGATCTCGCCGAAACGTGAAATGCCCTGACCATAGAGAATTTCAAATTCAGCCTGTTTGAAAGGCGGTGATACCTTGTTCTTGACGACCTTGACGCGGGTCTGGTTACCGATAACCTCATCGCCTTTCTTGATGGCGCCGATACGGCGGATATCGAGGCGAACCGACGAGTAGAATTTGAGCGCATTACCGCCCGTCGTGGTCTCGGGACTGCCAAACATGACGCCGATTTTCATCCGAATCTGGTTGATGAATATAACCATCGTATTCGAGCGCTGGATGTTGGCGGTCAATTTCCGCAGCGCCTGTGACATGAGACGAGCCTGCAATCCCATGTGGGAGTCACCCATCTCACCTTCGATCTCGGCCTTCGGCGTCAACGCGGCGACCGAGTCAATCACGACGATATCGATTGCACCGGAGCGCACCAGCATGTCTGTGATTTCGAGCGCCTGCTCCCCGGTATCGGGCTGTGACACGAGCAGCTCATCGACATTGACTCCCAGTTTCTCCGCGTAGCCGGGATCGAGTGCGTGCTCAGCATCAACGAACGCGGCCGTGCCGCCCAGTTTCTGGGCTTCAGCGACCACTTGCAGCGTCAACGTCGTCTTGCCGGACGATTCGGGGCCGTAAATCTCGACGACACGGCCCTTGGGCAGGCCGCCAATGCCGAGCGCCACGTCGAGCCCGATCGAGCCCGTCGATATTGACTCGATATCCCTGGCTACGCCGTCGCCCATGCGCATTACGGAGCCTTTACCAAACTGCTTTTCAATCTGACCTAACGCTTGCGCGAGGGCTTTCTTGCGATGTTCATCCATTGTTTTGGTCCATGTGTTGCCGCCATTTGGCAGGATTTGAGATTACTGTGCATATAAACAGTATTATTCCACGAAAGCCACGCCAATGGCAGCCTCTGCAGCATCTTTATTTTGGGCAAAGCGCCAAAAAACTCAAAGAACAGGCCGGAAGTTATTGTTTCAGCGGACGGTAGGTCGCCCCACCGGGTCCGGATACCGATTCGACCAGTTCGAAGCCCGACCACTCAGTAGTGGCCCGTTGCGTCAATCGCTCGGTTGTGAACGCGCGGGCGTTCCTCGCAACCGTGATATGCGGCCTGAACGTCCTGTCTTCCGGGACCACACCGAAGTCCTGCACGAGGATTTTCAATGCGTCAACCAGCGACACGAGTTCCGGCGGGACCGTCGCCGCGACCATGCACGCGACCTTGGGCCGCGGCCAGAATTCCATCCTGTCGAAGCCCAGGCGGAACGGCTCAACCGGGACCTGGCTGGCGCGTTCCAGTAGTGCAGGCACCTGGGCAGCCGGAAACTCGCCGATGAACACCAGCGTCACGTGCCAGTCGCGGCGATCTACCGCTCTGCCTTCGACCGTCTTGGCAACCGAGCCAATGACGTCACGCAGCCTGTCTCTCTGGCGGTTGTCGGGCCAGAGCGCAAAGAATATTCGCTTGTTGCTCATTGTTGGATTCGTTCTCTGACGCCCTGCAAGGCATGTACTACCGTGAGTTCGCGGACAAGATCACGGTCACCCGTGAAATGCTGACATTGCGTATCCGTCTTCACTGTGGATCCGTCTCTGACCGCCCATGCAAACCAGACCGTGCCAACCGGCTTTTCCTTGCTACCGCCATCGGGTCCCGCGACGCCGCTGACTGCAACCGAGATATCGCTCCCGCTAAGGCTGAGAGCCCCTTTCGCCATTTCCTCGACGACGGCAGCACTAACGGCACCGTTTTCCTCGAGCGTGGCCAGCTGCACGCCCAGCAGCGATTCCTTTGCGCCATTGGAGTAGCTGACAATACCATACGCAAAGATCTCCGAGCTGCCGGCTACGTCTGTAATCGCCTTCGCAATCCATCCGCCCGTGCAGGACTCGGCCGTCGCCACCATTTTGCCCGACGTCGCAAGTTCGGCGACCAGCGCTTCGGACAACTCGAGAATCGCTTCGTGATCCGCCATTACGTCCGGCCACTCAATACTGACTCGTAAAGTGCCACGTGCTTGTCCGCCATCTCATCGATCGAAAACTCGCTTTGCATTCTGTGCCTGCCAGCTTCGCCAAGTTGCCGGCCAAGACCAGGGTCGTCGATCAGGCGCCTGATCGCAGCAGCAAGGGCGCCGGCATCTTCGGGTGCGACGAGCAAACCCGTCTTGTCATGCAATACGGCCTCGGCCATGCCACCGGCGGCAAAACCAACGACTGGCAGGCTCGCTGCCGAGGCTTTCAGGGCAGCGACGCCAAGCCCTTCAGCCAGTGCCGGGTGTGCGAAAAGATCGAAGCAAGCGAGGAATGCGTCAATGTCATCGCGGAATCCCGAAAATTGTACGGTGTCACCGAGTTCCAGCGTCGCGGCCTGTGCGCGCAGCTCGTTGTTGAGAAAGCCGTCACCGAAGAGGACCAGCTTGATCTGTGGGTACCGGCCCCTGAGTTCGGCGACAGCCTGCAATAGGTATTGATGCCCTTTGCGCGGAATCAGCTGGCCGGCCGCGGCAATGACGAAGTCGTTCGCGGCCAGTGAGAATTCCTTTCGAAACGCATCGCAGTCCGGCGCCTTGTCGAACACCGTTGTGTCAACCGCATCACGAATGATCGTCAGCCGTTCGGCGTCGACGCCACGATCGAGCAACACTTCGGCGACCGCATTTGAAATCGCAATCACTTTCTTGAAAGGGCGATAACGCAGTGCCGCAATAAGCCGCATTTCCGTGTTGTCGACCCGGCGCGATACGACGGTGGGGATATCCACAAAACTCGCCGCCAGTCCGCCCAGGATATCGGCACCGCGACGGCTGTGACAATGGACGATGTCCGGGCTCACCTCTTTCAGATACTGGGACAATCGATAGGCAAACGGCAGGTCGAGATCGCCGGCACAAAACAGGTTTTGAACGCGAATACCGGCCTCACGAGCGACGTTGTTGATGCCGGATTCCGGCGGACACACGAGCGTATTGTCGTGCCCGCGCTCGCGTAACGCCTTGATCAGGTAGATAACCTGCTGTGGCCCGCCCAAAAAATGGCGCCCGGTTTCGACATGCAGTATTTTCACGTTATAACGATGATCGCGCGCGCGCCCTGTCCCCGCAAGGGGAGCGCCCGCTCAAAACAAAAATGACAGCCGAAGTCGCTACCGTCCATACGCCCATGATGCGGCAGTACCTGCGCATCAAGTCCGAGTATCCGGAGATGCTCGTGTTCTATCGTATGGGCGACTTTTACGAACTTTTTTACGACGACGCGCGACGCGCGGCCACGTTGCTCGACAT
>JABDOQ010000009.1 GCA_013043165.1 Woeseiaceae bacterium | reverse complement strand
CCCAAGGTGCCAACGGAGAGAAATTGAGGATACGCGCCGACCGGATTCGTGATTCCAATACCGCCCCGAATCGCCGCAAATCGTTTCTGCAAGTCCACGCTGGGAGGTGGCCCGCCGTATGAACCCCTTTGCCTCCTGTCCACGCGAAGTTTCGGAGAGGCCGAGAACGCGGATCCGGCGTCGACAACATCGACTTTGATCTGCTGCCGGGTTGGAGACGATCCACATATAGCGGCAAACGATTCGCTGAATTCTGTGACGCCACGCGCCTTGAGCTGACTTTTGCTGAGTTTTCGCCGGACGTAACCTGTTACGCAAAGTTCGGAATCGTCGTTCATTGGGCCAGCGCTCTTCCTGCCGATGCCGACAGCGATGATTCCATTATTCGGATCATCGAGCACCGAATTGCCGAACCTGTTGATCCAGTCGCGCACCCGGGTACTTTTCGGTTTTTCCTTCCTAGCCATCGTTTCGCCCTTTGTGTCGTGGGTCGGTACTCACAAGCTATGCCGTTACAAGACAGCTAGTCCGGCGTGGCAGGCCACGGCGCCGGCGGCTTGCGCATGGTGCGGCAGGGCTCGCTCTTCATCTTCCAATCTGCCTTCCACTTCATGCCTGTCATGAAGCTGATTTCATCAACGTGCAATCTGCAGGCCTCCTGAATGCACTCGACGTTGAGCAACTTGCCAAGATTGTTGTAGTCATTATTGCTGGAAGCATAAAGCGCGATCATATTGTTGCCGTGGAGCAATGACATTGAGACCGCTTGCCGGGCACCATCGACCTCGATCGTCAGAGTTTTCAGACGACCGCTCCGTTCCAGTTCGCCGATGACCCTGCGTACTTCATTCGCGTCATCTTCGTTGGCGTAATCTGATTCCGCACCGAAATTGCGGTTTACCAGTTCGATGAACAGATCGGCCTCGTTTTCGTTGCCCCAACGCAGCGTCGGCTCGCGCTTACGTATCTTTCGCAGGTCGTAGAGAAATTTCTGTTTTTTCTCGGATGAAAAAGTGTCGATGTGATTGTGGAAGTCAAAGCCGATTTCGGCCGGCACCAGGTGATAGCGCAGGTCCTGCTCGGAGAAATTGGTTTCGAATTGCGGGTAGAGCTGCAGCAGCTTGCTGACCCAGCTTTGCCTGAGATCGAACAATACGGTTCGTTCAGGAAACTGCTCGAAAAACTCGGGAAAATCCTGATTCAGCAGCCACAGAATCCGGCCATCGGGATAGCTACCACCCATCAACATGAAGCGCTCCTGCTTCGTGTCGAAAACGAGCGGCACCAGGCCATCTGGACGTCCATCGCTGGCCAGATGCACGAGGAAATTCGGGCGATGCCTGTCCTGGTCGTGAAAAGCGAACATCAGGTCCCAGTCATCCCAGGCATCCTGCTGCGGCGAAAACATTGCCCAGAGTTTGCGGCATTCCTGGATGTCGGTTTCAGTGCGGATCACACAGGGGTCCCGTTGTAATAGCGATTCGCCCAGAATATAGCAGCCTAGAGGGACATTCTTAATTTAATGTATTAATACATTAAATTAAGAATGTCCCCAGGTGTGGGACTCGCCGGGCTTGCCGGTACCGGTTGTCGTGTGATGAACTGATAGCGTGGATAGCGGAATTAAATTGTTTTGGCTGCTGGCAGGCCTGACGTCACTCGCTGTTGGCGCGGTCGGCGTGGTAGTGCCGTTGTTGCCGACGACGCCGTTCCTGCTGGTCGCAGCCTTCGCATTCGCCCGTTCCTCGGCGCGCCTGGATGGCTGGTTGCGAGAGCACAGGTCCTTCGGGCCGTTGATCGACAACTGGCACCGCGACGGCAGTATCGACCGCAATGTGAAATGGACGGCGATGATTGTTATCGTCATGACGCCCGTGATCACGTGGCTGTTCGGTGCGCCGCTATGGATCATCGTTTGTCAGGTAGTTGTTTTGTGCGCAGCGGCTGTATTTATCCTGACTCGCCCATTGCCGTCGGAAGGCCGTCGCTAGCCGTCGAAGCTCTCGAAAAAAAACCAAGATGTATCCGACGAGGTGTCGAGGAACGTCATCCTGATGGCGTAAAACCATCCTGTCCTTTATTGCGTCTGCTCGGCCTTCGCCAGCTCGTCCCGGACGAGTGCGGCGAGCTGCTCGTAACCGAAGTCCATCAGCTCTCGTCCATTGACGAAGTACTGCGGCGTTGCGCGGACCATCAAAGCTACAGCATCTTTGCGATCTTGCTCCATGCGCAGCTTGAGGTCGAAGGCGCTCATGTCGGTCTCGAGTCGATCCATGTCGAGGCCTACGCCGGCAATGGCAGGCATTATGCGCTCGGGTATCACCGTATGGTTCTGTGTCCACTGGCTTTGCGTTGCGAGCAGGGTCTCGAGCGTCTCCCAGTAAAGGCCTTGTTCGCGGCTCGCCTCCAGGACCCGGACAGCGTACTCGGAGCCCCGATGGAACGGAACATGACGAACCGACAGGCGCAGCTTGCCAGGCGCTTCCTGCAGCCATCGCTTGACGAGCGGATAGAAGACGGCACATGTCTCACACGCGGGGTCGAGAAACTCGACGATGTGAACCGGTGCGTTCGGATCTCCGGCGGCAGGTGAGTGTTCGCTGGCCAGGGCTGCGGCACGTATAGCGTCAGCCGACAGCGCACCCTGCGCGTCCTCGTCATCCTGGATCACGAGCGTCGCCGCCACGGCGATCAGTATCACGACGACGATGGCGCCAACAGGGATGGCCCAGTGCATGCGGCCTGCCTGGTGCTTGCGGGATTTGAAATTCATAGTGACTCCTGTTTGTTCCTGTCATTATCCAAGCAATGACTGCACTTTTATACATCCCTGTTGTGCTCAGCCTCGTCGTGCTCGGTGCGCATTTCCTGCGCTACGGCAACGAGCTGGGCGTAATTGCAGCCGTCGTGATGATCGGCCTTCTGTTTTTGCGGCGCGCCTGGGTGGCGCGGCTGGTGCAGGCGGCGCTCGTGTTAGGAGCGATCGAGTGGCTGTGGACGATGTATACGCTGGTACAGGTGCGGGCGGCGCAAGGTGCGCCGGCCACGAGGATGGTCCTGATTCTGACGGTAGTGGCGTTAGTGGCCTTTGCTTCGGCGCTATTGTTTCAGACGAAGCGCCTGAAGCGGGTTTATGGGCTGGGCGGGTGAGGGCGGGGTTCTAAAAATCCGCGCGTCGCTGGCCACCCCGGCCGACCATTATCGTTACGCGAACGCAGCCTATAGGGACATTCTTAATTTAATGTATTAATACATTAAATTAAGAATGTCCCCAGGTGCCGCTATTGTCCGTTATCATACCCGTGCCGCGACGGGTCGAACGACAGCGAGCGGTGACTTGGGCACACAATTGGAATCATCATGAAAGTGAATCAAACAGCACTTGCGTTTTGCCTGTGTCTTTTGGCGGGTATGGCGTCCGCCCAGACGACAGGAAAGGCGCTTGACGTAAACCTCAACAGCGACTCGGTTCGCCTTGGTTTTACCTGGCGGCTTGGTGACCCGAGCTACCTTGCCAACCTGGGCTGGCTTTACAACCAGGACGAAGGAGACGTCATTCACGCGAGCTTCCACCTTGTGGATGCGGCGAGCGGCAGCGGAACGGCATTGCAGGCCGGATTGGGCGTGCGGGTAGTCCACACGCGCACAGATCCAAGCACGGTCAGCGGAACCGCGTTAGCGCTCGGGGGCTTTGCACGATATACGCTGCCGAACGCCAATCGCTATAACATCGGCGGCTACGGGTACTACGCACCTGACGTGTCCTCGTTCGGTGACCAGAGCGAGTACTACGAAATTGGTTTGCGTGCGGGCTACAGCGTTCTTCGCGACGGCGATGTTTATCTGGGCTTGCGGCGTATCGAGGCCAAATACAAGAACGTCGGCCGATTCACTTTCGATTCCGGCTTGCACATCGGATTCGAGCTGCGCTTCAAGTAGCACGGCACCGTAGCCCGACTTGTCGGCGATAACGTCGGCGCGTTTGGAATTCAGCAATGGCACTCGCATTCATCGGCGCAATCATCGGTCTGCTCACGGGTGGCCTGACGGGTCTCCTTGTGGGTGGAATTATTGGCTATCTCGCCGGCAATGTACTGCGGCGAACCGTCATTGGCGGGTTGCGCGTTGCACAAACTGAGCTGATCGAATCCGTCTTTGCCGTAATGGGCGCTATCTGCAAAGCGGATAGCGTCGTCTCCCGCGACGAGATCAAAACCGTCGAGCACATCTTTGGCATGTTGCGCCTCACTGACGAACAGCGGCGTCTCGCCAAATCTGCATTCAGCGAAGGAAAACAGGCGCATTTCGATCTCGATGCTGCCGTGGATCGATTCGCGGCCATCAGTCGCCGGCGTGCGCCGTTGCTTCAGCTCTTTCTGCAGTTGCAGTGCATGGCAGTGGCCGCGGACGGGCAAGTCCACCCGAAGGAGCACGCCATGCTCGTTCGTGTTGCAGGCCGGCTGGGGCTGACCGAGGCAGACGTTGCGCAACTGGAATCGCTGCTGCGAGCGGCAACGGCTGGCGCCGCGCGGGATGGGACTGGCAGGCCTCCTCAAGATCGGCTCGCCGATGCCTACGTCGCATTGGGCGTGACGCCGGACGCGGCGCCAGCGGATATCAAGCGTGCCTACCGCAAGCTCATGAGCATGAACCATCCGGACAAGCTGGCTGCACGCGGACTGCCGGAAAGTATGCGTGCCGTTGCTGAAGAGCGGTCACGCGAGATAAACGCAGCCTATGACCTGATAAAGAGCACGCGGGGGTTCGTTTGAGATGGTAATTTGTAGAGCCTATGGATAAGTTCGACTACATCATTATCGGTGCAGGTTCCGCCGGCTGCGTATTGGCCAATCGTTTGAGCGAAAACCCGGCGGTGAGTGTTTGCCTGATCGAAGCAGGGCCCGTGGATAGTCATCCGTTGATTCACGCACCGATCGGCTTCTCCCTTCTGGCCGAAAACAGGAAACTCAACTGGTGCTTTGAAACGGTTCCGCAACAGCATCTGAATGGTCGACGCGGCTACCAGCCGCGGGGCCGGGTTCTTGGCGGCTCGAGCTCAATTAACGCCATGGTCTACGCCAGGGGGACGCCCGCGGACTACGATCGATGGGTCGAGGCGGGCGCCGCCGGGTGGTCGTACCGTGATGTTTTACCTTATTTCAAAAAGTCAGAGGATCAGGAGCGTGGTGCGGACGAATTTCACGGCACAGGCGGACCGCTGGGCGTGAGTGACTTGCGATACAAGAACCCGTTGAGCCAGATGTTCATCGAGGCGGCACGAGAGCTCAAGCTGCCCGCCAACGACGATTTCAACGGCAAATCGCAGGAGGGGGTGGGGTTTTACCAGGTGACGCAGCGACGCGGCCGCCGCTGCAGCGCAGCCGTTGCTTTTCTGACCCCGGCATTGAGTCGAAGCAACCTGACCGTGGTAACCGGGAAGCAGGTTGAAAAGATTGTTATCGACGGAAAGCGGGCCGTCGGCGTGCAGTTTCAAAACGGTGATCGTAGCGTAACGCTGCAGGCCAACCGCGAAGTGTTGCTGTCGGCCGGCGGACTGCAGTCGCCACAACTCCTGATGCTTTCGGGTATCGGTCCGGCCGATCACCTGAGAGAACGAGGCATAGAGCTTATCCATGATTCGCCCGGGGTCGGCGACAACTTGCAGGACCACCTCGACTATACGGTGATTCGTCGGGTGACCTCATCACACGCAATGGGATATACGCTGTCGAGGGCGCTGCGTGCAATTCCCGATTACTTTCGATACCGGCGCGGAGAGGGCCCGCTCACGTCGAACCTCGCCGAAGCAGGCGGGTTCATACGCACGTCCGGCGAAGAACCAGCCCCGGATATCCAGCTGCATTTTGTCCCGGGCATCGTCGATGACCATGGCCGGAAAAAGCACTTCGCCGCCGGTATCTCGTGCCACGTGTGCGTGCTGCGCCCGGAGAGCCGGGGAAGCGTGACGCTGCTTGATGCCAACCCGCGCTCCGCGCCGGCAATCGATCCGCGTTTCCTGAGTGCGGGAGACGATCTGCAACGCACGCTCAAGGGTGCGCGACTGGTTCACCGTATCCTGGACGCGCCGGCGTTTGCACGAGTCGTTGGTCGAACCCTGTACGCAGGCAGCGACGTGGACGACGACGAATTGATCGATGACATCAGAAGCAGAGGCGATACGATCTATCACCCGGTCGGGACCTGCCGTATGGGTTCGGATGCAACCGCGGTGGTCGACACGTCCGCCCGGGTTCGTGGGCTACAGGGTCTGCGAGTGGTCGATGCATCCATCATGCCGACGTTGGTCTCGGGCAATACAAATGCACCCACTATCATGATTGCGGAGAAGATCGCGGACGCGATCAGGACGGCTGGGGCTCGTTAAAAAAACCGGGGTCGAACCGAGCTTTTCAAATACCTCGGTTCGACCCCCGTTTGCGCTTCAATCGGCTTGCGCGCGCCGGAAGTCCGTGTAGAAGCAGTATGCTTGCCACCACGAGGCCGCCCACCCGCCTACAAGCCCGAGCAGGGGCGGCACGGCACTCTGGCCGAGGCCGATTATCGCGCCGACGATCATGCCGAGAATCCAGCAGCCGATCGCATTCAGCAGCGTGTGCACGGTTGCGAGCTGAAGCAGCGTGCCGCGGTAGTAACTGTGTCCAATCAAATGCTTGTCGCCCGTATCCTCGTACTTGACGCCGAGTATCAGGGCTTTGCGAAGCAGCGTCCGGAAGACGTACACACAGGCAGTTCGCCCGGTTGCGAGCGCGTCGTAGATGTTACCGGGAAGGCGGGCGTTGAGCAGGGTCGTATCACCCACTTGCAGGGCGTCGAGCTGTGTCGCGGTCCGGAAACTGCCGACAAACCTCTGATTACCATGCTGATCGACCTGCGTTCGCAGTTCGCCGCCGGTCAGGTTCCCGACCAGCCTTATCTCACCACAAAGTTTTTCCATCGTAACCCCCTCCAAAAACAGAAATTCCACGGTGCGGCCGCGCGATGGTCTGCGACCACAAGGCGTGTCTCAGCCATCTTTGTTCATCGTCTGCCAGGTTGAATACAGTTCAAGCACATATTTCCCCGTAAAGAAAAAAGCCAGCGGAGAAAGAATCCAGCCAATCACCGGAATGAGAAGAAGTGGCAGACCGACGATCAGCACGAGGAATATCTGGGCGAAAATCGTCAGGTACATTCGACCGGACGTCATTTGGTAGGAGGGGCCATCCTTCGAGGTCACGGCCAACATTACATCCGTTCTCGGAATCTGTTTGAACGTGTAAATGCAGACCTCGTTGCCGTGGTTTTCAGCGATGAACGGTGCCAACGCCGGTTCGCAACAGCGAATCTTCTTGAAATGCCGGTCGCCGACCGTCAGCTCATACTCGATTGCGACGGGCACCTCGAACGATGAAACCACCCGATTACCCTGGACAGTGCTGGCGCCAACGGTGCCACCGCCCTGGACCGCCCCAACTTGCAATACACCGCAATGCTTGGCCATATGTGTTTCCTCTAAGGTGTCGTGAAACGAGTTGCGACGCCGGCTCGATCGTCGAGGCAGGCGCTGTCGCGGGATGCGCAGCCGCCAGGTACTTCAGGCAGGTTGCACTTGAACATGTAATTGCCGGATTGCCAGGTCCAGACGGGATGGCAAAATCCGGGACCGCCGAATCGCAGGTCTGGCCAGTCCTGCCCGATTGTCTCGAGTGCGATCCAACCGAGCGCCGGAAAACCGAACTGCAGTTGATACTGGCCGCCGGAATCCTTCGTGAGCAGCGTCAGGCTGCGCCCGGTCATGCCGGAGGTGCAGGTATTGCCCCATTGCACGAAGACCTCGGGAGAGCCATCGCCGTTCAGGTCGGTCACTTCAACGCCGGGTGCAACGTCGCCGCAAATCGGGTCTTCGAAACGCAATCCGTCGCTGGACAACGGGAACAGCGTTTCGACAGCCGCGAAGACGGCGGCTTTGTCGGTCGGAGAAAGGGGTATTTCCTCGTCGCCAAACAGGGTTGCAAACTCTGGCCGCTTCGCGGAGCAGGCCAGAAGGCTGGCCATAAGAACAACAGCGAGTACGCCCCATGCCGGTGCCACACGCGTAACCGACGTCGAACCACTCGGAGTGAGGCCTGCATTGCACACCCCCCCATACTGCTGTTATTCGTTTTTAAGTGCTGGAAAGCATACGCCCGTCTATTCGCGAGCGCGAGAACTAAAACTAACGATTTTTCAATATTTTACGACGTCCCGAATGGCCGCATCGTGGACCAACACTCCGGCAATCGGTCGCATCTGCCGAGCACAAGTATTATCACCAAAGTCGTTCCACGAGCGTCGCAATCTATTTGGGGACATTCCTATTTTAATGTACTAATGCGTTAAATTAAGAATGTCCCCATTTTTTGTGGTGGGATGCGCAATCGGAGTGCAAAGTGATTGTCGCCCGCACAGAAATTGTGCAGGCAGCGGTTTCGATCGCAAGTCTGTTGATGTCGCGGCTATCCCTGACAGACGCAAGTTTTTGGCATTGATATTGCACTGCAGTATCTGCAACATCACCAGAATCTGGTTCAGCGTACATATATGCCGGGAGGAGCCACACGATGCCGACAAATAGCGGTTCGACAAAGTCATCCAGGAAGGTCAGTAAGAAGGCCGGAAAGAAGGTTGCCAAGAAAGCAGCTCGAAAAGTCGCTACGAAGGTGCCCAAGAAGGCAGCCCGGAAGAAAGTTATCGACGTTTCTGCAGAACAACGCCACGAGATGATCGCAAAGGCGGCGTATTATCGCGCAAATAGGCGCCACTTCCAGGGCGGTGATCCTGTGGCGGACTGGTTGTATAGCGAGAAAGAGATTGACGCTCTTCTATCGAAAACTGGTGCCTAGCAGCTGATATCGCTCGCACGGCGAGCGAGGCGAATCCATTCCTGTTCGCTTCGGTAAATGTCTTTACGACCTCCGACCTTTACGAGGTGCACGATCAACACCGGTTACTCGATCGTGTAAAGTATGTGATAGCGGCCCTGGCGGAGTCGGTAGCGTGCGGGGCTCCCGGCGCCACCGCCACGGCGCATCGTATTGTCAGAATTACAATAAAAGAAACGAGGAATTCGATGAAGACTTCTCGACGCAAATTCATTCAATCGGCATCCGCCGCAGCGGTCCTTGCAACGCTGCCGGGTTCAGTCCTCGCACAAGCCACGGCGGGCAAACCGCTCGATATCCTGATTCTCGGCGGAACCGGATTCATCGGACCGCACGAAATTAACTACGCACGAGCCCGCGGCCACAAGATCACCATGTTCAATAGAGGAAAGACCGCTCCGGGAATGTTTCCTGACGTGGAGACCCTGATAGGCGACAGGGACAATCAGCTCGATGCGCTTAAAGGCCGCAACTGGGATGCAGTCATCGATAACTCCGGCTTCTTCCCGCGCCATGTGCGACTTTCCGCTGAGCTGCTGCATGGGCATGTTGATCAATATATGTTCGTTTCCAGTATCTCTGCTTACGGCGAAGACCTGGCCGTTGAGGACGATGAGTTTTCTGCTCCCTACGCTGTTATGGACGATCCGACCGATGAGTCGGAGCATGTTTATGGGCCGAGCTACGGCGCTCGAAAGGCCCTGTGCGAGCAGGAAGTCACGAAAGTTTTTGGCGAAAAAGCCGTTAACGTACGTCCCGGAATCATCACGGGCGTCGGCGACCCGACAGAGCGCCTGCGCCATTGGCTAAGACGTATGCAGGCAGGCAATGAAATACTGGTTCCCGGGCAGGACGACCTGCCGGTGCAGTACATCGATGCGGCTGATATGTGCGGCTGGATGGTGCGCTTGCTGGAAGGTGGCAGCGGCAGTGGCCCCTACAATGCCGTTGGTGCTGAAGAGCCCTACAGGGCCAGGCCGCTCCTCGAAGGTCTTCGCGACGCGACCGGATCGAAATCGAAACTGACCTGGATCGACTGGGAATGGATTCGAAATCAAACATCTGAAGATCCGAACTACGGACCCTGGTACGGGGCGGGGCCGCTGCCTTTTATGCAGGTGAACAATGGCCGTGCGATGGCAACGGGACTCACGTTCCGGCCGATTGCGGACACGGCGAAGGACATGATCGCAAACCTTGATCGGGTTCCGATTCCGGAACGGCGGCGAAGCGGATTTGGTTTGGAGACGGAAGCTCTGTTGTTAAAGAAATGGCATGAAGAGAAAGGCTGAGTAAAGTCATTTAATATTTGCTGTCATGCCGACTAACGTTTCGCCCGAATACAAAAAAGCCGAGGAGGCTTATCGCCAGGCGCGCGAGCCCCGGGATCGCCTGGACTGCCTGCGGGAATTATTGCGGACGATTCCAAAGCACAAGGGCACAGAGCACTTGCAGGCGGACATCAAGACTCGCATCAAGCAGCTATCCGAGGAAATGGCGGGCCCCAGGTCAGGCGGTCGCCGCCGCGGTCCGACCCACGTCGTTCGCCCCGAAGGTGCTGCACAGCTTTGCCTTATCGGCCCACCCAATGCCGGCAAGTCCAGTCTGCACGCCCGGTTGACCGGGTCACACAGTGACATCGGACCCTACCCATACACCACGCACCTGCCCACACCGGGCATGCTTCCTTACGAGGATGTGCACTTTCAGCTGGTGGACCTGCCGCCTGTATCCGGCGACTTTATGGAGCCGTGGCTGGTCACTGCGCTGCAGCACGCCGATGGCGTGCTGCTCGTTGTGGACATCAACGATCCCGATTGCCTTGAGCAGCTTCCCACGATCCTTGAACGCCTGTCGGAAAAGAAGGTTTTCCTGACAACGGACTGGCAGGTTCCGGACGCAGCGGAATCGGTGGAGCAGGGCGAGGCGGACGACCCGTTCAGCCTGCACCTGCCCACCGTGTTGATTGCGAACAAGAGTGACCTTGACCCCGATCCCGGCGAGGTCGAAACACTCGAAGAGTTGCTCGGGTTGCGCTTCCCCACGCTAACAATGTCGGCCCGGACCGGAGATGGCCTGGACGAGCTGGGATCCTTTCTATTTCGCGCGCTGGAGATTGTCCGGGTCTACACCAAGACGCCGGGCAAACCGGCAGATAATGACAAGCCCTTTACGGTGCGTCGCGGTGGCACGGTGCTCGATGTCGCTCGGCTGGTGCACAAAGACATCGCCCGGGACCTGAAGTTTGCGCGCATCTGGGGGGCCGACGTATTTGACGGTCAGCAAGTCGGTGCGGACCATCTTGTTTCTGACGGCGATGTGGTGGAACTGCACTTGTAGAAGCTTCAGGCGCCGGTCTTAGGACGTCCTTTTCCGCAGCACGATGCGCCGTTATGAGGTAGCTTACGTCGTCTGAAAACCACAGATTTCGGGGGCTGCAATGTCTTTACGCAAGTTGCTGGCGATCATTCTTGTCGCTTGCTCGGCAATGTCCTGCACAAATTCCGCAACCGATTCGTCGGCTGACGCCGGTGCAGCCTTTCACGAACTGCTCGATGATCACTGGGCGGTGGCGACAGCGGAAAAAGTCTTTTTTCGCACCGACCCGGATGGCTGGCGCATGGATGGTGCCTTGTCCGAGCATACGGCCGAGGCGCGCAGCCGGAGGCAGCAGTTCAATGAAACGATTCTTGCCAGGCTTGCGAGCATCGACATGGCTGAGTTGGATGCCAACGATCAGCTGTCCTTTCGAATCTTCCTCTACGAGCGCGAGGCGGAACGCGACAGCTATTTGCAGCCCGGGCACTTTTTTCCGATCAATAGTCTTTTCGGCTATCACACCTATTTTGCCGAGGCGCCGTCCAACACGGCGTTCCTGTCGGCTCAGGACTACGAAGGCTACCTGGTCAGCCTCGCTGATTTTACGCGCTACAACCGGGACTACATCGAGGTGATGCGTGAGGCTATCGCAGCGGGCTATACGCACTATTGCGAGAGTATTTCGGACTATGCCGAAACTATCGATGTTCATATCGTCAGAGATGCAGAAAGCAGCGGACTTTTCGAACCTTTTACGCGATTCCCCGGCAACGTCAGTGAAGACCAGCGTGCCGGGTTTATTGGTAAAGGCAGCGAGCTCATTCGTTCGGTTGTGGTGCCCGGCTATCAGGAGCTGCTTGATTTCTTTAACGACGAATATCTTCCGGCCTGCCGCAACGAGGTGGGTATCACTTCTCTGCCCGGAGGCGATGAGTATTACCAGTACCTGATCAACTATTACACGACGACCAACATGACGCCGGCTGACATCCATGAGCTCGGCCTTGCGGAACTGGAGCGCATTCGCGCCGAGATGCAGGCGATCATCGATGCGCTGGGTTTTGAAGGCGACTTCAGGGCCTTCGCAGACTACCTGCGTAAAGCACCGCAGTTTTATGCGAAAACGGACCAGGAACTGCTCGGCCGTGCGGCGTTGATCAGCAAAACGGCCGAGGGTGAGCTGCCGCGTTTCTTCACGCGATTGCCACGCACGCCGTACAAAATTGTCGGCGACCCGAATCGTGGCGCCTATTACAAACCATCCTCCGGTGACGGCACAGATTCGGGAACGTATTTCATCAAGATAGGCGACCTGCAAAATGAACCGCTGTATTCGCTGGAGTCTCTGTCGCTGCACGAAGGCGTCCCGGGCCACCACCTGCAAACCGCGCTGGCGCAGGAGCAGGATCTGCCGGCATTCAGGCGCTCCCTGAGTCATTCCGGATTTGGTGAAGGCTGGGGCCTGTATTCGGAGCGCCTCGGCAAGGAAATGGGCTTTTACCAGGATCCCTACAGTGATTTTGGCCGTCTCACCTATGAAGCCTGGCGCGCGTGTCGACTGGTCGTCGATACGGGCATGCATGCTTTTGGCTGGTCACGCCAGCAGGCGATTGACTTCATGCTCGACAATACGGCTGCCAGCGCTGTCGAGGTCCGAAAGGAAATCGATCGCTACATCACCTGGCCCGCTCAGGCGCTGTCATACAAGATCGGTGAACTGAAAATCAGTGAACTGCGCGCCCGAGCCGAGGCGGAACTCGGCGCAGATTTTGATATACGCCGCTTTCACGATGTGGTCGTCGGCAATGGTTCCCTGCCAATTGCAGTGCTTGAAGACATCATCGATGAATGGATAGCAGCGGAAACGAAGCAGCTCGGCCGGGCCCGCCCGGCAGGGTAATGCCTCGTGCCGCAAACCGTCTTACCTGAAGTCGAGCGCCTGCAGCAGTGCGGCAAAGCCCGGCACCTTGATTCCGACTGGCATCCAGTAGCGCCTCTTCTACTAGCGCCGCGCAGGTCGAATGTATTCACCAATATCGTCATCGAGAATCTCGTAGCGTGTCGAATCACGACGCCGATTAGGGCCGAGTGAATATACGAACGTAGTCCGCGGCCCGCTTCGCGATGCGCAGCTGTCTCTAACCCAGTACGGTGAATTCCACGGATCGAGGAAAAAGTCTGCACGCTCCTGCGGCAGGCCCTGAGCGACAAGATTCGAGAATGCGCCATCGAACAAGTAGTCCTGACCATACTGCCGGACAAAGGTGTAAAGTCGCTTATGCAGGTCACAGCGTTGGCGCAACTTGCCACTGCGAAAATCGGTGCCAAGAGCGCGCAGTTCGGCGCGAACAGCAGTGACGTTACCCGGATGCGTTTGAGCCTGGTGCCTGGTCGCAACCGTTGTCAAGAATCCGAGGCTGATGACCGCAGTTGCGGAAATCAGATAGATTCGCGCCGGTGGTTTACCAGATTCCCCGGCGTCAGATGTTGTCCGATAATTAAAAACCGCTAGCAGAGCAGGGAACAGGAAGCCCAAGCCGAGAATGAGCTCGACCCACTCGCCCGTGTGCCGTAGCGGGTACCATGTATAAAGAGCGTAGGCAGCCAGAAAAACCGGCACCAGGCTCAGCGGCGGAGCTACTACCCGGAGGCGATCAAGCAGAGGTCCGACTTTTGGCGCAAGCTGCAGAAGCGGCAGGAAGACGCCGTACCCGAGAATAACTGCCTGTAATGCCAGCTTTCGCAAGCGGGTCTCGACTACGTTATGCAAGTTGAATTCCTGCTGATAGTTCTGGTCGAGGAAGTAGACGGGAGGGCGGTAGCCGAAAATTCTCTGACCCCAGGAGATTTCCTCAAGGGCCACGAACAGGCAAAATACAGCGATGCCAGACAGAAACCAGGGTAGCGCTTGCCGGTCGCGCCATTCGAGTAAGGCTGCCTGGATAGATAAGCTCGCAGCCAGGACGAAAGCCCAGAACGTCGCCCATTCGAGCAATTCGTCTTCCTGCACGGTGCGGTAGTAACGGTCTGCATCGAGGTGGGACAGCGCGAAAGCGCAGGCAATGATCAGAAATACAAGCGCATTTACGATCACAGCGCCTGATACGCTTGTGTAGAGGCGGTTTCTCATAATCTCCTAAACCATTTGCCGACCGTAGAGCATTGATGATAATAGGAATCGGTGGTCTGACGATACGGTTCAACGCCTGCGGAAATACCAGCGCTATGAAAATCATTGAGGGACTATTTGCCGTCGCCGCGGCATCAGTGCTGGTGGTCGGTTTCGTCTATTCTAGGGCCGCAAAACCCAGCACCTTGATTTCGACTGGCATCGAGTTGCGCCTCTTTAACTAGTGCCGGGCGTGCGTGGCTGGCGGCTTCGGGATCAGCACCGGTGTGCTGCGTTTATAGGACTCGTAATCTTCCTGGCCGCCCCAGCGCTCGTCGGCCTTTTCTTCCAGTAGCGGGATGCCGCTGACCCTGGTTAGCAGAAGCGTGACAAACACCGGCGAGATCAGCGTGGCCCATTGCCAGCCCTGCAGCACGGGCACGGCTACGATCGCCATGCCGGTCCATAGTACGATCTCGCCGAAATAATTGGGGTGGCGCGACCAGGCCCACAGGCCGACGTTGATGAACCTGCCCTTGTTGGCGGGGTCGCCCTTGAATTTCGATTTCTGCCGGTCCGAGATGATCTCGATAAGTATGCCGACCGACCAGATAATAATTCCGGCGATGCCGACAGCCCCAAGCGGCTCGCGCACACCGCCCGTGATAACGGCCAGCGCGGCCGCCGCCGTCAGCAGCACCCACAGGCCCTGTAAGGTCCACGCCATGAAAAAGCGCAGCGGCCGGTTCTTGATGTCGTCGAAGCGGCTGTCTTTGCCATCGCGCGAGATGCGCCGGAACAGGAACGTCGCCAGTCGTAGCGACCAGAACATAACCATAGCGGCCACCAGCGCCGCGCGCAGATCGAGTTCCCCGGAAAGCAGCACGGCGACCACGGTCACGGTGATGTAGGTGATGCCGCCGGTAAGGTCGTAGTAGCGCTCGGTCTGTGCCAGCGCCGAGGGGATGAAGGCCAGCCAGTTGACTCCGAATGCCAGGGCACCGCACAGCGCAAATACCGCCAGGTCGCCAACACGGTCGCCCCCGTCACTGCCCGCCCATGACATGAGGGTACCCAATACGACGGCGATTGCGATGGCGGTTACTATCTGTCGGTTGCTGCGCTCAGCCATAGTGGCTTCCCCTCACTCCATGTGCCGCTCAATGTTCCGAAATCAGCCCGGCCCTGTTCAAAATCACCCTCGCTTCGCCCGCCCATCACGTTCAGCTTACCCTCTGTAAGCCAACAGTGCGCTTGTCTGTTGGGGAAGCAGCATGTACCACTGCCGGCAGCTGGTTGAGGCCTGATCACCCAACGTTACCGCGGCACGCATCGAGCGACTCAAGGCGCTGGCATACAGCCGCTGGTAATAAGGCATCTTGCCGGCGTAAAACGGCAGTATTTCTTCGAGCGTCAGGTCGGTATCCAGCATTTCGGCAAAGGCGCCAAAGAATCGACCAATCGCTCCGGACACCGGGCTGTCTTCGGCGAGCAGCTCGGACGGGGCAATCGTCCAGGTCATGTCACGCTGCAGTACACAGGTGCCGGCAAAACCAGCGCGTCTTGCCTGTGACCACTCGTCGGGCGCGACCAGGCTCAAGCACCACTCTCCGTTGATCCAGTAGAGATAATTTGCCGCACCGACCGCCGGGCGATACTTGAACGTGGCCGACAGCACGAGCATCGATGTGAAAAGCTCAGCCAGTACCTGGCGCCGTGGCTTCGCAACGACACCCCGAGGCTCACTTCGATACCAGTCGAACAGGAACCCGTTGAGGCCCTTGCCTTCAGGGTTGCCATCTGTCTTGCGCGCGATGGCGAAGTTGCCGGGTTTGACATGTTTCAGCTTACCCATATCGTTGTCGTCAGGCTGTCATAAACGTCGGTCGTGCAGGTTAACGTCAATGTCGGTCGAAAATACAGTAATCGGGCTCGAGGGATACAACTTGTTACGCACAGGCAGCCGATCGTTTCCGGCGCCGCGTCCGGCGAATAGTCGAAACCTAGTGGCATGGCCCAAACCTAGCTATACTCGCGCGCCTTGTTGATAGATTTACCGCAGGTTAGCCAGCCATGTCTCCATCCAGACCACGTGTCGTCATTATCGGCGGCAACTTTGCAGGCCTTGTTGCGGCGTCACGCCTTCCCTGCGACTACGACGTGACCGTAGTCGATGCGCGCGTCGACTTCGAATGGACGCCCAATATCCATGAAATATTATCGGGTGTGAAGGACCGCGAGGGCGTTGTGTTGCCGAGAGCCGAGTGCGTCAGTCGCTACGGCCACAGCTTTGTGCACGATGCCGTGACAAAGATCGACCGCGACAACAGCTCGGTGCTCACCGAGGGCGGGCTCGTGCTGCCGTATGACGTCTGCCTTATTGCTGCAGGCAGCCAAAGGACCACGTTTGGTATCGAAGGTGCGGACGAACACGCGCTTGGATTTCGTCTCGTCGAAGATGCCGTGCGTATCGCAAGCCGGCTCGACAAGCTCGCCGCGCGCAAGCGTCGGGCCTCGATCGTTATCGTTGGTGGCGGCGTGTCGGGGATCGAAGCGTTGGGAGAAATTCTGCGCCGTCGCGGGCAAGGCGACGCATTCGATATTCATGTCGTGGAGGTCGAGTCTCGCATCCTCGAACAGCAGCCCAAGGGCCTGGCGAGTGATGCCGAGCTGCGCCTGACTCCTTATCCCGTGACGCTGCACACGGATGCAGCCGTTGCACAAGTAGACGCGCGCAGCGTGACGCTTGCGAGCGGCAAGAAATTGAGCGCGGACCTGTGTATCTGGTCTGCAGGCTTGACGTTGCCGGATTTTTTGCGAGACGCCGGGTTGAACGAGGCCGACGACGACTGGTTGCCCGTAGACGACACGCTCAAAAGTCGCTACGCCGACAATATCTTTATTGCGGGCGACTGCGCGTCGTTGCCCGTGCCGGTTCGCAAGCAGGCCTACTACGCGATGGATATGGGGGAGGTTGCCGGCGACAACATCAGTCGTCAGCTGCGGAATCGACGACTGCGACAATTCCGCGCGGCACCCATGCCCATGCTGATTTCTTTCGGTGACATCACGACCTGGCTGGTTGTCGGCGAAAGCGTCGTTGCGAGCCCGGTGCTGGCCGCCGCCAAAGAAGGTGTCTACCAGGCCACCATGGCGCGCCTCGAGTCGCCGAAAGAACCGCTACGGTATTCCTCGGATATCGTGGGCCGGGCCGCGATGGCCACACGGCGGCTGCTGCTGCCGCAGCTTACGCCAGGCAAGCTGTTCCTCGGGCTTGTCGGCAGCCGCATCATCCCCTAAACCGGGGTCTATTTTTAATTTGCCCCTTCGGTACCCAGCTCCTGCGCAGCCTCCTCAGGTTTGATCAGGTAGTGCGCAATCGCGGGTAACAGCAACAAAGCGCCAAGCATGTTCCAAAGGAACATGAATGTCAGCATCAGGCCCATGTCCGCCTGGAATTTGATGGCCGAGAAGATCCAGGTACCGACACCGATCGCCAAAGTGAAGCCGGTGAAAGCGACGGCCATGCCGGTCGTATGCAGCGTCTTGAAGTACGCTTCATACACGGACATGCCGCGCTTCAGGTAGTCATCCATCTTGCTGTAAATATAGATGCCATAGTCGACGCCGATGCCGACGCCGAGGGCTATCACCGGCAGGGTCGCAACTTTCACGCCGATTCCGAGGAGCGCCATCAACGCCTGACCGAGTACCGAGGTCAAAGCCAAAGGCACGATGATGCAGACCACGGCGCGCCATGATCGGAACGTCAGGAATACCAGGAAGCTGACGACCCCGTACACGAGTGCCAGCATCTGGTATTGCGCCTTGCTGATAACAATATTGGTGACCGACTCGATACCGGCATTGCCCGCGGCGAGTATGAAACGAATATAACCTTTGTCGCTGGCGGCGAGATCCATCTCCATCTCGTCACTGTTGTACTCAGCGGCAAAAGCCTCGGCAACACGTATGACTTCCTGCAGCGTTTCGGCCTTGTGGTCGTTCAGGAAAATGAGAATGGGTGCCATGCTGCAGTCGGTATTTATCAGATTGCTCGGCACCGACTGGAGCGAATTATTCAGGATGTACTGATTGCGACTCAAGGTATGCCATTTCGGATTACCTTCGTTCATCGCCATGATTGCGCGCTTGGAAATATTGACCAGCGATACCACGGACTGAACCCCGGGGGTGTCTTTCATCACTTCCTGGAATCGGTCGACCGCAGACACGGTAGCGTAATTGCCACATTGCTGCGGCGGCGTCTGGATCATAGCCACGAACACATCGGTGCTGGTTGAAAAGTTTTCCGTGAGAAACGCATTGTCGCGATTGTAGCGGGAGTCTGCCCGCAGCTCGGGAGCGCCCGCGTCAAGGTCGCCAATGCGGAGGTCCTTGCTGCCGTAAAAGCCAACACCGAACAATGCTATGGCGACAAAGATCACAACAGGCGCAAACGGCGGTTTCGCGAAGTTCGCGATGAACGGCCAAAGTTTCGACGGCTTAAGCTGTTTGCGGTGCAGAAAGCGCACACAGGAATTGGACAGCCCCGTGTAGGACATCAACACCGGCATCAACACCAGGTTGGTGAATATCAATACGGCAACGCCGATGCTGGCCGTCAATGCCAGTTCCTGGATAACCGGTATTTCGATGACCATCAGCGTCAGAAAACCGATACCGTCGCTCACCAGGGCAACGAATCCCGGAATATAAAGCGCGCGAAAGGCGCGCCTTGCGGACCAGAAGGAACCAGCGCCAAAAAAGAAACGCACCGCGACGTTGTTGATGATCTGCACGCCGTGACTGATGCCGATCGCAAACACGAGGAACGGAACCAGCATGGAGTAGGGGTCCAGGCCGAAGCCGAGCGTGTGCAGCAGGCCGAGCTGCCAGATCACGGCGATGGTTGAGCACGTTATTGGCACGATCGTCGCGTAAAGACATCGCGAGTACACGGCCAACAACACGAGCGTAGTTACGAGCGCAACACCGAAAAAGAACGCAACCAGGGTGGCGCCTTCAATCAGGTCACCGACCACCTTGGCGAAACCGGTGATATGGATCTTGATGTTGTCGGTCTCGTATTTGTCGCGAACCAGTTTCTCGAGGCTCTGCGAAAAGTCCCGGTAGTCGAGTTTTTCGCCCGTCTCCGGATTGATATCGGTGAGCGGTGCAATGATCGCTGACGATTTGAAATTGTTGGCGACCAGGCGGCCGACCTGGCCCGAGCGCAGAATATTATCGCGAAGCTGGTTCAGCGACTCTTCCGAGCCATCGTATTCGTTAGGGATAACCGTACCGCCGCGAAAGCCCTCTTCCGTGACTTCATTCCAGCGCACATTCGGGGTCCAGATCGACTGCAGGCCCGATCGATCAACGCCAGGGATGTAAAAAACCTCGTCGTTGATGAGGCGCAGAGCCTCCTGGAAATCCTTATCGAATATGTCGCCGTCGGTCGTTTCTACGATGATGCGAATCGAATTACTGAGGCTCGCAAGGTCGGCCTTGTTTGCGAGGTAGTTCTGTATATAGGGGTGCGAGGTGGGAATCATCTTGTCGAAACTGGCATCCGGCTTTAGCTGCAGTGCCTGAAACGCGAAAAACGCGGTCAACAAAACGAAAACAATGATGACGGGAATTCTGTTCTCGAACAGTACACGCTCAGCTATCGGTGGGCGCTGCTCAGGGGACAGTCCGGTCTGGTTGCTCGCTGTTTCACTCATGACGGCCCCCCGGAGACTGCGTTACTGTCGATAAATGAAACGCCGCCAAAACCTACCAGCAGAAGCCTGCCATCGGCGGTCCCCGCACCGCCGCTGTAGACCCTGTTTCCCGTCGTCGGGATAGTTCTGAAACTGCGACCGTTGTCATCGCTAAACAGCACAGCACCTGCTGAGCCCATGAGGACGATCGTGCCATCAGTTCGCGTCATGCCGCCCAGAAGCGTTCGTTGGTCACCGCTTTTGATGGCTGACCAGGTCACTCCCTCGTCAACGGAGCGGAAAATATTGCCTTTGAGTCCGAACACGAGCAGGCTGCCGTCAGTGGTCGCAACGGCACCAAAAAAGGAACCCTGGTAAGGCGATTCCGGTCGTTCCCAGGTCTGACCCCCGTCCCGGGAACGAAGCAGCGTGCCGGCTTCGCCGGCCACGAGCAGCGTTCCGGCTGAGCTTCGCGTAATGTCATACAGGTGATACTTGTCGGGGTTGTCGAGCCGGTTCGAGTCCAGGCTCCACGTCGATCCGCCATCCGACGTGCGCAGGAAAACGCCATAGGCACCCAGGGCGTAACCGTTGTTCTCGTTTGCAAACCACACGTTCAGGAGCGGCGTCGTAACCCCTTCTTCTATCGCCGCCTTAGCGTCGTCGACCGCAAACGTTGCGTCGTCGAGCGCCCACTCGAGATCTTCCCGGGTTTCCGGCGTTGCCTGTTCCAGCGCCGCTTCGAGCAATTTGACCTGTTCCTCAGCCGCCGTCACTGACAGGCGGGCGACGTCGGTGCCGGTCAGTTTTACTTGCCAGCTGGCACCGTTGTCCGTCGACTGCAGCAATACGCCATCGTGTGCCGTTGCCCAGGCGCTGTCCATAGCGGCAAAGGTGACAGCCGTGATCGCGAGTGACACGGGTACGTCAGCATGGGTCCAGTTCGAGCCCTGATCGTCGGAATAGAGGATATGCCCCTGTTCCCCGACGACCAGGATGCGTTCGTCGCCTGCAGCCGCGTCGAGCAGGAGGCTCTTCTGCGCCGACTCGGTCTTGATCGCCGGGAGCATAGCGAAGCTGATCGCCTCGTTCTCATTTGCGATGACGTAGCCGGCGATTACAAGCAGGACTACCGACAGGTGCCCGACAATCAATCGTCCGCGATTCACAGAACTACCGAACGCCAGATCGGCGTAAAGCGGCAGGCGTATATTCGCGTTCGTCGACCTTGTAGTCCCAGTTGTACTGGTAACCCTTCAGCTCGTTGCCCAATCCAATCGGCAGATGCCGCCCGGAAATCAGGTCATGAGACGTTTCAGTCGCATACCAGGGCACGCGGACCTGGTAATGAATGTTGTTGTGCGCTTCCTTGACGCGCCACATTTCGCCGCGACCGTCGTACAGGTCGGCGACGCTGATTTGCCAGGTGTCCTCATCGACATAAAACGTGCGCCTGGCGTAAATATGGCGCTGACCTTCTTTCAAGGTGGCTTCAACAACCCAGACGCGATGCAACTCGTAGCGCAAGTAATCCGGATTCATATGCCCTGCAAGAACAATATTTTTGTACGTGAGATTCTTGTCCTCCAGCTTGAAGGCATTGTAGGGGATATAGAGTTCCTTTTTGCCAACGAGCTTCCAGTCGTAACGATCGGGCGCACCGTTGTACATGTCGAGATCATCAGCGGTACGCAAACCGTCCGAGGCGTTGCCCGGCCCATCGTATGCGACATCCGGCGCGCGACGTACCCGGCGTTGCCCGGCGTTGTATACCCACGCGTCGCGCGGGTCGATGACCTGGTTGATGTTTTCATGAACCAACAAGACGTCACCCTCGAGACGAGCCGGCGCTTTGATGGCCTGCTTGTAATAGAACAGGCGATTGGGTGGCGCACCTTTCAGATACTGTGCGAAGGTCAGTTGGTCCTCAAATACAACCGGGCTGAATGCGCCGCTCGACTGTACGGGGATCTGCGTATAACTGCGTTTCACGCTGCCGCCGCGATAACGCAGCACATGATTCCAGACAACTTCGATGCCGGATTTCGGGATCGGAAACGGGCAGTACGCGTCGACGTTCGCAAGGCCGTTGCCACCGTCGGTCGTTGTAGCCGTGATTGCATCTTTCTTAATGGCCTCGTAAATCTCGGCCGGATAAGCTGCCGTACGATGCGTCGTGTATACCGGCATGCGAAACGTGTCGGGATAGCGCTTCAACAGCGCAATCTGCCCGGGGGACAGATTGTCTTTATACTGTTCGAAGTTCTGCGCCGTTATTGTGAACAGCGGCTTCTCGTTCGGAAACGGGTCAACGAGCGGCTCACCTGCAGCGTAGCTTGCCGGCAGTTTCGTCAGACCGCCGGTCCATGCCGGAATAGTGCCCGCCGGGTTGCCGGCACGTTCTGCACCAATTGGCGTCAGTTTTTCGCCGCCGAGGCTTGCAGCCTGTTCCGCCGTGAGTTCCGCGAACGCGCTCTGCGCGAACAGGCCAAGCGCAGCCAGGATTGTGATGTTTGTGAGTGTTTTCATAGTGTTGTTGCTCCTGGTATTCGTGTCAGAAACTGACGGCGACAGAGAAAGACAGGAAATCGCGGTCTTCGACAGTGTTGTAGTCGCCGCCGGAGAATGCCGTGTAGGCCAGCGACCCGGTATACCGATTAAGGTACTCACCCGCGAGACTGACGGTCAAGGCTTTGGCGCCTTCATTGAAGTTCGAGTTGGGCGAGTAACCGTCAACGTCGTGCGACCAAGCGAGGCTAGGCGTCAGGTTGATGCCGGCGAACGCGTCGTTATACGTGAGGCCTGCGCGTATGCGGTAGCCCCAGGACGAGTCCGTTACGTAGCCATCGTTAGTGCAGTTGCGCGAGTTCGTGTTCGGCACGATGGGAACGACCACCCTGGGAGCAACGAAGTCGAGAAAATCCTGCGACGGGATGAAGGGCTGGTCGCACGCCAGATTGCCGGCCAGCTCCTCGGGCAGGTCCCCGGGCAGAAACGGTAGCGCCGCCGGATCGATGCCGAAGAGCGCCGTCAGCGGTATGGGTGTGAAGGTACCCATTCCGTAGGTGGGCGAACGGCCATAACGTTGCACCGTTTGCTCTGGCAGGCTGCCAACCCAGTTGGCGCCGATCTCGGCGGCAAAGGACAGCCGGCTGGCGCCCATGACCTGGTCAAAAAAGCGAATGAACGTGACCTGCGCCTGGGTTACGGGCAAAAGGTCGTAGCCCGAGGCAACGCCGCCTGGATCGACCGCTCTTATCCGGGGCAACACCGTCGAATAGGGTGCCTCCGAAACGGCGCCCTGCAAGATCTCGGTCGTATTGATCTGCACCGGGAAGTCGGGTCGATAACTGACCTCACCCGATACGGCAAAGCCCGCCAAATTGGTTGCGAAGCTCATACCGAACAACTCGATGTCCTCGGGGAACTCGGCAAAATACTTCGCGTTGCCAGTAATCGTGAGGGTGGGGCTAAGTTGGAGACCGGCAAACCGATTGCCCGGTACAAAGGTCCAGGGCGGAGAGCCTATCAGCGGAGTCAGCCCCGCAATCAACTCAGGCGGAATTGCTGCCGTGGGAACGAGTGTGTTTGTTTGGCTGAAACCACCGAGGTAAGGAGTCCGGCTGTGGTAGTTCATGTAGTAAAGGCCGAACTCGGAGCCGGCAAGTTTTTCTGCAAAGTAGCGGAACGCGATACCGTATTGCCCGTCGTCGTCGGGCTCGACATCTGTAACCCGCGAGATGAACAGGCCGGATGCCATATTCGCAGCGTCAGAAAGACCACCCCTCAGCGTCACGACGTTACAGCCCGTGGCGGCAACGTCTGCGGTCGAAAAATAGGTGCCGCAACCGTCGATGACCGTCTTTTCCCATTCGAGCTGGTAGAACAAGTCTATGCTCAGTGCGTTCGTCACACCGGCTGAGATCGTCAGCATCGAAACAGGGAGCAGGCCTTCCTTGATCTCGGCGCCCGGGCGCCGGAACGCAGACACGTCGATGGGATTGACCGTGTTAATGCCGTTTTGAATGAAAGTGCTCTCACCCCAGCTAATCACCTGGCGACCCAGGCGAACGTCCAGCGGAGCTTCGTTTTCCCCAAGGTAAAACGTGTTGTAGATAAATGCGTCCAGGAGTTCGATGCCCGAGCCCTGCGCAAAGTCGTCAAAACCGCTGGTGTCAAGTTTGACGTTAGCAGTGTACTGGTTGGCCGAGTTGCCGTGCGGCACCTTGCCGTTCTCGAGTTCCTGGTCATACCAGTATTTGCCGCGCAAGAACACGCCGAAATCGCCGTTACGCAGCTCGAGGTCGTGAACGCCTTTCAGGATCAACGAATAAATGTCGCCGTCACCATAGTTGAGGTCGCCGTCATCGGCAGTACCGGTAGACGCCGTACCGAAGCCCGGCGCATTGCCCGGCGTAACCAGCAGCGGCTCCCTTTCGGACATGCGCCAGCTGGCTCCCAGGGAGATCTGGGAATTGAAGCTCCCCTCGAATGCCCCCAACTCAAATTCGGCTGCTACAGCCGGAACAGCAACCATGCTCGCGAACATCGCAAGCCCACCGCAGATCAATCCGCATCGAGAGTTCATTTCGGTCCACCTTTTAGTTGTATCAAAATCGCCAGTTCTTCTGGCTTCTGAGGGACGTGCAGTGGCGCGCCCCCTTTTAACTGATTTGTGCACGTGCAGAAGGGACTGTCAATAGGGGCTTGTTCGGACCGGAGCGCCCTGAATTACCGACTCAGGCAGCGAATATTTTGCCGGGATTGAGTATCGATTTTGGATCAAGCGTCGTCTTGAGACTACGCATTAACGCCATTTCCTCTTTTGATCGCGACAGGTGCAGGTAGTCGCGCTTTTCGAGTCCGATGCCATGCTCGGCGGATACGGCGCCACCGATGTCGGCCAGTGGCTCGTAAACCATTTTCTCGGCCTGTTGCCGTGCCTCGTCGCTCCAAGGACGAGCTGAAACTACGACATGTAAATTGCCATCGCCAAGGTGGCCGAAAATGATCAGGCGCGCCTCATCGCCCCATGCCTCATGAACGGAGCTCCTCAGCCGATCTACATAGACCTCCATCTTCCTGATTGGCAGGCTGATGTCGAAGATCGCGGCAGGCATCAATGCCATGCCCAGCGCCTCGATATCTTCGCGAATATTCCAGATCGCGTCGCGCTGTGACCTGGACGATGCGATTGCGGCATCGCTTATGAGCTCTGCCTCAATCGCCTGTTCGAGCACACGCGTAAACAATTCTGTGTCGATGTCTGCGTCGTTCCCTGTGACTTCGATGATGACATAAAAGGCTTCACCCGCATCCAGAGGCGGCGTATGGCGGCCGGACTCGACGGCAACCAGCTCATAGTGTTCTTTCCACATTACCTCGAACGACGTTAACGATCCGCCGAGATTGTCACTCACATGCCGGAAAAGATCCGTTAGCGCTGCAAAATCCGACACCGCAACCATCGCCGTATTGTCGCTCTTGGGTCGTGGCGCAAGCCGCAATACCGCGCGAGTCACGAGACCCAACGTCCCTTCGGAGCCAATGAAAAGCTGCTTCAGGTCGTAGCCGGTATTGTTCTTCAACAGGGTATTCATTGAAGACACGACGGTACCGTCCGCGAGAACGACTTCGACGCCCAAAACGTGTTCGCGCATCATGCCGTAACGAATGACCTGGTTTCCCCCGGCATTTGTGGCGATGTTTCCGCCTATCGTAGCCGAGCCGCGCGCACCGAGATCGACCGCGAACATCAAGCCTTGCTTCTCCGCTGCTTCCTGCACTTTCTGCATGGGGGCGCCGGTCTGCACGGTAATGGTTCTGCCGACTGGATCGATGGATTCGATGCCTGCCATGCGTTCGAACGAAATGACAATTTCATCCGCCGATGCGGAAGTGCCCTGCACGAGCCCGGTCAGTCCGCCTGCCGCAACAACCGGCTGCCCCAGCGCGTGGCAAATTTTCATGATCTGCGATAACTCCTGCGTCGAGGCCGGTCGGACGATAGCCAGGGCGTTGCACTGCGTCTGGCCCATCCAGTCCGCTGGACGCTGGCGTACATCTGCACCAGTGATCAGGCCCTTTGGCCCGGAAATTTTTGCAATACGCTTCAACAGATCTGACATGTCCGTTTCCTCAGTTCTCTATCACCTGACCGATCAGATGCCCGCGGGCACAACGGCTTCGATCAGCTGCGGTCCCTTGCTCGCGAGCGCTGCCTGCAGGGCGTCGCGGAACTCCCCGACGGTGACAGCCCGCACGGCCGGTACGCCCAGGCCTTCCGAAATCGACACCCAGTCAATCGCCGGCCGGGTAAGGTCAAGCAGTGACAGGGCAATCGGGCCCGGATCGGTGACGCCGACACGTGCGAGCTCGATATTCAGTATCGCGTAGCTGCCGTTGTTGATGATGACAGTTGTAACATCGAGATCTTCCCGAGCCATCGTCCACAGCGCCTGCACCGTATACATCGCGGAGCCATCGGCCTGCAGCGCGATGACTTTGCGTTTCGGACAGGCAATAGCGGCGCCCGCTGCAAGCGGCAGTCCCTGGCCAATCGAACCGCCGGTCAGCATTAACCAATCATGCTTCGCGGCGCCCTGCGTCATTGGGAAAATTGCGAGGCCAGCGGTTGCTGCTTCGTCGGAGACGATTGCATTCTCGGGCAGTAACGACGCAAGCACGGCACCCAGTGATTGCGCGTCGAGATTGCCGTCGGCCGCAGGCGGCGCGGCGGGCGCCTGCAGGTTGTTGGCAGCTGCAGGCGCATTGAGCGCATCGGCAAGTTGTCGCAGAGCGTCGACAGCGTCATCGCGTGGGCCGGCAAGCTTGATCAGCTCTGCGTTATCAGGAGAGAGCCAGCTCGGTTTGCCCGGATAGGCAAAAAACGAGACCGGCGGTTCAGCACCGACGAAAACGATTCGGGTCAGGCCAGCCAGAAATTCTGCCGCCATCTCGCCGAAATACGGCAAACGTTCCAGCGTTACTCGACCGGCACCGCGCTGCAGGCGGGCGCTGAACGTTTCTGAGATAAGTCGTGCTCCGGTTGCTGCGGCGATCCGGCCGGCCTGCTCCAGCGCATCTTCCCTTAGCGCCCGGCCGCCGAGAAAAAGGGCCGCGGAACCATCAGCCCCCAGGGCGGCTGCGGCGCGGGCGACATCGCGCGCGGATGCTCTGGCGGGTTCCGAAGGTTTTTTGGGCGCTACCGGATGTGCGCCGTCCGTCCAGGCATGATCGGCGGGCGCAATCAGTGTCGCGATTTGTCCGGGGTAGGTGAGAGCCGCCTGCACGGCTTCGCCACCCGCGACGGCAAGATCGGCAGATGATTTGGAGGTGCGCACCCAATCCGCCATCGGGCGTGCAACGGCTTCGACATCAGAAGTGAGCGGTGCGTCGTACCTGAGGTGATCAACGGCATGATCGCCGACAATATTGACGACGGGTGTGCGGGCGCGCCTGGCGTTGTGAAGATTTGCGAGGCCGTTGCCAAGACCGGGCCCGAGGTGCAGCAACGTGGCGGCTGGTTTGTCGGCCATGCGGCCGTAGCCGTCGGCCGCGCCGGTTACGACGCCTTCGAACAGACCAAGAATCGCGCGGACTTTCGGCTGCTTGTCGAGTGCGGCGACGAGTTGCATTTCCGATGTACCCGGATTTGCAAAGCACACCTCCACTCCACAATCACTCAGCGTCTGTATCAGCGCCTCAGCTCCGTTCATTCATCTCGCTCCGGTTGTTTTTGTTTTGAGCTTGTGCTATTTCGCGGCTTTATCTCCGTTTTCGACGGCCATCCGGGCTTGTTCAATTACGTAAGCGCGTATCGACGCAGCCGTCTCGGTATCCAGAAATTCACCGAAATTACCCATGCCACGATCTGACAGGGCGCCTTGGCGAACGACAGCATCCCACGATTCCTGGGATAGGAGATACGGCGATTTTCGGAGATCTGGCAAGATTCCTGACGAAACTGCATGGTCGCCGTGACAGCTTATGCAATAGCGCGTATAGGCATCGAATCCCCTGGCGATGGACCCGGCTGTTGCGGTCTGTGCGGGTAGTTTGGGAATACCGGCCGGAATTGCGGAGCTTCCCGGGAGCGCTTCATTTGCGCCGAGCTTGAAGGTCAGAACGCGGCCGACCCCTGCTTCGCTTCCCGTCGGCGCCACGCCACCGTAGGCCAGCGCATAGGAGCCGCCCCAGCCTGACGCAACGGCGACATATTGCTCGCCGTCAATTTCGTAACTGACAGGCGCTGCAACGATACCCGTCTGGCTGAAGAACGACCAAAGCTGCCCTCCTGTCGATGCATCGTAGGCCGCGAAATGCGCGTCCGCGGTACCCTGGAAAACAAGTCCGCCCGCAGTCGAAAGCAGGCCGCCATTCCATGGGCCTTTGTGCTCGAAGGACCAGGCGGCCTCCTGTTTAACCGGGTCCCAGGCGAGAATTCGCCCTTTCAACATGGCCTTTACCGCTGCGAGCGTCGCCTCGTCGGTGGGCAGTGATGCGAGTGCCATGTTCGCACCTGTGTTCCACACGCCCTCCTTGTACAGGTATTCCGGGTCGTCGCCATAAGCGAACGGAGCTTCCTGGGCCGGAATGTAGACCAGCCCGGTAATCGGGCTATAGGACATGGGGTGCCAGTTGTGCGCGCCCAGAGGTCCGGGCAGCTGCAGGTACGGGGCCTTGCCCGGCCAGCGCGCATCAGCGACTTCGACCGGCCTGCCCGTTTCCATATCGACATGCGTCGCCCAGTTTGTGGGCACGTAGTTTTTCGCCGATAACAGCTCGCCTGTCTCGCGATCGACCACGTAGAAGAAACCATTTTTTGGCGCCTGCATGATGACTTTTCGCTGCGTGCCGCCAATTTCCAGCTCGGCGAGGATCATGTGCTGGGTTGCGGTGAAGTCCCAGGTATCTCCGGGCGTTGTCTGGTAGTGCCAGACGTAGTCGCCGCTATCGGGCCGCAGCGCAACAATCGATGACAAGAATAAATTGTCGCCGCCGTCGGGGCTGCGGAGCTCCTGGTTCCACGGTGAACCGTTGCCGACACCTATATAGAGGAGGTCGAGTTCGGCATCGTAGGCCATCGAGTCCCAGACTGTGCCGCCTCCGCCGGCGGCCCACCATTCGCCGGTCCAGGTCGCTGCGGCTGCTTTCATGGCGTCGTTCTCGAATCCGTCGTCGGGGTTGCCCGGCACCGTGTGGAACCGCCACAGCATTTCGCCGGTATTCGCGTCATAGGCCGAGATGTAACCGCGCACGCCAAACTCGGCGCCGCCGTTGCCGATAATGACCTTGCCCTTCACGACGCGAGGCGCGCCGGTAATCGAATAGGGTTTGGACCTGTCGATCGTGTTCACGTCCCAGACTGCGTCACCGGTCTTCACATCGATCGCTATCAGGCGCCCGTCGATGGTTCCCGTGTAGACCTTGTTGCCCCAGATCGCGACGCCACGATTGACGATGTCGCAGCACATGACGGCTGCACGCGATTTGTCGACCTGCGGGTCGTATTGCCAGACAACATCGCCAGTCTTTGCGTTCAGTGCGCTTACGATATTCCAGCTTGACGTCACGTACATAACACCGTCAGAGACGATTGGTGTCGCCTCGATGCCGCGGCTGACGCCGAAGTCGAACGCCCAGGCCAGGCCGAGCTCCCTGACGTTCTCGCGGGATACCTGAGAGAGCGGAGAGAAGCGTTGCTCGGAATAGGTTCGGCCGTGCGACAGCCATTCCCCGGGCGTGTCATCGGCGTTGATAATCGCCGTCGCTGTAATGCCTGGCCCGCCGCCATTGCCTGCGCCCGCAATAGATGTCTCGAGGTCGCGGGCATCGCTTCCCGATTCGCGGCCGCAAGCGGCGAGCATCAGCAGTGAAACAGCGATAGCAACTGCAGATAATCTTTTTGAAACCAACATCTTCGAAGCCTCATGGCCGTTATTTTTCGAAAGCAGGGGCAGGCAATAACATTGCCGCCAAACGATGCGTGAAGTAGTCCGCTACAATATAATCACTGGCCCGCTATTAAAAGGGCATCGGCTTCGATGGGCGCTTCCCGCAAGATAATCCGGAGACAACTATGCACTCGGTCGTAACGAAAGATCGTCAGGAACAGGTCTCGGAGATTGTTGCCCTGCAACGCTGTCTTGAGGCGCAGCGGCAGAGCTTCCTGCAGAGCGAAACGGAGACCCGCGAGGAACGCAAGGATCATTTGCTGAACCTCAAGCGGATGATCAGCGAAAATCGTGAAGCGATAATAGACGCGATCAGCCAGGACTATGGCAATCGCTCGCGGCACGAAACGCTGTTTGCGGAAATCATTACGGCGAACGATGGCATCATTGATTCGATCAAGCACCTGAAGAGCTGGATGAAGGTCCAGCGCCGCAAGGTTGACCAGTCGATGTATCCTGGTGGAAAGGCCCGCGTTATCCCGCAACCGCTGGGTGTTATTGGTCTGATCATTCCGTGGAACTTCCCGATCAATCTGACTTTTTCGCAGCTGGCCGCGGTATTCGCTGCGGGTAACCGTGCGATGGTTAAAATGTCAGAAAATTCAATCGCGCTTTCGCGCCTCTTGATTTCGCTGACGCCGAAATATTTTGACGAGGACAAACTGAAGTTCTTCGAAGAAACGGGCGGCGTTGGAATCGAGTTCTCGAAACTGCCGTTTGATCACCTGATATTCACGGGTTCGGGTCAGACGGGCCGGGCCGTAATGGCAGCCGCAGCGGCCAACCTGACGCCGGTTACACTGGAGCTCGGCGGCAAGGCGCCTGCCGTTATCGCGCCTGACTACCCGATGGCGAAAGCGGTCGAGCGCATACTCTTCGTCAAACAGTTCAATGCCGGGCAGATATGCACCAACGTCGATTATGTTTTTGTGCATGAGAGCCAGGTCGATGACTTTGTCGACAGGGCAAAAGCATGGGCGAAGCAACACTGCCCCGATATCAGCAGCGACGACTACACGTCGATTATCGATGATCGCTCGTTCGAGCGAGTTTCCGAGACGCTCGAAGATGCCCGTAAAAAGGGTGCGACGATCGTGAACCTGCCCGACCAGGAACCGCAAGCGTCGGGCCGAAAGTTTCCGCTTTGCCTGGTCTTGAATACCACGGAAGAGATGACGATTCGGCGCCGCGAAATTTTTGGTCCGCTGCTGCCGGTCGTGCCGTATCGGGAGCCGGAAGAAGTTATCGATTACGTCAACGGGCGCGACCGACCGCTGGCATTGTATCCGTTTACGAACGACAAGGAACTTGCGGCCCGATACATCGACCGGATCATGTCCGGTGGCGTCACGGTAAACGACGCATTGTTCCACGTTGCGCAACACAACCTTCCGTTCGGCGGAGTGGGTCCCAGCGGCATGGGTCACTACCATGGCTACGAGGGCTTCATCACGTTCTCGAAGCTGCGGCCGGTTTACTATCAGCCCGCCTATTCAGCGGCAAAATTTCTTGCGCCGCCGTACGGGAAGTTCGCCGATCGTATGTTGAACTTCCTCGTGAACCAGAAGAAGTAGCCGGTGATTTCAGGTTCTCTCCGGTAACACCGGCGAGAAACCGGGGTCGAAGCAGGGTTCAGCTGACCGCTCAGTTCACCAATTCGAATACGGCGGATACCCTGGCCGTAAACGTGAGGTCGCCAGCGCTGTAGGTGGCCGCTGAATCCGATTCCATCGCCGCCGTCGCCATGCGTACCTGTGGCACAGGGGGTCCGGGGATAACGCTTCCGTCAGCAATAGAAATCGGATCGCCGAGCTTCGCGCCCAGCGCTTTCGCCAACACTTCGGCGTTGGCACGGGCATCGCCTGCAGCCATTGCCAGCGCCTCTCGATGCAATGCTTCGCGTCGCGAACTATCGAGCTGTGGTGGCGAGACCTGGTTGACTCCGGCCGCAACCGCACCTTCAACCAGTTTGCCGAGCCGGTCGAGGTCATCGACCCTGACATGCATTTGTCGCTCGGCGATGTAGCCGCGCAGTTCCTGCTCTTCCGTCTCTCGATTCCAGCGATAGTCCGGACGGACCGTTGCGCCCGTGGTGTCCACCTTGTTCCGCTCGATATCCAGCCTGTCGGTCAGGGCCAGGATTGCGGTTGTCACTTTCGCCGCTGCAGCCTGTGCCACGTCAAGTTCTTTGGCGCGACTCACGATGGACATCTGAACCGTGGCTCGATCAGGCAGGGCGCTGACCGTGCCGGTGCCCGTAACGGAAACGGTATTGGCCCTATCGTCGGCCATCGTAGCCACGCTCGCGAAAAGCAATATCAAAACAAACAGTCTGCGGATCATTTTCAATCTCCTCAAGGCAAATAATCATACTGGCGAAAACTCTGCGCACACTAGGCATACAGGTCACGCAACCGCGTCCCATCGATACCGCCATTATGCGCGACCATCGCGATGAGCAGCTCGGCCGTTGCAATCGCGTCGACCAGGCAGTCGTGAGCGTTGTATCGAGGCAGCTGGTAGCTGCTGCGAAGTTCAGCGAGGCGCAGAGATCGCTTCTCGTCGATATGGTGCCGGCGGTGTCGTCGACGATATTCGAGTGCAAGCGTATCAACGACTGGAATGAGCAGCGGCGCGCCGAACCGCTGCCGGCAGAGACGGTCCAGCAAGACCTTGTCCAGGCCGGCGTGGTGGACGAGCAACACGCGTCCTGTCAGTGCAACGACGATCTTGTCGAGAACGACCGTCCAGTCACTTCCCGATTCGACAATGGTATCGGTGAGACCGTGCACGGCCGCACTGCTGCCTACGCCACTGCTGTGGCGTACGATATGAGACTCGCTGCTGGCAAGATTCACCCTGCCGCCGCTCACATGCACCCAGCCGACGCTCAGCATCTCGGCAGTGGAGGGATCGAGGCCCGTAGTCTCAATGTCGAGACTGACAAACTCGACATCGCTGAAATGCGTGCTCGCTGCTGGAATACGTCGCGCAACGAGTTCACTGAACGGTGCGTCCAAATCACGCTTACCTGAGCGCCAGCGCCTGAACTTGAGCCAGCGCTGCCTCATGCAAGGTGAAAACGATTCAGCAGCGCGGACTGGCTGATACGAATCTGGGAAAACGCCGACTTCAGATTTTGCCGTACCAGTGGTGACAGGCTCGCCGGTGCCAGGTAATTGTCGGGTGGATTACCGGATCGCAGCTGTGCGCCCTGGTGTTCGACGCGAAGTTGTTCAATAAATTCGAGTGCATCAGTCAGGCTGGCAGCATCATCTTCGCTGATTTCACCGGCTTTCGCAGCGGCTTTGAGACGATTTCGTGTCGTGATTCGTAATTCGCCGGCCGCCAATGAACGAATCCGCGCGATTTCGACGATCGGCATGATGCCGTTCAGTTTGAGATCCAGCGTATTCTTGTGCTCGCCGGATCTCTCCAGTACAAACTGTCGGAAAAAGCCGAGCGGTGGTTGGTAGGTCATTGCATTCTTTGCCATCAGCGCCAGAAACAGTTCGTTTTTTTTCGCCGACTTACGAATACTATTCTTGAGCTCGTCGACCAGGTCACAGGCGCCGTAGATACAACGCAGATCAAAAAATATGTTGGCGTGCATCAACGCCTTTTGTTCCGGTACCGTGATCCATGTGTTGAAGTACTTTTGCCACCGCTCCAATGGTTGCCTCCATTTCGGATTGGATGCCATGACATTGCCCGGGCAGTAGACATAGCCACAGGCATCCAGGCCATCATTGACAACTTTCGCCATGGCTGCGAAATAGGCGTCATCAGCCGCGGTTGCCTGGTTCGACAATAACAGCGCATTGTCCTGATCGCTCTTGGCCGATTGTTCGGACCGCCCCTGCGACCCCATTGCCACCCAGGCGTATTCGCACGGTGGCGGCCCGAGTTCGGTTTCTGCAATTCGCAGCAGCTGCCTGGTGACGGTATCGGTAATGGTCGTAATGAACTTGCCGAGGTGCTCGCCATTTGCGTCAGATTCGATCTGACCGACGATGAGTCCGGGCAAACGCTTACACGCCCTGGCCACTCCATCCGCTGTCGTCTGTCGGCCGATGTCGCTGACGAGGTACAGCGGGTGCTCCGTTTCAAGGCGCATGAAGTCGCTGCGCGAGACCATCCCGATCAACTTGCCGTTTGCCGTGACCGGCAAATGGTGGATGTGGTTTTGCATCATCATCAGGGCTGCCTCGTAGGCAAGCGCATCGCCCTCGAGCGTGATCGGATCTGGTGTCATGACGTCCGTTACGGGAGTCTCCGCGGCCAGGCCTCTTGCCACGACACGCTCACGAATGTCGCGGTCAGTGACGATGCCGCAGACCTTGCCTGCGTCGGTAATCAGCATCGCCGACACTCGCTCTGCAACCATTCTTGCGGCAACATCCTGGATCACACTGCCAATCTCGATGCTCACAGGCGCTCGGCCGACCAAGGTACTGACCTGCGTGCCGGCAACGCCACGCAGGCTCGGGGCGACCGGATGTAGCATCAGTCGATCCGTCAGGGCACGAATGAACCATGTATCGAATCGAACGTTCTCGCGGCGAATTTTCGCAAAGGTTTCACCTGCCACGTGATAAACCAGTGAATCCTCGATCGCCACGGAGTGATTTCTTGCGGGCGCTTCGTTCATTAGTGAGGGAAAACCGAAACAGTCAAACTCGGCCAAACGCGCCATAATGCGGTCGTCGTCATCGCGAAGCTCAACGGCACCACTGCGAACGATATGCAGAGAATGATTCTCATTGCCGATGGTGAGGATATCTTCGCCGCGTCGGTAATAGGCTATCTGTATCGATTTTGCGGCTGTCAGTAACTCCGCATCGTCAAGTGCATCGAAGCCGGGCACGCTGCGAAGAAACTGTACGATTTCGGGTAGTTCATTCATGCTGTAAGTCTGACACGAAGGGCAAAGAGGTTAAACATAAGCCCGCATATTTGCTAGTATTCTGCTTGTTACAACACAAATTGGGGAAGCCAAATGTCTAAGAATAAGAACTATTGGCAAGCGAACCTGAGGCTCATGACGATCTGCCTCGTCATCTGGTTCGTCGTGTCGTATCTCTTCGGAATCATCCTTGTAGACCAGCTAAACCACATACGCATTGCGGGCTATAAGCTGGGCTTCTGGTTTGCACAGCAAGGATCGATCTATGTATTCGTCGCATTGATATTCTTTTATGCGAGTCGAATGAAAAAACTCGATCGTGAGCATGACGTTCACGAAGACGACGACTAGGAGAAGATCATGTCATTACAAGCTATGACCTATCTCGTCGTCGGCCTGACGTTCGCGATGTATATTGGTATCGCCATCTGGGCGCGTGCCGGAACGACGAAAGACTTTTACGTAGCCGGCAGCGGCGTAAATCCGATCGCCAACGGCATGGCAACAGCGGCCGACTGGATGTCGGCAGCCTCGTTCATATCGATGGCGGGCCTAATTGCTTTCATGGGGTACGGCGGTTCGGTGTTCCTGATGGGATGGACGGGCGGCTACGTACTGCTGGCAATGCTGCTGGCGCCCTATCTGAGAAAATTCGGCAAGTTCACTGTGCCTGAATTCATCGGTGAGCGCTTCTACTCGAACGGCGCCCGCGTTGTCGCCGTCATCTGCCTGATCATCGCTTCGGTGACCTACGTTATCGGACAGATGAAGGGCATCGGCGTCGCGTTCTCGCGCTTCCTCGAGGTCGACTACAATCTCGGCCTGGTCATCGGCATGGGTATTGTCTTTATCTACGCTGTCCTGGGGGGCATGAAGGGCATCACTTACACGCAGATCGCACAATACTGCGTGCTGATTCTGGCCTACACGATCCCGGCAATATTCATTTCGATAAGCCTGACCGGCAACCCGATCCCGCAGCTGGGCCTGGGCTCCACGATGAGTGGTTCCGAGGTATTCCTGCTGGATCGCCTGGACCAGGTGCTGCGAGATACCGGCTTCCTGGAGTACACGACCAACGTGCGCTTGAGTCTGACCAACATGTTCATGTACACGTTGTCACTGATGATTGGTACGGCCGGACTGCCGCACGTTATCATTCGTTTCTTTACCGTGCCGAAGGTTGCAGATGCTCGCAGTTCAGCGGGGTGGGCGCTCGTTTTTATCGCGATTCTGTACACGACGGCCCCGTCCGTTGCCGCGATGGCGCGCCTGAACCTGATCAACACGATCGAGCCGACGCCGGGCGAATACATGGTCTACGACGAGCGACCGAACTGGATCAGGAACTGGGAGAAAACCGGTCTGCTCGCTTTCGAAGACAAGAACGGCGATGGTCGCATCGCATACACGTCGGATCCCGCCACCAACGAAATGGTCAAGGTCGACCGCGACATCATGGTGCTCGCCAATCCTGAAATTGCCAGGCTGCCCAACTGGGTGATCGCGCTGGTGGCGGCCGGCGGGCTTGCAGCGGCGTTATCTACCGCGGCGGGATTGTTGCTCGCCATTTCCTCGGCCATATCGCATGATTTGCTGAAGGGCATTTTCATGACCGGCATCAACGAGAAGCAGGAATTGCTGGCAAGCCGTATAGCAATGGCCGGTGCCATCCTGCTGGCCGGCTACCTGGGTTTCAATCCGCCGGACTTTGCAGCCGGCACGGTGGCCCTGGCGTTCGGTCTCGCTGCGTCATCTATCTTCCCGGCGCTGATGTTGGGCATCTTCTACAAGCGCATGAACAAGGAAGGTGCCATCGCCGGCATGATTGCCGGTATCGGCGTGACGTTGCTGTACGTGTTCCAGCATAAGGGGATCATGTTCATCGCCAGTACCGCTTACATGGGTGACATGCCGCAAAACTGGTTCCTGGGAATCGAGCCTAATGCGTTCGGCGCTGTCGGCGCGATCTTCAACTTCGCAGTAGCCTTTACGGTTTCACGCTTTACTACGGCGCCTCCGGAGCACATCCAGCACCTGGTCGAAGACATTCGCGTACCGGCCGGTGCCGGTTCGGCAGTGGCTCACTAGTAGCTGTCAGCAGCTGGAATAAGGGGGTCGATTCGACCCCCTTTTTCTTGCTGTAGTATCAAGTAAATGTTCACGAATAAACACGTTGTGGTTGCGATGCTGGTTGCGCCGGTCCTGGCGATCATGGCCTGGTATGCGGTCGACGAGTTTATTGGTGAGAAGCCGCACGCGGCCCGGCCTGGCGAGGCCTATCTGCTGGTCGCAAAATCGAATTGCCGCTATGACAGTGGCCAATGCGATCTCGCCAACGGCGATTTCGAAATCACACTGCGCGCAACCCGGATCGGCGATGTTCGGATGACGCTCGAGCTGGTATCAAAGTTTCCGTTGCAACAATCCACCATTGGCCTGGTCGAGCCGGGGACCGAGAGACAGCCTTTACAGATGGATGCGACGGCCGCCGGCACGACACGCTGGGTTGGCGTGCTGTCGCGTCCCGGCAGTGAGGAATCCAGCATTCGCATTGCCGTGCTGGCAGAGGGCGTCACGTATTACGCCGAGGTACCTGTCACCTTCCTGCAGCTCGAATTCTGATCTCCGGCTGCGGGTGCAACCACACTCGGAGTACGTACAATTCACAGTGTGATTCCGGCCAGATACGTTTATAAAAATAGCTGCATAACGACAAATCCAATGAAGTCCACAGGGGGGCTTGCCTAACTTTCGATTAACGTCGCCACTAGCACAGGTGTATGCGGGCCACCCTCAGCTTTACGGGGCCGCCTGTCGTACCTGGCCACGACAATTGGACGCGCAAGATCCCGAAGCCACACCACTAATCTGCAAGAGGGCCTGGAAAATGAGCATCATTCGAAATCGTTGGACCATGACGCTGGGTGCGATCGCGCTGAACCTGATGCTGCTATCTGCCTGCGGTCAAAAGGAAGAGACGACTTCCGCGCCAGCCGCTGCCGAGCCGGATGCCGCAGCTATGGCCGGCAGTGCCGCCGGCACCAACCGCCTGTCATTCTCCGGCGGTCCCGAGGGCGGAACTTTTCAATACTTCTCAAACGGCATCGCCATCCGTCTGTCCAAGAATATTCCTGGCGTCGAAGTGTCTAACACGGCCTCTGCGGGCTCGCTCGAGAACTTGCGGCGCGTGAACTCCGGGGAAGCTGACTTCGGCATCGTCTATTCAGGCGATACCTATCTCGGTCGCGTTGGGCGCCTTACCAACGACACCCGCCAATACGAAAACGTCTACGCCATGGCGTATTTGTACGGTGCTCCGGCGCACCTGATCGTCAAGGAAGGCAGCGGCATCGACGAAGTTGCCGATCTGGAAGGCAAGCGCATTGCCGTTGGCGGCGCGGGTTCCGGAGCGGCCGGCGCCGCGGAACGCTATTTCACGTCGCTCGGCCTGTGGGACAAGATGGACGTCGAGTTTCTCGGATACTCGAAAGCGGCTTCGGCGCTCGGTGATAACCTGATCGATGCTTTCTGGGTATTCGCTGGTTTCCCGAATTCGTCGGTCATACAGGCTGCCGCCAGCAACAAGGTGAAGATTTTGAACGTTGTCGAAGCCGGGCAGGAAGCGGGCTTTTTTGATGATTATCCTTTCTACACCATGCTGACGATTCCGGCTGGCACTTACACCGGAGTCGATTACGATGTCGCATCGTTCCAGGATTCCGCACTTTGGGTTGCCGGAAAACACGTGAATGCGGCGACCGTAGATGCCGCACTGGCCGATATCTTCTCGAAAGAAGGCCTGGCATACATGGTTAAGGTCAAGAGCACGGCAAAAGCCATGTCGGTCGAGAAAGGCCTCGCGGGAATCGTTACGCCTGTCCATCCCGGCGCCGAGACATTCTGGAAGGGCAAGGGTTTGTCGATTTCAGAAGCCCAGATGGCCCGTTAATCGATTCATGCGTTAGCGGTTCAGGAGGGGGGGTGCCTGGATGACAGCTTCAGACAATAACGAACTCGAAGTCCTGGACGAAGAACAGAAACAAAAAGTCCAGGAGTTGCTCGAGAAAGACGCTGCCAGCGGCCGTACTCCGACCGGCTTCTGGTACTGGTTGGTGGCCATCCTTGGCGGCGGCATGGTGTTGTTCTATTTTTACACCGCCGGCCTGGCCAGTGTCGCCACCCAGTATCATCGTGGCATCTATGTGCTGATTACCTATGTCCTGGTGTTCCTCCTGTATCCGTCGGGCGGCGGCTGGTACCGGTACCTGCTGGCAATCATTGTCGGAGCCCTGGTCACGACTACAGCCAGTGCGCTGATGTTCTATCCGGACGTCGCCACGTTCCACGAAGCGCTGGTCGCCTTTGGCGAGCGCTGGAGCGAAGCTGGTGTCGGCGCAGCGCTGGCATCGATGGGTGCCGGGCTCTGGCTGATGATGCTCGGTACGCCGATCGTCGGAGCTGCATTGCTGCTGGTGGACCGCAAGCTCGTCGCGAAGTATCCACAAAGCCCCGTGCTGACCGACATTATTTTCGCGCTTGGCGGCGCAGCTTTTGTCTGGTACTGGATCAGTGAATTTGAGGCGCTGAACTATCGTGCCGGTGCCGAAACGGAACTGGACGCGCTGGTCAGCGTCGCCGGTATCCTGATTTCGCTCGAGGTTTGTCGACGCGTGCTGGGCTGGTCGATGACCCTCATCGGCATAATTCTGATCTGCTACGGCCTGTTCGGACCGTATTTCCCGGACATGATTGCGCACCGCGGTTTCGGCGTCGAGCGCCTCGCTACGTCGCTGTACCTGACGACCAATGGCGTATTCGGCATCATGGCCAACGTCCTGGCTACCTATGTCATCCTGTTTATTTTCTTCGGCGCTTTCCTGCACAAGTCGGGCGCAGGCCGCTTCTTCATCGACTTGCCGATGGCGGCGGCCGGGCGCAGCACGGGCGGCCCGGCGAAAGTCGCGGTCGTCGCTTCGGCACTGTTCGGCTCGGTATCGGGCAGCGCCATTGCCAACACGGTGTCAACCGGCGCGTTCACTATTCCCCTGATGAAGCGCGCCGGCTTCCGGCCACACGTTGCCGGAGCCATTGAGCCGTCAGCGTCAATCGGTGGCATGTTCATGCCGCCGATCATGGGCGCCGGCGGCTTTCTTATGGCGGAACTGACGGAGATGCCGTATTCGCACATTATGCTGATCGCCATCTTCCCGGCGGTCCTGTATTTCTATTCCGTCTTCTGCATGATTCATTTCGAGGCCAAGAAGCACAATATCCGCGGCATCGACGATCCGAACATGCCGCACTGGACGGAAGTACTGAAGAAGGAATGGTACTTCGCCCTGCCGCTCGTGATTATCACGATCCTGATGGTCATGGGGTACTCGCCCGGGTTCGCGGCATTCTGGGCAACGCTGTCCTGTATTGCGGTCAGCTGGGTTCGCAAGGATACCCGCATGGGCCCGAAGGAAATCTGGGAAGCCATTCAGACCGGCTCGCGCAATACACTGATCATCGGCGCAACTGTGGGCGTCATCGGTATCATCGTCGGCACGATTTCACTAACAGGCATAGGCCTGAAGTTTTCAGACATCATCATTTCCGCCGCCGATGGCAATCTGCTGCTTGCGATACTGTTGATCGCGCTGGCATCGCTGGTGCTGGGCATGGGCGTTCCGGTAACGGCCGCCTACCTGATCGTCGCCGTGCTGGCAGTGCCGCCGCTGATGGAAATGGGCGTTGTCCTGATCGCGGCGCACATGATCGTTTACTGGTTCAGCCAGGACTCGAACATCACTCCACCGGTCTGCGTGGCGGCCTACGCGGGGGCCGCGATCGCGGGCTCCGACCCGTGGAAAACCGGTTGGACGGCCTTCAAGTTCGCCAAGCTCTTGTACGTTGTGCCACTGTTGTTCGCGTACACGCCGCAGATCCTGTTCGAGGGTAAGCCGCTGCTGGCGCCGGAGATCAACGATCCGATAATGGGTGCCATGATCCTCGAGCTGCAGGCCAAGCCCGGTGATAGCGTTGAGATTGGCGATCCCGTTCTCAAGGTCATGGACGGCGACGAGATTCGCGTGATCGGCGCCAGCCGCGAGGGCATCATCAAGCAGTTCACGGTTGCCGGCGGTGGCTACCTGGAGACCGGTGTCGTGGTTGCCGAAATGTCGGCCAAACCGGGCAAAATCGCATCGTCGATGTTCTCGGCGATTCTCGGCACGCTGGCGTTCTCCGCGCTGACCATGGGTTACTTCATTCGCAAGACCAACGTGATCGAGTGGCTCATCCTCGCAGTGGCTACCGTACTGCTTTATTGGCCGACCCTGCTCACTGACGGTGCCGGTTTGGTGCTGGTCGCCATTGTTTATCTCAGTCAAA
>JABDOQ010000099.1 GCA_013043165.1 Woeseiaceae bacterium | reverse complement strand
CGGTCGGGGCGTAGCGCAGCCTGGTAGCGCACCACAATGGGGTTGTGGGGGTCGGAAGTTCGAATCTTCTCGCCCCGACCAATTTAGAAAAATCGGCCACTCTCACTTTTAGTGAGTGGTCGTTTTTCGTATTGGGCGAGAGAGACCGAACGAGAAGAAGTTCGCACCGAGGCCGGCAACGCCGGCCGACAGGCCGAAGGCCCATCTTCTCGCCCCGCAGCCTTATCCCTACTTGTGAGCGATCGGTTTATCGGTGAAGAGGAAATCCCTTAGTTCTTTTTCAAACGTTTTGTCCTTGCGTCGAATCCATTCAAGGACCATCGCAGCATGTTCCTTTTCTTCGTCGCGGTTGTGCGCAAGGATAGCCTTCAGGTCTTTATCGTGGCAGGCGTCGACCCGCTGGTTGTACCAGTCGACGGCTTCGAGTTCCTCCATTAGTGACGTGATTGCCCGATGCATATCTCTCGTCTCGGCCGAGAGTTCCTCAATTGGTTCGTGATAACCCTCATTTGCCATGTGCTTCTCCCCAATGTTTTATGCAAGACGTCGCAGCCGCATTACGGCTTCGTTCATTGCGAGCAACAGCGCCAATAATGACAGGGTCAATGCCCCGCCCGATACCGCGGGAGTTGCGGACTGCATTACGGAAATTCCGTAAGCGGCCCATGCCACGACGAGTATAAAAACCGCATCGCCAAATCGCAGGACGACGGCTGCTCCGATCGCTCCCGCAAGGGCCAGTTTCAGCAGCGTCCAGTTCACGGCGGTGAGTCCGATATAGTCCCAGCCAAAGCCTGTTTGCACGATGCTGATATTCGCGATCGTCGCAACTGTGATCCAGCCCGTGTACAGACTGAAAGGAAGATGCAGGAACAAGTGCTGCCCTATGGACGCCTGCTCGACAACGCCGAGCAGCGCACGGTAAATCAAGATCAGTGTAATCAGCAGGACCAGCATTATTAGCAGCGAAACCGTCAGCAAGTCGTAGTGCCAGACGACGATCCAGCTCGCATTCGCGACGCAGTTGACCTGAAACAGCCGACTGATACCGGCTATCGTTTCGTTGTTTCGCTGCGCAGGTAGCGCCTGGTAGACGACGAACAGGAGCAGTGCCAGGTAAATCACGCCCCAGATCGAGAACGTGAAGCCGGCCGGCGTGAACAGCGACGGGTATTTTGCCGAGATTTCGGGCATTGTCTGACCGTTGATGGGCAGGGCGTTGGCAAGTGCGTTGAGTACGACGACGAGTATGAACGCGGCTATGTTGCCGCCCCAGTCCGACAGTGGTCTCTGCATATACAGTCGCTCCGATGGTCTCGCTAGACAGTACCGATTGTCGGCAGCTTTCTGTCCTGTATGCCAAGCAATATTGGCTGCGCGGTTTCGCGGTAGATGTTCACTTTGGCGTTGAATGCGACGCGCGAAAGGCCGTGCTTGTCCTTGATCGTCAGGCGGCGAATGTTGAACTGCCCGCCGCCCATATTCTCGCCGGTCAGGTAGCACTTGATGGCGGTCACGCGCTCGCCGGCGAGCTCCATGCCACTCAGAAGAGCGAGATTTCCCTGGGCCCTTTCCAGGAAGGTAACGGCATCAATGTTGGGGTCTATGTAATTTTCGTCTTCCTTGTCGTGTGCTTCGATGTCCGCCATGAAGTCGCCGACGAGGATCTGGCCGGGCAGGGCCGCATCGATCATTCGCGCGAGTTCTATGGTCACATCACCGACGATGAAGTCGTGCATGGTTGGATTGAGGCCTTCCGCCTGGTGAAATTCGTAGCAGCTGCCGACGTGAAAGCAGGCGCGCAGGCGCGGTACGGCTTTGGAATTCGACTTGCTGCGTGCAATCGCATTGTCGGCCAGCACGATGTGCATCAGGTGGTACAGATTGACGCTGGCCTCGAGCCCGTCGTCGCGGTTCCAGATATAGAAGCCATCGCCACTCGATGAGCGCGCAAAATTCAGGTTTACGTCCTGCTCGAGCATCTTGGCATGGGCGGAATTCAGCGAGTAGGACAGGCTGTTGAGCTGCGTCATTTGTTCAAAGGGCGTCAACAGACCAAATCCGACGATATCGAACAGCGTGACGGCCCGGCTCGCAACATAGTTGATGCCGTAACGCTGGATCATTTTCTCGATGATTTGAGTTTCAACCCTAGTGCCGGAAAGTGGCTGGCGCAGCGGCACGTGAATCGGTTCTACCTGCAGCAAACGGGCCACTTTCTGCATTTGCGGGATGGAAAGCTGGCGGTCGCCGGAGATCAATTCTGTGATGAACCGGGGTGACAGCCGCGGTGGAAGACCGTTGGCTCGCGGCGACGTGTACTCAGCTATCGCATAGTGGGGAACAACGAGAATCGACACGCCGTCATCCAGGGGTGACCAGCTCAGTATATTGTTTTGCCCGAGCGACCAATGGCTGTGCAGGCACTTTTCGAGATGGACGAGGTTGCTGCGCTGCCGCAGGCCCATCTGTTGGGCCAGTCCAGCCAACTGGTCAAGGTACGGCGAATAGTCAGCTATTCGTCGAATCCCTGATTGCGACAGATTCTCTAGATCCATGCCTTTACCCCAGCGACTTCCGCGAACGCGGATTCTCTGCCACAGTTCGCTTTGCCCACGCTAATCAACTCTGGTGAACAGCGCAAGCATTATCAGGAAGTTGCCGTATCTATTTTAAATTACAGACATTACTCTTGTACGCGCTTACCCGGACTTTACATAACAAATGACAGCAGCAGGACCCGATATTGCGGACATTGGCGCATTGCGCGAACGTCTCGCCGAGCAGACGACGGTAACGCCGGTCATCCGGTGTGCGGCCATCGAAGACGAGATCGGCGGCGGCACGCGAGTTTTCGCCAAACTCGAATTCCTGCAGCGCACCGGTACATTCAAGGCCCGCGCGGCGCTTGCGACCTTGTATGCGCTGTCTCCCGAGCAGCTGGCGGCCGGTGTCACGGCAGTCAGCGCGGGCAATCACGCTATCGCGACTGCATACGCGGCACAGGCGCTGGGTACCAGCGCAAAGGTCGTGATGATCCGTGCGGCGAATCCCTCGCGAATCGAAGCGTGTCGATCCTACGGTGCCGAGGTCGTTCTTGCCGATGACGTGCATGAGGCTTTCGAAGTTGCCGAGCGAATTCAGAATGACGAAGACCGGTACTTCGTGCACCCTTTCGAGGGCCCGGCCGTTGCGACGGGTACAGGCATCGTTGGGCTGGAGATTTGCGAACAGTGCGACGATTTCGACACTGTCATCGTGCCGGTCGGAGGCGGCGGGCTGATCGGCGGCATAGCGAACGTCGTGAAGCGACTGCGGCCCGCCTGCGAAGTTATTGGCGTTGAGCCAGAGGGCGCGGATACCATGCATCGCAGCCTCGCCAGCGGGAAACCGATGAGAATCGACTCGGTTCGGACCATTGCCGACAGCCTGGGTGCGCCGTTTGCGCTGCCGTATTCATTCGGACTCTGCCAGCTGCATGTGGATCGACTCACAATGGTAGATGACCCGCAGCTACGCAGAGCTATGGGATACCTGTTTGGAGTCATGAAGATTGCCGTAGAGCCCGCGTGTGCCGCGAGTACCGCCGCACTGTTGGGGCCATTGCGGCATGAACTGGCAGGAAAGCGGGTCATGCTCGTCATGTGCGGCAGCAACATCGACTGGGCGACGTTTGCGGAACAGGCAATTTTCGATGACGACGCTGCTTGATCAGCTTAAAACCATCGTCGGGGCCGGTGCCTGGAAAACAGATCCTGCCGAGCTGCAGCCGCGCCTGACGGACTGGCGAGGCCTGGTCTTCGGCAAGACGCCGATCCTCGTGATGCCGAAAAGCCGCGACGAAGTGTCCGAAGTGGTTCGTGCATGCGTGGCGGCAGGTGTCGCCATCGTGCCGCAAGGCGGAAACACGGGGCTGTGTGCCGGTGCGGTCCCGGGCGAATCGGGCGAGCAGGTCCTGTTGTCCATGGAAAAAATGAACCGCATTCGACACGTTGACGCGTCCAATTTCTCAATGGAAGTCGAGGCGGGCTGCGTGCTGGCCGATATCCAGCGCGCGGCAAGAGCGGTTGATCGTTATTTCCCGCTCAGCCTGGGGGCGGAAGGCAGCTGTCAGATCGGCGGCAATCTCGCGACCAACGCGGGCGGCGTCAATGTCATCCGCTACGGCACGGCTCGCTCGCTGGTGCTCGGGCTCGAAGTAGTCCTGGCGGATGGCGCGGTGCTTGAGGGCTTGCGATCGCTGCGCAAGGACACGGCAGGATATGACTTGAAGCAGCTGTTTATCGGCAGTGAGGGAACGCTGGGCATAATTACGGCCGCAACGCTGCGGCTGTTTCCTGACCCGGGTGAAACGGCAACGGCTTTGCTCGCGCTAAGCGATAGCGGCGATGCGGTGCGACTACTGGCGAGGCTGCGTGCCTCTCTGGTCGATCGAATAGAAGCATTCGAACTCGTCTCCAGGCCCATTTTCGATTTGGTCGAGGCGCATATTCCCGGTGCACGGCTACCCTTTGATGAGGCCTATCCCTGGTATGTACTCATCGAGACCGCAACGGGAGGCGATCCCGAGTTGCTGGAGAACGCGCTGAGCAGCGCAGCCGACAAGTCGCTGATTCTCGATGCCGCAATTGCGAAAAATGCGAAGGAGGCTCACAACCTTTGGCGCCTTCGCCATTCCATCGCCGAGGCAGAGCGTCACGACGGCACGGGCCTGAAGCACGACATCTCCGTGCCGATTGGCCGAATGCAGGAATTTCTCGTTCGCGGTGAGGCGCAGCTTGCACGGCTGATGCCCGAAGCAAGACTGCTCGTGTTTGGACATGTAGGCGACGGCAACCTGCATTACAACGTTGCATTACCCCAGACATCGACGCCGGAGGCGCTGCAGGAGGCCGGCAGCCGCATCACGGCGGCGATTTACGACCTCGTGGCGGAAATGGGCGGCAGCTTCAGCGCGGAACACGGCGTTGGACAGTCGAAGCGGTCCTATCTCGAGAAGTACCGGGCTGGTGCTGAAATCAACCTCATGAGGCGCCTGAAAAAGGCGCTTGACCCGAAAAATACCCTGAATCCCGGCAAGGTAATCTGACGACCAGTTCCGGGATCAAAGCTTGCGCTCCCGGTAAACTGGCTAGCCAATTATGAGTGCAGAATCCGACAAGATCCGCAACACGTTCGGCGACCAGCTGGCCAGCTTCGATGATCAGCTGCAGGCTGCGGCCGATGATGTTGAAATGATCGCCGATATCCAGGAGGGCATCGGCGGTCTGCTGGCATCCAACCCGGGCAACGAAGCGGAGATTCGGCGTGTACTGCAGGAGTTTTATGAGGGCGGCTCCCTGCGTAAAGAAACCTTTCAGCTGGTCAAATCGATGCTGGATCACTTTGTCACGGAAAATGTCGCGACGAGCCGGACACTGGGGGAGGCTGCCGCGGACCGCACGCCCACAGGCCCGTCAATCCTTGACGAGATTGAGGAACAGGAAGGCGACGATGCTTTCGGCACCACGACGGTCATTCCGAACGACGTCCTCGCAGAGGCTTCGGCCGACGCCTGCGTTCAGGTCGGCTCCTTGTTGCGGGATCGTTTCCTGCTGCAGGAGAAAGTTTCGGGTGGCAGCATGGGCGTGGTTTACAAAGCGCTTGATCGGCGTCTTGCTGAAGCCGAGGCACCGCAGCCGTGGGTGGCAATCAAGGTTTTGTCCCCACAGCTGGCGGAAAACGTCCAGGCCCTGCGGGCGTTGCAGCAGGAAGCGACCAAAGGCCGCTGCCTGGTCCATCCCAATATTGTCCGTTTTATCGATCTCGATCGGGATGATGATCTCTATTTCCTTGTTATGGAGTGGCTCGAAGGCCGCACGCTGGCCAGTATCCTCGACTCGGCTGATGCGAAGATAATCGATCATGAGACGGCGTTTCGTATCGTCGAACAGATCGGTGACGCGCTCGAGTACGCGCATCGCTGTGGCATCGTGCACGCCGATGTGAAGCCCAACAACGTCATGCTGATGCCGAATGGCGATGCCAAGTTATTCGATTTCGGTGTCGCGCGCGTACGCCAGAAGCAAAGCAAACCCGATTTTGATCCCGGTGTGCTCGGTGCAGTGACGCCTGCCTATTCCAGTATGCAGGTACTCACAGGCGACGAACCGGTTGCCTCCGACGATGTTTTCTCACTTGCCTGCCTGCTGTATCGACTGCTTGCCGGCCACCGCGTATTTGGCCCGCGCAATGCCGCGGAAGCTTCCCAGGAAGGCATGACGCCGCAGCGTCCCCAGGGCGTCAACGACGCGCAATGGCGCGCATTGAAGAAGGCGCTGTCCTACGCTCGTGTCATGCGATTTGCATCGGTCGGCGAGTTTTTAGAGGCGCTGCGAGAGAACAGCGACGACACGGCCAGTATGGACGCACTGCAGGTTGTCGAGACAACAGAAGACGGTGGAAACGGCAGATGGATGGCAATAGTCGTTGTAGTGCTGGCACTGCTTGCCGGTGCGGGCTACAAGTTGGGCTACCTGGACCCATGGTTGAACCGGGCTGCGGATATATCTGATGATCATGTCGCGAGCGAACCGCTCGCACCGGTAGTGCCGCCGGCCGATGAAGCTGAAGACGCTGCGTTTGAGGACGAAACGCTGCAAGCAATGACGGACGAGACGAGCGCAGCAATCGAACGCCGCGAAGCAGCAAGCCCTGCCGAGCCGCCGAGGCAACCGTTGATCGACTTCTCGAAATTGCCGCGCGCCGATATCGAAGTGCCGTTCGAGCTGGGTGCATTGGCGGCAACCAATTTCAATACGCGGCTGCGTGAAGACGGCAGGCCCGTGATCGTGGACTTTGTGCGCAGTAGCGGTCTCGGCGCCCCGTTAATTCTGAAACTCGAAGAAGTAGGTTTCAGCGGCAATCGTTCCCCCTGGGGTTCCGGTCAATATGCCTTCTCTGATTCAGGCATCGTTCGGTTCGCCGTCGGTCAGGACCGCAGTCGAATCACGTTGAGTATGGCATCCGATTCGGTGCGCGAAGCCGATCAGCTATCGACCCTGCGCCTGCGAGAAGTGGACTCAGCCCAATCGGAGCTGGCCGCCATCTATGTGACGCTCGAAGATGATGACCAAAGGGCATTTGAAGCGCAATTACCGGCAAACACAATTGCTTTTGCCGCCGCTGAGGCATCGATCCGCGAATCCGATCCGGCAGTGCAGATTGAATTGATACGGTTTAACCCGGACGATACACGCGTCGTAGCCGGCTACACCGTGACCGATGTAACGGCAACCGAGGGCGAGGATTACTTTGCGCCGGGTGACTACTCCGTTACGTTCGGTCCGGGACAAAGGTCCGCACGCATACTGATCCCGTTGGTCAAGGATGCACTGCTCGAGGGCGAGGAGACATTCATCATCAGACTGGCGCTGCCTTACGAGGTAGCCGTCAACAATGTATTCCAACACATCGTTGTCATGATCCGCGACGACGAGCCGCAAAGCCTCTGATTTGCTGATAGACTTTCGCTCCGTCCCCCAGACGCACGCACGCGGCGCAATTCGGAGCAAGCCAGAACAATGAGTGATAAAGAACTGCGACGTTATTCCCGTATCGTTGTGGATGGCGTCGAGCAGGCGCCAAGTCGCGCGATGCTGCGCGCGGTCGGGTTTTCCGAAGACGATTTCAAGCGCCCCCAGATCGGTATCGCATCGACCTGGAGCATGGTTACGCCATGCAATATGCATATTGGCGGCCTGGCTGATGAATCGGCCAGGGCGGCAAGCGACGCGGGTGGCAAGGGAGTCGTGTTCAACACAATCAGCGTGTCTGACGGTATTTCGATGGGCACACCCGGCATGCGCTACTCGCTGGTGTCGCGCGAGATTATCGCCGACTCGATCGAGGCCGTTGCCGGCGCCGAGGGCTTTGACGGACTCATCGCGATCGGCGGCTGTGACAAGAACATGCCGGCCTGCGTCATGGCGATGGCACGCCTGAACAGACCGTCCGTATTCGTTTACGGCGGAACAATAAAGCCCGGCGTAAATCGTCGGGATATTGTTTCGGTATTCGAGGCTGTCGGGGCGCGGTCGGGAGGATTGATCTCTGACGAAGAGCTGCTCGAGGTAGAGAGAACCGCGATACCCGGGCCCGGCGCCTGCGGTGGCATGTATACGGCGAATACCATGGCATCGGCCATAGAAGCACTGGGCATGAGCCTCGCAAACAGTTCGGCCCAGGAAGCCGTGTCGGAACAGAAGATCGACGATTGTCGGCGCGCCGGGCAGGCGGTTATGCACCTCGTTCGCGAGGACATCAAGCCCCGCGATATCATGACTCGCGAGGCGTTCGAGAATGCGATCTCGGTTGTTATAGCGCTGGCCGGTTCGACCAACGCCGTATTGCACCTGCTTGCGATGGCACGCGAAGCCGACGTTCCGCTGACGCTGGACGATTTCACGCGTATCGGTGCGCGCGTGCCGGTTCTCGCGGATGTGAAGCCCAGCGGCAAATACCTGATGTCCGAGCTCATCGAGATTGGCGGCATACAGCCGCTCATGAAGCGCATGCTCGACAAAGGGCTGCTGCACGGCAACTGCATGACCGTTACCGGCAGGACGCTGGCAGAGAACCTGGACAACGTCGATGACTATCCGCAGGGCCAGGATATCGTTCGCGACTTCGATCACCCGATCAAGCCGGATAGCCATCTCGCGGTTCTGTACGGCAATGTGGCGCCCGAAGGGTCGGTGGCCAAAATCACCGGCAAGGAAGGTCTACGCTTCGAGGGCAGGGCACGCGTATTTCATTCTGAGGAAGAGGCGCTGCAGGCGATTCTGGATAACACGGTAGAAGCCGGCGACGTCCTCGTCATTCGCTACGAAGGTCCGAAAGGAGCGCCCGGAATGCGCGAAATGCTGAGTCCGACCGGCGCCATCATCGGCAAAGGACTCGGCGGTGAAGTGGCCCTGATCACCGATGGCCGATTCTCGGGAGGAAGCCATGGTTTCGTGGTCGGACATGTGTCTCCCGAGGCGGCTGTTGGCGGGCCTATTGCGCTCATCGAGGACGGCGATCTTCTCAGGATCGACGCGGAGAGCCGGGAAATCAACGTCGCCGTCAGTGACCGTGAGCTCGCCAGTCGTCGGTCGGCCTGGAAGCGTCCGAGGTCGCCCGTAAAGCGCGGCGTACTGGCGAAGTACCGTAACGAGGTCTCGTCGGCCTCCGAGGGCGCGGTGACTATTCCGCCGGACTGGGACCAATAAGCCCGACAGGCTTGACGTTTGCTGCCAGTTTCGCTCTACTTGACGGGTGATTTTTTACGACACCCCCGTAATGTGCCAACGTATCAACACGTTTGATACGAAAAAACATACAAAATATATGGCGCGCCAGAGGTGCGTGGGTGCGAGTGGCAACTGTATCGGCTAGTAATAAAGTTCGGACGTTGTCAGCAAACCCGCCGGGAATTTCCTAGCGGGTTTTTTTTTGGATGTGCCAGTGAGTGAACGCATGAGCAAGGAGATCGCCGAGGCCATCTTTGATGACAGCGCCGCGCTGGGCGCGCCCCGGTCGATCGCTGAATCGCCCTGGGTAGTGATGAAGTTCGGCGGCACCAGCGTGTCGACGGCCGAGAATTGGGCAACGATAGCCGGGCTCGTAAAACGGCGGCTGTCCCAGGGTCTGAAACCGTTCATCGTCCATTCGGCATTGAAAGGCGTTTCCAACGCGCTCGAAGATGTTCTGCACGCTGCCGTTCTGAGTGACCCGGCAGACAAACTGGCCTCCATTCGGGCCCAGCATTATGAGCTGGCATCCGCACTTGGACTCGATGGAGCAGCCCTGCTCGACGACACCTTGCACGAACTGGATCAGCTCGTCGCCGGCGTGCGCCTGGTCAAAGAGGTCAGCGTTCGCGTGCGGGTTCGCATTATGGCGCTCGGCGAACTGATGTCGACGCGCCTTGGTGCGGAGTTCCTGGCGCGCTCGGGCCTGCCGGTGCAATGGGTCGATGCCAGGGACCTCCTGGTCAGCCAGTCGAAGACGGGTCGTAATGCCGTCAACGAACAGCTGTCGGCAACCTGCGATTTCGGGCCGAACGAGGCTATGCAGTCCGCGCTGGCGGAGCACGGCAAGGTCATCCTGACGCAGGGTTTTATTGCTCGTAACAAAGCGGGCGCGACCGTGCTGCTGGGTCGCGGTGGCTCGGATACGTCCGCCGCCTATTTCGCAACAATTCTTGCGGCGCGGCGCCTCGAGATCTGGACAGACGTACCCGGCATGTTCAGCGCCGACCCCAGGGTTGTGCCGTCGGCTCGCTTGTTGATCGCTCTGCATTTTGACGAAGCACAGGAGCTTGCATCAGCCGGTAGCTCGGTCCTGCATCCGAGATGCATTTCGCCTTTGCGCGAATACGGCATTCCACTATTCGTTCGCAGCACAGCAGCGCCGGAGATAGCCGGCACCGTTGTCTCGTCCGTAACCGAAGAGGTAGAGCCGCAGGTTAAAGGCATCTGCATCCGCAATGGCCTGACGCTGATCTCCATGAACACGGTTGGTATGTGGCAGGAGGTGGGCTTTCTCGCAAAGGCATTCGCGGCATTTAGCGATAATGGCGTGTCGATAGACCTCGTCTCGACGTCGGAGACCAACGTCACGGTATCGATCGACACCAGCGACGGAATGCTGCACGAAGAAGTTGAGGCATCGCTGTTGCATGACCTCGAGGAACTCTGCCGGGTACGCGTTATCGCCAACTGCTCGGCGGTGAGTCTTGTGGGCCGAAAAATCCGTACCATCATTCCTCGTTTGGCGCCGGCGCTCGAAGTGTTTGAAGAAGAGCGCATTCACCTGATGTCGCAGGCGGCCAACGACCTTAACCTGAGCTTCGTTGTCGATCGCGAGCAAGGATCACGACTGGTCAGCAAGTTGCACGCATCGATTATTCGCAAGGAGGGGGCGTCGACCGTATTCGGGGCAAGTTGGGAGAGGCTGTTTGCGGCCGACGGGCCGATCCTGCGCGACGCCGATACCTGGTGGATGCAAAAACGCGATCAACTGCTCAAGGTGGCCGACGGTCAATTGAACGCCTACGTCTATGATCGGGAAAGTGTCGAGGAGGCTGCCAGGAGCCTGCTCAACCTGAAAAGCGTCGAGCGAATCCTCTATGCTGTGAAAGCGAACTTCAATGCCGAGCTGTTGCGCACCTTGGCCGCTACCGGCGTCGACTTTGAATGTGTCTCGCCCGGTGAGGTCGAATGGCTCGAGGAAATCTTCCCGGATCTCGACTTGACGCGCATTCTTTTTACGCCCAACTTCGCTCCCCGCGAAGAGTATGAGTGGGGCCTCCAGAAAGGCCTGCAGGTTACGCTCGACAACCTGTATCCGTTGCAGGCCTGGCCAGAACTTTTTGCTGGTCAGAAGTTGTTTATTCGCGTGGATCCGGGGCAGGGCCGGGGCCACCATGAGCATGTCAGGACAGCAGGCGTGCATTCGAAATTTGGTGTGCCGCGTTTCGAGGTTGAAGAGTTGGTACGCCTTGTCGAGGCAGCCGGCGCCGAGGTTGTTGGTATCCATGCCCACAGTGGCAGCGGCATCCTGGATCCTGACAACTGGCGCAGCGTCGCTGCGGAACTTGTGCAGATCGCCGCGCATTTCCCGTCGGTCAGGGTGATCGATCTGGGCGGCGGGCTGGGCGTCCCCGAAAAGCCCGGCGACAGGACCTTCGACCTTGCGCGCCTGGACCAGGCGCTGGCCGAAATCCGCGAATCCTACCCGCAGTATGCTCTCTGGCTCGAACCGGGCCGCTTCCTGGTCGCACGTGCCGGCGTGCTGCTGACTCGCGTCACCCAAACCAAGGGCAAGGGCGAGATGCGCTACATCGGCGTCGGCACCGGCATGAACTCGCTGATACGACCGGCTCTCTATGGCGCCTACCACGAGATCGTAAACCTGTCGCGAGCGGGTGAGGCGCCCAGTGAGACCGTAACGGTCGTTGGGCCCATATGCGAGACCGGCGATCGCCTGGGCAGTGACCGGCTGTTACCGCCCACCAAAGAAGGCGATGTTATCCTGGTTGCCAATGCCGGTGCTTATGGCTACGTCATGAGTTCAAACTACAACCGACGCGAGGTTGCCAGCGAGATCGTCATATGAAACTTTTCCGGGCACCGCAAACCCGTTCGACGCGGGCTATCTGGATGCTGGAGGAGGCTGGTATTGACGCCGAGATGGAGCTCGTCTCAAAAAGCAACCGAGGTCGCAGCCGGATAGGCACTTCCTGGTGCAATAGAAAAGGCCTTCCCGGAAACCGGGAAGGCCTTGCGAAGGCTTCGATTACTTGAACGTGATGGAACGCATCATGTACTGGCCAACAATTTCCCGAATTTCCGGGTAGGTCATGACTATCTCGTCCGATTTTTTCTGATTCTCCTCGCCCCATTTCTGCATGAATGCCTCGTATTGCGCCTGGTCGGCCGACAATGCCGACGCGCCATCTTTGAAATCGATACCGAGGACAACGTTGAAATCACCGCTGTTTTCCAGCTGGCTGACGTGAATCCAGTAACCTTCGATGTGGCCCATCTCTTTTCTCAGTTTTTGCGCCGGCGCCCATGTTTTGCTAAGGCCTTCCAGGTATTTATCGACCATGTTGGAATCGACTTTGACCGTGGTAACGCTGGTGACTCCTTCGCTAATGTCGTAGTCCTTCCAGGGTTCAAGATCTGCTAACGCAGCACCCGCAAAGCAAAACAGAATAAATCCGGTCAGTAACTGGCGTAGTTTCATTTTTCGCACCCCTCAAGTCTGTTATTGATTGTTGTTGGCGAGCATTGCGGAGCAATGCTTCGCAAGCGCAGACAGTACGCGACATCCACCAGAAAATCGATGCCAGAATCGATCTGGTCTTAGACCAACTCAAATCAATAAATATGATCAAGCTATGAGCTGCGGGCTGCGTGTCTTGCCTCGAGTCGTTCGGCGACGTCTGCGAGGCTCAGGTCCTGGTTCGCGAGTAGTACGAGCATGTGGTAAACGAGATCCGCGGCTTCGTCCATGATCTCTTCCCGATCACCGGATGTTGCAGCCAGCGCCAGCTCTACACCTTCCTCGCCCAGTTTCTGCGCGATGCGTTTCGTGCCTGCGGCAGCGAGCTTGGCCGTGTAGCTTTCATCGCTGGGATTCTTCAGGCGTTCCTGCACGATGCTTTCAAGTTTGCTGATAAATGCAATATCTGAATTGCTCACGTTTCTTCCTTAGCGCCTGGTGTCGACCTGGTTTTTCGCCAGGTAATGTTTGAGCTCCGGGATCGGTATTTCAGCACTGTGAAAAACGCTGGCGGCCAAAGCCCCGTCCACGTTAGCCTGCTCGAAAACGTGCAGAAAGTGCTGCATTGCGCCGGCGCCGCCTGATGCGATCAGCGGCACGTTGCATATGGCGCGTACTGCGGCCATTTGCTCGATGTCGTAGCCTTTGCGCACGCCGTCCTGGTTCATGCAGTTAAGGACGATTTCTCCCGCACCGCGTTGCTGCACTTCGCTGACCCAGTCCAGTGTGAGCCGCTGCGCGGCAATGGTCTTGCCAGGATCGCCCGTGTACTGGTACACGAAATAGTTGTCGTGTTCTTCGCGGCTGTCGATACCGATTACGACGCACTGGGATCCGAAGCGCTTTGCCATCTCGGTAATCAGCGCGGGTTTCGCCAGAGCTGGCGAGTTGATCGAGATCTTGTCAGCGCCCTTGTTTAGCACATCCTCGGCATCCGCAACGCTGCGAATGCCCCCCGCGACGCAGAACGGTATGTCGAGGACCCTGGCGATCTGTGTGACCCAGCTTCGATCGACGCTTCTGTCGTCCGGGCTCGCCGTGATGTCGTAGAAGACCAGTTCGTCAGCCCCTTCCGCACAGTAGCGTTCCGCCAGTTCGAGAATATCGCCGACCACGCGATGATTACGAAACTGCACTCCCTTGACGACCACACCATCACGAACGTCGAGGCAGGGAATTATGCGCTTCGCCGGAATGACGCCACCTCCGTTGTCGTGATCTCACCGTCAAGCAGCGCTTTGCCAGAAATCGCCGCCGGTATCCCGTGTGATCGCAGCTGCCGCAGATCGCCAATGTTGCGCACACCACCCGAGGCCTGCAGCTGTAAATCCGGATAGCGCCTGAGGATCTCGACGTAAAGTTCGACATTGGGGCCGGCCATCGCGCCGTCGCGGCTGACGTCGGTACACAGCACGTGTTTGATTCCTGCGTCAGAATATCCATCGATGCACTCCCAGAGCGATACGCGGGCGTCCCTGGTCCAGCCATGCGTCGTGAGCATGGGCGTGCCGTCATCACGAAGATTCACATCGAGCGCCAGCACGAGTCGGTCGGGACCGAACTCATGCAGCCAGTCTGTCACTGTGGCGACCTCGGTAATCGCCATGCTGCCGATCACGCAGCGGCTCACGCCGTTTTCCAGCCATTCCGCGACACTGGCACGATCGCGAATACCACCGCCCAGCTGGATGTCCAGTCCGGTCCCGGCCGCGATGGCTTGCACAATCGCCCGGTTGTGCTGCTCACCGGAACGCGCGCCGTCGAGATCAACGATGTGCAGATCCTGTACGTCGAGCGTCGAGAAACGCCTGGCAACTGCCAGCGGGTCATTGCTGTATTCGGTCGTCTTGTCGAAATCGCCTCTCAACAGGCGCACGCACTTGCCGCCTTTGAGGTCGATGGCCGGGATGAGTCTCATAGCGAAACATCCAGGAAGTTCTGCAGCAGTTGAGCGCCGGCGGCCGAGGAACGCTCCGGATGAAACTGCGTGGCGACGAAGTTGTCCCGGCCGATAACCGCGGAGAACGGTTCCGCGTGGTCGGCCGTCGCCAGCGTGCAATCCGAAACGGGCAGGGCGTAGCTGTGAAGGTAATAAAAATAGCTGCCGTCCGGGATGTCGCCCAGCAACGCATGATCGGACGTCCGGCGCGTCGCGCACCAGCCCATATTGGGAACCGGGTACGCGGGGGCGGAAGGCAGCCGCGCCGCTATCCCGGGAACGACGCCGAGGCATTCGACGTCTTCCTCCTCCGAACCGTCGAGCAGCAGCTGCATGCCCAGGCAAATGCCAAGAACGGGTTGCTTCAAACTCCGGATCACGTCGGTTAGTTTTGCGTCGGCAAGGCGTTCCATGGCGCTTTTCGCAGCGCCGACGCCGGGCAGCAGCACCCGATCGGCCGATCGAATCACGGTCGCGTCAGTGGTCAGTTCCGCGCTGCGGCCGAGGCGCTCGAATGCAAAAACCAGGGACGCGATGTTGGCCCCGCCGCTGTCGATGATGGCGATGTTGCTCATACGGTTTAGCTCAGCGTGCCCTTTGTTGATGGCAATTCCGTGCCGTCGCGATTTATGGCCTGGCGCAGGGCACGACCGACCGACTTGAAGCAGGCCTCGATCATGTGGTGAGTGTTCTCTCCCGTCACTTCGATGTGCAGTGCAGCTCCAAGCGAATCTGCGAGTGAGCCGAAGAAATGTTCGACCATCTCGGTCGAAAGCTCACCGACGTTCTCGCGCGGGAACTGACCCATGAACTGAAACGACGCTCTGCCCGAGAGGTCCAGCGCGACTTTGGCCTCGCTCTCATCCATGGGTACCAGGAAACCGTAGCGGCCAATGCCGAACTTGTTGCCCAACGCCTTGCGCAGTGCCGTGCCGAGACAAATTGCCGTATCCTCGACCGTGTGATGTTCGTCAATTTCAAGATCGCCGTCGCACTTTAATGTCAGGCCAAACCCACCGTGTTTGGCGATCTGCTCGAGCATGTGGTCGTAGAAGCCGATGCCCGTGCTGACGCTGATCGGCTCGCTGGTGTCGAGGTTGACGCTTGCACTGATGCGGGTCTCATTGGTATTGCGTTCGACGCTTGCGACACGGTCCGAGTAGCAAAGGAGACCGACGATTTCCGGCCAGGTCCTGGCTTCATCATCGTCGACGTTGACCAGCAAGCCGCGGACACCAATGCGGTCGGCCAGCTCCATGTCCGTCGCCCGGTCGCCTATGACGGCGGACGCGGCAAGATCGATGTCGGTAGCTGCCAGGTATTTCGTCAGCAGGCCCGTGCGCGGCTTGCGGCACTCGCAGTTGTCGCCGGCCACGTGCGGGCAGATGAAAACCTCGTCGAATGCGATGCCCTGGCTAGTGAACAAGCTCATCGTATGAGCGTGGCAAACGTCAAACTTATCCTGTGGAAACGACTTGCTGCCGAGGCCGTCCTGGTTGCTTACCATGACAAAGCGGAAACCATGTTTCGCCAGTTCAAGGAGTGCCGGGATGACATTGCCAACGAGTTTGATCTTCTCGACCGCATCGACCTGGTTATCTTCAGGTTCCTCGATCAGCGTACCGTCACGATCGATGAACAGTACTTTTACAGGCATGGTTTGGAACCTCTGAGCGATTCGAGTGCTTCGAGTAATTGATTGTTATCGTCGACGCTACCGACCGTGATGCGTATGCAATTAGCCAGGTCGCCACCGAAGTGCCGCAGCAGTACCCGATGCTCCTGACAGCGTTGCAGTACTTTCGCTGCGTCGCCGACTTCGATCAGGAAGAAATTCGCATCGCTCGGCCAGATCTTCTTAACGAAATCGAAAGCGCTGATTTCGCGCATCAATCGTTTCCGTTCCTCGATAATCCGGGCGACGGCGCGCTCGGCGAGTGCCAGCTGTTCGTCCTGCAATGCGTCCTCCACGCATTCGACTACGGGTGTCGCGAGCGCGTAAGGTGCCTGCACCGCACTCAGTAATTGAATGACGGCCGGGGGCCCGATCACCGCACCGCAGCGTGCGCCCGCGAAGCCCAGTGCTTTTGAGAGGGTTCTAAGGACGAGCAGATTCGGGTACTCGTCAAGCAATTCAACAACCGAGGGCACATCGGCGAATTCGACGTAAGCTTCGTCAACGACGACGGCCGATTTATCACCGCGACGTTGCAGGAGCTTTTCGAGCTCGTCTCGTGGCAATGTCGTTCCGGTTGGATTATTTGGCGAGCAAATAAAAATCAGCCGTGTCGATTCGTCGCACGTCGCTAACACGGCATCGATGTCGATCGCGAAGTTTTCACTCGCCTGTGTTGCGACCGCTATGAAATTGGCGCCCTGGATCTCGGCGTAGTGCCGGTACATGGAAAACGAAGGCGAAGTCGTGACGACGCTGTCCTCGCCGGCACGGCAAAATGTACGCACCAGCAGGTCGATGGCCTCGCTGGAGCCGCGCGTCACGAGCAACTGATCCGGGCTACAGTAGAAGCGGGCGGCGAGCGCATGCTGGAGTTTTTGCGGACGAACTTCAGGGTAGCGGTTCAGGGGACGCCGGAAATGATCGACGGCGCTGACGATGGGCGACTCGTTGGCGTTCAAGCGCACCGTGTCGTCGACCTGCTCAGCCGCTTCGTAAGCTTGCAAGGCCTGAATCTCGGGACGCGCGAGTGTTGCGATACTCACGAGGTTGAACTCAATCTGCGACGCACGGCCTCTGCATGGGCATCGAGACCTTCCATGCTCGCCAGGCTGACCACGGCGTCACCGAGGCCGGCAAGGCCCTCGCGGCTCAGTTCCTGCACGGTCATCTGGCGCATGAACTGGTCGAGCCCCAGGCCGCTGTACGTTCGGGCAAAACCGTAGGTTGGCAACACGTGATTCGTGCCGCTGCAATAGTCGCCCACCGCTTCCGGTGTCCAGCGCCCGACGAAGACCGAGCCCGCATTGCGCAAGGACGGCAACAGTGCGCGGGCGTCTCCGACCTGCAGGATCAGGTGCTCGGGCGCGTAGCGGTTACTGACGGATACTGCCGTGCCGATATCCGCAACGATGAAAATGCGCGCGTGTTCAAGCGACTCACGCGCAATTCTCGCCCGAGACAATTCGGCCAGCTGCAAATCGAGTTGCGCAACGACCTTGTTCGCGAGTTCCCTGGACGTTGTGACGAGCACGACCTGCGAGTCCACGCCATGCTCTGCCTGCGACAGCAAATCCGCGGCAACGAACTCAGCCGACGCGTCAGCATCGGCAATGACAAGTACCTCCGAAGGGCCCGCCGGCATATCGATCGCCGCACCGCCCGGATCGCCGCTGACCAGCGACTTCGCGCTAGTGACCCAGGCATTGCCAGGCCCGAATACCTTGCAGACTTTGGGCACGCTCTCGGTACCGTACGCCATCGCCGCGATTGCCTGTGCGCCACCGATTTTGTAGATGTCCTCAACTCCCGCTCGCGTTGCGGCAACCAGTACCGCCGGATCGGCGCTACCGTCGGGGCGGGGCGGAGTGCACAGTATTTTTGTTGGACAGCCTGCGATCGCAGCGGGCACGGCCAGCATGATGGCCGCGGAGGGCAGCGGGGCAGTGCCGGCCGGCACATACATTCCGACGGCATCGAGCGCGTGACTGACACGCTCACAGACGACGCCCGGCATCGTTTCAACGCGCAACTGTTGCGGACGTTGCTGCTCGTGGAATCGGCGCACGTTCCTGATCGCGAGGTCAATTGCGTCAACCTGGCCCTGCGTCAGTTGCTCCGCAGCGACTGCGATTTCGTCTGCGGTGACGCGGAAATCGCTGATTCGAGCCCGATCGTATTTTTGCGTCAGTTCACGCAGCGCCGAATCCCCTCGCTTGCGCACCTGCGCGACGATCTCGGCCGCGGCTTTACGGATGGCTGCATTGCCAGCCACGGCCGGCCGCTGCAGCAAGTCGCTGCGCTGCGCATCGCCCAGCTCGGACCAGGTTTTGAGTTCGAGCGTCATCGATCAGGCCAGCATTTTTTCAACCGGCAACACGAGCAGGGAGCTCGCACCGGCGGCTTTCAGGTTTTCGAGGGTCTCCCAGAACACGTTCTCCCGGCACACCGCGTGAACCGCGACCTTGTCGTCTGTCCCGTCCAGCGGCAGCACCGTAGGGGCTTCGGAACCCGGCAGCAGATCCCTGATTTTGGCCAGGGCGGAGCGCGGCGCGTGCAGCATGATGTACTTGCTTTCACGTACCTGCAAAACGCCATCCAGGCGCTGCAGGATCTTGTCGACGAGCGCCTGCTTTTCATTGCCCAGAGGAGCCTGCGTCTGGATGACCACCGCCTCGCTGTCCATGAGGACGTCGACTTCGGTCAGGCCGTTGGCCTTTAGCGTGGAGCCTGTCGAGACCAGGTCGCAGATGTAGTCAGCGCGGCCGAGTTTGGGTGCAATCTCTACGGCGCCCGAGAAGTACACGGTCTCCGCATTGATGTCATTATCTTTCAAGTACTTTCTTACAATACCGACATAACTTGTTGCTATTCTTTTATTTTCGAGAGATTCTGGACCTGCATACTCGGTGGTCTCAGGGGCTGCCAGCGCCAGCCGGCAGTGCCCGAAATCGAGTTCGTAGATTTGCTTGAACAGGCCTTCGCGGCCCTCGGACTCCAGGTTGAGGCGCTTCTCTTCGACAATATTCAGGCCGACTATTCCCAGGTCACATACGTCCTCGCTAACCAGCCCCGGGATGTCGTCATCGCGCACCAGCAGCAGGTCGATCGGCATGTTCTCGCCATAGCAAATCAAGCGGTCCTTGCTTTTCGTGACCATGAGGCCGCAGCGCTCCAGCAGATCGATCGAGTGCTCGGTTAAACGGCCGGTTTTTTGCACCGCAATCTGGATGCGCTGCTCGGGGGTGTCCATTGGATTTTCCTTAGTGGGAGGTGTGGCGTTCTGGCAGCCGGGTTCGCTCGATGGCCGTGCGATAACCGCCGAAACCGTCGGAGAGGAAGCGCGCCACGCGGCCTATGGTGGTAACGCTGACGCCCGTCAGGTCGTGAATCTTGCGATAGGGAAGGTCTTGCTCGAGGTATTCGACCACCTGCCAGCGGTCCACGAGGGCCTGCAGCTCTGCCGGTGTGCACAGGTCCTTGAAGAAATTACGGCACTCGTCGCGGTTTCGCAGGCTGATGACGGCCTCGAAAAGTGCGTCTTCGGCGTCGTGCTGCTGACGCTCGGATTCGTTGCGATTGGGCTTCATGGTGAACCAATGTATTAACGTGTTAGTACGCTATTACATTAGAACAACAATAGCAACCGCCTTGTGCGAGTTTTTTGAAAGATTATGACGCAGCGAAATAACCCTAGGAAAAACGGTTACTTGTGAGACTAATAAAACAGGCCCGAATGCCTTGACGCCTGAATGTTATTGCACATACACTCGCTGAGACTCATCGAGACCGGTCGAGGGATAGGCCCGACGACGCCGGGGCAACCTTCAGGACTAACCATCCTGAAAAGGTGCCAACTCCTGCGATGCATTGCGAAGCGCAAAGCATCGGTAGATGAGGGTTACTGCAACAGTCCGGGACCGAGACGGATGAAGGGCAGGACACCTCTCCCTTGCGGGCTTCGCAGGGTTCCGATGAGAAGTAATTGGAATCGTTTAGCGGAGACCGACCATGAGTTCCAAAGCCAGCAAAGCCACCAGCGCCGTTCGTGCGTCTATCGAATCCGACGCTCAGCACGGTGCCGTCGTGCCGCCATTGCATCTTTCTTCGAATTTCGCATTTTCGGGTTTCGGTGAGAAGCGGCAGTACGACTACACGCGCTCCGGCAACCCGACGCGTGATGCGCTCGCCGATGCACTCGCCGAACTCGAAGGCGGTGCCGGGGCCGTGGTGACCTCATCCGGCATGGCGGCATTGACGCTCCTGACGCAACTGCTCGAGCCCGGTGATGTCATCGTAGCGCCGCACGATTGCTACGGAGGAACCTTTCGTCTGTTCGAGCAGCAGTCAAAGAAGGGACTTTTTGACGTTGTATTTGTCGACCAGACTGACCTGGAAGCGCTGCAGGCCGCCTGCGAGTGCGGTCCAAAAATCATCCTGGCCGAGACGCCGTCCAATCCGCTGCTGCGCATCGTCGACATCGAAGCGATCGCCGCAATTGCGAGGAACTGCGGTGCCTTGCTTGCTGTCGACAACACGTTTCTCTCGCCGGCACTGCAAAACCCGATCGCGTTCGGCGCCGATCTCGTCATACACTCGACGACCAAGTACATCAATGGACATAGCGACGTGGTCGGCGGCTGCGTCGTCGCCGCCACGGAGGAACTGGCCGAGAAGATCGCCTACTGGGCAAACTGCATCGGCATCACCGGGGCACCGTTCGACAGTTACCTGACGTTGCGCGGCATTCGCACTCTGCACCCCCGAATCAGGCAGCACGAGGAAAGCGCCAGCCTGCTGGCCAATGTGCTCAACGAACATGACGGCGTGAACCGCGTTTATTACCCGGGTCTGGAATCGCACCCGGGACACGCGATTGCGAAACGTCAACAGCGAGGATTCGGCGGCATGATCAGTTTCGAAATCGACGGCGGCGAGGCAGCCGTCAAGGCGTTTGTCGAAAGCCTGGAGTTTTTCTCGCTGGCAGAATCGCTGGGCGGCGTCGAAAGCCTGGTGTGTCATCCGTGCTCGATGACTCATGCCCCTGTTTGCGCGGAAGCGCTGGCCGATGCAGGCATCCGGACCAGCCTCGTGCGGCTCTCGGTCGGCCTCGAGTCGGCCGAAGACCTGCTGGCCGACGTACTGGCAGCTTTGGAGACTGCTGTCGCGACGACCAAACTGCGATCTGTCGCAGCGGCCTGCGGCTGACGAACATGAGCCTGCCCGACTATCTGAAGGCGCAAATCGCCGCGGAAACCCGGTTCGTGAAGGTTCCGGGTGACTTTGTGCTTGAGAACGGGGCCAGGCTGACAGAGGTTGAGATTGCCTACCGGACCTGGGGTGACCCGGCAAATGCCGCCGAACACGCGATCCTGATTTGTCATGCCCTCACGGGTTCGGCCGATGTCGAGGCCTGGTGGCCCAACATCATCGGCGCTGGCAAGGCCTTTGATCCCGCAAACGATTACATCATTTGCGCGAATATCCTGGGCAGCTGCTATGGCACAACCGGGCCCGTCAGTCTCAAGCCGGGTTCGACTGAGCGTTATCGAGCCGATTTTCCAGCTATCTCAGTGCGCGATATGGTGGAACTGCAGCGCCTGTTGCTCGATGAACTGGGGGTTGAACGCCTTGAGCTCGTTACCGGGCCGTCGTTGGGCGGCATGCAGGCACTCGAGTGGGCAATCATTTATCCAGACCGTGTAAAAAGCATCGTGCCCATCGGCGTCGGTGGTCGCCACTCCGCCTGGTGTATTGGCGTCAGCGAGGCGCAGCGTGCCGCGATTGCGGCTGACCCGAACTGGAACGGCGGCTACTACGGGGACGAATCACCGCCTACGAAAGGTCTTGCCGCTGCGCGCATGATGGCCATCTGTACCTACCGCAGCTGGCAGAGCTTTGACCGTCGCTTTGGACGCGAGCGTCAATCCGATGAGCTCTACCAGGTGCAGTCCTACCTGCGACATCAGGGAGAGAAAATAAACGATCGTTTTGATGCCAACACCTACGTGACGCTGACCCATGCCATGCATACGCACGACCTGTCGCGAGAGAGGGGGGACTATCCGGATATATTGCGAACGATTTTGCAACCGGCATTGGTAATCTCGGTCAGCACAGACGCGTTATACCCGCCCGAAGAGCAACAGGTGCTTGCCGAATATTTGCCGGCGTCGCGTTACGAGACCCTCGAGTCGGCTCACGGGCACGACGGATTCCTGATCGAAACCGAGAAACTGGGCACAATGATTGCCCGATTCCGCGCTGCGAACCAGGGATCCTCGAATCTCAAAGCCGTCAGTTCAGGCAGCGAATAAGCTCGTCGGTCATTTCCTCGGTGGAGATGCTGGCGACTCCCTGTGCGGCAATGTCGGCGGTTCTTGCGCCGGCCTGGATCGCCCTGCCGATTGCGGTTTCTATTGCCGTGGCTTCCGCCTCAAGCCCGAGACTATGACGCAAAAGCAGCGCAGCGCTCGCGATTGCGCCGCAGGGATTGGCGATGCCGAGGCCCGCGATGTCGGGCGCCGAGCCATGGATCGGTTCATAGAGGCCGCGCGTGGAATCACCGAGGGACGCGGAGGGCAGCATGCCCATCGATCCCGCCAGCATCGACGCTTCATCGGTCAGAATGTCACCGAACATATTCTCGGTAACGATCACGTCGAAGTCGCTGGGTCGGCTCAGAAGATGCATCGCAGCGGCGTCAACGAGCAGTGTCTCGACTTCAATGTCAGCGAACTCCGCCGCCATGACACGGTTTGTCGTGTCGCGCCACAGGCGCGACGTTTCGAGGACGTTCGCTTTGTCGACCGAACACAGTTTACTGCGCCGGCCCTGCGCGAGCCTGGCCGCAACACGAACAATGCGTTCGATCTCGTGCGTGTGGTAAACGCAAATATCGCTGGCTGAAGTTTCATCGCGGGTTTTCTTGCCGAAATAGATACCACCGGTCAGTTCGCGGACGACGAGCAGGTCCACGCCGGCGAGAATCTCGGCTCTCAGCGGCGATGCGCCGGCGAGTTCGTCGTATATCTTGACTGGTCTCAAATTCGCGTACACACCCAGCACGGAGCGAAGCTTGAGCAGACCCTGCTCCGGGCGGACGGCCGCATTCGGATCGGACCACTTTGGTCCACCGACAGCGCCCAGCAGCACGGCGTCGCTGCTCTCGCAGGCGTCTATCGTTGCAGGCGGTAAGGGGTCGCCGCAGGCGTCGATGGCGGCGCCGCCCATAAGTTCCTGCGTAAACGTGAAGCGATGGCCGTATTTGTCGGCGACGGTCTGCAATACGCGCTTTGCGCAGGCCGTTACGTCAGGACCGATCCCGTCGCCGGGGAGAAGTACGATTACGGCTTCCACGCACGAGTTTCCTCAAAGTTCGCTATCCGCTCGAGGTGTTGCTGCAGGAAACCCAGCTGGTCGATTCCCTCGACGAGGCAGTGTTTCGCAAAGCCGTCGATTGCAAAATCGATGCTCCTGCCGTCCGGCATCGTAAGCGTCGCGTTCGCAACGTCGATTTCCAGCCTGGCGCCCGGGTTTTCCTTCAGCCATTCATGGATGTTCTCATCGACAACGACCGGCACAAGACCGTTCTTGAGCGAATTATTGCGAAAAATGTCGGCAATCTCGGTCGAGACGATGGCCTTGAAGCCATAGTCGAGCAGCGCCCACGGCGCATGTTCGCGAGACGAGCCGCAGCCAAAATTATTGCCGGCAACGAGAATTTCGCAGCCGCGCGCTGCCGGCTGGTTCAGCGGAAACCCGGTTTTCTCGCTGCCATCCCTGTTGTAACGAAGATCGTAGAACGCGCTTTGGCCGAGACCGTCGCGGGATGTTGTCGTCAGGAAGCGCGCAGGGATAATCTGGTCAGTATCGATATCCCTGGTCGGTAGCACGACCGTGCGTGACTTTATGTGCGTGACGGCTTTCATGCGAATGTCCTCGGGTCCGCCACGCGACCGCGGATGGCCGAGGCGGCCGCTGTGGCGGGGCTCGCCAGCACGGTGCGTGCGCCCGTGCCCTGGCGACCCTCGAAGTTACGGTTGCTCGTACTGACGCTGAGCTTGCCCTGTGGGACCGTGTCGCCATTCATGCCGATGCACATCGAGCAGCCAGCCTCGCGCCATTCGGCGCCCGCTGCGACGATGATCCGGTCGAGACCTTTTGCTTCAGCCTGGTTTTTCACCTGCTGAGATCCCGGCACGACCAGCATGCGCACGCCGGCAGCAACTTTCTGGCCGCTCAAAATGCGCGCGACCTCCTCGATATCGGACAGGCGTCCGTTCGTGCAGCTGCCCACGAACACGACGTCCACCGGGCATTCAGTCATCGGTTTGCCGGATTCGATCTGCATGTAATCGAGAGCTTTTCTGAAGCTCGGGTCATCGCCACCCTGCGGCACCGGATCGTCGATCCCGACGACCATGCCTGGATTGGTGCCGAATGTGACCATTGGTTGCAGCGCATCGGCTGCAATTGTCACGGACTGGTCGAATCGTGCGCCGTCGTCGCTACGCAAGCGTTTCCAGCGAGTGACGGCGCTGTCCCAGTCTGCTCCCCGCGGCGACCGTGGCCGACCTGACAGGTATTCAAACGTCGTATCGTCGGGAGCGATCATTCCCGCCCGCGCGCCGCCTTCGATCGACATATTGCAAATCGTCATACGGCTTTCCATATCGAGCGACGCTATCGCATCGCCGCGATATTCGATGACGTGTCCTGTCCCGCCGTCGACACCGATCTTGCCGATCACCGCAAGGATAAGGTCTTTAGCTGACACACCCGCAGGCATTTTTCCATCGATATTGACAGCCAGCGTTTTCGGTTTGCGCTGCAGGAGACATTGGGTTGCCAGTACGTGACCAACTTCAGTCGTACCAATACCAAACGCGAGGGCACCAAATGCGCCATGGGTGCTGGAGTGGCTGTCGCCGCAAACAATTGTCTTGCCGGGCTGTGTTGCGCCGAGTTCCGGCCCGATGACATGTACGATGCCGCGAAATTCATTGCCGAAGCCGATAAGGTCCAGGCCAAAGTCCCTGCAATTCGTTTCCATTTGCCGGATCTGGTTTGCGGCACTCTCGCCAACCACGGCGAGGTCGCGGAAACTGGACACTGGCGTTGTCGGCGTCGAGTGATCCATCGTTGCCAGCGTCAGATCCGGTCGCCGCACGGACAGTCCACTTTCGCGCAACACGGTGAACGCCTGCGGAGTGGTTACCTCGTGGATGATGTGCAGGTCGATGTACAGCACTGCCGGGGTATCGGGCGTCTCCTCGACGACGACGTGGTCCGACCATACTTTTTCGAACAATGTTTTGTTGCTCACCGCTCTTGCAGCCTAGATGGTCGCTTGCTCAGGTGTCGGCCTGCCGGGTCCTGAACGTCCGTATTGCTTGCGTCGAAGAATGCGGTTCATGACCTCAAGGCAGGCGCGGCAACCGGCTTCGACGATATCGACACTGGCGCCGCGACCACGATAGCTTTCGCCGTCATATTCGACGGTTACGGTGACCTCACCCTGGGCATCCTCGCCTATCGATGCGCTGTGCAACTCAAAATTCTTCAGCGTTATCTGCACGCCCGTGGCTTGCTCAAGTGCGAGAAACGCGGCGGCAACCGGGCCATCACCGTGCGCGCTTTGCGTCTTGTCTTCGCCATCCTCGCCGATCAAGGTGACGGCAGCCGTCGCAGGTTGGTCGGTGTGTGTCTGAACTTCGAGAGACTTCAGTGTCCATGGTCCCGACGACGCACTGTCGGCATTCATAATGATGGCTTCGATATCCCCGTCATAAACGTCCTTTTTCTTGTCGGCGAGCTTCTTGAATTCCTGGAATGCTCGATTCGTCTCGAACTCGTCGAGTTCAAATCCCAGCTCGGCTACGCGATCGCGAAATGCGTGCCGGCCGCTGTGCTTGCCCATGACGAGATTGGAGCGACTCAGGCCCACATCTTCCGGCCGCATGATCTCGTAGGTCGACGCGTGTTGCAGCATGCCATGCTGGTGAATGCCGGCTTCATGCGCGAACGCGTTTTCGCCGACGATTGCTTTGTTTCTTGGTGTGTGCATGCCCGTGATATTCGACACCAGGCGCGAGGTCGGGTAGAGCCGTGTCGTATCGATGCCGGTTTCGAGGTCGAAAAACTCGGATCGCGTCTTGATGGCCATAACCGCTTCTTCGAGGCTGCAGTTTCCGGCGCGTTCGCCGATACCGTTGATTGTGCACTCGATCTGGCGGGCGCCCGCATTGACGGCAGCCAGGCTGTTGGCGACAGCCATGCCGAGGTCGTTGTGGCAATGCACGCTCAGAATAATGTCATCGATACCGGCGACGTGTTCCTTGAGGTACCGAAACAGGCGATCGAACTCGGCTGGAACCGTATAGCCGACCGTATCCGGAACGTTGACGGTTGTGGCGCCGGCCTCGATTGCGGCGGAAACCACCTCGGCGAGATAGGAAAGCTCGGTGCGCGAAGCATCCTCTGGCGAAAATTCCACGTCGTCGACGAGTTCGCGAGCCAACTTGATCGCGCCTACGGCGCTCTTGATGATTTCCTCTTTAGCCATCTTGAGCTTGTGCTCGCGATGAATAGCGCTGGTTGCGACGAACACGTGAATGCGGTGACGCTCCGCACCTCGGACTGCTTCGTAAACTTTTTCTATATCTCCCGGGTTGCAGCGCGCAAGCCCGCAGATGATGGGACCGAAGTCCCTGTCAGCGATAGCTTTTACAGACTCGAAATCCCCAGGCGAGGCGGCCGGAAACCCGGCCTCGATGACATCGACCTTGAGTTCAGACAGAGCCTTTGCAACACGGAGTTTTTCGCTGAGCGTCATGCTGCAACCCGGGGCTTGTTCCCCGTCACGCAAGGTCGTGTCGAAAATGCGGATCTGCTTGTCGGACATCAGATTGGTCCTCCGGTTTTTCCTCGGTTTCGCTGAATGGCGCGGCTGGCTAGTCTTCGAGCCAGTCCATGCGGCTGCGCAGATCGGCGCCGACTTTCTCGATCGGATGATCGAGGTCGGCCTGCATTCTGCGTTTGAACTCGGGCATTCCATTTTCGTTCTCGGCGATCCAGTTCCTGGCGAACGTGCCGTCCTGAATATCGTTGAGAATATCTTTCATCGTCGCGCGCGATGATGCATCAACCACTCGCGGCCCGCTGATCATGTCCCCCCAGGCTGCCGTGTCGCTGATGAACTTGTGCATTTTTCTGAGGCCGCCTTCATGCAGCAAATCAACGATCAGCTTGAGCTCATGCATGACCTCATAGTAGGCGACCTCCGGCTGATACCCGGCTTCGACCAGCGTTTCGAAACCCGCGACAATCAACTCGGTGGCGCCACCGCAGAGTACAGCCTGCTCGCCGAACAGGTCAGTTTCGGTTTCCTCGGCAAACGTGGTCTCGATCACGCCGGCTCGCGCGCCACCAATGCCGGCCGCGTAGGCCAGGGCGATTTTGAGGGCGTCGCCAGTCGCATCCTGGTGCACGGCGACAAGACAGGGAACACCGTGACCTTCTTCGTATTGCCGACGCACCAGGCCGCCGGGACCCTTGGGGGCAATCAACGCAACATTCAGGTCGCTGCGCGCCTCAATCTGCTTGTAGTGAACAGCAAACCCGTGCGCGAACATCAGCGTTGCGCCATTGTCGATGTCGTCCACGACCGATTCATAAAGAGACTTTTGCACCATGTCCGGCGTGAGGAACATGACGATCTTCGCATTCCTGACCGAATCGTTCGGCTCCATGACGACCAGCCCGTCAGCCTCCGCCCCGGCCCAGCTTGCGCCGCTCCTGCGCAGGCCCAGCACGACATTGAAGCCACTGTCCTTGAGATTCAGGGCATGCGCGCGGCCCTGGCTGCCGTAACCCAATATGGTGATCTGGCTTTTCGCCAGGCAGGAAATATCGACGTCTGATTCCGAGTACATTTGCATGAGTGTTCCTCAGCCTGATGCAATTTTCATAAAAAAACCCCACTATCCATTTGGATGCGGGGTTTACGTGTCCGTACGCTGGATACGCGCTACCCGCCGAGCCTCCCGAGGAGCAGAAGGGCAAGTCGCGATACGCGCAGGCTCTTGGCCCGTGGCTTGTGTTGCGATCCAGTCATAGCGCCGAATCATGTTGCAACACAGGAATGATGTCAACCATTGCATAACCAGTTACGGGTGTTACTAAACAAAGCCGATTAACAAATATTGCTAAGCTCATAATAAAAATAGGGTAACTGGTATTTGTGCGCCAGTCCCGAGCGACCTTATACATGGGTCTCAAAAGCACCTTGCCCCAAACGCTCCCCGGTAGTCGGCTATCGGCAGGCGACTTCAGCGTGCTGCCGCATGTTAATCACGAATAACGAAAGCAGCGTTATGTTGTTAAGACTTATGTAGTTCATGGGCTGGCGATCTGGCAAGCATGTGTTATTCTTGGCCCCGAAGAACAGGGGACCTAACAGAATTATAGGAACACTTGGCGGGGAAGCCATGGCGATGCCTCGGCGGCCAAAATAACACTTAGAGAGAATCAAGTTCCAGACAAGTCTGTCGCCGCGCGGCGCAAGTGGAGAGGAACGCGTGCAGGAATTGCGACATGATCTGCTATATCAGTTTTCAGTTATGCATGTATTCAATGGATACGTTGCATGTCTCTCCGTAGCTATTAACAACAACATACGATCTTTAAGGAGCGTCCATGAATCGGTGCATTAGCAGCAGTCGGCGCATTATCGCAGCGTTTTTTGCAACAACGGTGATCTTGCTTTCCGGCAGCGTATTCGCCCAGTCCGTCAATCAGGTATTGCAGGCTGATCAACGCAGATTGAACCTTGCGCAGCAATCGCAGGAACGTATCAACAAGATTGTTGAAGGCACTCGTTCCCTCGAGGACCAGTACAGGGCCATCAACAAGGAAATTGACGGACTCAAGGTCTATAACCGGCTGATGCGGGCCCAGGTCGAAGGGCAGTCGGCCGTCCTGGAAGACATCGGGCTATCGATGGACCAGGTCGACGTCATCAACCGCCAGATCTTTCCCCTGATGGAGCGAATGATCGACGGTCTGGACCAGTCCGTGAAACTCGATATTCCGTTCCTGATGGACGAGCGCAACAAGCGCATTACCGATCTGAAAGGCATCATGGAACGTTCCGACGTCAGCGTTGCGGAGAAATTCCGCAAGGTGATGGAGGCGTACCAGATTGAGAATGACTACGGTACGACTATTGAGAATTACACCCAGTCTTTGACGATTGACGATGCGACGCGCTCGTTCAACATGCTTCGAATCGGCCGCATCGGGCTCTACTTTCAGTCTGACGACACCAAGATTACCGGTCGTTGGGACAATGAAGCGCGGAGTTGGGTCGTGGACGACTCGGCGCGCAACGAAGTGCGCAAGGGTTTGCGGGTGGCCAGACAATTAATTGCACCGGAACTGATTATCGTTCCCGTTCCAGCTGCGGAGGCTAACTAAATGAAACGTATTACACTCATTATCGCCGCCGGACTGCTGAGTCTGGGTTTTGTTGGCACGGCAAGCGCACAGGAAGATGGCGCTCGCAGCATGGCTGAGCTTCTGCGCCTGATCGAGCAGGGGCAGGCACGCGATTCGCAGGAAGCGCGAAAACGTGAAGCTGCATTTGCACAGAACAAGAACCAGCAGCAATCGCTCCTGAACCAGGCGCGTGCAGAGCGAACGCGTGAAGAACAAACGAGCGCAAGCCTTGAAGCGGCGTTTGAAAAGAACCAGCAGCAGATCATCACGGCCAGACAGGCCCTCGACGAGCGCCTGGGTGCTCTCAAAGAGCTGTTCGGCGTGTTGCAGACTGTGTCTGGTGATGCCCAGGGCCGATTCAGCGCTTCCCTGACAAACATCGAATATCCGAATCGTTCGGAGTTTCTCTTTGAGCTCGGCGCCAAGATGGCCGGCGCCAGCAGCCTGGCATCGATTGAAGACATCGAGACCTTGTGGGGAATGCTGCAGAAGGAAGTTGTCGAGACCGGCAAGGTTACGCGTTTCAATCACCTCGTGACGAAAGCCGATGGCCAGCAGGAAGAAATGGAAGTCGTCCGGGTAGGCGCCTTCAACATCGTTTCTGAGAACGGCTACCTCGAATACGACTCGAGTGAGAAGTCGATCGCCGAGTTGCTTCGTCAGCCAGAAGGGCGTTACGCCTCTACGGCCGGTGACATGATGGATGCTGACGGCGGCGCCGTGGATTTCGGCATCGATGTAACCAAGGGTGGCATTCTCGGATTGCTCGTCGAATCGCCGACCATAAGAGATCGCATCGAACAGGGCGGCATTGTGGGCTACTGCATTATTGCGCTCGGCATCATTGGCCTGCTTATCGCGATACTGCGCTGGGTTGCGCTGTCCAACGCGAGCCGCAAGGTGACCGCGCAGCTGAAGCGTGACACCGCGAGCACCGACAACCCGCTGGGTCGTGTTCTGGCTGCCTACGAGAGCAACCGGGGTGCCGATACCGAAACAATCGAGCTGAAACTCAGCGAGGCGGCGTTGAAGGAGATGCCGGACCTGACCAAAGGTCTCCTGTTCATCAAGGTGGTTGCCGCTGTTGCGCCGCTCATGGGTCTGCTCGGCACCGTTACCGGTATGATCAAGACCTTCCAGGTGATCACGCTTTACGGCGCCGGTGATCCGAAGATGATGGCTGGTGGTATCTCGCAGGCGTTGATGACAACGGTACTCGGGCTCGTCGTGGCAATTCCGATGGTACTGCTGCACACAATTGTCAGTGGCCAGAGCCGCAAAATTGTCAACATCCTTCAGTCGCAGAGCGCGGGCCTCGTGGCTCAACACTCTGAACGGAATGGCTAACGCCGAAAGGAGTCGCCATGCTTTGGCTTGCTGACAGTATCGAAGCCATACGGGATTTCATGAGTCTGGGTGGCCCGGTGCTCCGGGTCATCGCGGTTACAATCTTTCTGATGTGGGTCGTCATCGTTGAGCGGATCATGTTTTTCCGCACGTCGATGAGCAAGATGTCAAGTGAGATTTACGATAACTGGGAGTCACGACCGGAACGCAAGTCCTGGAACGCGAAACAGATTCGCGAGTTAATGATCTCGCGCTTCAGCGAAGCAACGAATCGGGGTATCAACCTGATTCAGACGCTGGTTGCTTTGTGTCCTTTGCTAGGCCTGCTGGGCACGGTAACGGGCATGATAAGCGTGTTCCAGGTAATGGCGGTGTCCGGCTCGGGCAACGTCCGGGCTATGGCTGCGGGCGTATCGCAGGCCACCGTACCGACTATGGCAGGAATGGTCGGGGCGCTTTCAGGCGTTCTTCTGGTCACCATTTTATCCCGCCGCGCCGCTAATGAAGTCGAATTCCTAGAGGATTCGCTCACAATGGATCACTAGAGGACAGTCGCCATGCGAAAACATCTGGATGATATCCATGTCGACGAGGATGAGAATGAAATCAACCTGACGCCGATGCTGGACGTCGTTTTCATCATGCTCATTTTCTTCATCGTTACGGCTTCGTTCATCAAGGAGGCGGGAATCGACGTTAATCGGCCTGATGCTCCGGTAACAGAGTCGAAGCCCGAGGAAGCCAACATCCTCGTGGTCATCAGTGCCACCGATGACATATTCATTGACAGGCGTCTGATAGACCCGCGTGCGGTCCGTGCCAACATTGAGAGGCTTCATGCAGAGAACCCGAAAGGATCGGTAGTGATCCAGGCTGACAATAAGTCATCCAATAAAGTACTTGTGGAAGTCATGGATTCCTCACGAAGCGCCGGGGTTTACAACATTTCGATCGCAGACAAACGATAGCCCTGGACTCAACAGGAAAATAGCTATGCGCAAAAGACAAGGTTCGATTGGTGTCGACGAGGAAGAAAATGAGATCAACCTGACGCCGATGCTGGACGTCGTATTTATCATGCTCATTTTCTTCATTGTGACAGCGACGTTTATCAAGGAAGCCGGGATCCAGGTCGAGCGCCCGGACACGGTGACCGCGGATTCTCAGGACGACGCATCGATACTGATCGCGATCAGTGCGAATGACGAAATCTGGGTTGACCGTCAGAAGCGAGACCCGCGGGCGGTTCGCTCGGTCATCGAGCGCCTGCATGCTGAAAATCCGAAAGGTTCAATCGTCATCCAGGCGGATGAGAAATCAACTCACGAGACGTTGGTCATCGTCATGGAAGCGGCGAAGAGTGCGGGTGTTACTAACGTAGCAATTGCATCGGATGACGGCTAGGAACAAAGGCGAGGGAAGTTTGTCGAATTAAGGTGGATTTGTCGGCAACATATACCGGCAATTCCCGGTGAGGAGAATCGGACCATGTTAGGTCGTTATATATTTTCAATAGTGATCGGCACGATCGTTACGCTGAGCTTGCTGTTCGTCATGCAGTTACTCATTGTCACGGGAAAAACCGCGCTGACAGATCCTCGCGAACGCCATAAGCTGGAGTTCGTCCGCGTGAAGCGAAATGAAAACCTCAACGTCGCTGACCTGACTCCTGAAAAGCCGCCGAAGCCACCCGAAACGCCGCCTGAGACGCCACCTCAGGAATTGGATAACATCAATCCTGACGCGCCCAGCATCAATGTGGCGCCGCCTTCGGTATCCGCCGACACGGATATCGGTGGGCCGGGCGGCATGAATATCGCCGAAGGCGACTATCTGCCCATCGTGCGCGTTGCACCGGTTTATCCGGCACGTGCGCTGTCGAGGGGTCTCGAAGGTTTTGTCGATTTGTCCTTTACGGTAACAACGGCGGGCACAGTCAGAGATCCAATTGTTCTTCAATCGTCGAGCAGCCTGTTTGAGCGTGCGGCTATTCGTGCTGTACTTAAGTTCAAATACAAGCCGCGCGTGGTCGATGGTGTTCCGGTCGATGTGCCGGGCGTAAAGACACGAATTTCATTCCAGCTCGAGGAATGACGTCAGCTGAATGCGAAAGCGGAAAAAGTCATCCAAGAGGACCTTTTTTGACATGAACATGAATCGCGCAATTTCTGTGAAACTATGCCTCGCGTTAATCGCGGGCGTGCTTGCATTTGGTAGTGCCGGGGCGCAAAAAGCGACCGACGAAGACAGAGATGCAACCAAGACCAAGCAGGCGCAGGCCGTTAGTAAAGAAGTGTATGAGCGCATTCAGAAAGCGCAGGAAATGGTCGACGCAAAGAATTACAGCGGAGCCCTCAAGAGCCTGAACAACCTTTACAATCCTGACAAGCTTACCGAGTACGAACAGGCCAACGTTTTGAACTACATTGGCTTCGTCTACTACAACATGGACGACACAAAGAACGCGATTCGAACCTATGAAAGGATGCTCGCGATTCCGACGCTAGAGCCTCAGTTGGCAAAACAAACGACCTTTACAATGGCGCAACTGTTAACGATGGAAGAACAGTACGGAAAAGCGCTCAATACGTTGGATAAATGGTTCGTGCTTGAGGAAAATCCGGGCCCGGATCCATTTATCCTGCGGGCCCAGATCCTCTATAACCTTGATCGATACAAGGACATGATATCGCCCATAGAAACGGCGATGCGCATTGCGAGGGAGCGTAACAAGCAGCCGAAAGAAAATTGGTACACCTTGCTCAACTTTGCGTATTTCCAGCAGGAAAATTACGCGAAGGTCCGCGACATACAGATAATTCTGTTGGAGAATTGGCCCAAAGCACGTTACTGGAAGTCTCTGGCCGGTGCGTTCACGGAACTCGGCGAAGATGAGAAGCTGATTTACGCTTATGACGCGGCGCACACACAGGGCATGTTGGAGAAAGACAGCGAATTTGTGACCATGGCGCAGCTATACCTGCAGGCGGAAGTACCCTACAAAGCTGCAACGCTGCTCGAAGAGAAGATGAATGCCGGCATCGTCCCGAAAACCGAGAAGAACTATCGTCTCCTGTCGCAGTCGTGGATGCTGGCACAGGAAGATAAAAAGGCTATCCCGGCGCTGCAAGCGGCCGCAAAGCTTGCATCGCACGGCGAACTGGACCAAAGGCTTGCCAACGCGTATTTGAATATCGGTAATTACTCGGAATGTGTGAAATCGGCAAACAATGCAATTCGAAAAGGCAGCCTCAAGAACCCGGACAATATTCAGATTTCACTGGGCATGTGCCTGTACAACCTGCGTCGCTATTCGGATGCGAAAGCGGCATTTGGCAGGGCGGCGCAGACGCCACGCTCTGTGCGCACGGCGAACCAGTGGATAAACGTCATCGACGCTGATGTCGAGCGAAATCGCCAGATCAAGCTCGCCGAAGAAGCTGCTCGGAAGAAACGCCGGGAACTGGACGCGAAGAAAGCCAAAGCTCTGCGTGTCTGAGACGACGACTCAGCTCAATCTCTATTTTTAGTATTTAGCTATAGGGGCGTTGACCGGAAACGGTCAGCGCCCCTAGAATTGCGCGTTGATATTCACGGGACACAGAAATGCCAAAGATCACTTATGTCGCCACTGATGGACGCCGCCATGAGGTTGAGGTGGAAAGCGGCTATTCGGTTATGGAAGGTGCCATAAATAATGATATCGACGGCATAGTGGCCGAATGCGGGGGTGCCTGCGCCTGTGCCACCTGTCACAGCTATGTCGACGAGGCCTGGCTCGACAAAATACCCGAAATGGATGACATGGAAGACAGCATGCTCGACGCAGCATTCGAGCGAAAGCCGAACAGTCGCCTAACCTGTCAGATCGAGGTTTCCGATAAGCTGGATGGTCTGATTATTCACGTGGCCGATAACGACTACTGAGGGCCAATCGTCTCCGTTATCGCGCGCCAGGGCGCGCTCCTGCGATTCTTCAACACGGTCACCTTAGTCCCGTCTCCGCCCGGCCGATCACCATGCGCTGTATCTCGCTGGTGCCCTCATAGATTTCGGTGATTTTCGCGTCGCGAAAATACCTTTCCAGCGGCAGTTCCTTGCTGTAGCCCATGCCGCCGTGAATCTGCAACGCCTGGTGGGTCACGAACATCGCGGTTTCCGACGCATAGAGCTTCGCAATGCTGGAATTCAGCGTATTTCTCGACCCGCTTTTCTTGGCCTGTTGCTTTGACCACGCCGCTTTTAGGACCAATAGTTGGGACGCTTCGATCCGCATCTTCATATCAGCAATCTTGTCCTGAATCGCCTGAAAACTGCCGATCGGGGCGCCAAACGCCTTGCGCTCCCTCGAGTAATCTACGGCTGCAGCGTAAGCGGCCTGCGCGATTCCAATGGCCTGTGCCGCAACGCCTACACGCCCCGCATCGAGAACGGTAAGCGCGATCTTGAAGCCCTTTCCTTCCTCGCCGATTCGATCCTCGACGGGACAAACGTAGTCTTCGAGCTCTATTTCGCAGGTTGCCGAAGCCCGGATGCCCAGTTTTGGCTCCGTCTTGCCAACGCGAAATCCGGGTTTCGCAGTATCGATCACGAAAGCGCTGATACCCATCGATTCGCCGCTGCTATCGAGCGTTTGCGTGAACACGATCATGTATTTCGCGACGGGTCCCGATGTTATCCACGCTTTCTTGCCATTCAGAGTGTAGTGCGAACCGTCTGCAGAGCGTTCTGCACGCGAGCGCATGGTTGCGGCATCGGATCCCGATTGGGGTTCGGTGAGCGCGTAGGCGCCGTTGACCTCGCCTGAGGCGACCGGGCGAAGGTACTTCTTCTTCTGCTCTTCGCTGCCAAACTCGAGCAGCGGCACGCCAAACAGTGAATTATTCACCGACACAATCGTGCCATGGGCGGCGTCCGCCGCAGAAATTTCTTCCATAACAAGCACATAGCTGATCGAGTCCAATCCAGATCCGCCGTATTCCTCGGGTATCTCGATGCCCATGAAACCGAGTTCACCGGCCTGGCGAATGGTCTCCAGGGGAAACTCGCCGCTTGCATCGAACTGTGCGGCGATGGGAACAATTTCATTTTGGGCGAATTCGCGAGCGGCATCTTGTATGAGCTGTTGCTCTTCAGTTAACGCAAAGTCCATAGTGTTTCTCTTCCTGCTAGAATCGATCAAAGCCGGGCAAAAAGCATTGCCGATTATGCCCTCAATCTCAATACCGCAACAGGAGTAATTAGTAATGACAATTTCAGCTGGCCAGAAGATGCCATCTGGCGTTTTCGGCGTTATGACCGACAAGGGCCCCGGCGCAATTTCCAGCGAGGACCTGTTCACCGGGAAAAAAGTCGTGCTCATTTCCGTGCCGGGTGCTTTTACGCCGACGTGCTCGATGAATCACCTGCCGGGATTCGTCAATGAAGCGGCTAAGCTGCAGGCCAAGGGTGTAGACACGATTGCCTGCATGGCTGTCAATGACGTCTTCGTCATGGATGCCTGGGGCAAGGATCGCGATGTCGGCGACAATGTCATGATGCTGGCCGATGGCAATGGTGAATACGCCAGAGCACTGGGGCTGGAGATGGATGCCACCGGCTTCGGAATGGGCATGCGCGGCCAGCGATTCGCGATTATCGTCGACGATGGCGTCGCTACTCATGTCGCGGTCGAGGCGCCAGGGCAGTTCGAAGTCAGTAAGGCCGAGGCCATCCTCGACGCCCTGTAGACACCGGAAAAGCCGGGTCCTAGTCCAGCGCGTTCGTCAGTTCCGGGACGATGCTGAACAGGTCCCCGACGAGTCCGATATCCGACACCTCAAAGATGGGGGCTTCTTCGTCTTTATTGATTGCGACGATGGTGCCCGCATCCTTGATGCCGGTAATGTGTTGAATCGCGCCCGAGATGCCAATAGCGATGTACAGGTCCGGCGCAATGATCTGGCCGGTTTGTCCAACCTGGGTTTCCGGTGGCACATAACCGGCATCGACAGCGGCCCGGGACGAGCCGATCGCCGCGCCGAGCTTGTCGGCCAACTTATAGATCAGCTCAAAATTTTCCTCGCTGCCAAGCGCGCGACCGCCGGAGACTACCTTGGCGGCGGATTGCAGGTCCGGACGATCGGATTGTCCGGTCTGCACCTCGACAAAGCGGGTGTGCGTCGGAATCTCGGCGTCAATATTTGTACTTTCGATCGTGGCTGAGTTACCGCCTTCGGCAGCCTGGTACGAGGCGGTTCGAACCGTCGCAACTAACGGGCTCTCCGCCGGCGCCTCGACTGTCACAATTGCGTTACCGGCGTAGATCGGGCGTTTGAAAACATGCGGTCCTTCGACACTCATGATGTCGCTGATCTGGTTGACATCGAGCAGGGCAGCGACGCGCGGCATGACATCTTTGCCAAAGGCCGTAGAGGGCCCGAATACGTGACTGTAAGCTGAGGCCAGCGCAGCGATTTGCGGCGCAAGAATGGCGGCGACAGCAGGATCGTTCTCTTCGCGTTCTATCGTAAGAACGCGACCGACACCGCTTATTTGCGCCGCTTCAGCGGCAACGGCTGCAGCGGAGGCTGCAAAGACCGCGATGTCGATCTCTGCACCTTCAAGCTGTTTCGCGCAGGAGACGCACTTGGCCGTGCTTGGATTCAGTGCCGCGCCATCATGCTCAGCAATTACGAGTACCTTCGTCATCACACGAGTCCTTTGTCTTTAAGGGCTGTCACCAGGCCTGCCACATCTTCCACCATGATGCCGCGCTGCCTGCCTTCGGGGGGCTCGAATTTCATTGTCTTGATTTGCGGCGCGGTCTCGACACCAAGGTCGGCGAACGGGATTTGATCCAGAGGTTTCTTCTTGGCTTTCATGATGTCCGGCAATTTGACGTAGCGAGGTTCATTCAGCCGCAAATCGACGGTAATGACGGCGGGCAGGTCAATCTCAATAGTTTCAAGACCAATGTCTACCTCGCGAGTCACGCGCGCGGTATTGCCGTCAATGCTCACAGCCGATGCAAAGGTCGCCTGCGGGCGTCCCCAAACAGCCGCCAACATCTGGCCTGTCTGGCTGTTGTCATCGTCGATCGCCTGTTTGCCGAGGATGACGAGGTCCACATTTTCGCGCTCGATAATCGCCTGGAAAATCCGCGCGGCCGTCAGAGGGTCGGTCGAGGCGTCGGTCTCAACCAGGATCGCCCGATCTGCGCCCATGGCCAGGCCGGTACGCAGCTGCTGCTGTGACTCGGCGGTCCCGATGGACAAAACGATAACCTCTGACGCTTCACCGCGTTCCTTGATGCGCAGAGCTTCTTCCAGCGCGATTTCATCAAATGGGTTGATGCTCATCTTGACGCCATCCGTTTCGACCCCACTGCCGTCGCTCTTCACCTGAACCCTGACGTTGTAGTCAACAACGCGTTTCAGGCCGACTAAAATCTTTTCCACTTATCTGACTCCCTGTTTGCCTGCAGATCGACTCCAGGCTTCTTTTGCGGCACGCTATTGTCCACGACGTACCCGCCCTGTACAAGATCAAAAGCGCCTAAAAGCAGAGGTATGGATGAGACAAGACAGCAACCTGATTGATGCACATGCATTGAAATCGCAGATCGACGATTCGAATTTGCGGATCATCGATTGTCGATTTGATCTCGCCGACCCAGGTGCCGGCCGGCGCGCGTATATGCAGGGGCACATTCCCGGAGCCGTGTTCGCCGATCTCGATCGGGACCTTGCCGCACCGATCAGCCCGCAGAGCGGCCGCCATCCGCTACCGGACGTGAATACGTTTGCGGCGACGCTCGGCCGATTGGGAATCGGTAACGCTTCAGACGTAATTGTCTACGACGCGGGCAACGGCGCAGTAGCGGCACGTGCGTGGTGGCTGTTGCGTTGGCTGGGGCATACGCGCGTCAGACTGCTGGACGGAGGATTTGCTCACTGGATTACTACTGCCGGACCCATAGTCAGCGGTGCCGAACGGTTCTCAGAGCTGCGTTTCCGGCCTGATCCGCGTGACCACATGGTCCTGACGACAGCGGAACTTGAGAGCGACCTGGACGCGATCGCCGGACTGCGCCTGTACGACGCGCGCGACGCCGCGCGCTTTCGCGGTGATATCGAGCCCATAGACCCGGTCGCAGGACATATTCCGGGCTCCCTGAGTCTGCCGTTTCCCGTGAGCCTGGACACCAATGGCCGCTGGAAGTCGAAGCAGGCTCTCGAGGCCCTGTGGCTTTCCGTACTGGGTGAGGACAGGAACACGCCGTGGGCCGTGATGTGTGGCTCAGGAGTGACGGCCTGTCATCTGGCCATCTCGGGAGTGGAGGCCGGATACAGGGAACCAAGGCTCTATGTGGGCTCCTGGAGTGAGTGGATCCGGGATTCGGAGCGCCCGGTCGGTCTCGGAAATGGCTCGGATCGGGACCCCGGGGCTGCGGATTCGGCCTAAACTAAACGCATTTTCGGGGTCTAATCCGGATGTAAATGCTTCGATTAGCCGACACTGGAGGTGGCTATGCTTAGAATGCGGGGAAAGACTAAAGTTGCTATTAAACAACTATTTATAGGTTTTTCTTTAAGTGTTTTAGTAGCTTGTGCCGGCACAAACAGCGATGCTGACCGGTCGGCTCTACGGGGCTCCGATTGCATCTATGAGCCAAGTATCCGAGGATACACCGTCCTTGATGAGTCGAATCTGATCGTGTCGACGTCGGGACGCCGCAAGTACCATGTCACGTTGCAGCGACGGGCTTTCGGCCTCAAGTCGAGCTGGGGAATCGCCTTCAGATCGCATACAAGCAGTATTTGCTCGGCGTTCAGTGAAGTCTTGTTTGAAGACCATTTCGACGGCGGGCCGATCCGGATCAGGAACATCAGGCGACTGAATCCAGACGAGGAGGAAGACCTTCTTATCCGGTACGGCAAGAAGAAGCCGGCAATCGAACACACACCGGTACCGCAGGACGTGAAAGGTGCCGAGGTAGAAGAGCTGGACCCGGACGCTGACGACGAATAGTCGGGCGACCGAGTCACGCAATCCGCAATCTCCGTGCGGACCCGCCCGGCCAACCGCAAGGTTGGCCGGGTTTTTTTGACGCGAACAGCGCGGGAGTTTTGGCAGTCCATGTCAGCGCCACTTTCCAATATCCGGGTTCTCGATATGAGCCGGATTCTCGCCGGTCCCTGGGCCGGCCAGTTGCTCGGTGACTATGGAGCCGACGTCGTCAAGATTGAGCGACCCGGTGTCGGTGACGATACCCGCCAGTGGGGCCCACCGTGGCTGGACGGCGTGGCCGGGGGCGAGTCGGCCTATTTTTTATCGACGAATCGCAATAAACGCTCGGCCACTGTCGACATAAGCAATCCCAGGGGGCAGGCGGTCATACGCGATCTCGCCGCTACCGCCGATGTGCTGCTTGAAAACTACAAGGTGGGCACACTGAAACGCTATGGGCTCGGTCCGGTCGAACTCTGTGCGCTCAACCCGCGACTCATCTACTGTTCGATCTCCGCTTTCGGCCAAAGCGGGTCGCGCGCCGCGGACCCTGGTTACGACGCCATGATCCAGGCGTCGGCCGGCCTGATGAGTATTACAGGCCCGGCCGGTGACGATCCGGCCGGACCGCAAAAGGTGGGGGTTGCGATCGCCGACATCATGGCCGGCATGTACGCGACGACCGCGGTACTGGCGGCGCTGAACGCGCGTGCAGTGACCGGGCTCGGACAGCATATCGATGTGCCTCTCTACGACAGCCAGGTCGCCTGGCTGGCAAACCAGAACATGAACTTCCTGGTTGGCGGAAAGGTTCCGCAACGGATGGGTACCGGGCATCCGAATCTTGTACCGTATCAGGCGTTTACAACACGCGACGGCAACCTCATGCTGGCCGTCGGCAACGACAGGCAGTTTGCCGCACTTGCAAAGTGTATTGACATGCCTGAACTCGCAGGCGATTTGAGATTCCGGCGCAACCGTGATCGCATAGCGAACCGCGGCGAACTGATCAGCCTCCTTGAAATTACGCTGGGAACGCAGACCACCGCGCATTGGCTGGCAGCACTGGGGGCAGTCGGCGTGCCTGCGGGACCAATAAATTCGATCGACAAGGTGCTCACGGGATCCTTCGCCGAAGAACGCGGACTGGTTCGCCAACTTGCGAACACGCTCGGACAGGACGTACCCATCGTATCGAATCCTGTCGACTTCTCAGAGACACCGGTCAGCTACAGGTTGGCGCCGCCATTATTGAGCGAACACACGGAAGAGGTTTTGCGCGAGTGGTTGGGTTACTCTCAGGAATTAATCGCCGAGCTGCAAGAGCACTCGGCAATATAGATATACACGGCGAGATCGATTGCATTTATGGACCAACAAATACCCACCAGCGAAACCCTGAAAAGCGTACGTTACGAGATTCGCGGTCAGCTCGCGCATCGTGCGCTCGAACTGGAGAAACGCGGTTACGAAATAGTATCTCTCAACATTGGTAACCCCGGCCTGTTTGGTTTTCGAACACCGGAAACCATGCGTCTTGCGATGATTGAAAACCTCGGCCAGGCCGAACCCTATTGTCATCAGAAAGGCATTTTTCCGGCGCGCGAAGCCGTCGTTATGCAGCAACAGAATCGCGGTATCAACGGTGTCACAGCAGACGAGGTTTTCATTGGCAACGGCGTCAGCGAACTCATTGATCTGTCCTTGCGTGCGTTGCTCAACCCGGGCGACGAGGTCCTCGTGCCCAGCCCGGACTACCCCTTATGGAGCGCCGCGGTGGCACTCAACGGCGGAGTGGTTCGGCACTACGAGTGCAGCACGGAAAAGAGGTTCCTGCCCGACCTCGCCAATATTGAAAGCCTCATAACTGACAGGACCAAGGCGATTGTCGTTATCAATCCGAACAATCCGAGCGGTGCCGTTTATGACGAGAAGACCCTTACAGGCATAGTCGAGCTGGCGGAACGGCACAAGCTGGTCCTGTTGGCCGACGAGATCTACGACCAGATGGTCTATGACGATGCCGAGTACATCCCGATGGCAACCCTGGTAAAAAACGCGGTTTGCCTGACATTCTCAGGGTTGTCGAAGGTCTATCGTGCCTGCGGTTACCGTGTCGGCTGGTGTGTTTTCAGCGGCGAGCTCGATCGGGCCGAAGAGTATCTTCACAGCATGGAATTACTGTCGGCGCTGCGTCTGTGCAGCAATGTGCCGGGTCAGTGGGCCGTGCAGACAGCCCTTGGGGGCTTCCAGAGCATCGGCGAGCTGGTAGCGCCCGGCGGCCGCCTGTATCAGTCGAGGCAGGCGGTCATAGACCGGGTTGGGGAAAGCCGATTCCTCTCCGCGCAGCGGCCTATGGGCGCCATGTATGCCTTTATTCGGCTTGACCCCCGATTTGCGGGGCGCTTCGATGATCAGGCCTTTGCGCTCGAATTGCTGGAAAGCCATCACGTGCTCGTTGCACCGGGAAGCAGTTTCAATACGCCATACACCGATCACTTCCGCATCACGACACTGCCCGATACCGAAACGATAAACGTCGTTTTCGACCGCATCGAGACCTGTCTGGAGCAACACGCCTGAGCGATGTATCAGTGGCTATCGGATGCACTGCGCGGTCCATCAACCGTAATTACGGCGAATCGCCGACTCGCAAGAGTATTGCGAGAGGAGTTCGCAGAGCAGCAGCTTGCGGCTGGAAAAGTCGCCTGGCAAAGCCCTGCGATTCGCTCGTGGCCAGACTGGCTCGACAACCAGTTGCTGGCTTCATCGGATCCGGCATCTCTGCCTACGAGGATCAACGAGCACCATAGCCAGCTATTGTGGGAGCGCTGTCTGCGCAAGGAAATCGGTTCGGCCACTGCGGGTCTTAGCGGTCTCGTTCGGCTGTCCCGCCACACCTGGCAACGGCTCGCCGATTGGCGTGTGACCATCCGGGAAGTCGCACGGTCGGCAACGAGCAGCGATCAGAGGCTGTTTGCCGCCGCTGCCGGACGCTACGTCGGCGTCCTCGAGCGCGAGCATTGGGTGGACGACGCCGGACTCGGAGCGTTGGTCGAAGGATTGATCGGCATGGGCCGCGTTGCCATCCCCGGGCGGGTTACTTTTGTAGGCTTCGACCGGGACAGGCCGCTCGTCGAGTCGATCATCAAGGTGCTTGCCGAAAACGGCTGTGACGTTGGCTCTGCGCCCGTGCCCAAAATTGCCGGATCGGTAGCTTTGCAGTGCTTCGAAACGGCCGACGCCGAAATGCGTGCGGCCGGGGCCTGGGCACGTCAGCTGCTCGGCGGCAACCCGGATCTTAAGATTGCCATAATTGCCGGCGACCTGGAGCAGCAGGCGCAACACAAAACACACCGGGTGCGAGAAGGGCTGGTCCCGGGCTGGCAATACGCGCCAGTTTCCGCGGCGCAGGCAGTCAACGTTTCTTACGGACGCAAGCTGGCCGATTATCCAGCCGTGTCGGTTTCCCTGTTGCTGTTGCAGTGGCTGGTTCGCGATCTTCCGGCACGTGACATCGGTCATTTGCTGCGCACACCGCTCATCGGTTCGGCATCGACTGGCGGGCGCAGCGCCCTGGAACTGCGCCTTCGCCAACTGCCGGATCGAAACTGGTCTCCGGCGATGCTATCGGCCGCGCTTCGGGGCCGGAAGGATGATACGGATGTTGCCGAATGGCGTCGCGTCGTCGCCTCCATTACGAAACGCCGAAGAGAGTTACCCCAGAGCGCGTCGCCGGCAGAGTGGGCCGTCTGTATCGACGAATTTCTCAAGTTATGCCAGTGGCCAGGTACAGAAACGCTGTCGAGCTTCGACTTTCAGCTCGTCAATCGTTGGCGGGAGCTTCTCAATGATCTCGCGCGACTGGATCTTGTCAGTCCCGCAATGAGCTGCGAGGCCGCCGTTCACCGTCTTGAAGTGATGGCCGCCGGGACGGTATTTCAGCCCGAGTCGGAAGGCCGGGCTGTGCAGCTGATGGGGCCGCTCGAGGCGTCGGGCGCCGAGTTCGATGCAGTCTGGATAAGCGGTCTTAGCGCCGCAAACTGGCCGCCGCCCGGGAATGCGTCGCCCCTGGTCTCGCGCCTGCTGCAGCGACAAAAGGGCATGCCGGATGCGGAGCCCGCAGACACGCTCGCATACGCCCAACGATTGCTGCTAAGACTCGGGAGTTCAGCCAAAGAAGTGGTCTGCAGCTATGCCTTGACCGAGGACGATGCCGAGCAGTCGGCCAGTGGCCTTTTGCCGGCGCTTGCTGCGAGGCGTGAGGCAGCCCAAAAAGATCCTGGCTGGCATGCCGCCACACTGTCAAAGCGAAGTGCCGCCGTGGTTGTGCAGGAATCGGTGCCGAAGATCACCGCGGACGAGCACGTTTCGGGTGGCGCCGGAACGATTCAACGGCAAATGACAGATCCAATCGCGGCATTCATCGTCGGACGCCTCGGGGTCAGGAACCTGCAGGCCCAGGCCGTCGGGCTGCCCGCACTCTTGCGCGGCAATATCATTCATGACGCGCTGCACCAGCTATACATCGACGCGCCGTCCCGCTCCGACATAGACAGTTGGTCGGGCGACGAGATGCGCGGGCGTATTGCGGCAGCACTCGATGCCGCGTTCGCCCGTCACGAACGCGAAAGCGACGGCGTGCTCATGCAGTTGCTCAATCTGGAACGCAACCGTGTCGGCGGGCTTCTGCAGCGTTTCGTGGCGGTTGATCTCGGGCGCGGCGAATTTTCGATCGCAGCCGTCGAACACGCGGTCGGGTTTGCCGAGGCCGGTGTGCGCCTGCAGCTTCGCGTTGATCGAATCGATCGTTTGCCTGACGAGACTCTCGTAATCCTGGACTACAAGACAGGCGCGAAGAAGAAATTCCTGCAAAGCGATGGGCAACCCCGGGAATTTCAGCTGATCGCCTACGCGTGCGCACTTGACGATCCTGTCGCCGCCGTGGCACTCGTGAATATCGACAGTCGTGAAGTGAGTTTTGACGGCGCGGGTCGGGGTTACACCGCTGAAACGGACTGGCATGACTCGCTGGCCGACTGGCAGCGACAGGTGCGCACGGCCTGTAAAGATTTGAGTCTCGGCGACGTGCGCATCAATCGCCTGCAGGGAGTCAGAGACGCGCGCTATTTCAACCTCCTCAGCCGCTACACGGAATTGCGTCGCGATGCCTGACCCACACCTTCTCGAGGATGACCTGCAGGCGCGGACAGATGCGCTCGACATATCGCGTTCTTTCATCGTGCAGGCGCCTGCGGGGTCGGGCAAGACCGAACTCCTGATTCAGCGCTACCTGAAGCTGCTTTCCGCCGTCGACAATCCCGAAGAAGTACTGGCCATTACATTTACTCGCAAGGCGGCCGCCGAAATGCAGTTTCGAGTGTTGGCGGCACTCCAGGGTGCTGATCGTGGCGACGAGCCCGAAGAGGAACACCAGAAACTGACCAAAACGCTGGCCGCGGCGGCATTGCAGCACGATCGCGAGCTTGGCTGGCAGTTGCTCTCGAACCCGCGACGTATGCGGATTCAGACACTGGATTCACTGAATGCACTCATCGCGCGGCTGCGCCCCATCAGTTCGCCCGAGGGCGCGAGCGGCGCGCGGATCGTTACCGACGCCGAACTCAGTTCGCTGTATCGCGCCGCGGCGCTGGCGACGCTGGATTGGCTTGCGGAAAGCGGGCCGATGAACTCGGCAACGCGCGAAGTCCTGGTGCACGTCGACAACAACACGCAGGTTTATGTCTCCTACCTGGAACAGATGCTGCGTACGCGGGATCAGTGGTTGCCTTTTATAGGGAGCGGGCTGCTCACAGCACAGGAAGCTGATGAACTCAGGCGACGTTTCGAGCAGAACCTCGAAACCTCGGTGACGGAACATCTGCTGCGTACGGCGTCGGCATTCCCGGCTGCTGTCGGCACTGTGCTGTCCGAGCTACAGGACTATGCCGCCGCCAACCTGCGCGGCAGCGGCTCGGCGGCGGATCCGATTTGCGCACTACACGGGTTGAAAGGATCACCAACAGCCCATCCGAACAGGATCCTGGAGTGGCATGGCCTTGCGGAGTTGTTGCTGACGAAGGCAGGCCAGGTTCGGAAAAGAGTGAACAAGCTGCAGGGATTTCCAGCCGGCGACACCGGACAAAAAGCGGCCATGCATGCCTTGCTGGAAGAACTGGCAGAGCAGCAGCAATTTGCCGAATTGCTTGACGGGGTCCGAGCATTGCCACCCGTGCAATACAGCGACGAACAGTGGAACGTACTTCTTGCGCTATTTCGGTTGTTGCCGCTGGCCGTTACCGAACTGAAGCGTTTGTTCGCGGAGCGAGGTGTTGCCGATCACACCGAGATTGCTTTGACGGCGGGGGTGGCGCTGGGCACCGCGGACAAGCCCGGGGATGTTGCACTATTGCTCGACTACCAGGTTCGTCATCTCCTGGTCGACGAAATGCAGGATACCTCGAGTGCGCAATATCGAATGCTCGAGGCCTTGACGGGCGGCTGGGAGCAGGGCGATGGCCGCACTCTGTACTGTGTCGGCGACCCGATGCAGTCAATTTACCGGTTCCGCAATGCCGAGGTTGGCCAGTTCCTGCTCGCAAAAAAATACGGTATAGGAAATGTGACACTCACATCCCTCCTGCTGCGCAGGAATTTTCGCTCCGGCGAATTTCTGGTCGACTGGTTCAACACGGTGTTTCCGGAGATCCTCGCACCGCGGGACGAGCCTTCGAGCGGGGCTGTGTCGTATTCTGAAGCAGTCAGCGTCCCGCATTTGTCGGGAGTAGGCCGTTGTTACGTCCATCCCGTGTTCGGCAGCAACGTTGAGCAGGAAGCCGAACTCGGTTGCAAGGTGATTTCTGAGACGCTTACTCAATACCCCGAAGACGAAATAGCCGTACTCGTGCGCGGGCGAACACAGCTGCCGAACCTGCTGGCCGAACTTCGAAAAGCCGGTATCGGCTATCGTGCGATAGAAATCGATCGGCTTACCGACTTGCCTGAAGTCATCGAAGTGCTCGCGCTTACTCGTGCAGCAGTGCATCAGGGTGACCGCCTTGCCTGGCTCGCGATCCTGCGTGCGCCGTGGATAGGCCTGGACTGGACCGATCTGCATGCCCTGGTATTAAACGACACGGAAAGCACTGTTTGGGAGCTTTTGCAGAACGACAAACGACTTGCCTCGCTGTCTGAAGGCGGCCGACAGGCCGTCGAGAAATCGTACAGCGTGCTCGCCACCCTGGTGGCGCCGAGACGGCTGCAGGGGCTCAGGGAACTCGTTGAGGTTGCCTGGATGACGCTTGGCGGGCCCGCGATACTCGATGATGAATATGCCGTCAGCAACGTCTATAGATATTTTCACGTACTCGAAAAGCATGAACGCTGCGGGTCGCTGAACGACGTAGCAGAACTCGAATCGATGCTCGATCTTGAACGAGTGTCCAGTGACGTCAGCGCACGGCTGCAGGTGATGACAATGCACCGGGCAAAGGGTCTCGAGTTTGAACATGTATTGTTGTACGGACTCGGGCGTTTGCCAGGCAGTGGCAATCGCAGCGTGTTGTCATGGTTCGATGTGCCGGGCGAGCACGGCGCCGCAAGAAAGGTGATCAGCCCGGTCGGTCCGCGCAACGAACTCAGTACGGACCCGGTGCATCGCTTCATCGAATTGAGTGAAGCCCGGAAAGACCGACACGAGCAAGCGCGCCTGCTTTACGTGGCCTGTACCCGCGCGCGTAAATCATTGCATCTGATCGGACACACGACGGTTACTCCTGACGGATCGGCTTTCAAACCTCCCACCAAGCGAAGTCTGCTGCATCTCCTGTGGCCTGCGCTCGAGCCACAATACGCGAGCGCATTTGTCAACCAGGTTGCCGTCGATGCCCCTGACGACGACGTGTGGATGAAGCCGCTGCTGCGCCGGTTCGAAACGACCTGGACATTGCCGCCGGTTGCCTCGCTTCTTGGGACACCGTCAGTCTCGGATACGACGGCAGAAGAGGAAGAGGTCGAGTTCTACTGGGTTGGAACCGAAGCACGCATTGCCGGCACGATTGTGCACCGTTGGCTGTACCTGTTTGCCGAAAATCGCGCGACGCCGAATCCGGAATTGCTGACCGACTACAGACCGGTAACGCGCCGATGGCTGAAAGAGATGGGTATTGGCGAGGTCATGATCGAAAGTATTGCCGAGCGCGTTGAAGGCGCGCTGCGCAGCACGCTGGCCGACGCGAAAGGCAAGTGGATCGCCAGCGGCGACGGGCATGCCGAAATGGCGTTAACAGGCGTGTATGAGGGCAAGATAGAGTCGATTGTCCTCGATCGGGTACGCATCGACAGCGATGGCGTGCATTGGGTTATCGATTACAAAACCAGCTCGCACGAAGGCGGCAATCTGGCAGGGTTCCTGCGGGCCGAAACGGATCGCTACAAACCGCAGCTAAGAAAGTACGCAGCGATTTACACGGCCTATGCAGGCACTGACGTACGCTGTGCATTGTATTTCCCGCTGCTGCAAAGCTTCGTCGAGGTCGACGTATAGCCGCAACGCAGGCTAGAGGCGGCCCTCTACGCGCAGCTCTTGCTGCCCGCGTTCATCGGCGGGTCCGAGGTACTGCATTTGTTTTCGCAGACCTGCCGGTGTTTCGGGCTTCGCAATCAGCTGAGCGATGAACTCGTAGCTGCGATCCGCTTTGATCTGCAGGCTGCCCGCGAGGTCCAGAACGCCATCGGTGTCTTCAACGCTTGCCGCAACGCCGTTGTTCTGGGTAAAAAATTCCGCACGGTATCCGCCGATGGGCTCGCTGCTGAGCGATGGCGCCATCAGGTTGCGCACCTGCACTGTGCCAATGGCCGTGATCGGCAAACCGTCGCGCATTTGAATGCGTTCGAACTGCAGGCTGGCGTCACCGCTCAGACCGCGAACTCTAAGAGTCTGGGCGAGGGCAAGCAGCGGCAACGATGCATTCAGGTCGGATACGGTCAATGTGCCGCCGATACCGATACCGACGTTAGCTTCGACAAATCCCGATAGCGGAGCGCCTTTGACACGGTAGACCAGTTTACCTGTGAACAGGTGCATGGGCCGTATCAGCCAGCTGACGTCGCTCAGATAGATGCCATCCATCGCAACGGCATCGGCCTTGCCGTTCCATACGGTCCCGTGGATACCGCTTGCAGCGAGCTCGGGCGGCGCCGCCCAATGGTAGGCGACACGTGCAGGGAACAAGACGATCAGGGCGAGTGCAAGTGTCAGTACTGCGACAAGCAGTAGGCCGCGTTTTGTGTCAATCAAAGAGCGCGCTCCAGAGTCAAGGTCGCATTGACGCGGCCCGGTGCAGGCTGCGACCCCGTCGAGAGGCTTCCTGCCTGAACATGCATGGCATGCTGATCGCTAAGGTCTCCGAGCCATAGGACGAGTTCATCGAACGCCACGTTTTCGAATTCAACCCGAATGCCGTTGCTACTCGTGGGCTGGCTGCGCCGGCGAAATTGCTCGAGTCCACGGCTGCGCAGCGTCTGGTCGACGACGATGATCGGTGCTTGTCGACCGGCCTTCGCGGTGGAACCCGAGGCCTGACTGTCACTCTGTGCGAGGCCCTTCAGGGGCCGCAATTCGGCCAGTGATCGCTGCCAGTCATCGACACTCGTGGCCATGGCATCGTGGTTCCTGTCCAGAGGGGCCCAGATAAACCCGTACATTATTGCAACGAGGACGATGACAGCGCCAAGGCCAACGAAAAGCTGTTCGCGCGATTCCAGCGACTCGAACCAGTCCTTCATGATCCTGCCTCGCGTATTTGCAGGCGACTGCTGATCTGGTCGGCAACCTGGTCGGTCGACTGGATCGAGGCCTGAAACTGCCCCGACGCACTGACCGATTTCTGTATCTTGTCGAGCGTCGCAACATCCGGCGACGTAATGCGGACATCGATCACACCGGCTCGGTAACTAATCGTCTCGATGCGTGCATTCGAATTCTGGGCCATCGCATCGCTGAGCTGTCGCAAGGAGGGCAGGAACACCTGCGGTCCGGTCGCAGCGCCCAGTCCCTGTTTGACGGATCGCACCGCGTTGAGAGGGTCCAGCACCTCGCGGGTGTCGCCCGGTCGAATTTGACGGTATTCCTCGATGAACTGTGCCTGCAGCGACGCTGCCTCCTGTGTCAGTCGATACAGGTCGACGCCTTTTGCAACCAGACCAACGATCACAAGCCCCAATAACAGCACGGCCGCGTTCTGCCACGGGCGAAATTGGCTGCGGTAGTCTGTTTTCATGCCGTATCTGCCTTGCAGCAGGTTGACCCCGCTGCCGCCGGCCACCGTGACAGCGAGCCGGGGCAACGCACCGTCAGGCAGCAGATTGACGTCAACACTGTGCAACTCGTGCCTCAGTGCGATCCAGTCGTGCGACAGGCGTTCTTCATCGACGGCTTCACAGTACGCAACAAGATGGCCTGACGGCTCGCCGTCGTCCGGTTCGTCGTCGCTGCGATCGGACAACAACCCTGCGGCTACCAGCGTATCGCTGGGTCGCACACCCTGCATCACGAACTCCGAATCGGCGCCATCGTTAAACATGACGCAGTCGCCGTCGATGAGCACACTCATCGTCCCCGGTATGCGCGCAAGACCGTAATTCTCGGGGACTATCCGGGCGGCGGATATACCGGCATCATCGAGCGCTTCGAGCCATTCGTCCATCCTCGCGCGTGCGACCACGGCAACCGGCAACTTGCCGTTTTCACGGCGTGTGCCCGACGCAAAATGCAGCGTATCCACGTCATCGGCCAGGTTTTCTTCGAGCGCAAAGGGCAGCGCAGCACGGAGTCGGGGTCCGCTCCGAATCGGAATCTCTACGGTCGTCGTCAATACCTCAGTGGCCGGCACAAGCACGATAACCGGTCGGCCCCGGACATCCCTGGCCGCATCGGCGAGCGAACCAGAGACAGTTTGTCCACGGCGAGTACCGCTGTCGTCAGCCACGATCCATTCGACCGCACCATCTGACGTATGTCCCAATCGAATGACGAGATACTCTGCCATGTCAAATCGTTCCCAGGCTGCGGCTTATCGGAATTACGTCAGGACTATTCGGGTCCCGATGTAACACAGTGAACATAGTTATGCGCACCGTATCAATCTGAACGACCGCCTTCAATTGAAAATAACTGGTCGTCTCCGAGATCCACTGCTGCATGCCCTCGGCGATGAGCGGCGCGAACACACCGGCATAGTCGACAAAACCGCCGTCCTCGCGCAAGGAAATAAGTCCCTCTGCGTCTGTTTCGCGGATGTTCGGACCAAGTGATTGCAGCACAGCCAGCGAAGCCGTGTTCACGTTGATCGACGTTCGTTCTGGCAGTGCCGTCACGTGCGGCAGCAGAATTTCGAAGCTCTCGCGGTCCATACCATCGAGGGCTGCAAGTTCAGTGACGTTGGCAATACGTTGATTGGCCGTCCGATAGGCCGGTGTCAACGCGGTATAGAACGGATCCTCGGCACCATCGGGGATGCCCTCGGTCTGATCGGCATCGAGCCAGTCGGCCGTAATGCCTGCCAGCCGGGGGTCGAGACCCAGTGCAGCCAGCAACCGTTCGAATTGTTCGAAGGATGGCTCGTCGATTTCACCATTGCCATCCAGCAGATTATTGATATTGAACCGGCCCTGCAGATCCTCGATCTTGCCATAAATTTCGCCCTGAACCGCCTCGGCTTCGATCGGCAGCGCCGGGATCTCCGTGGCCCATATTTCTCCCAGGTGGTCGGATGTACTGCCGCTCGCCGTATCGTCCCGCAGGATGGCGCGCACCCAGCCTTCGGAACCAACGGCCACCTGGATCGCCTGGTCACGGTAGAGCATGACCATGGTGCGTCTGACATCGAGTGCGTTGTTCCACGACAATCCCGCAGCCACAGACCCCGCCAGTGCCGTGATCAGCAGCGCGGTGATCAGCGCTACGCCACGCCTCTGCGCTGCAAACGTCACTGAGATACCTCGACAAGCCTGTTGATCTCGCCTTCGTCAGCCAGGGTCAGGACGATTTCCACGGCGCGTGGCAAGCTGGTATTCGGTATTCCCTGGGCCGACAGCGGCGGCCACTGGTCGGTCCACTCATTCGTCGGCTGCAGGAAACGGAACGTCAGGCTTTCGACATCCTCGAGCATGATCGTCGCCAATGGAGTGTTGTTCACGGTTCGGTCGAGGACGTTCCAGTGATAGCGAATCAACTCGCCGTCTTCGATTCGGTACGCCGTCCGCTGCATCGTGCTGCGCGGTACGCCCGCAGGATTCGGCCAACCGCCATGGGTCAGCTGCAGGGCAAATTCCGAACCGAAACTGGACCGCAGTGCCGGCACCGGCGCATCGCCGAGTTCGACGCGAACAGGTCGCGGTACGGCCTGCATCAACTCAGTGCTGAGGTAGCTGATTGTTCTTTGTATCGCCTGCAGGCGATCCATGCGTTCGTTCAACATGTCAGCATTCGACAAGGTCTGCCCCAGCGACATATAGGCGAGCATCGCCATCACTCCAAAAACCGTGAGCGCAACAAACACTTCGATCAGCGTGAATCCTTTTTGCAGCACGCTCTTCAACCCGTAGCTCCACTCGAACGCAAGCCGCGGCTCCAGATTTGATTGGCCCGGCCGACAGGCATGGGTTCACCAATGAATCCCGTCACGGTCCGGATGTTGTACTCGCTTCCCGCGAACGAGACCGAAACATCGAGGCGGTAGAATCCTTCGATACCTGTTTCGGACACTACTGCGCGCCATGTCCATTGGCTATTGGCATAGTCGATTTCGCCACTCGTTGAACTGACCTCCGGTGTAACATTCGCAAGCCGAAGTTCTGCGATCTTGTTTTGCGCTATCCAGCCGGCGTAGGTGCGTTCCCGCATTGTATTTGCCGCATCGATCATCTGATTCATACTGGCCGCAATGGCCGTCAGCGAAAATGCCACGATCGTGAGCGCTACCATGACCTCGACCAACGTGAATCCCCGTTGTGTTCTGCGAATCATCACGGTTCAGTCTTCCTGCTCCACGAATTCGATCGCGCCAAGCAGATTGCCGCGCATGGCAAGCTGCTGATCGTTGAGCGGGCGTTTGAGGCGTATTTCGAAAACCGTTGTTTCACCGCTCGAAAAAACAAATAGATGCGGCGCGTAAGTTTCGACAGTGAGTGACATTTCTTCATCATCCGGGTCCTCGAGCAATTTGGGATCGTTCTCGAGGAGAATGCGTTTGTCTTCGACATAGAGTTCGAATTCCATGCCTTCAGGCAGTTGCCGCATTCGAAAAAGATCGTCGTTCTGCACTTCATTCCAGCGGGATTCAAACGGATCAAACTCCACGAAGCGATAGGTCGACGCCATTAATTCCAGACCGAATTCACGACCCTGCATAACGGCCTCATCCTGCGCCAGTTCAATCAACGTCGCGAGCCGTTTGCGCTCGGTGTCGAGTTCACGGTCATCACCGATCAGGTTCATGGACATCAGCGCGACGCCCGAAATTATCGCGATAATGATGACGACGACAAGGATCTCGATCAGCGTGAATCCGCGCACTTTTCGATTTGTTGTCATCAGGGCAGAGGACCCTTGTTGGCCTTGGAAAGCTACTCCGGATCCCAGTTGCCGATGTCGGCGTCCAGGCCTTCGCCGCCGGGCCGGCCGTCGCGGCCCAGCGTATAAACATCAATTTCGTTGTTGTTGCCAGGATTCAGGTATTGGTAAGGGTTTCCCCAGGGGTCTTTTGGCAGGCGATCCAGGTAGCCACCGGTTTTCCAGTTTCGGATATTCGGGTCGGTCGGCTTGGTTACCAGGGACTGGAGGCCCTGTTCCGTTGTCGGATACGTGAAGTTATCGAGACGATAGAACTTCAGCGCATTCTCGATGTTCGATATCTCTGCCTTGGCCTTGGTGATCTGCGCATCGTCGATTCGACCAATGACGTTAGGCGCGACGATAGCGGCGAGAATACCGATGATGATCACGACGACCATTATTTCGATCAGCGTGAAACCCTGTTGCCGCTTGACGCGACACTGTGCCCTGGGATTCTGACTCAATGCTGTTGCTCCGGGGCGGTATCGCCGAAATCGGGCGATGCCGCGTAATTGACTCTTAATTACCGTAAACGTCAGTATATCAAACATGGGGTTAGACAAACTCGATCGATATCCGCGGGCAACTACGCGAGCAGGGCGATGGCTGCTGCCCGTCCTGGTACTGCTTATTGCCGTTTTGCTTGCGCTCGGCGGTGAAATGACGCGGCAATGGTTGCGGTTCGATCGTGTGGCGATTGGCTCAGGAGAGTTCTGGCGCCTGGTGAGCGGACATTTCGTGCACCTGGGCTGGCCGCATTTTGCGCTAAACGGCGCGGGGCTGGTCCTCGTCTGGTACCTGGTAGGCGATGTTTACGGCTGGTTCCGGTGGATTCTGATCGGCGTTTTCACGGTTATTATAATGGACGTCGGCCTCTGGATATTCGATCCGATGCTCATGTGGTATGTCGGTTTGTCGGGACTGCTGCATGGCATTCTCGCCGCCGGGCTCATGGAAAAACTCAGGAAACCCGACACGGAGGCCCTCATATTGATGCTGCTGCTGCTCGGAAAACTGGCCTGGGAGCAGTTCAGCGGACCCCTGCCGGGATCCGAGAGCACAGCCGGCGGCACGGTGGCCGTCGATTCACACCTGTTTGGGGCGCTGGGGGGCGTTGTGGGCGCGATTCTGCTGCGGATTAGAGTCCGGCAGGGGGCAGCTATATAATCCGCGACCTCGGGCGGAGTGGGCCGTACGCGTATCAATCAGGAAGCAAAGGGGACGGTTTTGACAATCGCAATGGTATTTCCCGGACAGGGCTCCCAGTCGCCGGGCATGCAGGCGGAGCTGGCAAGCGCGTTTCCGGTTGTGCAGGAAACCTACGCTGAGGCGAGCGAGATTCTGGGCTACGACCTTTGGCAGCTGGTTCAGGAAGGTCCTGCCGAACGCTTGGGCGAGACCGTCGTAACCCAGCCGGCGATGCTGGCGGCGGGCACGGCCGCGTATCGGGTCTGGCAGGCCGCGGGCGGTCCGCGGCCGGTGCAAGTGTCGGGACACAGCCTCGGGGAGTACACGGCGCTCGTGTGCGCCGACGCTGTAAACTTCGCGGACGCGATGCGCGTCGTCAAACGCCGCTCGGAACTAATGCAGGAAGCCGTACCGGTAGGAATTGGTGCGATGGCCGCGGTACTCGGACTTGACGACGAGACCATTGTCTCGCTGTGTGATGAGGCATCGACGATCGGCATTGCCGAGCCCGTGAACTTCAACTCGCCGGGCCAGGTCGTGATCGCCGGACACGCAACGGCAGTCAGCCAGGCCGTCGCCTACGCGAAGGAGCATGGTGCACGGCGTGCAATCGTGCTGCCGGTCAGTGTACCGTCACATTCATCCCTGATGCGACAGGCAGGCGAATCCCTTGCCGAAACGCTTGAAGCAACCGACTTCAGGACGCCCGGGATCACCGTCATCAGTGCCGCAACCGCCGAACCTTACTCCGATGCCGACGACATAAGAGCTAAATTGTCTTTGCAGGTATACAGCCCCGTACTATGGGTGCGGACCGTCAAGGCGATGATTGCGGGCGGTGCAACGTCAATCGTTGAATGCGGACCGGGCAAAGTCCTGGCCGGACTGATTCGTCGCATCGACAAGAACACGCCGGTCAGCTTTATCGATAATAATGACAGCCTGCAAAAAGCATTGCGGGTCTGAAAACACTCCAAACCGAAGGACACTTCATGAGCCAGCTCTTCAGTACGGACGCCCTTGACGGCGAAATCGCATTGGTAACGGGTGCATCCCGCGGGATCGGCGCCGCTATCGCCGCAGCTCTCGGCGCGGCAGGCGCCACGGTCGTCGGCACAGCAACGAGCCGCGAGGGTGCGGAGGGAATTTCAAAGGCGCTCGGCGACAGTGGACGTGGCATCGTCCTCAATGTTGCCGATGAGGAGTCAGCGCAGGCGGCCCTGAAGGACCTCCAGGGCAACGAGGGTAACCCGACGATCCTCGTCAATAATGCGGGCATCGCGCGCGACAACCTGCTCATGCGCATGAAGCAGGAGGAATGGGACGAGGTCATCGCCACCAATCTGACCGGCCTGTACCGCATGAGCAAAGCCTGTCTTCGAGGAATGATGAAAGCAAAAAAAGGACGCATTATCAGCATTGCGTCGGTCATCGCGATCATGGGTAACGCCGGCCAAGCCAACTATGCCGCGACGAAGTCCGGCATGATCGGATTTTCGAAATCACTGGCGCGGGAAATCGGTTCCCGCGGTATTACCGTCAACGTCGTTGCGCCGGGTTTTATCGACACAGATATGACCAAGGTCCTTTCGGAAGAGCAACGTGATGCAATGTTGGCCCAGGTACCACTGGGACGGCTGGGGGCGGGCGAAGACATTGCCAACGCGGTGCTGTTTCTGGCGTCCGACGCCGGCGCCTATATCACCGGGGAGACGCTGCATGTGAATGGCGGCATGGTGATGGACTAGGCGTTGCCATTTGCGCTGCCAGCCGTGCCGGATTTGGCGTCATTTATCGTTCCGGGCGTGTAGATTGCCATGAATGATTCACATACAATAGCCTCCCACGACCGGAGAGCGCCTTGAAATATCAGGGAGTTACAATCGAATCGGTCGTGTAAACGGACCAATCGGAGCGCCGTTCGAGTGACCTTTTACGGTCATCCAGGCGGAGTAATACCGCGGTTTGGGTCCACCGCAAAGGAAAATTGAGTCTTCTTGGGAGAAGCAATCACTATGAGCAGTATCGAAGAACAAGTTAAAGGCATCGTTGCCGAACAACTCGGGGTAAAAGAAGACGAGGTGACGAACGATGCTTCCTTTGTCGATGATCTTGGCGCGGATTCGCTCGACACCGTCGAGCTGGTAATGGCCCTCGAGGAGGAATTCGAAACCGAGATTCCCGACGAGGAAGCCGAGAAGATAACCACGGTCCAGCAGGCAATCGACTTCGTAACCGCTCGCCAGAGCGAGGGTTAAGCAAGCAGGCGCGGCGTCGGTCGCCGCGCCCGTTCTCTTCAGTTCCGAACGGCATTCCCGCCGTTCAACACCGGACATATCATTGAGCAAACGACGTGTCGTCATAACCGGTATGGGCATTATTTCGCCGGTAGGCAGTCGCCTGGACGACGCATGGCAGAGCGTATGCGAGGGGAGATCCGGTATTTCGCTGGTCGAAGAT
>JABDOQ010000078.1 GCA_013043165.1 Woeseiaceae bacterium | reverse complement strand
CAGCGCACATTGAAGGATTTGGCTGGAATGCTACGCAGCACGCCGGAGCAGGCAGCGGCCAAGGTCGATGCATTGCTCCAGCGCGGCAAAGACCTCGAAAAAGAGCTTGCGGCGGCGAAACAGGCATTGGCGACCGGACAGAGCGCTGACCACTCGGACGCCGTGGAAGAGGTTGCCGGTATCAAGGTACTTGCGACGCGCATGGATGGCGCCGATGCGAAGACGCTTCGTGATGCCGTCGACAAGTTCAAGGACAAGCTACAAAACGCCGTGATCGTGCTGGGCTCGGTCGATGACGGCAAGGTTCGGCTGGCCGCCGGTGTCACCAAGAACAACACGGACAAGGTCCGTGCGGGCGACCTCATCAAGCCCGTTGCCGAGCAGGTTGGCGGCAAAGGCGGCGGTCGGCCGGACTTTGCACAGGCGGGAGGCAGCGACGCGACCAAGCTTGATGAGGCGCTCAAATCTGTTTCCGCCTGGGTGGCAGAACAACTCTCCTGAGCGGTTGGTCTATTTTTTGTTGGTCCGATTTTCCATAATTGGGCATCGGATGCCAGAATCGGCTAGTATTACAAGCGTTTAGGAAGATCGACGCGTACTAAGAACGGGGCTTGGAGCCCCGCCAGGCAGGAGTAGGAAGCTATGCTGATTCTGACGCGACGCGCTGGAGAGACGGTAATGATCGGGAGCGATATCACGATCACCGTCCTCGGGGTCAAGGGAAATCAGGTCCGAATCGGGATCAATGCACCCAAAGACGTCGCAGTGCACCGGGAAGAAATCTACGAGCGAATCAAGAGCGAGCAAGCCGCGGAAGCGGCGGGGGATTCCGATAAGCCCGATACGACCGAATAGGCTCGGAAACCACTTTACCTCAACCACCTCGGACAGTACTATGGCGCCCCGCGGAAAAGCCTGCAGGGTGGCGGGAACGAACACATCGGAGAGATGGCTGAGTGGTCGAAAGCGCTCCCCTGCTAAGGGAGTAAGGGCTAATACCCCTTCGAGGGTTCGAATCCCTCTCTCTCCGCCACAACTATATTGTAGGAGCGGCCAATGGCCGCGACAATCAAACCAAGCGCCCGTAGCTCAGCTGGATAGAGTACTCGGCTACGAACCGAGCGGTCGGGAGTTCGAATCTCTCCGGGCGCGCCAAAAAAATGTAGGGACCCATTCGGGTCCCTATTTTTTTTGCGGCCGGCGAGTTCGAACTGTGCAGCCCGCAGGGCTGCGTTCGCACCGAGGAGGGCGCTAGTCCGACGACAAGCGGGCCGCGAAGCGGCCGCTAATCTCTCCGGGCGCGCCAAAAAAATGTAGGGACCCATTCGGGTCCCTATTTTTTTGCGGCCGTCGATTTCGGAAAATCTGATATCAGGAGCCGGTTCGCCTTCGGAAGCCGACCTAAGGCGCACCGGGCCGTGGAAGGCAGCAGTTGGCCCATAGCGGCTCTTACATAACATAATCTCCACAGACGTAATGAATTGTTGCGAATGCCTCGCATTAGTGTGTATAACACCTGTTGAGGCATCCATTGACCCCGAGTTGCACAACCGATAACAATACCGGGGAATCCTCTCGGTCCGAAATATCATTTGCAGGACCAATGACTTTCTGACGGTCAACGCCTGCCTTGCCCACAGGCAGCATGTGGGCGAAGTGGTCTCATGGGCCTGACGGGGTTGACGGATATTCGCCCTATGTTCTGACAGTGCTTGCGTGCGGTACTTGAAACCGCCGGCATTGCGTTACTCGCAGGGGAAACTAAGAACTCAAGAATCCCCAGGCTGCGGATCATTTTGTCAATTATTAGCTGTCCTATTAGAAACGAGGGGAATCAACCGTGAAACGCGCACCAGTCAACATCATATCTATTCTGGCGCTCCTGCTGTCGTCAGCGGTATACGCAGGGCCGTACCAGGGCAACCCTGATCCAAAGGGTCAACTTATCGAACTTCAGATCCTCGGGATCAACGACTACCACGGTCATCTGGAGGCGACCACGCCCGGCACCATCGACGGCTTTCCTGCCGGTGGCTCCGAGTACCTCTCGGCGAAGCTCAACGAACTCCGGCAGGGCAAGAAGTTCAGTCTGACCGTCGCCGCCGGCGACCTCATCGGCGGTTCGCCGGCGTTCTCAGGACTGTTCCACGATGAACCCTCCGTCGAGTCGCTGAACGCGATGCAGCTCGATATCGCCAGCGTCGGCAACCATGAGTTCGATGAGGGAGTTACCGAACTGCTGCGTATGCAGTACGGTGGCTGTCACCCCGTTGACGGCTGCTACTTCCCCGAAGCACCCTACGACGGGGCCTACTTCCAGTGGCTCGCTGCCAACGTTGCCACGGATGCCGGCGAAACACCCCTACCACCCTTTTGGATCGAGCGATTTAACAACGTCAAGGTGGGATTCATCGGCATGACGCTGGAGGCGACCGACACTCTGGTTGCTGCTGCCGGCATCCAGGGCTGGAACTTCCTTGACGAGGCCGAGACCGCGAACGCACTCGTCCCGATCCTCAAGGCAGAGGGCGTCGAGGCCATCGTAGTGCTGTTGCATGAGGGCGGTTCCCAGACGCCTCCTCCGGGCGCCGTGGATGCTTGCGTCGGCATCTCCGGACCGATCGTGGCGATCAACGATGCGCTGGATCCCGCGATCGATGTGATGATCACGGGCCACACGCATCTGCCATACAACTGCCTGATCCCGGATGCCGCCGGCAATCCCCGGATCGTGACGAGCGCCTACTCGTTCGGTCGGGTGGTTACGGAGGTCAACCTTGTCCTCGACAAACGGACCCACGACGTTCGCCGCGACCTCAGTACGGCGACCAACCATACCGTCGACCAGGCGACCCTGACCCCGGATCCGGTGCTTACTGGGATCATCGCCAAGTGGCAGCCGCTGGCCGACGCGGCCGGCAGCACACCGGTCGGAACGATCACCGAAACTATCTTCCGTGGTGGAACACCGCCCGGATCGGACCGCGGTGTCGAGTCGGCGGCCGGCAACCTGGTTGCCGATGCCCAGCTGTGGGCGACATCGGCCAGCGGGGCGCAGGTCGCGTTCATGAACCCCGGTGGGGTGCGTTCTGACCTGACGTACCCGGAATCGGACGGCGAAGGCGACGGCGTCGTCACCTTTGGCGAGGCGTTCACGTTCCAGCCGTTCGGCAATACGCTGCTGACGTTCCCGATGACCGGGGCCGAGATCGTCTCTGTGCTCGAAGAGCAATGCCAGCCGGCCGGATCGAGCCGGCCCTTCCTGCACCTCGGTGTGTCGGAAGGCTTCACTTACGACTTGGCCAAGACCATCGTGGCCGGCGAGTGCACGTCGGTGTCGATCACTAACGTGGTGCTTAACGGCGAAGCTCTGAACCCGGCCGCGTCATACAATGTGACGGTGAACAGCTTCCTCTCCGATGGCGGGGACAACTTCGGCACGTTCGACACGATCACCGCGCCGAAGCTCGATGGTGGCAATGACCTCCTGGCGCTGGTCAACTACCTCGGCACGTTCGGCCCGGTCGCTCCGCCGCCCACCGACCGCGTCAACGAATTGCCCTGAGCCGGGGTTTGATTGCAGATTTGATCAATACGAGATCAGATTAGCCGGATATTGTGACCCCGCCCTAGTGGCGGGGTTTTTTATGACCGCTTCTCTAATCGGGCATTGAAGTCAAGCTTCTGGCCGGAGGCGGCCCGTATGCCCGAGAATCGCCACGATGCGATTCGAGTCAATCTCTCCGGGCGCGACAAAAAATACAGGGACCCATTCGGGTCCCTGTGAATTTAGCGTAAGCTTGCAAGCGCTTTAGCGACCCAAAAGGGAAGGTTTCACACATGGCCGGACCAATTCTGATGCTTACCTTGAATACGCGATGACAGGTGCGGCGAAGCCGGAAGCGGCGGAACTTCAGGCATTGCTGCGGCGAGGCTATGATGCTTTGTCGCGCGGGCGCATTCGCGACGCGAGTGAATGCTGCAGGCAGGTACTCAAAATCCGGCCGGATCTGGTGCAGGGGCATTTTCTGACCGGCCTGGTTGCGCTCGAAGCCAAAGACCGGAAAACCGCGTTTGCAGCCTTCGCGTCCGTGACCCGATTGCAGAAAGACCATGCGGCCGCATGGGCACAGCTGGCCAAATTGTTCATGAGCGACGGGCAGGTAAAAAGAGCCGACAAGGCGCTCGCAGAGGCAATAAAGAACACGCCGCAGGATCCGCTTGTTCAGGATCTACTGGGGACGGTCTACTCGATGATGGGCGAGCATGGCCTGGCGCAGACCTGGTTCGAGAAAGCGACCGCGTCGCAGCCGAATCACCCGGCGTATCTGCAAAACCTCGCCAACAACCTCGTCTACCATGGACGTACCGACGAGGCAGAAACCGTGTTTCGCCGAATCATCGAAATCCAGGCCAACAGCCCGCAGGCACACTGGTCCCTGGCCGGTGCGCGCAAGGCGAGCGACCGCGAACACATCGAGCAGATGGATGAACTGCTGGAGAGCAATCCAAACGCGCGGTTGCAGGCATTTTATTACTACGCTATCGGAAAAGAACTCGAGGACCTTGAGGACTGGGGTGCGGCGTTCGAAGCTTTTTCGCGTGGCGCCAGGGCCAGGCGCAAAACAGTTGCTTACGATGAGGCCGCCGAGATCGAGATGTTCGACTTCCTCGAGGAGACATTCACGGCCGACTGGCTCAATGATGGCAGTGGCGGACACGATTCGCCGGCGCCCATATTTGTATTGGGGCAGCCGCGTACCGGCACGACGCTGGTAGAACGGATCATCAGCAGTCATTCACAGGTACATTCGGCCGGGGAACTGCAGCAGTTCAGCCTCGCGATTCGAAGACTTAGCAAGCACCAGGATCCGCGACGTTTCTCCGCCGCTTTTTTTGCCTCCGCCGTCGCGCTTGGGCCGGACAAGATCGGCGCGATGTACCTGCAGTCAACGGCCGGGGTGCGCGGAGAGACGCCGCGTTTCGTCGACAAGCTGCCGCAGAATTACCTGCTCATCCCGTTAATTATCAAGGCGTTGCCCAATGCCAGGATCGTGCACCTGACCCGGGATCCGATGGATGCCTGTTTCGCCAGCTACAAGCAGCTGTTTGCCGACGCGTACCTGCATTCCTACGACCTCGAAGAGATGGCCCGCCATCATTGCCGCTATCGGCGGCTGATGGATGTCTGGAGAGACCGCTTCGGCGATCGGTTTTTCGACATTTCCTACGAGGCAACGGTAAGCGACCTGGAAACCAATGCGCGCGCGCTCATTCGCTATCTCGATCTGCCATGGGAGGAATCGTGCCTGCAATTCCATGCGTTGGACAAGGCTGTTGCCACGGCGAGCGCCGTGCAGGTTCGGGAACCTGTGCACACGCGTTCGATTGGCCGATGGCGGCGCTACGAAACTCAGCTTGCACCAATGCTCGCGACCTTGGCGGAGCACGGCCTGGCCCAGGACGGCTGAATTTCGATCTTGTCTTCGGCTGCGGCACGATGTACTGTTTTCCAAAGCGATCGACCTGGCAACAGGCAAGGGGGAAACATGTCGCGAACACGCAATGCTGACTTTGAGTCCGCGCCGCAACGCACCGCTATTGCAGCGGCTATTTCTGCTGCACTCGCTGCCAGTACGATCGCTGCTCCGGCCGGCGCACAGGTTCTTGAGGAAATCATCGTCAGCGCGACCAAGCGCAGTGAGTCGGTGCAGGAAGTGCCGCTCGCGATAACGGCCCTGACAGGCGAATTCACCGAATCAGTCAATCTGAACGACGTCAAGGACCTGATTTCTTTCACGCCGGGCATCACGGGCAATAGTCAGGACAGTTTCCTCGATGCGATCAGCGTGCGCGGCATACGCACCCAGGACTTTGGCATCGGCGGCGACCCGTCTGCCGCAATTTTCAAGAACGAGCTCTACGAAGGCCGCAACGGATCCGCTGTAACCAGTCTTTACGATATCGAGCGGTCCGAGGTTCTTCGCGGCCCGCAGGGCTTCCTGTTCGGCAGGAATTCCATCGGCGGCGCCATCAGCGTGCACACGCGAGAGGCGGACGTCGACGGAGGCCTCGCTGGCTATGTCGATCTGGATGCCGGCGAACGGGGTCACTTCGTTCTGGAAGGAGCGGTGAATGTGCCGGTCTCGGACAATTTCGCGATGCGCTTCGCGGGCTATTCCTCGACTGAAGATGGCTTCGTCAAGAACCTTTTCGACGGCCGCGACCTGATCGAGCATGAGAAACAGGGCATTCGCTGGTCGACAACTTATGAGAACGACAAGCTCACACTTCGCACGATGGCCGAGTACGAGACCCGCGAACAGTCGGGATCCGTCTACCGGGCAATCGCGACAGGCGATTTCTGGGACAACCTGGTCGGAGTGTTTGGAGCCTCGATCACACCCCAGGGTGGACCGGCAGATGCCGACTCCGACCAGTCACTGGGCGACAATGACGACGCCGATATTTTCACTTTGGGCGTACGACTCGATTACGACTTTGGCGGATTGACGCTGACCTCGAACACCGGTTACAAGGATCACGACTACTTCTATACCGAGGACTACGACGGCACGCCGTTAAATATCAATAACTACCAGCAGGACCAGGAAGGCGACTACTTTCAGCAGGAGCTGCGGCTGACGTCCGATACCGATGACGCATTCTCCTGGTATGCGGGCGTGTCGTTCTACCAGGAAGATATCGATACGGTTTTCACAAACTCTGGCGCGGAAGACAATTTCTGCAATTACTACGGCAACTACTACTATCCCGGTGAGGGCATCACCGACTGCGCCAGCCTGTATGCTTACTACGGCTATCCATGGACGCCGAGCCCGGACGGCTTGCTAACTGAGCCGGGTCGTATTGTCGGTGACTTTTCCGGTTGGGCCGCGTACGTCGATTTGAGCTTCGATGTTACCGACACGTTTGATGTCAGTGTCGGCGTCCGTTACACGGATGATGAGAAAGATTTCTCGCTTAACGTGCCAGAACCCGACAGCTTGTTGGGCGGCTACTGGGCGTATATCTTCACAACCGATGGCGACATCAATTCGTCGGCCAGCTGGTCGGACACTCAGATCCGCGTGGTGGGACGCTATCGTGTCTCAGACGACAGCCTCCTTTACGGCAGCTATACCGAAGGTTTCAAATCCGGCGGCTTCGGCAGCTTTTCGCTCGTGGACGCGGTCGGCGACCGTGTCACCGGCGTATACGATGTGACCCAGGCCGAAGGCTACCGCTCGAGGGCGTTCCAGCCTGAGACGGTCGATTCGTACGAGCTGGGCTACAAGGGAAGGGTATTTGGCGATTCCACTGACCTGAGCATTTCGGCATTCCTGTACGATTACGAAGACCTGCAGATCAGCTTTTTCGACACCGATTCCGGCGCGAATACCGTCGAAAACGTTGGCCAGGTCGACGGTACCGGCGTTGAAGCGTCGCTCAATACCGCGTTTAACGAGAACTGGGATTTGTATTTTGCGCTCAGCTGGCTCGACACCGAAGCAACCGGCATCCAGCAGGTCTGTGACGGCGACACGCCCGACAGCTGCGAGGGGTCGAAATTATTCTGGGCCCCGGACTGGGCCGGAGCGGCCGTTCTGAACGGCACGTTCGAGTATCGCGGCGGCTCGATCAATACCAGCCTCGAAGCATCCTGGGAGTCCGAGCGCGGCGGCGGTTGGGGGGCATTCCCGGAGACGATGATCGACTCGTCATTGGAAATGGCGCTGCGCGTCGGCTACGAGTCGGCGAACAACTGGTCAGCCAGCGTGTACGTCGAGAACCTGACCGACGAATTTACCTACGACGGCCTCAATAACAACGGCGGCATACTGCCGTCGCACTTTTTCGGTCACCGCCGACCGCGTACCGCTGGAGTCCGCTTCCGCTACGACTGGGAGTAGATCAGGGACTGCTAGCTTGCCGCCGCGAGCGCCTGGTCGAGATCGGCAATGATGTCGTCGATATGCTCGATTCCGATGCAAAGACGTATCATGTCCGGTGTAACGCCGGCTGACTTGAGTTCGTCTTCGGACAACTGTCGGTGCGTTGTGGAAGCCGGGTGTGCGGCCAGCGACTTGACGTCACCGATGTTGACGAGTCGCAGAAACAGCTCCAGCGAATCGTAGAACTTCACGGCAGCGTCGAAACCGCCCTTGATTCCGAATGACAGTAACGCCGATGGTTTGCCGTCGGTGTATTTCATGGCGAGATCGTAGTACGGCGAATCCGGCAATCCGCCGTAATTAACCCGGTCAACACGCGAGTCGTCGCTGAGGTACTTTGCGACGGCAATGGCATTCTCGCAGTGCCGCTCCATGCGCAGCGGCAAAGTCTGCATGCCCTGCAGGACCAGAAATGCGTTCATCGGGCTCATCGCCGAGCCCGTGTTACGCAGGGGAACAGTCCTGGCGCGACCGATATATGCCGCGGCTCCCAACGCTTCGGTGTACACGACGCCGTGGTACGACTCTTCGGGCTGCGTCAGCATGTGAAACTTCTCGGGGTAGTCCGCCCAGGGAAACTCCCCGCCGTCGACGATGACGCCGCCCAGCGAATTGCCGTGACCGGCCATGTATTTCGTGAGCGAGTTGGCAATAATGTCCGCACCCCATTCAATGGGCTTGATCAGGGCCGGTGTTGCTACCGTATTGTCGACAATCAGCGGCACGCCGTGATCGTGGGCCATCTTTGCGAGCGCCTCGATATCGACGATATTGCCGGCAGGATTGCCTATAGACTCGCAGAATACGGCGGTGGTTTTGTCGTCGATCAGGCCTTCCATGCTCGCAACACTGTCGTCCGTGGAAAAGCGCACTTCAATGCCGAGCTTTGGCAGCATGTGTTTGAACAGGGTGTAAGTACCGCCGTACAGCAGTGGCACCGTGACAATGTTATTGCCTTTCTCGGCAAGCGTGAGGATTGCGTAGTTGATTGCGGCGCTGCCGGCGCTCAGGCCCAGGCCCGCGATACCGCCCTCGAGCGCTGCACAACGCTGTTCAAGTACGTCGACGGTCGGGTTCATGATGCGCGTGTAGATATTTCCCGGCACAGCCAGGTTGAACAGATCGGCGCCATGCTGAGCGTTGTCAAACTCGTAGGCGACGGTCTGGTAAACCGGTACTGCGACGGACTTGGTTGCAGGGTCTGATTTGAAGCCGGCGTGGATCGCCAAAGTCTGATCTTTCATGGTTCTTCCTGTGGTGTGGGCGGTGGTGAGGGTGATGTCGATGGCGGTGGCTGCGCATCCTGCCATCCGGAGCGCAGGTGCAGATCGCGCTGTGGAAATGGAATTTCGATGCCATGCTCGGCCAACTTGGTCTCGAGCGCCCATAGATATGCGGATCGGGTTCTCGTGGGGCGTCGGGCACCCTGTCGGTTAACCCAGACGAGCAACAGAAAATTCAGGCTGCTGTCGCCGTATTCCACGAGCCAGACGTCGGGTTCGCGGCCCTTCATGTGGGTCAAGGTATAGGGCACTTCGGCCGCTGCTTCGAGCGCAGCTTTCTTTACCGTTTCCTTGTCGCTGCCGTAGGCTACGCCGAACGGGATACGGACCCGCAGTATGCGTTCGCCGAGCGTCCAGTTCGTGAGTTTCGTGGTGACAAACTCGGAATTGGGCACGACGATGTCAATGTTGTCGTTAGTATTGATGAGCGTGCTGCGCACATTGATGGCTTTGACGGTGCCGGTCAGTCCGGTATCGAGCTCAATGTAATCGCCAACACGCAGCGTGTGCTCGAAAAGTATGATCAGCCCGGAAACAAAATTGTTGACGATGGACTGCAAACCAAAACCGATACCGACACTGAGCGCGCCGGCGACCAGCGCAAGATTACTGAAATCGAGCCCGATCGAGGACAGCGCAATGACCAGGCCGAGAATAATGATCGCGTAATGACTGAGTCGACCGACCGTGTACAGCGATGCCTGCGTGCCACTCGATTCATCGGCACCAACCCGCCGAATCGCGTGACGGATGCCACGGGACAAAAGATACGCGACGCTAAGGATGAGCAAGACACGCAGGATGTCGCTACCGGTAACCGGCGTTTCTCCGATCGAGAATAAAGTAACGTCGGCCAGATCGACGACGCGGATGTAAGCGGTCTTGATCGAGCGGCTTACGGTCGAAAGCCAGGACTTGAATGCGCCCGTGTATTGGGCGGCGGCTCTATCGACAACCAGCATAAGAATCTTCAGGTCGGCAACCGCCGCAGCAAGCTCTCCGATCTGCGTCAGATTTTGCTGTGTGGTACCGAGTCGCTGGTCCAGCAGGCGACGCGAAGCTCGATCCAATCCGTCCCGGTTGACGCTTTGGATCGCAAGCAGTTCGTTCCCGGTTTCCTGCTGCCACTCGGGTACACGCTGTTCTATGCCGCGCACAAACTCGGACCATTCCAGCGCCTTGTCTTCGAGGGCACTGGTATCGAAGGCCGTGTCCAGAGCCATTTCAGTCCACCAGCGCTGCGCCTCGGATCGTGCCAACGTCGCTTTTGTCAGCGCAAGACTGATCTCTGCCGCTGTTAGCGAGTCCTGCTGCAGGCGCTGCTGCGATCGGCCTTGCGCTGTGTTCAGATCGAGACTGCTCGCAGCGATTTGAGCTTCGCGGAGCTGTTCCTCGGCTTTTTCGACCGCAGCCTTGTCAGCATCGACGCGTTTGTACAAGGCACCGAGGTTTGCATCTTCCGCCGTGGTCGCCAGTCGATCCCTGGCCAGGTCCGTGCGTTCTGCCGTTGCCTGCGCATAGGTCTTGGCGAGCTCGGATCGCTTGGTCAGAAGATCCAGGCGACGGGTTGAAATAGCCTTCGCCGAGCGTGCCTGCAGCAATCTCAGACCCGCCAGGAAACGGTCGTCGCCCGCCGGAGCGTCCACGTAATCGTCGAATACGGCGTCGCGATGCCGGGTAGTGCCGTCGAGGACGCGCTTTTCGCGATCCACCTCGAGCTGCTCTTCGGCTGCGGCGGCCTGTGCGACCCGGGCTTCCGCTGCGAGTTTGAGCAAGTCATCGATTGAATAACTCGCCGCTGCCGGCCCCAGTTCCTGCGGCTCGAGTTCGGTATCGTCGAGAAGCGCAAGGAATGCCGTGAAGTTGTCGCGTGCCGCTGCCAGCACTGACTGGGCGATCAACTGGTTCTGTGGCGCCAGCCTGGCGATCTGGACCCCCGTGTCCTCGAGGTAGGCCTCGATCCTCGGTTCGACCTCGGCGCGGGATCCCTCGAAGTAGGCCCACCAGTTGGTTTGCAGCGAGCGCAGGTCCGGCGCGGCCGGTTCATCACTGGGCAGAATCTCCTGGGCGAAGCTGTTCGCCGCAAAGAGAAAACCCAGCAGTAGCGGTAACAGGCGTGTCGTCGAGTGCGCTTTTTTCATTGAGTCGCTGGTGGGTCGGGCTTCAGTACGGGTGCAAAGCGCTCATGCTACGAGAAATCAGTAGTACATGCACATTACCGGCATCGAATAGCATATGGCGAACAGATCCGAAGCCGCCACCACCCTCGAATTGCAGTATCCTGTACGAAATTCGAAATAAAGGGGCGGAATCAATGCTGATCGTTCATCACCTGGAAAACTCGCGTTCACAGCGTGTCCTGTGGTTGCTGGAGGAACTCGGCGTCGAGTACGACATCAAGCGCTACGGCCGTGATAAGCAGACCAGCCTCGCGCCGCCCGAACTCAGGGAGATTCATCCGCTCGGCAAAGCGCCGGTGATCGTAGACAACGATGTCACGATGGCTGAATCCGGTGCGATCATCGAATATCTCGTGCACACTTACGACGATGGCAGACTGCACCCGGTGGCTGGCACGCCGGAATGGCGCTCATACACCTACTGGCTGCACTATGCAGAGGGCACCTTCATGCCCCTTATGATCATCTCACTGATTCTCGCGCGTATTGAAACCGCGCCGATGCCGTTCTTCGTCAAACCTGTCGCAAAAGGTATTGCGGGCAAGGTGCGCACCAGCTACCTCGACGCCAACGTGAAAGGCAACCTGGATTTCATGGAAGAGACGCTGAGCGAGTCAAAATGGTTCTGCGGTGACCGTTTTACGGCGGCCGATGTGCAGATGAGTTTTGCGCTCGAGGCGGCCGAAGTACGGACAGACCTTGCATCGGGCTATCCGCATCTCGCCGCGTTTCTCAAGACTGTTCGCGCACGGCCGGCTTATAAAGCGGCGCTGGATCGTGGCGGGCACTACGAGTTGATGGGTACCGGCAAGAATTCCTAGCCTGTTCTTTATGCCCGGCTCTTTGGGCCTTCTACGTATGGTTTTCATGGCGGTTTTTTCACTATTATTTCTGTAATCAAGCCAGTGCCTGGGGAAGAAAAATGACCGACACAGCCAACCTGATCCTATTGTCCTCTCTCGGCGCGGAGCTGTCGCAGGAAGAAGCGGGCGTGCTCAGCGGCCTGATGAAGCCGCGGGAGCTTGCGGACGGCGACTACCTCATCACCGAAGGCACAACCGATGATTCGCTGCACGTGCTGCTGGAGGGTAAGCTCGAGGTTGTGAAACACACGGGCGGCGGTGATATTGCCGGACTCGCAATTCTCAGGGAAGGCGACCTTGCGGGGGAGCTCAGCTTTATCGACGGCCACGAACACACGGTCGGACTGCGGGCGCTGTGCCCGACCCATGTTCTGACTTTGAAGCGCGAGGACTTCGAGAGCGTCGTCGACGCCCAGCCGCAGCTCGTTTACAAAGTCATGCGCGCAATTGCCCGCTCCACTCACCGCATCGTGCATCGCATGAACACCGAGTTTATCGAACTCAATAATTACATCTTCAAGCAGCATGGGCGGTATTGAGTCAACGGCCGCCGCGCTTACCCGGCTGCGCGTTGTAAAGTAAATTACGACTGGGTTCACAGAGACCCATGGCCTGCGCTGCTATTTTGCAGCTCATGAAAGCTAAGATCGTCGTTACGCTGTTTGCGCTGCCGTTTTTCGCCGTTGGCGTTTGGATGCTGTGGTCTGTCAGCAGCTCTTTCCATGACGCGTGGCGTATGCAGGACTGGGTCCCGGTCGATGCCAGACTGGTGCGTGGTGGCTACGAAACGCATAGCGGTGATGACTCCGACACCTACGAGGCATATGCCGAGTACTCCTATACCTTCAATGGTCAGCGCTTTGTTGGCGAACGGGTGTCGCTGAGTGACAGCGGCGACAATATCGGCGACTACCAGGTGGATATGGGTCGTCGTCTGCAACGTATCGCGGCAAGCGGTGGTGATATTGTCATCTACGTCGATCCGGAGGAACCGCAAACCTCGATTATTGATCGTAATCTTCGATGGGGGTTGATTGGCTTCAAATCGATCTTCCTGTTCGTGTTCGGCGGCGTCGGGCTCGGATTACTGATATTCGTATGGCGGGCGGCTCCTCCGAAAGATCCCGATCAGCCCGAATTCAAGAAATCGCCATGGCTGCTGAATGATGCCTGGCAAACGGCGTCGATCCGCTCCAGTTCGAAGACCGCGATGTGGGGTGCCTGGGCGTTTGCGGCTTTCTGGAATCTCATATCCGCGGCGCTGCCGTTTCTTCTGTATAAGGAGGTCGTCGAAAAAGAGAATTACGTTGCGCTCATCGGCCTGCTTTTCCCATTGGTCGGTATTGGACTGCTGGTTTGGGCGGTTCGCCGCACCATCGAATGGCGGCGCTTCGGCGCCGCGCCAGTCACGCTCGATCCGTTCCCGGGCTCGATCGGCGGCCACGTTGGCGGCACGATCGACCTCAATATTCCGTTCGATCCGGCCACCAGGTTTCAGCTGACGCTGAACAATCTGCACAGCTATGTCTCAGGCAGCGGCAAGAATCGCAGTCGTCAGGAAGAAGCAATATGGCAGGACGCGACTATTGCACATGCAGAGCAGGGTGCCAGGGGCACTCGGCTGGCTTTCCGATTCGATGTACCGGAAGGGCTCGCCGGATCGGACGCCGATCAGGGCGACAGCTACCATGTGTGGCGACTGAATTTGCGGGCGGAGTTACCGGGGGCGAACATCGATCGCGACTACGACATCCCTGTGTACGCAACCGGGGCCCGATCGCATCACCTGTCAGAACGCGCGGTGCAAGAGGCCCGGGACGAGCAGAGTTTGATCGATACCGAATCGGTCGCTGAGGTCATCAAGATCCGGCAAAACGCTGCTGGCAAACAACTGCTGTACCCGACGGGACGCTACGTCGGACCGGCACTCGGCGGCCTGATCGTCGGGGCGATCTTCGCCGCTGTCGGCTGGTACCTGATTGTTGCGGAGGGTCACTCGATTTTCGGTAGCGTATTCGTTGCGGTCGGTGTGCTAATCGGTATTTTTTGCCTGTACCTGATGCTCAATTCACTCGAAGTCATCAATGAGGCAGGCAACATCACGGCCGTGCGCAAGCTGTTGGGCCTGCCGATCAGCCGTAAACAAATGCATCAAAACAACTTCGAGCGCTTCGAGAAAAAAAGCACGATGAAGACGCAGTCGGGCGGCAAGCACATCATTCACTACTCGATCAGGGCGATAGACCGTCAGGGCAACACGATCGTCGTGGGCGAGGGCTTCAGGGGCGAAAACGAGGCAAAAGCGGCCATTCGCATAATTGCCCAAGAACTTGGCCTTCGCGCACCACCGGGGTGAGACGCCACCCAGCGCACCCGGGTGGCGTGTAGTGGGTCAGGCGAATTCTATTGATTCCAGAATTTCCACCACGGCTTCTTTTCTTTCTTCTCACCGCCTTCCGACGCTTCGCCGGCATCTGCATCCAAGGCATCATCGGCATCGAGTTCGCCCCCACTGCCATCGCCACTGGCCCCATATTCTTCCTTGATCATTTTGCGTTCATCGCGACGCGCTCGCATTTCCTGGGACTTTTCATTGCCTCGCGTGGCTGCGTTGTCCAGGCCTTTGGCAGACTTGTCTTTTATTTTGGCTGATTTATCTTTCGCCTTGCCGGATTTGTCGCGTACGACGTCGTCATCCAGGTCATCGTCACGCATGTAGTCGTCATCGGAGTCTTCATCTTCCATGGCATCTTCAATGCGCTCGCGCGATTTCTTGTCCTGCCGAGCCAGGTTTTCGCGCTCCATCGTGGCCCGATCGACAGCATCTTGTGAACGATCCTGCATCGCCTTGCCGGCTTTGCTCTTTTCTGATTGTGCGTCGGCTGGTGCTGCAGACATGATTGCAAGTGCTGCAACCAGTGCGGCAATGATGTTCAGGTGTTTCATAGGAAATTCCTCAGCTCGGAAGCCAGTATTTTCGGTAAACGTGACAAAGCAAACTTTCCTGATTCTCGGGATCTTAGATAGGCGAAGGCAAGTCAGCAAGAGTCGAACTGCAAACGATTGTTACGGATTCTTGCAGTTTCAAAGACGCGCCATGCATGACACAAATGTTAACAATCTCGAGACCGAATCTTCTCTAGACTGGCGATCCATATTATTGTTTTTTTCAAGGGGTAAAACATGGACATCAAAAGCCTGGCAACTCAGCTAATAATGAGCAAAATCGGCGGCGCGAATGATTCCGGCGCGGCTGCATCGGCACTCGACGACCTGGCGGGTGGCAGTGACGGTTTCGATCTCGGCGATATTGTCGGCAAATTCAATGGTGCCGGCGGCGATTTGGCATCGAAAGCAAAGTCCTGGTTGGGCGATGGTGCAAACGACGCAATTTCACCGGCGCAGCTTCAGGACGCGATTGGTAGCGACAAGATCGAGGCCTTCGCATCCAAACTCGGTATCGGCAAGGAAGAAGCCAGCAGCAGTCTTTCGCAAATACTCCCGGATCTGATCGACAAAAGCAGCCAGGGCGGTAATCTGCTGGGCTCGTTGGGCGGTGCCAAAGGTCTTGCCTCGAAGTTCTTCAAGTAAGCTTCGAGTCAATATCGATCTGTCCATTATCCGCGATCGAGAATCACGGCGATGAATGCGTCCGCCTCGGCAATGGAGCGATTCATGTCCGCGATCAGCATGTCGACATTCGACTCGATTATTGTTGCTTCGCCCTCGAGCGCGGCGATCGCGGATAGATTGAGATTGTGCTTCAAGTACAGAACTTGGTCCTGGAATGATGCCAGAACAGGCTGCATGCGGTCTTCGATTTGCCGCATCGATGCAATCAGCCGCGTGGCATGTTCGCGCGTTTGATCGAACTGCTGTTCTGCAATACGACGCAGCGCCGGGTCGTTGTAGTCGTCGAGTTCATCGCTCCATTCGTCGAGCAGCCGGTTGCTGGCATTGACAACGCGATCGACGCGTTTGTTGATGCGATCCGCAGCGGCCTGGCTGCGCTTATGGGCTGCATTGAGCTTGTTGTACTGGCGTTCGAGATCGCTCTCAGGAAGGTCAACGACGGCCTTGAATTCTGTGAGCGCGTCGCGAAATTGCTCGGCCGCTTCGTGCTGACTGTCGCGGACCTCTTCAACGCGATCGATGAGAACATCGCGCGGTTCCTTCCACATCCAGTCGATTCCGGAAGTCAGATTTGCCGAGGCGAAATAGCCGACGGCGAGCACGGCCACCACCATTACCCAGGATCGTTTCTTTTTGAGTATCGACGGGATCAACGGTATGATTTTTGTTACTAACGAGTTCATTGCATGACTATCTGGTCGGAGACAATCGCAAAGATGACACAACTATCTGGCAACCTGCAAACCGGTCGTGTGGGCATCGCCTGCGCATTGCTGTTCGTGCTTACAGGCTGTGCGTCGGTTCAATATTCGGCGCTCGAGAAGGTTGGCATACATAAGCGGGATATTCTGGTCGATCGCGTCGAAGATGCGAGGGATGCGCAGACTGAAACACGTGAACAACTGGTTACAGCTTACGAGGAACTCAGCGCGTTAGTAGGTCATGAAGGTGGTGAACTCGGGGAGAAATACGAGCGACTGAGCAAAGAAGTAGACCGTTCCCGAAAAGCAACCCAGAATCTCGACGAACACTTGTCCGATATCGACCGCGTCAGCGAGGACCTTTTTGATGAGTGGGAATCGGAACTGGAGCTGTACAGCAGCGCCACGCTCAGATCGGATCAGGAGCGCAAACTGGCGCAGGCGAGGAGGCAGTTCTTGATGATGCGCGATCGCATGCAGACAGCGCGTAACAGAGTCGACCCGGTTATGGCTGTGCTGACTGACAATGTCTTGTTTCTCAAACACAGTCTTAACGCCCAGGCGCTGGCGGCGCTGCGGGGCCAGGCCACAGTACTTGAAGGCCAGGTCGATGCTTTGATTCGCGACATGCAGGTCGCTATAGAAGAGGCGGATGCCTTCATAAGCCGCATGCGGGGCAGTTAATGTTGCCGTATGCCGCCCGCGTTGGCGATTGGTACGACACCCTGTTGCCGTAACAGGTTCTCGGCGCGTTTGCTGCCGGTCATCCGCCAAACACTGTAGGTTCGAAGCAGGTCGATATCAGACTCCTGCCGTTCCCGGTCGCGCATTTCATTGAGCACGTCGACGAGAACCTGGAACTTGGCGGCCAGTTCGCTGTAAGTGTCCGCGAATGCCTTCCCTTGGAACGTGCCGCGGACTTCCTCGGACAGCGAACCGTAGGCGCTGCCGCCCATGTGGATGTAGTAGTCGAGGTCGACGGCGTGGCTGGCCAGGCTGTCAGCGAAGAAGCCGGAAATGAACAGCGCGACATCGCCGATGCGCTGCAGTGCAGAATTCCTTGCCACGGGACTCGGCGCGTCTGTCGCGTCCGCGAGCATTATTGCAAGGGGCTTGAGTCCGAAAGTTTCACCATCATCTTCATACAATTCTTCGGAGCGCGAGAACAGCGTGAGCAAATTGACGACGTAGTGCGTCGCATGCGGTTCCACCTCGACGCCCTGTTCGGAAATGACGCACTCGATCGAGGTCCGAAAGTAGTCCAGCAGATTGGGAACTGGTACTACCCGATCTTGTTTGCCCTTCTGGTGCATAGGCCCGGATCCTCGTCGGCGATAGTGTCTCCCTTATTATATATAGCGCAATCAGGGCGCCGGCCCTGTGATGCGATTCACAGTAGCTAAAGACGACGCCTAAAGGCCGGCGACGTCGCTGGTCAGCCGGCTGCCTTCGATTTTGCAGGACCCATCTCGAGCGCTTCCCGCGGCACTTCGGCGTAGTGGCTGAAGTCCATCGTAAAACTGCCGTCGCCGCCGGTCAGCGATTTCAGCCTCGAATGATAGCCCTGAATCTCTTTGAGGGGCGCCTGGCCGGACACCACAATGCGATCGTTGGGTAGCGCTTCCGTACCTGAAACCATGCCGCGCATCGACGACAGGTCCCCTGTAACCCCACCGGCACATCGGCTTGGCACCGTAATCGTCACGTCGACGATCGGCTCCATTACGATTGGCGATGCCTTCGAAATGGCGTCAAGGAATGCTTTCTTCCCGGCCTGGACAAAGGCAATTTCCTTGGAGTCCACCGAGTGATGCTTGCCGTCGTAGACGGTGACCATGATGTCCTGCATCGCGTATCCGTAAATGGCACCGGATTCCATGACCTGGCGAACCCCGGTTTCAACTGCGGGAATATACTGGTAGGGAATCGATCCACCGACGACTGCGCTCGCGAACTTGAAGCCTTCGCCTGAAGGCAGCGGCTCGATTCGCAGGTACACCTCGCCAAACTGACCGGCACCGCCGGTTTGTTTCTTGTGCCGGTGATGGCCCTCGGCTTTCGCCGTAATCGTTTCGCGGTACGCGATGGAGGGCAGGGAGGTAATGACCTCCAGTCCGTATCGATCGGAAATCTGCTCAAGAACTGTGCGCAGGTGCAGTTCGCCCAGTCCGCGCAGGACGATTTCATTCAGGGCGGCATTGTGTTCCACCTGTAGAGAAGGATCTTCGGCTTCGACAACGTGCAGCGCATCCGAGGTCTTTTGCGAATCGTTGTCAGTCGGTGGTTTGATCGCGAGGCCGTACATCGGTCGCGGCAGGTCGATCGACTTCAGGTGAAAATGATCTTCATCGTGGGAATCGTGCAGCACGGCGTCATAGTGAACCTCATCAACGCGCGGGATTGCGCAAATATCGCCGGGCACGCCGACCTTTGCCTTGGTGTGCGTGCCGCCGTTTATTTTCAGCAGCTGATTGACCTTGATCGGTTTTCGAGCATCGCCGACAAACAGCTGGTTGCCCGGCCGGATTGTGCCCTGGTGAATCCGGAAAGTGCCGAGTCGGCCTTTGAAAGTGTCGATATTCACCATGAAAACATGCGCAATAGCATGCGCGTCGGGATCGGGTGAGATAACGACCTCCTCCGCATCGTCTCCCTCACCCTTGAGGAAACGTGGCGGGTTACCTTCCATCGGGTTCGGCATCAGGCGCTCGAAAATCTGAAGAAGCTGGCGTATGCCGGCACCGGTTTTGGCGGACACGAAACAGACAGGAATCAGGTGGCCGGATCGCAGCGCTTTCTCGAACGGGTCGTGCAGTTGGTCCGGCTCGATTTCCTGCCCCTGCTCGAGGTAAACCTCCATCAGCGCTTCGTCGACTTCAACGACCTGGTCAACAATCTCGGTGTGTGCCGACGTGACGTCGCCGAACGCCGTATCCGCACCCTCAGGTTGAAAGAAGCAGTCGACAACGCCCTCGCCATCGGCAGCGGGGAGGTTCAACGGCAGGCATTCCGCGCCGAACGCATCCCGGATTTCGCCAAGCAATGCTTCGAGGTCGATTTCCTCGGCATCGATCTTGTTGACGATGATCATGCGGCAGAGGCGCTGTTTCTTCGCCGCGTCCATCATGCGCCGGCAGATCATGTCGACGCCTTCCTGGGCATCAATGACAACAGCCGCGGTTTCTGCGGCAGGCAGTACCGATAGCGCGCGGCCGATAAAATCCCGGTATCCGGGCGTGTCGATCAGGTTGACGTGGATGCCGCCATGATCCAGGTGGCAAACTGCGGAAAACTGCGAATGGCCCAGCTGTTTCTCGCGCGGCGTGTAATCGGACACCGTGTTGCCCTGATCCACCGAGCCACACTCGGGAATGGCGCCACCGGCGTGCAGCAGCGCCTCGGTGAGCTGCGTTTTACCGGCATTGCCGGGTCCCACAAGGCATACGTTACGAATATCGCTGGTTCGATAGGCCATCGCCGATTTCCTCTGTTCTTATTCTGGATATACGGATTATGAGTGTACCAGCGATGAGATCTATACGGTTATTCCGAAGCCGGAACCGTTTGTTTTGGCTTGAGATTTCGCAAATATTGGGGCGCCACCGTCTGTGCTAAAATCGTCGCAGCAATCAGGATGGAGGGGTTACGATGCGTTTTTTCTCCTTTTTGGCGCTATTTCTGTCGGCGACCGTAGCAGCAGAGGCGCCGGTTTCTGCCAAGCTCATGACCGACCCCTTGCGTGAGTCGGTGCAAACCGAAGTATCCGTCAGTGGCAACGTCATCGTTGGCGTCATGACCCTGGCGGCGGCCGGCGCAATCTCGAAAAACCAGATTGTAGTCCAGTCCGTGGCGAACTCTGCAGATAACGTGGACACAACGGACAACGTGGACTCTGCAGAAAACCAGGTCTGCCTGCGGGTTGCCTCACGCGATGGCATATACACGTCCCGGAATATCTACGCTTTGCCAGCGGATTCGAATGGCCAGGTTCTGTTGCCGTACAAGTCGGCACTCGAGGACGTCGTACGGTCTTTCGACGCCGATGAAATTGCGTTAGCGGCCACCCCGGGTGGCTGTGATTCGGGCGGCTCCAAGTTCTATCTTCTGTCGGCGGGAGACCAGGCTGGGCCGTCGCAGGTTGTGATCTACCTGAACTCTTTCGGCGCGACAGACGTCTCCTACAAGCATGATGCCACGATCATGCCGTGCGAGTACATATCGGAAGGCCGGCGCACAACCTTCGATTATATATGTCGCCTGGATCCTATCGATGCAGCCGAATCGCCAGAGGTTACGATCATTCGAGAACGATTTGGCCGTGAACAGCCGTCCATAACAATTACGATTGCTGGCACCGCGGAAGTCGACGTTCCTCAATGAGCGATCCCGCCAGTGAGATTCCAAAAGAAGATCCCGCCGAGTCGATTTCCGCCTGGAAACTCGCTATTGCCGTGATGATGGCGGGCATTGTCATTTTCATCGGCTTCATACTGCTTCGCCTCGTGCAACCGACAAATTGGGCATTTACGGTCGAGGCCACAACCGAAATCGTTGAGGTCAAAATGCGACCCGATACAGAGGTTCGTTGGCTTGTGGATGGTGCGATCGTTTGCTCTCGTGGTGCTCTCGAATTGCCGGAATACTATGTCGCCAGGTTGCCCGACCACTCGTGCTATAGCAGCAATTGGATCGGCTGGCGCAGCCCGGATCCCGAGCAGGTATTGCGATTGAACGGCGGGGCGTCCGCAACGATTCAGTTGCGCCCGCAGGGGGGCCTTGCCGTGTCGCTGCGCTCGTCGGAGGACGAATCCCTCGGCGGATATTCGGTCGTCGGGGTTGTCGACGAACACGGGGTTGCCAACGAAGTAGAGCTGCGTTCCGCCGTAAATCTGATCTGGACAGAGGTTCCGCAGCAATCGCTGACGCTGCCATTCTCAGGCGAGACGACTCTGGGTCGCGCCGTCAGTTGGTTCGACACACGCGTGCTGCGCAGCGGCAATGTTGTCGTGTATACAGCAGACGAATCGGCCGATAAACGCAAAATGATCGACGATGCTGAACTGATGCTCGGTGACCAGGTCCGGCTGGCGGCGCCGCAGACCAAAGGTCGCTTGCGCGAGCTGCTGCTTGGCTGGCTCGAGCCCAGGCGTCCCTGGCCGAAGGGCTTTGTTTATGTCACCGGGGAAGGCGGCGAAGATACCATGCAGGTCGTCGCTTTCGGCCGCGCCGGTAGTATAGGCATCGAACGATTCGGGGAAAGCGGCTACGACTTCGAGCCCGCGAGAATACGTGCGCTGGCAGCCGATCCGGCCGTTGCGTTCTGGGGCTCCATCCTGGCCGCGTACATGACGTTAATCCTTAGCCTGCAGCCGTTCATCGGTGGCGGTAGCGCTGACGCGAAGGATCCGGGTAACGCAACCGATTTGCTGCAGCGCTTCAATCGATGGCTTCGCAGCAGGCCGAGAAAATGAAGCGCTATGAGCTATTCGGCCTTTTTGCACTACTGACGCTCATGCAGCCGGCGTTGGCGCAACAGGCGCTCGTACGATCTTACGAGAATGCCGCGCTCGAAATCGGCCAGGGATACCTGTCTCATTATGGCGATCGCTGTCTCGCGATTCTGCCGACGCACGTCGCCAAAGAGGCCGGTGATATAGCCGCGTTTCTTCGCGAGGGCAGTAAAGCACTGCTTGGCGAATCCGTGGTGGTTTCGGATTTGGGCGATGATGTTTCCGTTGCCGACGTATCCGGCGGAATTACTTCCGACTGCGGTTACAGCACCATGGCCGTCAGCCGTGCGGTTGGCAGTCGGATCAAGGCAAATGCCCTCGCAAGCGTTCGCTCCGTCAACGGCGACGGTAGTATCGCGCAGCTGTCGGTAACCATCATTGATGACGACGGCGAACGCTTTCTGCGCGTGCAGCCCACTAACGATATGAACCAGCTGCGCAAGGGACAAAGCGGCAGCCTCCTGATGTCGGGCAATACGCCGATCGGCATGCTGCTGTCGGTTAACGCGCGGTTTGGGGTTGGCAAGGTTATCCGTCTGGACAAGATGTTCGAGAAGGTCGATCGCTTCGTGAGCGGTGGAGCTGCGATAGCTGCGCCGACGAAGGCGGCGACGCCAACAACGCCGACAGTCAAATCCCAGCCTCAAAGAAGCGGCTCGATAACGAGCTGGTCGGCGCTGCCGATCGATGCGGGGCACAGGGCGGTCAACCTGGTCGCCGACGACGATTCGCCACCGTGGATCGCCAATGTGGATGCGTGGCCCGTCGACATCGAAATGGATCTTCCTGGCGATCGGATAGCCATAGCGGGCATCGAGCTCGACGGGCGCGGCGTCGCTGATGCCGGCACATTGCCAGCGACCATTGAGCTCATGGTGAGCGGCAGCGAGTCGGGCCGCCGCTGGCGCAGCGTTTCAGGCGGTGCGATCGTGTTCGAAGATGGCATCGCGACAATTGCAATAGCGCCGAGCTGGGCGCGGCATATTCGCCTCGTCATCAGCAGCGCCGCCGACGGAGGCAAGACCGTGGCGCTGGCCCGGCTACGCGTTATTCCAGCTAACTAACGAATCTTCGCCGTCGCAATGAAGTTGCCGTAGCCGCCCTTGTAGATCCTGACCGGGCCCTTCATCGTGGTTTCGTCGACCAGCGAAAGCCTGCCGCTGTCGTAGCTGTACTTGAAAGTAAGCTCCAAGCCGCTCACCTGCCCTTTGTTATTCGAATAGATCTTGAAGATGCCTGTTTTCTTGTCGGATTCGGCGATTGGTAATTCGTAAGCGTTGCCATTGGCATCCAGAATCTTTTGCGACGCCACCTGGATATCTGCAGGCTGGCTCTTATCAATCTCGAGCGACATCACGATACGATTCAGGCTAAGCACCGACTCCTTGAAAGCCATCGCCTGCATCAGTGTGTCGGCGCTCGCGAGGCCGGTATCAATAGCAATCTGGCGCATGGCTTCGTCGCCGCTGTTGACCATGATGTCAAAACTTGCCAGCCGCATGTTCTGATCGGGGCCATTCAGTACCGCTTTCAGCTCCTCCATTTCCCGGGCTCGGGCCCGCGCCTGTTCGAGCATTTCGGCGGCACTGGTTTGCGCCACAGCGACACTGGCGCCCGTGAAGAGGGCGGCCACCATACCGATGGCAGTAACTACGATAACGAATTTCCTCATGAGCCTCTCCGGACTAAGCGCTGGTGCCAATGTTTGTAGAGCGAAACCAAAGTTCCCCTTTCTTCAGTCGCCGCACGCAAATGTTGACCACGATCAGTGAGATAAACAAAACGATCGAGCCGCATTTCGGGCAGGATGCTGCGGAATCCGACACCTCGTTCCCACAGTCTTTACAGCTGACTAAAGCCATGGCTACACCCTTTGTTATTATTGCTTAGGTGTTGTGAAGCGGCCGGCATTTTTGCTGCGCAAATTCTCGAGCACGCTCCAGACGCACTCAATCCTACTCCTTTTTAAGGCGTTTTTTAAGCCAGCGCGGTCAGCCATTCACCAGACTGCATGGCCGTTGACCGCCGATCGTTTTGAGAGCGTGGCAGCCGTGAGATCCGGACGGTTATTCCGAAGCCGATGGATTCGCGTAGCCAATTGATTTCATTGCAGTCCCTACCTCTTCGAGGGCGGCGGGATCTTCAATCGTTGCCGGGAAACGATAGTCTTCGCCGTCGGCGATTTTGCGCATTGTGCTGCGCAGAATTTTCCCCGAGCGCGTCTTCGGCAGCCTCGTGACGACGACCGCTCTCTTGAAAACCGCAACCGGGCCGACCTGATCGCGCACCATCTTCACGCACTCTGCAACGATATCGTCGTGGTTTCGATCGACACCGGCCTTGAGGACGAGAAATCCGAGCGGCAGCTGGCCTTTCAGCTCGTCGACAACGCCAACGACCGCGCATTCGGCAACGTCCCTGTGCGCGGCCAGGACCTCCTCGATGGAACCGGTGGACAGGCGGTGGCCGGCGACGTTTATGACGTCATCGGTGCGTGACATCACATGAATGTAGCCGTCTTCATCAATAAAGCCCGCGTCGCCAGTTTCGTAATAACCCGGAAAGGCATTCAGGTAGGCAGTGCGAAAATGTTCGGGGGCTTGCCACAACCCCGTCAGGCTCCCTGGCGGCAGCGGCAGCTTGCAGGCGATGGCGCCAACGTCACCCGGTTTGACATCCCGGCCCTGACTGTCGAGCGCACGCACATCCCAGCCCGGAGCCGCCGGACCGACCGAGCCCGCCTTGACCGGCAGCATTTCGATGCCCAGGCAATTCGCCGCGATAGACCAGCCGGTTTCTGTTTGCCACCAGTGGTCGATAACGGGGATGCCGAGTTTGTTCTCGGCCCAGTGCAGCGTGTCCGGGTCGCAGCGCTCGCCGGCAAGAAACAACGTTCGCAAGGCAGACAGGTCATGCTGCGCGATCAACTCGCCGCCTGGATCCCGCTGTTTTATCGCACGAAAGGCCGTGGGTGCCGTGAACATACAGGCGACCTTGTGCTCGGCTGCGACCCGCCAGAATGCGCCCGCGTCCGGGGTACCAACCGGCTTTCCCTCGAACAGAACGGTCGTATTGCCGTGCAGCAGCGGCCCGTAAATAATGTAGGAGTGACCAACGACCCAACCGATGTCCGAGGCCGCCCAGTAGACTTCGCCCGGATCGACGTTGTAGATATTCTTCATCGACCAGTGCAGGGCGACCGCGTGCCCGCCGTTGTCACGAACGATGCCCTTGGGCTGGCCAGTCGTGCCGGACGTGTACAGCAGATACAGAGGGTCCGTTGCATCGACGATGACACAGTCGTGCCGTTGTGCCGACGCGACGGCGTCATTCCAGTCGATGTCACGTTCCGGAAGCAGCTTCGCTGCTACCTGCGGGCGCTGCAGAATTATGCAGTGTCGCGGCTTGTGACCGGCCAGTTCGATGGCTTGATCCAGCAGCGGTTTGTATTCGACAATGCGCGCCGGTTCGATGCCGCAGGAGGCCGATACGACCAGTTTTGGTAACGCATCGTCGATGCGGGTTGCCAGCTCGTTGGCCGCAAAACCACCAAACACGACGGAGTGCACGGCGCCCAGCCGCGCGCACGCAAGCACCGCGACGATGGCCTCGGGAATCATCGGCATGTAGATGATAACGCGGTCGCCTTTCTCGACTCCGTGGTCGGCGAGGGCGCCCGCAAAAAGCGCCACGGCCTCCAGCAGCTCAGCGTAGCTGATGCGGCGCTGACTATTGGTCAAAGGGCTGTCATGGATAATAGCCGTTTGTTCGCCGCGACCGCCGTCGACATGCCGGTCGACGGCATTGAAGCAGGTATTGAGACGACCTCCAGGGAACCAGCTATAGAAGGGCTTCTCGCTGTCGTCCAGCACGCGGCTCCAGCGTTTGTCCCAGTGAATGCCTTCTGCTGCTTGTGCCCAGAATTGCTGGGGATCTTCGATTGATGAGCGATGTTTTTCAGAATACATGCAGGCTTCCCCCGTACTGCAAGCTCAAGCCATGAAAGTACCAGTATCCGAGGCTATTTTATCAGCCGCAGCAAAACAGTAGGTATCGACCGCAGCCTGACCATTACGGTGTGGCGGCCTGCCCACCAGACAGGTGAAATCTCATTGAAACAAAGCCGCAGTTTGACCTCCACAAGACTAGGTCGCTGCGCGTGAAGACTCGGCGCGCTTTGCGATGACACGCGTGATACCGCGGAAAATGAACGCGTGAAACGGCAGCAGCGCATACCAGTAGAGGAGCCCCCACACGCCGGCTGGATGAAAATAAGCGGTAACGGCAACTCGTCGGCCGCCATCTGACTCTGCGATCGAGAATTCGAGTACGCCGGCACCGGGTGCTTTCATTTCCATCAACATTGTCAGTCGTTCATCAGGCTGAATAGCGATAACCCTCCATGCGTCGACGGCGTCGCCGACTCGAAGCTCGTCCGGATGCCGGCGGTTGCGACGGAAACTCGGTCCGCCAACGACCCAGTCAAGGACTCGACGAAGCCACCAAAGCCAGCCGGCATAAAAGAAGTCACCGTCGCTGCCGATGCGACAAATAGCGCGCCAGAGCGCGTTCGCACTCGCGCTGCTGACGGCGCTATCTCCCGCCTGCTTGGCATAAAACGCATACTCCGGCCGAAATTCACGACACGCGATCGAACCTTCGACCCAGCGAGCAGGCACCGCATGTTGGCGATCCGCTTCGAGTGCTTCGGTTGCGGCTTCGCGAAATCCGAGCAGCTTCTGCGGTATCAATTGAATCAACCTGTCATCATTGGCGATAACGTCCTGTGACAGACCATCGATCAGGGCGCGGGCGATGTTCGTCGGTACCGATGTTACAAGGCGAAGCCAATAAGAGGACAAGCGTGGAGTCAGGACGCTAACCGGGATGATGCGTGGATGTTTGCCGGTCAGCTCAGCGTACTGACGCATGATCTGTTCGTAGGTCAATACATCGGGGCCGCCGGCGTCGTAGATTTCGCCGGCGGTTTGTTCCAGTAGCGGCGCATCGGCAAGATAGTGCAGCAGGTTACTCAGTGCAATTGGCGTCGACCGCGAAAAGACCCAGCGAGGGGTGATCATGACGGGCAGGTGGTTAACCAGATCGCGGATAACCTCCCAGGCCGCGGACCCCGGCCCGATGATCATGCCGGCCCGTATCTCGGTGACCGGCACCGTGCCCGCCCGGAGAATATCGCCGGTTTCCTGGCGCGAGCGCAGGTGCGTCGATTTCGGCGAGTCAGGAACCAGGCCTCCCAGGTAGACGATGCGTTTTACGCCCTGCCGAGTCGCCGCGTCGGCAAAATTGCGTGCAGCGGTGGCGTCGAGCTGCGGGAAGTCTTTGCCAGCCGCCATCGAGTGCACGAGGTAGTAAGCGATATCAACATCCTGTAGTACGTCGTCCAGTGTCTCCGGGCGTAACGCGTCCGCCTCCGCGAGCAGGGCGTCGTCCCAACCACGGCCTGCAATGACTTCGATATTGCGCGACGTTGCGCGTACAGGCAGGCCCCGTGCCAGCAGGTACGGCACTAGGTGGCTGCCGATATAGCCGCTGGCCCCGAATACAAGCCGGTGGCTCATGGGTAGCCGAGGAATGTGTTTGTTGCAAAAGTGTTCATTGTTGCATCGCAATGTTAGGTGGATTGACGGCCGATTAGTACCACGAAGGTGGTTCACGATCAGCAGATTTCTCGGCAACTGCTATAAGCAAGTAGACGGCTTCGATTATCGCCGCTGCTTAAAAGCCCCGTTTCGATTCCAGCAGGATCTGGAGCGAATCGATCGAGTTGTCACCGCCCAACGGGAACGCTACGTCGAGATGGATCATCTTGGCCGCACTGCTGCGTGTCGGCGCAAATCGCAAGCCGAAGCCAACGTTGCTTAGCCAGCCGTAGGGTTCACTACCAAGCGGGTTCTTTCCCCAAACCCGCCCCGCATCGGCGAAAACGGCACCGCCGATGCGCACCAGGCGAAAGGGATACCAGTCGGTGAAGTAGCGCTGTTCGATCGTCAGCAGCAGCTTCGAGTCGCCGCTTTGGTAGCGCAGCGGATACCCACGCAGCCCGCTGTCGCCGCCGAGCTGGACCGGGTCATCGAGATCCAGCGAGTGGCCTGAGGTTGCGGCAACGCTCGCAAAGAACAGGCGTTTGTGCGACTGGGTGCGGTAATAGCGCGCATTGGCTGTCACCTGTGCGTTCCTCGCATGACCTGACTCGACGCGGCCGTCGGCGGACAGCGACAGCAACAATGCGGTCTTGTCCAGGGAGCCAAATCCACGGCTCGTCCTGGCAGAGAACATCAGGGCGTCGCGATCCGCACCGAATGATTCGTCAGACCAGCCAACAGACGCGGACAAACGCGAGCCCAGGTAGAAATCTTCAGTCTTGCCGATCTGATCGCGATTCCTGGCCGTCTGGAATTGATCTTCGACGACCTCCAGGCCGACGAACGCATAAACCAGCTTGCGATCGTCGGGCACCGCGTCCGGCAGCGTTGCGTTCAAAACCGCTGCAAACCGGTTCTGGTCGTGCACAATGCCGGCCGTCCAGCGTCTTACCCAACCTTGTTGCAGACCTTTAGACCATCCGCCAAACGCCGTTACGTAGTCACGCTCATGCTGGTACTCGGCCGCTTCGTTGCCGAGTAAATAGAGCGCGCTTCGACGTTCGTCATCAACGATTGAGCCGCCGGCCGACCAGCGAGTGTCCAGCGCATAAAACGGTCGGATGGCGGATAACACATTGGATTTGCCATCGGAGTTGTCCGCGATTTTCAGGAAGGTCGAGACCCAGCTCCTGCCCAAATGATCGTCGGCAAACTCGAAGCTGGTCGAGGTCCGATCGACGTTCTCGGTCCGCGCCACGCGAAACAGCTGGCCGCGACCCAGCAGGTTGGTGTCTTCGAGGCCGATCCTGGTCCGATTTTCGCCGCCGCTTCTCGTGACGGAGATATCCGGGTTCAGAGTCCACACATCACGCGTAACGACCGTGAGGTCTACGGTGCCATTCTTGTAGCGCACAGGCTTTATTTCAGCGTCGAACAGGTAGCGATTCCGGCGCAGGACGCGCGCGGACTCGTCGATCACGCGCGTCGAATATGCGTCGCCGCTGCGAAACAGGAGCTGTTTCCTGATGACCTTGTCCTGGGTGACAATGTGCAGGCGATTGGCGAGGCGATACAGCCAGTTGTTTTCATCGGGATTCGAGAGGTCAAATATCGTCCGTTTTTCCAGCATAATCTCGCCAATGACAGCCGCATCGCGTTCGAGAGTATCGCTGTCCGGCGGCTCGCCGGACAGGGTGGTGGTCGGGAATATTATTATCAGCGTGAAAACGCCAAGACGCATGTGTGTCACCGGGGGTTGTGCAGGTTTAATGCTATATTCTTTTACAAGCCTCGGGGAGCTTTTCGGAACAAATGCTGAATAAGGCCGCACATATACCGCTCGCCCCGAGCTTCTTGCCGCATTCCTCGGGGACTACGGAGGAGCTGCACGCGCTGGATCAGGAGTTTCGCCGCTTTTATGTTCATCGAATGCTGCCGATTGCGCGAGCGGGAATTGCCCTGGGCTTAGTGCTCGCCGGGATCGTCTGTATCCTGGACATTTACCTCATGCCGGCGAACTTTGTCGAGAAAGCAATGCCTGTGCGCATCGCTACGACGCTTCTGCCCCTGGCTGCATTGTTGGCTGCGATGTTCGTGTTCAAGGAAAATCGCTGGTTGCCCTATATGATCGCGGCCACGATGTTCGTCGTAGGTGCATCAATACTTTTTGTCGGTGCGATCGCAATGCAAACCGGCGCACCCGCGGTGCCCTGGGGCCTGATGTTTACGACATTCTACGTCTACCTCGTGCTTGGCCTGACGCTGCGCCAGAGCGTCGCGGTCGGATGGCCGATCTTTCTTGTCTATTTGAGCATGAGCCTCGGATTCAACGCGCCCCTGCAAAAGGTCGCCTATGGCGCCCTGTTTCTTGGCTTTTCCAATCTTATAGGCACTTATGGGAGTTATCTCCTGGAACGCAATGCACGGGAGATTTTCGATAGCAGGCGCGAGTTAACGCGACTCGCACACTCGGACGTGCTGACCGGTCTTTTCAATCGTCGCATGTTCGATCAGCATCTTCGACAGGTATGGATGCAGGCACGGCGAGATGGAATGACCGTCGCGGTTGTCGTCATCGATATCGATTATTTTAAACTGTACAACGATTGCTACGGTCATCAGGCCGGCGACGACTGCATAAAGAGGGTGGCTGACGCGCTGGCTTCCGCCGTGAGCCGGCCCCTGGATATGGTCGCCCGCTATGGTGGTGAGGAATACGTGATGGTCTTGTGCGATCCGACCACGCACTTTCTCGAGTCATTCACGCGCGACCTGTGTCAAACAGTTGCCGATCTCGATATCGAGCATAAGGCGTCGGAAGCCGCACGCAGCGTCACCGTAAGCGTTGGCGCCGCATTGACCGAATCACCCGGCAGCATAACGCCGGAACAACTGATACGCCAAGCCGATGATGCCTTGTACGAGGCCAAGAGCCAGGGGCGCAATCGGGCGATCCTGTACCGGACAGAATGGGGCCAACAGACGACGGCAAACCTTGCGGCAATGCTCGAATAGCTCGATGGTTAAACTGGAACCCTGCAGGCGGCACTCTTGCAGGGTTTCTGCCGACCGAATAAAAAAGGCGCCCGCATGGCGGGCGCCTGTACGTGCCGAGTGTGGCTATTCAATCCTGGTCTCGTCTCCGAATATTGGATCGCCGCTCCAGCTGAGAGCGCCCCAATCGATCTGGTCGGAGAAGTGGCAGTCATCGCAATGACCGTCCATGCCGTAAGCCATTTCTGCCGGCGCAACCTCGTGATTGACTGACAGGTACATTTTGGTGTCGACCCACCTATATTCGCCCGTGTACCCCTGACCAGTTACATTGGAACCGTCCTGAAGCGCGAGGTTCCAGTCGTATTTGCCCCAGTACGCGTTCGGACCACCGGCTCCACCAAACAGGTGCGGAACCAGGATCTTGTTCGTATTGGCATCTGCGGGTTGGTTGCCTATCATCTTCTTGAATGGATAGATCATGGCAGCCGGATCGGTGTAGTCACCGACCGGTTCCGCGAGTACGACCGGTTCGCTCGTGAACACGTCCGAGCCTTCTCCAATCAGGAATTTCTTGTACTTGCCGTTGAAGTAGCGCAATTCGGGCCGTACGTCGTTCTCCCAGACAAACCTGCCTTTCTTCTTGTCGTAGGCTTTGCGGCCTGCAATGAGCGGGATATCTTCTTCGGCGATATCCTGGCCGGCCTCCGCCCAATACCACTCGGTCTTGGTCGACTGGTTGCGAGCAAAGGTCGGGATGTGGCAGACCTGGCAGGCGAGCCTGTCGTGACCCTCGAAGTTGATAATGCCCGCGACCGTGGTGTTGATATGCTGGGTCAAGCGACTTGAATGACAGTCCTCGCACTGCTGCATGTCGCCTTCTTCGACGGAGTGATAGGGCATGCCGCCAATACCGTGCGACACCATCTCGTCACCGTCACGCTCGACCTTGTGGCATTCAACGCATTCGTAATCGGCCCCGTCGGTGCCCATATGCACGTCAAAGTCGCGCGTGGTGTTGGCCAGTGACAGCGACAGGTCGCCGTGCTTGACGTTGTCGCCGCCGCCCGCCTCGGCATGGCAGCTGATGCAGTTGTCGATGGTTGGCACGCCGGAGTTCATCGCAACGCTTTGTGCAACCAGCGTCAGATCTACGCCGTCCGCCGGGAGGCCGGCGGTCTTCGGCGCCTTGGAGTATTCGCCCGTTTGGTCGTGGCAGACCAGGCAGTCGACATTATCCGGGTCCGAAAAATCGAAACCGGCTTCCGCGTAACCGTAACCGGCGTGGCACTGCGTACAGCGGCCTTCGTTGCTTGGTATGGCTATGCAGAAGTTATTGAGGATGTCTCTCTTGCCATGTATGTGGCCCGCATGGCCTTCTATGTTAGAGGCGAAGCCCTCCCACTTGAAGTGCGCCGTGGTGATCAGCTCGTCGCCGATCTTGCCGTGGCAGTTCAGGCAGGACCTGGTGCCTTCGTAAGCATGTTCTTCGAAGTAACCTTTGTGCAGCTGCTCGGCTGCGTAGGCGCTGCTGGACGTCGCGTTGCAATCAAGCACGTCCACGACATCATCACCGTTTATGTCCTCATCCGGAAGGTCGCCAATTCCG
>JABDOQ010000064.1 GCA_013043165.1 Woeseiaceae bacterium | reverse complement strand
ATCGTGCGCGACTGATCGAGTCCGAAGTCGAAGTACCACTGCTCGTTTAACTGCCATCCCTGTGTAAGACCGACCGTAGCGAAGTTGCGCGGGCCGAATTCCGTCGCCTCGTGATGTACGGTCGAATTAAGCTGCGCGCTCTGCCAGGGCTGGGCTTTCACTCCGACTCGGGTCAGGACACCCTCTCTGCCGGCGCCGCTGAATGACTCGACCTCGCCGAACATCAGCGCTGCATCCGTCATCTGATAGTCCAGGCCGAGCAGCATGCGGTCAGGGTAGTTGGCGGCGGCGCTATCGCCATTGAGCGACGTTTCACTGGACCCGCGTACTTTCAGTACGTTGCCGATCAGGCCCATGCTGCCGGACACGAAAACACGGTCGGACTGGTTACCCGCGCCGCTACTGCGTTCATCGCGTGCTGACATCAGGCCCACGGCAGCATTGCGGTTGCTGTCCTGGTAGAGGAACTTCGTTTCGAGCACGTCCTGGCGCGCGTCGTCGACAAGATTGTCGTGTCGGAACGCAGCGCCGACCAGGCTGAATTGGTCGGTCCACACGTAACGGCCGTCGACCCCGAACTTTCGCATACCGGTTTCCGAGCGATTCTGCTGGCCGAGCCCGAAGCCGGTCTCCAGTTCCTGATAAGAGGCTCGCAGTTCCGCTTTCTCGCTCTGGTGTTCCAGCGATGCCAGCATGCCTGTATTTCGGCCGGCCAGATCGGTTTCCGTAGTGGCAAGCTCGGCACGAACTTCCGTTTGTTCATCAATTTTGAAGCGCAGGTCAGCGCCGATCAGATCAACCGCGTCGCCTTCAGTACCCTGGTGAATCAGCGATGCGCCGACTTCGAGACGTTCGTCGCTGGTCCTCCATGAGCCGCGGCCGCCGGCGCTGACGTTCTGGCCCGTGCTCAGCGGTGTCTCGTAGTTGGCGACGATATAGATCGGATTGAAATTGTCGTCGCGACTCGGTACCGGTCGCTTCATGAGAATCGCGCCGGTCGCATAGTCGATACCGTAATCGAGATAGCGCGTCAGCGGCCGCGTTTCAACGATCACTTCGCTCCTGAAACGGTCGCGCGTCTGCAGTTCGATCTTGTCGCTGTTGATGACCAGTGGGCTGGCCGAAAGGTAGTACGTTCCGGACGTCCCGTCGCCGATGATCTCGTCGCGGACGAAGGCCTTGTCCGTGTCGCTCGCGAAGGCCGTGTAGGCAAAGTGATCGCCACGAAATTCCGATTTTAGCCCGTTGAGACTGCGATCGTAGCGCGACAGCTCGGTGACGGTGAGGCCGGTCTGGTAATCGCCGAACAACGCGTAGAATTCACGTCGCTCGATCTTGAGGAACAGGCCGCGACGCGAGGCCGCCTCGAAGCGTTGCTCGGTCGTGTCACCGTACAGCGTGTAATAGCGATTCGGATCGATGCTGCCGAACAGCTGCTGGTCGCTTTCCGCTTCGTTGACGTCGCTTTGGTAAGCCAGTGTCATCAGGTACTCGCCCTTAACCTGGCCCTTGGCGAAGAAGGACACCTGGCCATCGCTGTAGGCATCGTTCTCTACGCCTGCCTCGGCCGCCGTCACCATGTTGTCTTTCAGCGTGTTGTACCCGAGCGTTCCTTGCGCGAATCCGACCAGGATCCAGTCGCGCGCTGCGGGTCCTATCCAGGCGCGCAGCTCCTGAGTGCGATCTTTGGCGAACTTTAAGCGCACAGTGGCTTCACCGGTGACTGTCGTCGGCTCCAGCTGCAGGTAGGCAATGCCGTTCGGTCCCACGCGATAGATCGGTTCGCGATCTCCAACCGCAACGAGCTGATTCCCGGTCAGCGCTTCGACTTCCCAGAGCGAGCGATACGGCGCGTTCACGGCGAAAGCGCCCGTTGTCGACGGCCGCGCAGGCCGGCCGTAACGATCGAACAAGCGCAGCGCAACGACCGGAGGGGTTCGGCCATCGGCGATCAGCCGCGATGCTTCTCTGTCGAGCACGGCCCTGACAGGACCTCCGCCAAAGTGGACGCTCGTCTTCAGCGTCTCGATCGGCCCACCGTCCGCATCGCTGACAATCGCGGTCAAATCGTTGTTGCCGTCCTCGAGATCGACGCCGCGCCACTGGCTTATTGCCACGCTCTTCTTGCGATTGACTTCGGTGCCGACAAAATTCAGCGGGTCGACGGCATCGCCGTTCACCGAAAGTGCTACCTGCGTGCCGGGCTTGTGCTGGATGGCGACTTTCAGGCTCGGTATCGGCGGACCGAATTCGCCGGCCGGCGCCAGCCACCCAACGCCCGGTTCCAGGGTTTCGATGAAACCCGGCTCGCTGAATACGGCGGCTTCCGCCTGCTCGTCTTCGGGAGGTTGCAACGTATTTGTGTCGACGGCATGCGTTCCCGTGGTCGATGCCTCAACACGGCTGCTGCCGGCGCCCGCGGTATCCAGCGCCGCGGCAGTGACAAGTACACGGCTCTCCAGCCGCAGATCGACACGACGATTCTTGGCGCGGCCGGCGGCGCTGTCGTTGCTGGCGATCGGTTCATCGGGACCGCGTCCGTCGATCCGGACCCTGTCGCCCACTATCTGCAGCTCGCCGGCGATATAAGCGGCCACAGCCCTGGCACGCGCCAGCGACAGTTCGTAGTTATCGGCGAATTCGGGGTGTCCGGGCGCGATACGATGCGCGTCAGTGTGTCCCGTGGCGATCAGCATGGCATCGGCGCCGCCCTGCCAGTCGGCAATCAGCGTGTCCAGTTCCCGACGATCTCTTTCTGTGAGACGGGCACTGAGTGTCGCGAAATGTGGCGCGAAACTGATGGCCCTGGTTTTGCTGAGCTCTGGTCGATAATCGAACTGCTTTGCTGCAAGGGGCGTGCGACCGGTCTCACCGGTCATCATGCGAAACGTAGCAAGCGCTTTGGCGACCAGCTCACCGTCGGCATCACCGGTCAGGCGCGCGTCCAACAGGATACGTTCGTTCCAGCTTTCAGGTTTATCGCCGAGCTTGAAACTGATCGTGTTCCCGCGCAGCTCTCGTTCGCTCCTGCGTGAGCCGCCGACAACAGATGATTGTGGTACATAGGTCAATCCCTCCGGCAATACGAGGCTGGCGACAACGTCCTTGACTGGCACATCGCTGCCACTCAGCGTGACTTCGTAACGAATGACATCGGTTCCCACCGGTTTGCCATCGAGCTCGAGCGTGATGTTGCCGGTCGGCAGGGGTCGCTCACGCAAATGAAAATCAGCGCGCCACACGCTGCCGCCGCGCAGGTCGACAAACTGCGAAAAGTTGCGCCCCGCAAAACGGGAGTCGGCCTTGCAGTCGGCCAACTCCAGGTGAAGCGGGATCGAATCGCGATCGAGTTGCACGACGTGCGTGCCGGGTTCCAGTCCTTCAAAATGGAAACGCCCGCCTTCGTCCGAGATCGCATAGCGACCGTCGTCCATGTAGATACCAACACCGCTGATGCCGTCCAGGTCATTGCTGACGTCATCATCACAACTGCCGAGAATGACGCGCCCGACGATGGTCGCCTTCTCCGTGAACAGGTCCGCGACCAGTCTCAGCGTGGCATTTGCTGTGTTGGACTGAACGCCTGTCGTGCTACTGGCGGACGCGGTGTTGGTCGCCGTTTTACCGGTCGCGCCGACCGTAACCTCGGTAACGTAGCGAACGGTACTGCTTTGACCCGGGGCGAGATCGCCAATACTGAAACTCAGCAGGCGGCCGTCCGGGCCGATGGAAGGTTCCGGCGCGAGGGTGTCGTTGATAGTGGTCGAACCGGGCACGAGGCGAAATCCTGCCGGCAACCAGTCGGTAACCGTGACGTCGGCCTGCACGACAGCACTCGAATTCTCGATACGCAAGGTGTACGGCACAAAATCGCCGGGGCTTGCAACGGTAGTCCCCGTCCTTTTCTGCAGGTAGAGCAGAGATGCCTCCGGATCCAGCGGCAGGTCACGACGGAACGTGCGTGAATCGTCGACCGTAAACGGTTCGCCGAAGGAGCCACTGTCGAGAACGAAGGGTGCGTTAGGTAGTCCCTGCAATACAACTATGTCGAGCGTCGACAGGCCCGCGAATCCGGCCGGGGGTTGTATTTCAATTCGGTAATCGCCCGCGGGTAATACCGGGAAGCGGTATCCGCCCGCCGGGAGTTCGTAAATATTCCCGCTGCTGTCATTGACGCTGGCGCCGCTCGTAATGCTGGAGGGGAAGCTCGAGACGCCGTCGGATCCGTAAACGACTGCCGGCGCTCCGCTCATGGCATCGACAATCGTAACGATCGCGCCGTCGACCGCACTGCCGGTGCCCGCGTCAAAAACGATGCTCAATGGATCGACAACTGCCGCGGCACTCGCGCTGTCGCTAAGGTCGTCCGGATCCCGGTAGAAAGCAGTGACGTCACTATCGGTGGCGACCTGCAGTACGCAATCGTCGGGTGTTGCGCTACCGGTTGCCGTTGGCAGGTAGCCCGCGAACAGGCCGCTGTCGACGGCCGTTTCGGTCAGCCGCAGCGTTTCGCTGTCGCCTGTCGGTGCGCTGCTGATCGTGACGTCGATGGTTTCCCTGACGCCCGGATCCTGGTTCTGGTCCAGGTCGCTCAAGGTGATGAACAGGGGTTCGCCGGCGTTGTACAAGCCGGTCGGTGCCAATGTCTGTGGTTGGTTCGGATCGATAGTGACGGCGCCGAGTAGAACCGGGTCCGGCAACGCCTGGAAAGCCCCGCCGCCTGCTGCGCACAAGGTCGGACCAACGGGAACACCGCTGCCGCTTGCGGTAACCCGCGTGAATGTCAGCGTTGCGGGCGTGCGAATCGCAACGGTATTGATGTCAATTTGGTTGGACGGGATCGTAAGCAGATCACCGCGGGGATCGACGTACGTAGCGCGTGCCTGGTTGGTGATTGTCGTGCCCGGCGCGGTCTGTCCGAAAGCGTTTGTACTGGTCAAAAACACGAGCGCGCACAGTACTACAAGCCGGAGTCTCTGTGAGATTCCAGGATTCCCAGACGCAGGAAGACCGCGGCGGGCTGTGTTACCCGCCGCGGCCGAATCGCGCTCTAACGTAGTGGCCGGCTTGTTTTCAGACTGCCGACACGGCCACCACGTTGCCGTGGCCGTGCTATCCGAGTTCATTCAGATCACATAGATCTTGTCAGCTAGCACGTTCTAGTTGATGGACACTTGGAACTTGACGGTGACCACATTTTGCGGTGCATCCGCCAGAGCCAATACGGAAATTCCATCCGGATCCACCGTCGTCGGAATGCTGACTGTCAGTATGCTACCCGCGAGTCCGCAGCCGTCGATGTCACCGTCGCCGGTATCCGCTGTACAGGTTACGACCGATCCGTCGCGCTTGGTGATTTGCACGTCTTCGCCAGCATAGTTGCCAGTCTCGAGCGCCAGATCCGACTGAATATCGTCGGAAATTACGATCTCGGTGGCCGGCAGGTCGCCGTTGTTGGTGGCCGTGATTGTATACTCGACAATTGCGCCGGGTATTGCTAGCGCGGCGGGCGCCACCTGCAGCAGTGGATCGCTGAGGACGACCGACGCCTTGGCGACCGTCAGGTCTGCCGACGCAACCAGGTAGCCGTCCTGGTCCGCAAATGTTGCCGTCAGACCCGAGTCTACCGCGGCAGAGAATACGATCTGCACCGTGTCCGGATCGTCGTCGACGCCGGATTCAGCTTCGATCGCATCAAGTCCCGGCGACCCGTCGAATTTGTACGCCGTGGCCGTCAGCTCGATGTTCGCGGCGCTGCCATCGCTGACGCCGGTCGGGATATCACCGAGGATAAACACCGATATCTCGTTATCCAGGGCTGCTGCGGCCGTGTCGTCAGCACTCAGACCGTCGATGTGCGGTTGAACCAGGTCCACGCCAGCGTCATAAACGTCGTTGTCGTTGGCATCGACGACGATCGTCAAATCAGTGGTATCGATGGTGTCGAGGCTAAAAACCGTACCGCCAACCAGGTCAAGAACCGACAGAGCGAAGTCCTGCGTCGCATTACCGGTGTTGGTGACCTTGAAGTGTGCGACGGCATCCTGTTCGCCGGCACCGACGTCGGTGTCTGCACCGCCCACTTCCGTAACGACGAAGTCGACGACCTGGTCAACCTCGAACGTCGTAGTCGGGCTGACTTCGGGCGTTTGAACAACTCCGCCGACCTTGTAGTCTACGGTTGCGAAGTTTTCGATATCGGTACCAGCGTCGGTGCCGACTGCCAGCACGGACGTCGAGTACACGACACCGAAAAACACCACTATTCCTGTGGCAAGGAGCCTTTTCAGGCTTGATCTAAAAGCACACATGAGCGAGATTCCTTTTCTCAAAAACGTAACAAACTGTCTGATCCGCAGATCAGCAACTATTTTTCCCGCCTGAATGTGCTGCGCCCCTTGCAATCCGGGCGCGGCTTTATGATTCGGTTTCTATTCGACTACGGCTGTAAATTGCACCGTGCCGCTGGCGCCGGCAGTGACGCCGCCGTCAACGACCCAGCGAATGTGGCTATAGTCCTTGGCAGCAGCCGGTCTCTCTGCGCCGAGTGCGTCCGTGATCAGCAGATCCTGCGGAGCACCAAATGTTTCGCCACCGTCCACCGAGAACGTGATGGATGTGTTGTCACCGGTAGCCGAGTTATTGACATAGAACATGTGATCAGGAACCGGATTGGTGATCACAACGTCTTCGGCCGCTTCATCGCCGACATTGATGTAGGTAACGGTAAACAACACTTCCTCTCCGGGCAGCACACGTGCTGCCTCGACGAGTCGGGTCTGTTCGATTCCGTTGTCATCCGTGACGCTCTCCCATTGCTCGGCCCTGTGCTCGAGTTTTATCGTGCCTTGCTGTGCTAAAGCGCTGCCGCCCAGTAGTAGCAGGCCGGCGAGCAACACGCCTTTGCAGGTCGTCATTGCCGGGCTGTTCATCAGTTCTTCTCTTGTCATCATATCGGTCATTTTAATTCGCTCGTTAATCAATCGTGACGGTAAATTCAATTGTCTGGGCGCCGCTCGCTTCGGTCAGGTCGCCGAGGTCAACGGCAATTTCCGGCGCCGGAGTTGTGGTGTATGCACCTGCATCGGCATCGGTGTCGTCGTCGGTCAGCGCGCCGCCGTTCAGGCTAATGCTGTCGGGCGAGTAGGTCGTATTCGCAGGGATCGGATCGGTAATCACGGTGTTGACGGCAGTTTCCGAACCGGTTGGTGTTACAACGATACGGTAGGTAATTTCGGCGCCGGGCATCGGGCTGCTGCCGCCAAAGGGATCGAGCACAGTCGCACTCTTGACCACCGCGAGTTCGATGTCGCTGATCACGTATTGCCCGGCAATAGCATCGTCGGCACCGCTGGTGCCCACAATGGCATCGACGCCATCGTCACCATCACCCGGGAAGAGGTCACCAGGATCGCCGCTGCCGGTCGCTGCAACTGCGCCTAGTTCGCTCAGGCCAATTGCGCCGTCGGCAAGGTCGGCCGGAATGTCGTTGACCAGCAGAACATCAACAGAGGCGTCGGGAGCCAGCACCGGGTCGTTGGTTCCGGGATCGTAAGCGACATCGCCTGCGGAAAAATCGCCGCT
>JABDOQ010000050.1 GCA_013043165.1 Woeseiaceae bacterium | reverse complement strand
TCGCATCTCAAATTCTCCCTCGATTGGTTGCTTCATGTCTTATGTCGGCGAATCTGCGTCAACGCCTCTCTCAGAAATTTGATTCTGCTTTCCGCGTTCATGACTCCACCTATCGCACCCAGGTGTTCGAAGAAATCACCTGATGCCGGGTTTTGACGCACGTACTGCTGACTGTTCTCCAAATTCAGATCCAAAGCCTCCAGCACGCTTTCAGCAAGCGCTATTTGTTCCTGGTGTCCGAGAGCACCGAGAAAGAACATACGGCTCCGTAATGGATCGAATATCTCCGACAGTCGATCGGGATTCGCTATTGCCTTGATCCACGCTTTGAGCGCCTTCTTCCCTTCTCGTGTTATCGACAAGTGCCTGCGCCCACGGCCATCGCTGTTGTCATTGGTCGCTTGTATTAGTCCCTCGTGTTCCAGCCGGGACAGGAGCGGATAGATCGCGCCGGCTGAAGCACGCCAATGAGAGGATGGCGATGCCTTCAGTTCGATACGCACTGCATACGCGGTGCATGGTTGGCGTTTCAGAACAATGCCGAGCGCAACGCCTTCAAGCTCACCTAGTTTTCGCATATCCAAATCCCCGGTCAGCGGATTTCGACAGTGAGTGGTTCACCGTTACGCTCCACTTTGAAGCGTAACGGCGTTGCACTCTTAAACAATGGCCCTAACTCCTTCAGTTCAAGCTCCTGCATTGGCTGCTCATTTACGCTCACCAGCACGTCGCCGATTTTCAAGCCCGCGCGCTCGCTCAGAGAACCGGATTCAATCATCGTGACCGTTGGCAGGCTGCCGGCAGGCACGGAACGGATCTGCATTCCAAGGCGGCGCGGTTTTCCGGAGCTTTCCGCGGTGACGACATAGTTTTCATTCGGCGCTTCAGACATGCGTAGCATCAACAGGCCGTTGCGTTGATCGATGCTCAACACCAATTCCCGCAGCACGGCGTTGCCGATGTTTCCATGGGGCGCCGACGGATCGATAAAGGCGACTTGTGGATTCTCAAAAGTGATCGCCCCAAACTCGATCGCGCCATCGACTGTGCCGAGCTGAATCGAACGTTTGCCCCCGGCCAGTTGCGCCACCGGCCCCTGCCGCAGTTCGCCTCGCATAGGAATCGTCGCGCCAAGCAGCAGCGGGAATGTAAAGCTGGACGGCGCACCGGTATCCAGATTCATCTTTACCGGTTGACCGACCACTTCAACCTCGATTTGAAATCCCGACTGGGAATCCTGATCGTAGGCAATTACGCCGGCATCTCCGGGCGTCAACTCGGACTGGGAAACTACGATACGGTCATTGGCGGGATCGAATGTGATAAGTGACTCACGAAACAATGTCATGCCCAACACACCCTGAAGCTGCCCGAGCGACAGGGCGTTCAGGTCCAACGTCAAAAACTCGGCGTTTTTGATGGTGAGGCCGTCAACAATTACGCTGGGAATCACGACGATATCCGCTGTCAGCGGCTCGACACCACCCGAAAGAACTTCTTTTTCGCCGATTTTTTGCAGCCCCATTGCTTCGGCAATTTCACGGTCAATCACATTGACGGGAGACCCGGTGTCGACGATGAAGTTCAAGGGGTCCCTGGATCCGACAACCCCCGTGACGAACGCGTGCTGTCCGTCCGACCTGGTACTGAGCCGAACGCTATCGCCCACGAAGTATAGATGGTCACCGACCTGTACTGGCCCAGGCTCGAACTTCACACAGGCGGTGATTAAGAGAGAGGCCAGTATGCCTGGCAGCAAACGTGCAATCCGAGAATAACTCATTTTTGATCCATATAGTCCGATTCGGACTATATGAAAAATTCGTGAATCCTGCAAGAGGCTGCACAACGCGGATGCCGTTCAATTCATCCAGCGTGAATCGCTACTGCAGTTCAAAAACGAAAAAGGCCCCTTCATGGGGCCCTTTGGGGGGTTGGTGGCCAGGGGCGGAATCGAACCACCGACACGCGGATTTTCAGTCCGCTGCTCTACCAACTGAGCTACCTGGCCTTTCTTGGTCTTCCTTCGTCAGGACGCCGATTTTCAGTCCTTGCCTACCTTGTCTGTTCGCGACCCCGCTACACTGGCCTTACTTTGTCGCGGCCAGTGGCCGCTCCTACAGGGTCGCGCGCCGGGGCGCGCTCCTACAGACTTGCCGTACATTGGCGCGGCCAGTGGCCGCTCCTACAAGCCGCTCCTACAGGGGCGAAACGAGCGGGGTATTAGACCGGGGCATGTCGGATCAGTCAAGGAAAAAGGGGCCTGCTACCAGGAAGCTCTTAAGATTCGACCATTTGCCGCACGCGCCGCTGTAGCCAGGGCCGAATGACCAGGAAACCACGGTACAGGCGCTCGAGTATCCACAGCACTGGGCGGAAGCGAGCCAGCAACCCGAGAGGCCTCAATACCGGTACTGCCCGCCACATTGCGGCAAACGCGGCGGCGCCAGAGACGATCGGCTCGCCGCGCTCCTGCGCATGGAAGCGTTTCATCAGCTCATCGGTGCTGATCGGGCAGCCAACGGCCGATTGGATTTCGACGAAGTCGATCCTGTGACGTTTATCGAGCCGACGCATCAGGTTGATCTCGCGAATGCACATGGGGCAGTCGCTGTCGTACCAGACGGTGACGTGGGGGGTTGTTGTTGTGTTGGTCATTCTTTTTATTCTATATGTTCCTGGTCGCGCGCTGGGGCGCGCTCCTACAAGGAACAGCTGCCTCAGCTTGTCATTCGCCAGATTTCCCCTTCATCCGAGGCTCGCTCCCGGTGCATCAGTATCCATTCCGCGTGCTCCTCCAGCGCCGCGTCGCCGAGGACTTTCAGCACGCGTCGGCGTTCCTCGTCATCCCCGCTTTGGTCGATACGCCGCCGCGCCTTCCTGAAGGCCCGAAACATGAATTCATACTGCTTGATGAGCTCCGAATCGGCGATGCTGAATACATAGGACTGCCGCACGCCCGTCACCAGCAGCAGCACGCCCATGAAGACCACGAGCGGGTCGCGCACCAGGTCCGCCATGTCATTGCTCGCGACCGCGAACAGTGCGAACGCTGCAAAGCTGATCCAGAGCACGACGGCGGCAAGCCGGTCCGTAAACCGCTGCCGGGACAGTTTTTCGAGTCCCTTGCGGCGGTAGTAGCCCAGCTGTCCGCCATTTTCGTCGCCGATCCAGTTACGAATCACAAAATCGAGCCCCCGAGGATCGGTATAAGGCTTCACATTGCATTCCATGCCGGCAACCCGCATGACGTTGCGTATCCAGCCGAGATCGGAATCCTGCATTTGCAAAAAGTTGTCGTGCGCAAACTTCGAAACGCTGCCGCTCGTTACGCCCGCCGCGGCCCAGTAGAACTGCACGCGCAGCCCCTCGGCGAGTGCGCGATAGTCGAGATACTTGCGATGCCAGGCGCCTTTATCCCCTAATCGATTAATCAGCACCGCTATCAGGAAAAAGCCGATGAACGCGATGATGAATATCCGTTGCGGAAACACATCCGAATAGGCGATGTACATGAGGCCCATTAACATGGCGAGAATGTGGGCAGCCCGCAGCACGACGATCTTGCGCTTCTGGAAGTGGATTGCCAGCCAGTCCGCCACGCGAAACACGTGATCGATGTCACGAACACCTGCCGGCAGGAATGCCTTGGCGTCTTCTTCAATCAGCGTCCAGGCCTCGCTCTGAATGGCTTCCTCGTGTTCCCGCGCATCACGGCTAAACTCATTTGTGTGCGCGAACACACGCTTGTGTCTCTGCGGCATTTCAGTGGTTCGCGGTTTGTCCTCGTCGGACGTAAACCAGCTGCAGGATAAGGGCTCGAGATCTGCGGCTGGTTCGCCGTCGGGCTGATCTCGAGAGCAAACGATGTGATAAACGAGATCGCCCTCGTCTTCAGCGAGTATCAGCCGGCTCGTCTCTGCCGTGCGCGTGTAGCCGCGCATGACGTCGTCATGATGAAAGCGCACGACGGACGCCGTGCCGCCGAGCTTTGCGTTGTCTTTGCCATCCCAGAGTGCCAGCAGAATGTGGCTGTGCGCGCATAGAAACACACCGAGCTGCGCATACTGACGCGTCCGGTTCTTGCCGTATTCTGCGATCGAACGTCGCGTATTGCCGGGTGTTATTGGCAGTTCGAAAATCTCGGAAGACTGTGCCAACAGCAGGTCGAATGATTCCCTGGCGCGTGTCGAGTCGAAGTCCGTCACATAAATGTCACGCGGCATCGGCAACGCCGCGATAACCGGAATGCGCAGCGTGATCGCTTCTTCCGCAGCGATCTGGTCGGCGCCCTCCGCAAGAGACGACATGACGGAGACGCCACGATCCGGGTATTTGTCACAGAGCTCGGTGAGGAACTCGCGCACGTGTTTGCGGATGGTCGGGACTTCATCGACGACGAGGTTGCGGTGGCCGGTTACCGAGACAATAAGGGGTACCGCGTAGCCGGTGCGACCGGCGACGACTGTGCGGGATGCCTGGAAGCCTGTGTCCATTGGTCCAAGAATACCTCAATGAAAAGGCCCCTTTCGGGGCCTTTTCCTGTGCGCTTACGACGACCCTGCCGTTAGGGCTCGACGAATCCACCGGCCGGAATCGACGGCACGAAGCGATCCTCGTAGACGTGGTCGATTACCGCGAGGCGCGCGACGAGCTCGCCCACCCGGTTCGCCGGATCAGGTCCGAACGGCGTCGCTGCCAATATCGTGCTCCTCAAGCCATCGAACTGGCTCACAAAGGACTGGCAGTTCTGGTTACCCGAACTTTGTTTTGGCTGCTGGGTCGCGTCCCAGCATTTCTCGAGCTTATCGAGGCCGTTGGCCCATTGCGCCTGAGCGGTCGAACAGACGCCCGGAGACAGCGGTGGATCCGCCGGGCCCGCGACGTCCACGTTGACGCAAGCCAGCTGATCCAGCGCCTCGCCGAAATCATCGTAAAGTGCCAGCAACAGCTTCGCGAACACGGCGTCGTCGACTGTTTCGGCGTAGTCGCCCGGGTTCGGATCATCGAGTCGACAAAATCCGTCTGAGTCCCACACCATCGGATCGTCGGTCCATGTACAGGGTGTGATCTCGGTGTTGTACGGCTTCAGCGACCAGCGACCGTCGATTGTCTTGCTGCTGCCGCAGTCGACGTTTATGAGCGTGTCCACACGCTCGCCGTTGGTGCCAATGAAGCGCTCCGAGACAGTCGTGACCGTGTCCCACAGCAGGATGTCCTCGACGGGGGTCTCGGCCGGAAACGTCGACTGGCACCCTAGCTCTGCGTCCGCCAGCGCAAGGACGTCGAACTCGCCGTCGAATGTGCTGCGGAACACGACGCCTTCCTCGGTCCTGCCGAAGAATGCTTCGAACGTGAAACCGTTCGCTTGCTGGCCGCGCGTTAAGCGCGACATGAACATGTCAGGCAGCCCGCCGATGTCTTCGAACAGGTCCGTGATCTCGGTCGGCAACAGCGGTGTGATATTCAGGCGTTGTGCTGCAGGATTGGCAGGGTCGCTTGGATCCAGTGAAATGACAACGCCGCTCAGGTCTGCGGTCCCAAGTAGCGCCACGCAGGCGGCGGGCACATAACGGCAATCCGGAATGTTCTTGATCTGGAACAGCGTGAGCCCGGACGGCCCGTCGGGATTCAGCAGCGTCACGTTTGCCAGTGAGGCCGCTGCCGCGCCGTTATCGGCTGTGATCAGCGTGCACAGACCCGCGCAATCGTTGAGGTCGATGCCGATACCGGGCGCTACCGTGGAACCCTCCGGCGGAAAACTGCCGGCACCGTCGGCTGTCGACAACGTCAGGTCCCGCGTCGGCGTTGGGCTTCCAACAGTCACGGGCTCCTGTGCATTGATCAAAGAAAACCCCGACATGGCCGGATCGTCTTCCAGCGCAAGCACTTCGCAGTACAGTCGGTCTGTAACGTAAACCAGGCCCGACTTGGAACTCGTCCGTACGGAATAAAATGGATCGTTGACAAAATCGCACTGCGAAGCGACCGGATCCTGCGCATCTCTGTTCCCACGGCCAGTAACTACATTGAACGCTTCACTGGGCGGGCCAGCGTCGCCATTCTGGTCAACGGCAACCGCGAGTACGCGTCCTCTGTCCGTCGTGGCCAGAACCTGGTTTTCGGTACCGTCCGGTGATTGCCAAAGCGCGATGCTCTGGATCTGCTCGTTACCATTAAGGCCCCAGCCTTTTCGACCGCTGGCAATAATTGTTGACGACGATCCGTCGTCGGGCTGGAATACCGTCGTCTTGCGCGCTTCCAGATACAAGACGCCCTTCCCCAGCGGAAACGCTTCGGCAACATCCCCATCGATCGAGTTCAGGTCGATCAGCAGGGGTTTGTCGCTGGCAACCTGCTCGGCGCAATACACGGTGTCGCCCGATTGCGGAGGCTGCGGGGGCTGCGTCAGCGTCAGCTCGATTCCGTCCGGGCAGCTACCACCTTCCTGCTCGACGATGCGATACAGCACGAACGTCGGGCCCTTCTTGTTTTTTCCGGCCAGCCAGATCGTGCCACTGAGATCGACCGTCAACGCGGTACAGGTGTCGGCCTTTCTGGTATCGAGATCCAGAGCGCTGTCGTTACAATCAATAATGGTCTGCGGGTCGTCTGACATAAGCAGCGGGTCATCGAAGGTAGTCGGCCACCGCTTCACAACCTTGCCGTCCAGGCAGTAAAGCCCGTCCAGTGCCGTCAGTTTGCAGGCCCGAAAATCATTGCCGCTAACGCCCGTATTAAAGAAGTCGGCCATGCGTGCGGGATCCGCGAAGTCCATTTCCAGCACGTTCGAGCGGCTGTTTACATCGACCCGGTCGAGAGTCTGCACAGTCCCGACCTGTCCCCAGGCCGTGCTGCACAACAGGAGGCATACGACATAATACGGCGCGGCCTTCCATTTGTTGGAGATACCCATGATTGATTACTCCTTAAATTGTTGTTGTTCTTGTTTTTTTTATTCGTTTCTCGCTTTACGGTAGCATGGTTCCGACGGCGCGGGAACTCACTGCACGCCGCGATATTTGGCGGCTTCTTCGGGTCTACCCCACGCAACGTACATATCCGCCAACCGCATGCGGCCCTCTTCCGCGAGGTTCGGAATCGGCGCCTGCTCGAGACCGGCAAGACTGGCGAGCATAAGCGGTTCCGCCTGTGCGTAGTCACCAATGCCGGCGAGCGCCGATCCTTCCACGTTTGTTGCAGCCGCCAACAGCCAGTGATCGTCCGGTACCGACTGCTCCAGAATCCGCCTCGCGTCTCTGGCGGTCTGCAGTGCCTCCTCAAAACGCCCGGTTGCAATCATGAGGTTCGCCAACACCGCGAGTGTCCCCGCCGTCTGCGGATGTCCCTCGCCAAGCACTTGTTTCCGCACGGCGAGGCTTTCGCGCAGCAGTTTCTCCGACTCTGCATAGCTACCCGTGTCTATTAACCAGAAACCGAGACTCGTCATCGTGCTGGCAGTGGCCGGGTGCTCCACGCCAAATACGCTGCGTCGCATTTCCAGCGTCTGCCTGAGTTGTTCGATCGCCGCCGTCATTTCACCCTTGGCGTACAACACGAAAGCGAGGTTGCTCATCACGGCCGCGATCTCGGGATGTTCATCGCCCAGTAGCTCCCGATTCATTCCGAGCGCCTCGCGATACGCCGTCTCCGCGCCCGAAAGATTCTCGCGCAGCTCGAGCACGTAACCCAGGTTATTGATGCCGCTTGCGAGTTCGGGATGCAGATCACCCAGCAGTCGCCGCTTCATCGCGAGCGCCTCGCGCAACAGTGCTTCGGCCTCTTCGAGTTCGCCCTGGTCCACCAGGGCCCAGGCGAGATTGTTGATTGCCTCGGCGAGTTGCGGATGGATCTCTCCGTGAATCTGGCGCCGCATCTCCGTCGCGCCCCGGAGGTAAGCAACCGCGCTCTCATAGTTCCCTTGCTCGTAATAGTTGAGCCCGAGATCCTCGAGGCTCGCCGCGATGTCCGGGTGCACGCTGCGGTGCACGCTATCCCGGATCGACAGTGATTCTTCAATCAACGGTTTCGCAGCCGCATACTCGCCCTGTCGGGATAACACGTCAGCGAGTTCCGTTGCGGTCTCGGCAACCTCGAGGCTCGTCCCGCCGAATAAATCGCGACGCATCGCCAGTGATTCGCGAAGGTTCTTTTCGGCTTCCTCGTAATCGGCTCCCAGGGTCTGCACCTCGCCGAGGTGCGTCAGGCTCGCCGCAACATCCGGATGCATGGCTCCAAGGAACTCCTTGCGCTTCGCCACGGAACTGTCAATGAGCCGCGCCGCTTCGGGATAGAGGCCGAGACTCGTGTACACGGTGCCCATCGTATCCATAAGTGTCGCCTGTATTTCAGGCTGGTCCTGGAGTTCTGTGGCGATACGCATCGCGCCCTTATCGAGAATTTCGCGGGCGGTAATCGTGTTGCCCAGTGACTCGCTGGGATCGGATACCGAGAACAGGCCGACCATGAACTGCGTCGTTTGCTTGGCCGTTTCAGCTTCGGCTTCAGCGCGATTACGCTGCTCCTCGGCCTCGTTTCGCGCAAGGTAGGCGGTCACGGCAAGCCCCGACGTGATCGCCATGCCGACGAAAGCGGCCGTGGTGAATACCAGCATGCGCTGGTGACGACGGTGCTGTTCGCGCTGCTTCAGCGCGTCGAAGCCGACGCCGAGCATGCCCGAGATCAGCTTTAGCCGTGCGTTCGGTTTACCGTCGCCCTCCGCCCTGGCGTCGGCCGCGATCGGCTCTGCGCGACGGTCAGAAAGTTCACCGTTGTCGCCCAGCTCGTGTCGCAGCGCCGGCGGGAAGCATTCCTGTTCCTCCAGTCCGGGCTTGTCGGACGCCCACGGTTCGCCGCCAACGATCAGGCAAAAGATGCGATTGGAACGACCCAGTCGCTTGTACGTCAGGATTTCTTCATTGACCCAGTGCGACTTCGCTGCGGCTGGCGAGCAAATCACAATCTGTGTGGCCGAGTCCGCGAGTGACCGGGTCAGCAACTCACCGAGGTTGGTGGCCGATGGCAGTTCGTCGCGGTCGCGAAAAACAGGTGCGAGACGCGCCGGGATTTTGCCCATGGCGGTTTCTTTGCCGACGATGGGCTTCGGCACCTTGTAGTTCTCCAGCGACCTGTGCAACCAGGTAGCCCACTTCTCGTCGCTGTGGCTATAGCTGATGAACGCTTTGTATTTGTAGGTCTCGGGCACGCACTTACTCCCTGTCGGTAGCCCCGGAATCAGTATAGTTTATGGTCTGGCAGGATTCGACGGTCTGCCGGACGCGCCGCTGCAAAGTCGCCCCCGTAATTCCCCTGATACGGCTCGGTCCATCGAGAACCGGTGCTATGCTTGTCGAGAGACCAAAGCAGGCCGGCAATTGAACTCAGATCTTCTACAAGGCTTCTATCTCGGTGAGCTTCTGATCGAGCCGTTGAAAGGGCAGGTCTCCGGGCCGGGCGACGAGCGACACCTGCCTCCCAAAGCAGTTGAGGTATTGCTCTGCCTGGCCAGCGATCCCGGCGAGCTCGTAACCCGCGATACGTTGCTGGGCGCCGTGTGGGGCTCGGGCAAAGGAAGCCAGGAGGCGCTCGGTCATGCCGTCAGCGAGATTCGCCACGCGCTCGGTGACCATGCGAACAACCCCACGTTTATCCAGACGCTGCCGAGGCGCGGCTATCGACTGATCATCAAGCCCGAACTCGCCGCCGATCAC
>JABDOQ010000014.1 GCA_013043165.1 Woeseiaceae bacterium | reverse complement strand
GTCATCCAGAAATGCCATCTGCCCAGCGTCTCGTTGTACATCCTGCCGGTGATCTTGGGCCACCAGTGATAGATAGCGCCGAATACAACAAGTATCGGCGACACGCCCATAACCATATGAAAATGTGCGACAACGAAATAGGTGTCCGACAACGGCAGATCAATCGTCACGTTGCCGAGGAAAAGCCCTGTCAGGCCACCGTGGATAAACGTAAAAATGAAACCGATGGCAAACAGCATCGGCACCCTGAGATGAATGTTGCCCTCCCAAAGCGTCAACACCCAGTTATAGACCTTGATGGCAGTTGGTACCGCAATGATTAGCGTCGTGGTTGCAAAGAAGAAACCGAAGTATGGATTCATGCCGCTGACGTACATGTGGTGCGCCCATACGATGAAACTCAAACCACCGATAGCGACGATCGCCCAGACCATCATGCGATAGCCAAAAATGTTCTTGCGCGCGTGCGTGCTGAGTAAATCGGAAACAATGCCGAACGCGGGCAGGGCCACGATGTAAACCTCGGGATGACCGAAAAACCAGAACAGGTGCTGGAACAGTATCGGGCTGCCCCCCGTGTATCCCGGGTCCACGCCCATCGAACTGATGGCCGGCATAAAAAAGCTTGTGTGCAGCGTCTTGTCGAACAACATCATTATCGCGCTTACCAGCAGTGCCGGGAAAGCGAGCAGGCCAAGTACCGTCGCGATAAAAATGCCCCAGACTGACAGCGGCATGCGCATGAGCGTCATACCCCTGCAGCGCGCCTGCAACACGGTCGTCACATAATTCAGGCCACCCATCGTGAACGCAACGATGAACACGGCAAGCGACGCGAGCATCAGCAAAATGCCCCAGTCGACGCCAGGCGTTCCGGCCATAATTGCCTGCGGCGGATACAAGGTCCAACCGGCCCCCGTGGACCCGCCGGGCACAAAGAAACTGGCGACGAGGATTATGACCGACAGCAGGTAGACCCAGTAGCTGAGCATGTTCAGGTACGGAAATACCATGTCGCGCGAACCAACCATGAGCGGAATCAGATAGTTGCCAAAACCGCCGAGGAAAAGTGCCGTCAGCAGGTAGATCACCATGATCATGCCGTGCATTGTGATGAACTGGTAATAGTTCTCCGGGTTGATGAACGAGAACTGGTCCGGGAAGCCGAGCTGAAGTCGCATCATCGCCGATAGTCCCAGTGCGATCAGCCCGACAAAGATTGCCGTCAGACTGTACTGGACGGCAATGACCTTGTGGTCCTGACTCCATACGTACTTGGTGATAAACGTCTGCGGATCGTGGTGCTCAATCTCGTGATCACGATCTGCAATTGCAACGTATGCCATCCGTTTCCCCTTGTACCTGATTAATGTGCCTTACGTTCGCTCCGTAAGGCCTATAGTGTATTGATGTAAGCAATGACATCCTGTATTGCCTGCTCGTCATGCAGGTTGTCCGCCATGAAACCCATCTGCTTGCCGTTGTAGTCCTGCGGATGTCCGCCACGAATATCGTCTTTGAAGTTCTGTAACTGTCGAGCCATGTACCAGTCGGACATGCCGGCCGCACGCGGTGCATTCATGGCCTGTATGCCCATGCCGTTCCCGCCGTGGCAGTAGGCACAAATTTTGTAGTGCTTTCGCCCATTGACAACATCACCGTCAATCGTCGAAGCCACGGCGTTGTCCGGAAAAGTCCGAATGTGCGCAACGACGTTATCAACGGCCTGTTCGTCGGCCAGCATCGCTGCCATGCCGATCATCTGCGCTCCATAGACGTCGCCTTCTTGCGTGCCGCGTATGCCCCTCTTGTAGTTTATGAGCTGGCGCTTCAGGTACCAGGCACTCTGCCCTGCGATTTTGGGCGCGTTCATGGCAGCTATGCCCTCTCCCTGCTGGCCGTGGCACGTGGCGCATACCGTGTACTGTGCAGCACCGGCCTCCGGGTTGCCTGCCGGCGCCGTGTTCAGATCATGATATGTGGACTGGTTGGCGAGCCACGTGTCGTAGTCATCGGGATCGTCGACAATGACGGCACCACGCATCGTGTAGTGCGCAATTCCGCAGAGTTCCTCGCAGAGAATCTCGAATCGGCCGGTTTTTGTCGGCGTCAGCCAGAGGAACGTGTTCATGCCCGGCACGAGATCCATCTTGACGCGGAACTGGGCAACGGCAAAATCATGAAGTACGTCTTTTGAGCGCAGCAGAAACTTGACGGGCTTGTCGATAGGAATGTGAACTTCCCCGTTGTAAACGAGGACATCGTCCCGTCCGTTCGGGTCCTCGGGATCCATGCCAAACGGATTGTCATCAGTGATGCGCTCGGCATCGACCTCGCCCAGACGGCCGTCCTCGCCCGGCAACCGGAACGTCCAGTGCCATTGCTGGCCAACCGCCTCGACCACGTGCGCATCTTCCGGCACATCGACAAAGTCCGCCCACACAAACAGGCCGGGCGTCAGCATCGCCGCCACGCCAACTGACGTCAGGCCGGTCAGCCAGCTTTCGAGCTTTTTGTTCTCCGGCTCGTAGGCCGCTCTCGCTCCCTTTTTGTAACGAAACTTGATGACGCAGTAGGCCATGAACAGGTTAACGGCCACAAAAATGAAGCCCGTGACATAGAGAGTGATGTCGACCGTAAAATCGACCATGCCCCAGTTGGAAGCCAGGTCAGTAAACCACCATTCGTAATTCTGGCTGTAGATGTGAAATACGACAGAACCGACAACGAGCAGAATCAAGACAACAGCGAAAGGCATACTTAGTGCATCCTTTGGTGGTCGTTGTAATTATTTACCGCCGGATCTCTTTGTTGCGCTGTTTCTAGTGGATACCGACGACCGAACCCCGCCTTCGAGGATAGTGGAATAAGTAGGTATTTTCCACAATATCAGAGGCCGATATCGTCCCTGACTTCCCTTTCAGCTCTCCTGATGTCCGATTGCAGGGCATCCAGTTCCTGTTGCAGTGGGCCCGCCAACATTGCCGTTTCCGCCTTCCAGTCGATAACGGGGACGGCGGCGGCGATGCTCGACGGCGTCGGTGCCGCAGGCTCCACTGGCTGCCGCGTGTTAACGATAACAATGACCGCTACGGCAGCAGCGATCCCGGTAAGGCTGCTTGCCCACCAGAATAAAGCCGGCCTATGCGACCTGGGCGCCGCATAGGATTCATTTTCGGGGGTAACATTTTGTAAAGAGGCGGCGATGCGATGATCGAGCTGATCGGAAACTGTAACCTCGATTTTTTCGGCATCATTGCGAAGTTGTTGGGCCAGCTTATCCATAGGCTTCACTCTCATTTGTAACACTGTTCAGTTCCGCATCCAGCGCCCTGCGACCGCGCAACAGGTTGACCTTGGTCCATGATGCGGAGCGATCCAGCGTCTTCGAAATATCTTTCACCGACATATCTTCGGCATAACGTAACCACATTGCGGCGAACACTTCGTCAGTCAACAAACGCCGCGCATGCACCCAGAGATTCTCTGTCTCTGAGTCAGCGATGCATTGCAACAACGGGTCGCTTTCTTCGTCCCTCAGGTCGCCGATCTCGATAACTTCAGGCGTACGCAATTTCGCCGCATTGCGAATGGCGATACGATACAGCCAGGTGCTGAACCGCCAGCGTGAATCGTAGGAGCGAATGTAACGAAATGCACTGATCATTGTGTCCTGCAGGGCATCTTCGGCGTCCGCATAGCTCGCGCAGCGACTCAGTAAAAAACGTAGCAGGCGATGCCGATAGCTTTGTACGAGTTCCGTGAACGCGTCTACGGAGCCCGCCTGGGCATCGCTCACCAGTTGTATTTCAGTCCTCAAGGGCAGTCAGAACGGTATCGGGTTCAATCGCAAGAGAAATCCTCAGCGCATTACCGGCGACGTCGACCCTGGTGCTTTGCAGAATCGAAGCAATCTCGGGGTCCATGTCCTCATTGAACATCTGCAGGCTGATCAGTCCTCTTACAATACTTGCCAGCGAGCTGGCTATTTCCGGCTCATTCGTGAGGAGCTGCGCTTCGACGCCAAGCTTGTCACCAAGATCCGCGATCAGTACGGCAACTTGTTTCGTACTTCGCAGAATATTCGATTCCCAGCCGTCACCCGCGTCCAGCTTGTCCGCGTTGACGCCGGCCTGAATGAGACTCTGTTCCGCCCGCAGGACAAACAGAGTGTTTTTTTCATTCTTCGAAGATTCGATTTTGCCATTGTTGGCCAGCAGTGCCTTCATCTGTTCCTGCGAATTAGTGACCACGATTTTGTTCTTTAGCGCGACGCTGATATAGGCCTCGTCCTCGAGGGAGTCGACATCAATATTTGCGTTGCCGACTCGGCGACCGGAATTGTCACTGTTGAAGTAATAGTAAGCCTTACCCGACGATTTGAATGTCTGCAGTTCGCCGTCGGCGGCCGCAATGGCGATGATTTTGTCCTTGGTATCCTGGCTGACACTGCCTTCGATCAGGACTACAGGACCTTCACCCACATGCGAAAACGCCGTAAGGCGGTCGGCTTCCTTGCCAAAATCGACGCCGGTTTCGAGCCGGATTTCTTCGAAGAACTCGGAATCCAGCCAGTCATACAGGCCCCGGCTCGCTTTGCCATTTCGCATGCCGTCGAAATCGGCATGAAAATACCAGGTGGCTGAATCCGGAATCCCGCTAACCTCGGCATTAACCAGCGTCGGAATCCAGAAAAACAGCACAACGGCGAGCAACTTCAGATTACGCATCGAAAAACCCTCAATTAAGTGATCTCATGCACTGTTATAGGGCCGCAACGCCTGTTTGGTTACAAATTGGGGACATTCTTAATTTAATGTACTAATACGCTAAATTAAGAATGTCCCTGTTTGCTGTGACTGGTCAGCCAGCTGACGCCGAACGTCAGGATCATCCCGGCAAGGAAGCCCGGAATTGCCTCGTACAGGCCGTGATAGTCCGCTTTGAACCAGGTCAACCAGGCAACACTGACCACGAAACCACCGAGCATGCCGGAGAGCACGCCCGCCCAGGTCACTCGCTGGTAGTAGAGAATACCGATCATCGCCGGCCCAAAAGCCGAACCGAGCCCCGACCAGGATGCCAGCACAAAATCGAAAATCACGCGCGGTTCCTGGATGCCGAGCACCAGTGCGATAATGCCGATGATAACGGTGACGAGCTTGCCATAGTTGGAAAGCACGGAATCGCTTTTCGTGCTGCCCATGATTTTCTGGTAGGTGTCGCGTACGACGGCCGAGGATGCGAGCAGCAGCAACGAATCGACGGTCGACATGATTGCAGACAAAACGACTACGAGCAGCATGCCGGAAATAACAGGTGGGAAGAGCTCGCTCGAGAGCACCGGGAAAATCGTTTCGCTATCGTCGAGTCCAGGGAACAACGCTCTGCCCGCGACGCCGGCCGTCACAGCGCCAGCCGTAAAGAACAACAGAACAATGATCGACATGATGCGCGCTTTCTGGATCTCCCCGTCATCACGCGCCGACATATAGCGAATAAGGAGCTGTGGTACGCCCAGAAACGGCAGCCCAACGGCAAGAAAACTAGCAACCCCGACCCATGCCGGCCCGCTGGAAAATGAAAACATATCAAGTAGTGCCGGATCCTGGGATAGCAGCGCGTTTTTTACTTCGCCCCAGCCACCAGCGGCATGAATGGCAGCCGCCGGCACGGCAATCAGCCCGAGCAGCATCAATACACCCTGCACGACATCGGTGTACGAGACCGCCTTGTATCCGCCAATAAACGTGTAACCGATAATGAAAATCGCGCCGACGATAACGCCGGTCTCGTATTTCATTCCGAGGAAACTGCTGAACGCCTTGCCCGATGACACCATCTGGGCTGTTACGTAGGTCGTCACCATGACGACGATTATCAAAACGGCAACGCCGCGAATCAGGTGCCACCTGTCGGCAAACTTCGCGGCCAACACGTCGGGTACGGTTATCGAGTCGGTTGCATCGCCAAGACGCTTGAGGCGCCTGGAGATCAGCCCCCATGACAATGCAATGCCGACAATCTCACCAACAACAACCCAGTAAGCCTGGGCGCCCACGGCATATCCCATGCCGGACAGGCCCAGCAGCAACCAGCCGCTTTCTCCCGTGGCATTGGTGCTGAAAGCAACCACCCAGAAAGGCAGTTTCTTGTCCGCGAGGTAGAAGCCGGCCAACGTGTGGGTTTCGCGACGGCTCCAGATCGCAAGTGCAGCCAGCACACCCAGGTAGACGATCAGAACGGTGACGGTAGTCGACACTGGTCAGCAGCCCTGGGAGTTCGACATCAGGAATGGCGGCTTATGCGGCCGGCGATTATCCCGGCAATCAGCAGGAAGATGCCCATGCCAAACAGGTATTCCGGAAAGGAACGAGTGATACCGCAGTAGTAGACGCCGGCGACGACGAGAATCTGAAATGCATTAAAGATCTTGCTTTTACGCAGCTTGGCTTTAGGAAAGCGCAGCCTTGAAATCATAAGCAGCGACAGCACGAACATCAGCACGGGCAAGTACAAATGCAACGGCAGAGACGCACCGATATCCGGATGGTAAATCAGTACGAGTACCAGCGAGGAGACCAGGCCGCCGCCCGCCGCGGTAATGGGGACGCCGGCGAACCAGCCCGTGCTGGGTACGTCTGATACGAGATTGAAGCGCGCCAGCCGCATGGCGCCGGCGAGGACGAAAACAGCGACTGCAACGACGAGCACCCAGAACTGGCCGGTGTCGTACTCGATGCCACCCAGTTGCAAACCGGCATTGAGCATGAGCACAGCGGGCGCGACGCCGAACGCAACGAGGTCTGCCATCGAGTCGAATTCGGCGCCGAAACTCGACGTTGCTTTCAGCAATCTCGCCGATGCGCCGTCCATGACATCGAGCAAGCCGCACCAGACGATTATCCAGGCTGCGAGCTCGAGCTCGCCAAGCTGCGTCGTGACAATGGAAGCGACGCCCAGCAGCAGGCTCAGGGCCGTGAAGCTATTCGGTATGGTGTAGCGAAGGCGACTCAAGGGTTTATCAAACCTCTACTTGTTATTGAACACGCATATTGCAGTTCATGGCCGTCATTATCCACCATCCGTTTTTGGCTCGCGCACAAAACAACTAGCCACCGCCCCACCAGTTCATGCGCCGCACACCAGCGCCCGTGCCATTGATGCCGACAGGGCCTCTAGGCACGCTCAGCTGCATTCTCACGCCGTCGCGCTCGATTTCGATAACGACGTCCTCGCCCGCGCGGCCCTGCAGCGTCAATTCGCGCAACTCGTTCACATCAAATACGCGCTCACCGTCGTAACTGACGATCTGGTCGCCCGGCTGCAAACCCGCCTGGCTCGCCGGCGAACTATCAAGCACGCGGGTAACCTGTATCGACGTCGCCTGTCCTTGCGCCTGCAGGTAGCGTTCATAATCACTGTCGCCCAGCTCGGCCCGCAGCAGTGCCTGCGGACTGCTCATGGCCGACAAAGTGTCGACTTCTTCGCCACGGCGCTGCGCGTCATGCGCTGCCTGCATCGCCTTGAACTGTGCTTCGGATTCCTGTTTCAAAACGCGGCGCGCCTCGTCCTCTGAAAACCCGCCGTCCACCAGTTCATTTAGCCGCCGCTCCTGGAAATTCCTCACCATGGAGACAAAATCGCGACGCGCACGTTGCTCGGGCTGTCGCCGCGACAGTGTATCGTCTGTCTCACCGACCCGATCTGTAAACGCTCGCGAACCGCTTGCATCGATGCGTTCGATTTCCTCGATCAGAGCCTGCAGCTGGTCCTCGAGTACCAGCCGCGCTTCGCGTTCTTCGGTCGTAACCTGCTCGAGTCGGAAAAGACGTTCTTCAATTGGCGCCGCTGCTTCGAAGTTGCTCGCCGTGACATCCGCCGGAATTTTCGCGCCATCGTCCGGGCCGTCTCGCATCAGCCACACAGCGGCTGCAAACCCGGCGATCAGGCTAATCGCAATTGCTGCGATGATCCTCGACATAGCGTCCTCCCGACGTACACGCTCAGCGAATTGTTGCCGTCCCAGTCATCATGCAGGGTGTGAACACTACTTACTCGTCTACCTGCGCAGCAACAACCGTCACCGGACAATTTGAGCCAGCCGTATACGGGCCCAGTCCCGTGTTCACGCTCGCGATTTGCCCGGGCGGTATTTGTCCCCGAACATTGTGTCGAACCTGCTGCTGACGGCCTGCTGCATCCGCGTACTGAACTACAAACTGTACACCCGTGATTTGCACGGCCGTGTCGTTCTTGACGGATACGACCAGATCACCGTCGGCGTCCGGATCGCAGCGACGCAGGACGTAGGCGCTCGGATTTGACGGCAACTCCAGTCTTACCAGAGCCGTTGTTGCTGCCGCGCCGTACTCTCCACCGGCACCGGCGATAGCCTTGTAATGCTTGATCGCGTCGGGAATGTTGCCTCGTTGCTGGGCGATACCGCCAAGCGCGTAATGCGCCGGCGCCGTCGGCAGCAGCTTTATGCTGTTTTCGAGGTCAATGACCGCGCCGTCCGTTTGCCCGAGTTCTTTCTTTGCGAGACCGCGCTGCAAATGGTAGTAGAAGAAGCCATTGCGCCGCTCGAGTGCCCGACTGTAGTTGGTCACGGCCATATCATACTTGTCTGCGACCAGCCGAATGTCGCCGCGCAGTGCATGGAAATGGGCTTCGTCGGGGAACAGGTCGAGCGCTTTGTTCGACAGCGTCAGCGCCTCATCGAGATTTTTCTCGGACAGGGCCTTACGACCCTCATCATAAGCGTCGTATGCCGCTTTGGCTGCCCGCGTTTTTTGCATGGCACGCTGAAATTCGGGCTCGCCCGTCTTGCCACCGGCCGGCAGCGCCGCGGCCGTCGCGATATTCGCGTTAACACGCTCCTGCGATGGCGGGTGGCTGGCAAACAGGCCGCTGAGCCAGTCCGTCCTGCGCCCGTCACTCAGCCGCACGAAGGTCTCCTGCAGCGAGACGGCGCCCCGGGGGTCGTAGCCGGCTTTCGACATGTATTGCATGCCATAGAAATCAGACTCGAGCTCAGCTTCGCGCCCGTACTTCATGCTAACCAGCTGCGCCGCCAAACCAGCGCCGCCGACAGCAAGGTTGCCGTAGTCGCTGTCGCTCGATGCGACCGCGGTAGCCAATACCAATCCCTGCAATAGCATGCCGCGCGATATCTGGCTGGCGGTATGCCGCGCCGCAGCGTGCACGACTTCGTGCCCCAGTACGGCCGCCAGCTCCGCCTCGGACTCCAGTTCGGTCAGCAAGCCGCGGTTGATGGCAATCTTGCCGCCGGGCAGGGCCCAGGCATTGGGCACCGAGTTGTTCAGGACCACAAACTCATACGGCAGTGCGACCTCGCTTTGCGCGGCCAGGCGACTGCCAATGCCCTGCACGTACTGCGTGAGCACGGGGTCAATGTCGTAATCGCCGCCCTGCGACTGCCTCATCGGAGCGTAGTTTTGTTGCCCCATCTGGATTTCCGACGCCGTGCTGACCGTCATCAGCTGGCGCTTGCCGGTGACCGGGTTGACGGCACAGCCGGCCAGAAATGCGACCCCGACCGCGAGGAGTATGGTGACTTTCCGCATTTTCGTACCTCACTTAAGTTCACCGCCGATTATAGCGCCTGTTATAATCCCGCGGTTGCAAATAACACCATTTAACAGGGAGAACCCAATGGGACTGTTTGACTTTGTAAAAGATGTGGGGCGCCAGGTTTTCAATACGGACTCCGAAGCAGCCGACAACATCAAGCAACACCTCGAGATTAAGACCAGTGGTCTCAGCAATCTTACGGTGGATTTTGACGATGGCGTCGCGACACTTTGCGGCGACTGCAAGAACCAGGCGGTTCGCGACCAGGCGATCCTGCTCGCGGGCAACATCAAGGGCGTGGAAAAAGTTGTCGCGGATGACCTCAAGGCGCCGAAGCCGAAAAAAGAAGAACCGGTGGAGAAGTCTGAGTTTTATGAAATTGTCAGTGGCGACACGCTGGGCGGCATCGCGAAGAAATTTTATGGCAGCGCTGGCAAGTACATGAAAATCTTCGAGGCCAACCGCGATATTATCAAGGATCCGAACAAGATTTATCCGGGCCAGAAAATCAAGATTCCGCTCGACAAATGATAGCCGGAGAAACGCAATGGACCTGATGGATCTGCTCAACAGCGCCGGTGGCACCAATAGTGTTGGCCAACTGGCGAAGACGGTCGGACTCGACTCATCGGATACGTCGAAACTGGTCGCAGCCCTCGCGCCGGCACTTATGCGGGGCATGCAAAAAAATACCGCGGACGATTCGGGTCTGGCGGGTCTGCGTAGTGCCCTGCAAACCGGCGGCCACGACCGTTATATCGAAAAACCGGAACTGCTGTCATCCGACGAGACGCGTAACGATGGCAACAACATTCTCGGTCATATCTTTGGCAGCAAGGACGTTAGCCGCAATGTGGCAGCGGCAGCCTCCAAAGAGACCGGCATTGATGCCGGCATGATCAAGAAGGCCCTGCCGTTGGTGGCCGCGCTCGCAATGGGTGCGATGAGCAAGAAGACCTCGGCCGGTCGTGACATCGGCCCTTCGTTGTCCAAAGGCGGGCTGGGTCCGCTAGGCGATTTGCTCGGCATGGGCGGAAGGTCGGGTGGTGCGCTTGACGATATCCTCGGCATGGCGCGGAAATTTTTCTGACACCCGCTACCTGACTGCAAGTTCGACTACAGCACGAAATGGCCGGTGCAACGCCGGCCATTTTTTTCTTGCCAACGGGCATGCGGATATACTCTGCCGATGGGCGAGGACCTTGATCTCTGGAGACTGGCGGCGGGCCTCGGCCTGTTTCTGTTCGGCATGCATCAGCTCGAGCGGGCGCTGACACAGCTCGCCGGCCGTTCTTTCAAGAAATTCCTCAGCGAATATACGGCGAAGCCGCTGCGCGGCGCCATCGCTGGCGCGCTCTCAACTGCCGCCTTGCAGAGCAGCTCGGTCGTAAGTCTGATTGTTCTGGCCTTCGTCGGCACCGGCATCATTTCGCTCGCCAGCGCGCTCGGCATCGTGTTCGGTTCAAATCTCGGCACCACGATGACTGGCTGGATCGTCGCGACGATCGGCTTCAAGCTCGATATCGAAGCACTCGCACTGCCGCTCGTGACGATCGGTGGCCTCGGCGTCGTCTGGTCCACGGCTGAAACCCGGCGGGCAGGCATCAGTCACTTCGTGGTCGGACTCGGCCTGATGCTCATGGGGCTCGAGTTCATGAAGTCGGGTGCGCTGGTTGCAACGGCGATGTTCGATCCGACGGCCCTTGCCGGCTACCCGCTGATCATTTTCCTACTCTCCGGCCTGTTGCTTACGGCCGTGATCCAGTCGAGCTCCGCAACCATCATGATTACGCTGAGCGCACTTTATGCCGGCGCAATTCCACTGGAGTCAGCGGCCGCGATTGCCATTGGTGCTGATCTTGGCACGACGGTCACCGCACTCCTCGGTTCACTCGCAGGCTCCGCGGCCAAGAAGCGCGTTGCAGCGGCAGTCGTCTTGTTCAACGTGGTGGCTGACACATTGGCATTCGTGAGCCTTGCGCCACTGCTAAAGCTGATCACCAGTATCATCGGAATCTCGGACCCGCTGTTCGCGCTCGTCGCGTTCCATAGCCTCTTCAACCTCATCGGGATTGTGCTGTTCCTGCCTGCCATTCCGTGGCTCAGCCAGTGGCTCGAGCGACGCTTCAGGCAAGACGACACGCCGTTGCTGCGACACATAACACCCAGCGACACTGCCGTTGCTGAGGCCGCGCTCGAAAACATTACTCGCGAGACGCTGCGGCTGATTGACCAGGCGGCGGCATTGAATCAGGCTGCCCTGCATCTGCCACCCGACCATACGTTTTACGACAGCGAGGAAGACCGCAAGGGTGTCTGCGTTTTTTCATCCGAAGTCGATTACGATCGCTGCTACGCAGAGATCAAGCAGCTGGAGGGCGAAATTCTCCGGCACGCGCTCGCGCTACAGGGCAGGCCGCTGGAAGCAGACGAGTCAGAGCGCCTGAGCCAGTTAATTCCATCAATCCGCAACGCCGTGCAGGCCGCCAAAAGCATGAAAGACGTGAGCGCAGACCTCGAGCTGTTCCGGGGCTCGGTGAATGACCGCTTCAACGCCTATTTCGGTCAATTCCGGGAAGCGGCAAGAGAGTTTTACGAGGCGCTCGACTCCTTGCGCCGATCTGACATACCGGCTGTGCGCTTCGAGACACTGGTCGAAATCAAGAATACGTCGGAGAGCGTACATAACCGCATGCGTCACCGAATCTATGAAGAGGTCGCGCGCGGCGAGCTCAGCGAAGTAGAGATTTCCACCTTGCTGAATGTAAACCGGGAGCTGCTCGTAGCGAGCCAGAGCCTGGTCTCTGCCCTGGCCGATGCGCTTCTGAACATGGACACGGCGCGGGATTTTGCCAGCCTGCCTGCTGCACGGTAGGCCCCGGTAGGTGATAATCCGAATAGCCGGAATGTCCCGGCTCAGCCACGATTACAGCCATGAGTACGATCAGGAGCCGAGATGCAGTCTGAAGCCAGAGCACTAATGAAGGAATTGCGGGAGGATCACCGCAATATGTCAATCGTACTCGAGCTGCTCGATGATGTCGTAGAGCACGCGTCTTCGGGAAAGGATCCCGATTTTGAGCTGCTCGATGAGATCATGCGTTACATGACCGTGTATCCCGATGCCGTACATCATCCTAAAGAAGACATCATGTACGCACAGCTGCGCGACAAGCGCCCGGATCTCGCCGAGGGCCTCGACAGCGTGCCCGACGACCATAATGAAATCGCCGCGATGGGCTCAGCGCTGCGCGATGAAATAGAAGCGATCAACGCCGGCGCCGCCGTGCGCCGCCAGAAGCTCATTGAGGATGCATCGGGCTACGTAAATCGCCTGCGATCTCACATGGCCTGGGAAGAGCGCGACCTGTTCAAACGCATCGATACGATGCTTGATGACGAATCCCAGGAGTTTGACGTCGCAAAATTCGAGCACATCAAGGACCCGGTGTTCGAGCTTGAGATTGAAGCAGGATTTCGGCGGCTGTTAGCGAGCCTCAAGCGGGCCGGCCAGCCGGCCGGCTAGAAATACCAGGCGATCTGGGCAAAAAGCCCGGCACCGCCCGACAGAAAACGGTCCGGCAAGCCAGATTCGATGCCACCAAATTCGCTGCCTTTTGGGCCGATCGGCACGTTGATGCTCGCAAGAAAGGCCATGTTGTCCGACACGCTGTAATTCGTCACGAGCTGAAACAGGCCGCTGGGATCCGAGACGTTTGCGAGCACCGTCGGTGTAAGCCCCCACAAAGGTGTCATTTCGATCATCACGCTGGCAGCCAGGTATTGGCGCCCGACCGAGAATAATTCGCCACGCGTGATGCGGTTGACGAGGTCCGGATTATTGGCAAGGCTGCCCGAATCGTAGCGACCCGATCGCTGGCCGAAGCCATTGAAGAAATACTCGACGGCCCCGCTCATGTTTCTGTCGAACCAGTTCCAGGAATACGTGAGGTTTGTTACCAGCTGCACGAACGTGTCGGCGTCGGCATCGGTCACAACAACATCGCCGCGCAGGATGGCTCCGCCCAGGCTCTTGCTCACGCCCAACCCGACGACTGTATCTCCGTAGTTCTGCGCCAGCAGCAGATCAAATTCCACCTCCCCGAAGAATCCGTGGTACTTGACGGCCGCGGTGGCCTCATTCGTCTTGAGGTCGCCACTGACCAGGTCGCGGCGCGCAACGTACGCGCCCTGCACGTCGTCACCGCTGTCGAGCAGGTACTGCAGGTACAGCATGTCGTCACCGCCCTTGTATTCAGTGTCGACGGCCGCGGGGTCGAATGGATTTACCAGGTCCATCGGCGCATAAAACAGGCCGTTCCCCCAGGACAGCGCCTGCCGGCCGACGCGAACGACTGATTTTTCGCTGGTGTAGCCCAAGGTCAGTCGATCCAGGCGATGCAGCACGATGGTCTTGTCACTGTCTCGCATGACCTTGGTCAGATCGAACAGGCGGCGGCTGTCATCCGGCAACCCCGGAAAGAAGATGTCCGTTCCGCCCGGCAGCGCACGACCCAGCTCGATGCTGTCACCATTCAGCACAAGTACCTGATAGGCCGCATCGAAGGACCACCGTCGCATGCTGTGTTCAAGATTGAGGCGAAGATCTCCGCTAACGTCCAGCGTATTGCTGCCAACCAGGTCCCTGAACACGCTCTGATCCGGATAGGCCTGGCTGGTTAACGCGAACTTTGTGTGCCCACCGAACTGTGCCGCGTTGTCATCTGCAGCCGCCGCGGCGGACAGGAAAAAAAGGGCTAAGAAAACTTTATGCAGCATGTTGCTCGATGTCGTCGACGATGCGGCCGTCCAACATGCGTATCAAGCGTTTCGCATAACCCATTACTCGCTGGTCATGCGTTGCAATGACGAAAGTCGTATTGTGATGTTCGTTGAGCTCCGTGAAGAGCGTCATCAGTTCGTCGGACGTTTTGGAATCAAGGTTGGCGGTCGGCTCATCGGCGAGCACCAGCGCCGGCCTGGAAACGATCGCTCGCGCGACGGCAACACGCTGCTGCTGGCCGCCGGACATTTCCGCGGGGCGCCGATCCTCAAGCCCCTTGAGGCCGACTTCCTCGAGGATTGCCATTGATTTTTTTGCTCTCTCTGCCGCAGGCACGCCCTGGACTTGCATGACAAACTCGATGTTTTCCCGCGCCGTCAGAACCGGGATCAGGTTGTAGGCCTGGAAGACGAAACCGATGCTGGAAAGCCGCAGTTCCGCAAGCGCTCCCTTGCTCAGTTGATCAATACGCCGGTCGGCGACCCAGACTTCGCCACTGTCCGGCATATCAAGCCCGCCAATCGCGTTCAGCAGCGTTGTCTTGCCGCCGCCGGACGGCGCCGACAGGCAGACGAAACCACCCGGCTCGATTTCGATACTGACATGATCGAGCGCCTTGATGTCCTGGTCACCCTGTCGATAGGTCTTGCACAAATCCACACAACGTACAGCCGCCATCATCCCACCTTCGTTATCGCTTCAACCGGCTCATAACGCGACGCGCGCCAGGCCGGGGACAGGCTCGCGAGAAATCCGAGAGACAACACGATCACGTTAGCGAGAATCATGTCGCTCACATACAGCCTCGGATACAGAACGCTCGCCGCTCCCATCATCTCCATACCCTGGGCAACTATCGAGATATCGATGCCACCGCGCAAGGGCTGAATCGTTGCCCAGGAAAGCACGTTACCGATAGCCAGGCCTACCGACAGCAGCAGCATCGACTCAATGATGATTTGCCCGAGGATATGCGACGGCTTCATGCCGAGCGCCAGCATCAGGCCGATCTCGCGCACCCGCTCAAACACGGCCATGACCAGCGTGTTCACGAGTCCGAATGACAGCGCCAGGAAAATCACGATCATCCAGATCATGACGAAGCCATCCATCACCTTGAGCAGGGAGCCAAGGTAGGTCGCCACTTCGTACCAGCGTTTGACGTCGAGCGTGCCATCGATACTCGCCACGACTCGATCATAGGTTGGCTCAACGTTGCGATAGCTGTCGCCGAGAAACACGAGCTCGGTCGTCGTATCGCCGATGCGCAGCATTTTCTGCGCGGCTTTCTTGCCAACAAACACATTGCCGTCTTCGTAACCTGGCACATCGGAGTTGAACAACCCGACGACGCGAAAACCGCGATCCGCAATCTCGTTTTCCGGGTCCTGGCTCATCAGCACAACACGCTTGCCGACATTGGTCTCCAGCTTGTCGGCAAGTTTCCGGCCGATGACAATGCTGTTGTCATCGACTCCCTCGAGGAAGCGTCCTTCGACCTCGTCGTAAGACAGGTAGCCGAATGCGCGTTCCGCGACAGGGTCGATACCCAGCAGCGTCACACCGCGTGATTCGTATTCGCTCGAAATCACGGCCGGCACCTTGACGCGACTTGCCCAGGCCTTGAAGTCGGCCGAATCGAAGGTGCGCGACAGTTCTGCGTCGCTGATCAGGATACGGTTGCTGACGCTCGGGTCGTCGAGAAACTGCTTATTGTGCACCTGCACATGACCGGGCAAAGCGCTGACACCATCTTCGATCATTTGATCGACCATGCCACGCGACAGGGCCGTCATGAAAATCATCGCCCAGACGCCAATCGAGATAGCGCTCACCATAATAATGGTGCGCCGATGGTTGCGCCACAGATAGCGCCAGGCCAGTCGCGTGAGGACGGGAAGCATGCGCATCAGTTCGTTCTCATCGCTTCGACAGGATGCAGCTTGTAAAGACGCAGCGCCGGATAGGCGGCCGCCAGCAGCGTAAACAGGAATACGACGGACGGCCCGATCACGACCGATAACGGCGTCGCCTCGAGATACACGCGCGTTGGCAGGTTGAAGTTCGCCGCCATCTCTTCCATCCCCGGAATCGATAACCCGTTCACGCCGAAATAAGACGTCAGCAATACACCTCCGATCGCACCCAGGACAAAACCGATCAGGCCAAGGAGAGTGGTCTCGAGCATGACTAGTCGACCAAGCTGACCGGGCTTCAGGCCCAGTGACATAACGATGCCAAACTCGTGAGTGCGTTCAAGCACCGACATCAGCTGCGTATTCAATACGCTAAACGCTACCAGGATCACGAGGATTCCGTACATGAAGAACGCGCTGCTCATGTCTGCCTTGATCGCCTGTTTGAGTCCCGGCTGCAGCGCATCCCAGTCGTGCACAACAAGGTCGGAACCCGGTGGCATTGCAGCTACGATTTTGGGCAGCACGGCTGCGGCTGCGTCGAGCGTGGGGGCGCTGATGACCACCTGGTGTCCCGCGCCGTCCATGAAGAAGATGTCCTGGAAAGCGCCGAGTGGTATCTGGGCAATATTGCGATCAACATCGACCACGCCGCTGTCGAAGATGCCCACGATGGTCACTACAGCCGCCGCGAAAGAACCGTCGAGACCACTGCCGAGCAGCGTCAGCTCATCGCCGATCCCGACGCGCAGGTTGCGAGCCAGCACGGCGCCGACAACAATTTCCGTGGCATTTTTTCCGCGAACGTACCTTCCTTCCTTTATCAACCCCGGGATGCTCGACACCTGCGGCTCGAATTCCGGCTCGACGCCGAAAATGCCGATGCCATAGCTGCGATCCTCGCTTGATGCGAGCGCAAACGCCTGGCCTCGCGCGGCAATTTTCTCGTCCGGGAATTCTGCCCTGAGGCTCGCCGCCAGCGGCACGATATCCGCTACCGTCTGCCGCATCTTCTGATCGTCCTTGTAACCCGGTGCCTGGATCTGCATGTGTCCGGTGAATAATTTCAAGGTGTTTTCGATCATCAAGCCATACATGCTGAACTGCATGGAAATCATGAACACCAGCAAGGTATTTGCAAACATCATCGCGCCGACCGTCAGCCAGGTTCGCCGCTGGTGCCGCCATAGGTTGCGCCAGGCCAGGCGCATAACGATGTTCATCAGAGGGTACGCAACACAGCTGTGAAATTATTGATCGGAGGTTCCCCGGCTCAGTCTCGCGGATTGCGCAGATTCGACAACGTAAACAAGCTGTCTTTCAGTTCGATTTCGTAGACAACATCGTTGATGCTGATCTCCGTCCACTCCTCGGGCTTATCCGTCTTGGCCATGCGCTGCCGCTTCGCAATCATGCGGCCACCCATTTCACCAATCTCCAGCGACACGAGTTTTTTTACAAGCTTGTCGTCCTGGTCAAAGAACGCGTGTTCAAGCACAACGTAGTCGTCACGAATCTTCAGCACTTCCCTGCCCCAGACCACGGCCGCATCTTCGTGCGGAATTGACTGCACACTATAAACAGTCACGCCGTCGAGCTCCTCGCGTTTGAGGATCGTGTGATCATACTGATCGACAATGTCGTCGGCGCGTGCAACGTCCTTGTTCGAGAAATCAGAACCCATCCAGCTCTGTCCCATCATCGACGACGGTATCTTGATGACACGATTTACCTTTGGAGAAAACGACCACATGCTGTTCGCGTCGGTCAGCGTGCCGTTGCCGCGATCCTTCCTGGGTTCCACGACGCGGACCAGCGTCTGGTCCTTCCCCTTGGTCCAGGCGCGCATCGTCATGGACCGTTCCCAGTCCGGACGGTGAATGACCATGGTCATTTCTGAATACGACGACAGACCGCGCCAGTGATCGATTGCTTCCCGCACGATCTCGGTTGCATCCGGCACTGTGTCGGCAGCATACATCGGCGATGCAATCAGGATGACGAATAACGGGAATCGTTTGTTCATGCTGGATCAGACCATCTCGATGCCGAGCTGTTCAGTCTAGATCAACACCGCGTTATTGCAAACCAGGCATATTCGATGCAACTGATTCTCATATCGGCTGCTGTGGACGCTTCAGATTGTGGAGGGCTCAGGTCCGGATTGCGGATACGTGTTTCTCGCAATAGCACTCTCCGCCATCATCGCTAGACTGAATGACAGCTAAGCAAGGCAAAGGAACGGGGTTATGTTCACCATCGAAGCAATCATGAGTACCGACCTGATTACGGTGACGCCGTCCGCAACGCTGGCCGAGGCCCGGACGCTGATGCACGACAACCGAATTCATCACATTCCGGTTATGGACAAAGACAAATTGGTCGGCCTCCTGACGTTGACGAACGTGCTGGCTGCTACCGACAGTTTTCTGCGTGACCCCCAGAACCGAATCCACGCCAACGAAATCCTGATCGAAGATGCGATGGTCGCAGATGTCGCTACGGTCGATATCAACGCCAGCCTCCGTCAGGCGGCACTGTTTATCGAGAAACACGCCATCGGATGTTTGCCGGTACTCGACGGCGAAAAGCTCGTCGGAATCATTACCGACACCGATTTCGTGGCTGTCGCGATTAATCTGCTCGAGCAGATCGAAGAGACAGAGCCGGATTTAGACGATTACGAAGACGTAGACGTCGCCTGATCGGCGTTGGTCGTATCTTCGGCAGTTCTGCTGCGAAGTTCGTATTCGGCATCGCGCTCCGACCCCAGCAGGATGGCGACCCAGCGCGTTCGTTCATCATTTTCCAGCGCAAGCTTGAGCGTCATCGTGAGCGGTACGGACAACAACATGCCGACCGGCCCGAAAACCCAGCCCCAGAAAACCAGGCCCACGAACACGATCAGAGGCGATATTCCGACGCCGTAGCCCATTAATCGCGGCTCGATAAGGTTGCCGAAAACTACGTTGATTGCCGCAAAACCAATCGCCGTCGCACTCGCCTCACCCGGTCCGAGCTGCACCAGCGCCAGCAGTACCGCAGGGACCGCGGCGATAATGGAGCCTATGGTCGGAACATAGTTCAGCAGGAAAGCCAACATCGCCCAGAGCAACGGAAAATCCAGCCCGACAGACCAGGTCAACAGGCCCGCGCACAGACCTGTCGCCATGCTCACAATGGTTTTGATGCCGAGATAGCGGCCGAGGTTCTGCAGGAAGATTCTCGGTCGATCGAGTGAGTCTTCGTGACGGCCGAAGGCCGCCTCGACCTTGGTCTGTACAGTTGACGCCTCGAGCAGTATGAAGATCATCGTGAAAATAATAAGAAACGTATTGGTCAACACGTCTTTGAGGCTGTTCAATATAGTTGCGGCCAGCCCCATCGCCCAGCCCGGATCGATCATGTCGCTCAGGTTCTCGATGGACTGGTCACCTTTCAAGTTCTTCGCAATAAACTTGACCATGCCGTCGACGATCGTGTCGAGTCGCGCCTGGTAGCCGGGGAGCGCCGCTGTAAAGTCGGCAATCGACGTGCCCAGGATCATGCCGACCATGGCGAGAATCGTCATGATCATCGTCACGATGAGCAGTGCGGCCAGAATTGCCGGTACGCGCTTCTGTTGCAGCCAGAGCATGGGCCGCACCGTAATTAATGCGAGAAACACGGCAATCAAAAACGGCACCAGCACGACCTTGGCCATCTGCATGCCGTAGATTACGACCACGATGGCCGCAAGCATGATAACGGTGCTGCCCTTTTGTTCCGACGTGTCTTTCACGCAGGCCTCAATCCCCAGTCCTGCCCCGGATGATCGCACAACAGGGGGCCGATCGCATGCCGCTCGACCACGGCTTTTGGTAAGCTCTGCCGGTCTATCGAGTATGAGGTTGGGAAAATGGTCGCGGTTGAATCACAAATGCTGCCGCTGGGAACCCAGGCACCGGATTTTTCGCTGCCGGACCCGGATGGTCACAACCACTCTCTTGCAGACAAGGCCAGCGCATACCTTGTGATGTTCATTTGCAACCACTGCCCTTTCGTCAAACATGTGCGTGAGGAACTGGCGCGGATCGGACGAGACTATGCGGCGCAGGGCGTTTCGATATGTGCAATCAACAGCAATGATGTAAACAAGCACCCGGGCGACAGCCCGGCAAATATGAAATCCGAGGCTGAATCCTGGGGCTATACGTTTCCGTATTTGTTCGACGAAAGCCAGGATGTCGCGAAAGCTTATCGTGCGGCGTGCACGCCCGACTTTTTTGTGTTCGACGCCGGCAAGCGGCTTGTTTACCGGGGCCAACTGGATGACAGTCGCCCGTCGAACAAGCTGCCCGTCGACGGCCACGACCTGCGCGCGGCGCTTGATGCCGTTCTGGGGTCACGACCGCCGCTGGCCACGCAAAAAGCGAGTATTGGCTGCAATATCAAGTGGCGTCCGGGAAACGAGCCGGACTATTTTTGAGGTATGATTTTGCGCGACGAATTGTATTCGCGTCTTGTTTTTATCTCGGCGTGTACAGCTCGGCCTCTTCGCGTGTCAGCTGGTCGATTTTTACGGTCCATCGCGCCAGTGATGAGCTGACTCTGAGCTGATACAACCCGCCCGATCTGAACAACTTTACGCCATTGCCTTTGCGCTTGGTGTGCAGGACTCGGCCAACGTGTTTTCCACTTTTGGCCTCGAGCAGCGTTATTTCGAGGGCGACCAGTTCGTCAAAGTCACCGTCCAGTCGCCAATCAAGTACCCACGGCGACTCCACCCTGAAGATAGCGGTCGTCGTATTGCCAGTACCACGGAACTCCGCCACACGATCCGCCGCCGTCGCAGTCGCGAACGAGGTCGTTAGCAACGCAGCCGGGATAAACAACAGTTTGATAAGTTGACGCATATAAACTTTCATCAGAGGATGCCAAAACGAAGGCTATTTGTATTCTGGAAACTATTGTACCGCAATGAATGCCCGGGTCGCACCGGTCAACTAGATATCCGAGCGGCGCACAAGTTTATCAGTTGTCAGCGCCGGGAAATCGGCCCCAGGCACAACAGGAGAAAGCGTCTCGACTTCGCTGTAATCCGGGTCACTGGCCTGGTTTGTCAGCGCAATAGCAACAAAAGCCGCATAAAGCACCATCCATGATCGCAGTGTTTTTCGTTCTGGAGTATCCATTTTTGCTTCCCTAGTACTGAATGCGGCTGCCATCCCAGGCGAACACGCCCCCGCTGTCCTCAGGACGGAGTTGATTCATAACGTTTAACAGGTGCTGCGCCGAAGTTTCCGGAGAGAACAAGGACTCCTTCGGCGTCCGGGACGTATACGGCTGTGACAACGCGGTATTTACGGTTCCGGGATGCAGTCCAGCGACCACGGAATCCGGCCATTGTCGTGCATGCTCAATGGCAAGCGTCTTCAGCAGCATGTTCAGGGCCGCTTTCGATGCCCGGTACGAGTACCAGCCACCGAGTCGGTTGTCACCAATGCTGCCAACGCGTGCCGAAAGCGACGCAAACAGTGTTTTGGATTGCTTGCGCATCTGGGGCAGAAAGTGCTTTGCCACCAGGGCTGGACCTGCGGCATTCACTGCGAATAGCCGCGTCAGTCGCTGCATATCAAGTTCGCGCATGCTCTTTTCGGGCCGCAGATCCTCGCCTTCCCAGAGGATTCCGCTGGTGACGATTACGAGGTCCAGGGCATCGTTCTGCGCGGCACGCTGTGCTGCGGTCGCGATTGAATGTTCGTCATCGAGGTCGATCGAGCCGGCCGTAACTTTCGGCAATGACGCGTCTGTCGCGCTGCGCGAGAGAGCGTGGATGTTTGCCACCCTCGAATCATCGGACAACAGTCGGAGCATGGCGCCGCCGATGCCGCCGCTTGCACCTATAATTGCGACATTACACTCGGCCGGAAATGATGAAATTTGAGACATGAGAGGTATCGCGGCACTTCCTTGTGCCGCTCCAGGGGACTGCCAAATTAGTTGGGCAAAATGACCGTGTCAATCACATGGATGACGCCGTTGCTCGCAGAAATATCGGTTTTAACAACATTCGCATCATTGATGCGAACGCTGCCGCCACTTGCGTCGATGCTGACATCCGATCCATTTACTGTCGTTGCAGCCTGCAGTTTCACGACGTCAGCCGCATATACTTTTCCAGCGACTACGTGATACGTCAAAACGGCAACCAGCCGATCGCGATTTTCGGGCTTGAGCAACTCCGCAACGGTTCCTTCGGGGAGTTTCGCGAATGCGGCGTCTGTCGGTGCAAATACGGTGAAGGGTCCGTCGCCTTTCAAGGTGCCTACCAGGTCAGCGGCTTCGAGCGCCGCGGCCAGCGTATTGAACTGTCCGGCGGCGACAGCTGTGTCAACGACGTCTTTTGCTTTGTACGCTCCATGATGGCCGGCATTTGCAACAGCGGCGATGAAGCCGAGGCAGGCTACGGCCAACACTCCGGTGCGCTTCGAAATTGATGTTGTCATTTGCTTATCCTCTATTTGCTAATTGTCGGGGGTGAAAGCGAAGCGGCAGAGTAACGATAAGCTGGCCAGCGTTGGTGTCAAAGCTGTTTTCAGGTGTAACAGAAAGTTTCTGTTTACTGGTTGAGATATCCCAGTGCGTCGACGCTGAAATCCTGCGGGTCTCGGCCGATCAGCTGCTTCAGGATCTCGGGATCCGCCGTGTTGCCCTCTTCGAGCATGGTCAGCTGTCCCCGCGTGACCGGGAAAAAAGGCAGCCAGTCAAACAGCGTCGCACCGATTCGCATGATCCATATCGGCATCGGCAAGAGCCACTTGGTCCGGCCCGTCGCCTCACCGATACGACGAATCATCGACCCCCAGGACAAGACCTCGGGTCCGCCAAGGGCAAACGTCTTGCCGATCGTATTGTCGTTTTCGAGCGCCGCAACAAATGCACTCGCAACGTCGTCGATATGGACCGGCGACATCACGACCGCGCCCTTGTGCGGACTACGGCCCGAGAAAAAACTGACGGCCGGAATCGGCGGACGCACCATGTCATTGAATAGCTGTGTGGCAAACTCCATTTTCCCCTCGGGGTCACCGAAGATCACCGAGGGGCGCAGCACGGTTACATCGAGCCCGCTCTGCCGCGCATGCTCCTCGGCCCGAAACTTGGTTTCCTGGTACGGAGTACCGGGTTGCTTCACCCCGTTGGCACTCATGAGCAACAGGCGTTTGATGCCAAGCTGTCGGGCGGCTTCGACGGTGCGCACCAGCCCCCGGTACTGGGTCTCTTCAAACGTAATCCCGCGGCCTGGAAATTCCCGCAGGATGCCAACGTTGTAGATAACCGCAGCACAACCGTCCATTGCTGACTTCAGCGCATCCGTTGATGAAATGTCGCCGGTCGATGTTCGAATTTGCTCCGATTGGCGTACTCTTGACTCGCTGCCGGCCCGCACCAGCAGTGACACCTCGTGTCCGGCGGCCAGCAGCGCATCGGTCAGATGACCGCCGACAAACCCGGTACCGCCAATGATCGCGACTTTCACTATGCTGTTTCCTGTTCAATACGCTGTGTTACAAATGAATACGTCTTCAGGGAGTCCTTAATCCTATACTTACGCTCTGTCTTGGGCTTCATGGGATTCAATAAGATCGATGTCTGATTCCGCACCTGTAATTCTCTGGTTCCGGCAGGACCTGCGACTGGCGGACAATCCGGCGCTCGATGCTGCCGTGCGACAGGGCTGCCCTATCCTACCGGTTTATGTTCTCGACGACGAGAACGCGGGCGACTGGAAAATGGGCGCTGCGAGCCGTTGGTGGTTGCACCAGAGTCTGGCAGTCCTCGATGCGTCCCTGAAGGGCCGCCTCGTCTTGCTTCGCGGCAATGCACAATCCATCCTGCCCGAGCTTGCACGCGATGTTCAGGCTGCGGGAGTGTTCTGGAATCGTTGCTACGAACCCTGGCGGATCGCACGCGATACCATTATCAAAGACAAGCTGCTTGGCGACTCGGTTTCTGTCAAGAGCTATAACGGGTCCGTTCTTTTCGAGCCACCGAATACAACCAAACCCGACGGTACTCCTTACAGGGTTTTTACGCCGTTTTACCGCAAAGGCTGTCTGCAAAACGGAATACCACCCCGGCAACCGCTGCAGGCGCCGCGCGACATTCATCTTTACGAGGCCGACGTCGGTGTCTCGCTCGATGAACTCGAATTGATGCCGGGTATAAACTGGTATTCGGAGATTTCGGATACATGGTCGCCGGGTGAAGACGGTGCTGCGGAGAGGCTGAAGACATTCCTGTCATCGGGTATCGGCCATTACGACGAAGGCCGCAATCGGCCGGATCAGCATTACGTGTCGCGGCTCTCGCCGCATTTGCACTTCGGCGAGATCTCACCAAACCAGGTGTGGTTTGCCGTGCGGGAAAAGTATTCGGCCGGCGAACTTACTTCAGATGCCGATCGGTTTCTCAGCGAACTTGGCTGGCGAGAGTTTTCCAATAATCTTTTGTACAACGAGCCCACGATTACCACCGACAATCTGCAGCGCAAGTTTGATCGCTTTCCCTGGCGAGAGGACGACGAGTCGCTAAGATGCTGGCAGCAGGGCGAGACGGGTTATCCGATCGTCGATGCCGGCATGCGCGAGCTCTGGCGTACTG
>JABDOQ010000013.1 GCA_013043165.1 Woeseiaceae bacterium | reverse complement strand
TGCGGGAATCGGCTGGATCTACGGTCACGCGGACTGGGGCTTGCTGGCGGCCGCGCTGGTCGCATTGATCTGGCAGGTTCGGCATCTGTTGAGTTTCGAGCGCGCGCTTCGAACCGGAAATTTTGACGATTTCCGCTACGGCGAGGGTATCTGGGAGCAGATCTTCTCGCGCTTTCGTTTCGAACACGAACGTGCCGTGCGCCGCAAAAAAAATTACCGAACCCTGCTGCGTGAAATCCGAAAATCGACGAACGCGATGCCGGACGGCGCGGTTATTCTCGACGCAGATCATGAAATCGTTGTCTGCAATCGCGCCGCGAAAGCGCTGGCGGGTATTAAACGCAAGAAGGACCGTGGTCAGCGCATTGATAATATCCTGCGCGATCCTGAGCTGTCGAAACTGCTGCGTTCCAACGACTACACGTCAACCATTGAGATAATGTCACCGGTCAGGGACGGCAACTGGCTGAATTGCCGCGTTGTACCGTATGGCGCGGAGCAGAAACTTCTCTTGCTGCGGGACGTTACCGAGCGCATGCGCCTTGCCAAGATGCGTCGCGATTTCGTCGCCAACGCCTCGCATGAATTGCGCTCGCCGCTGACCGTAATCAGCGGTTACCTCGATGCTTTGGCTGATGATGACGACATCCCGGAGACCTGGCAGAAACCGGTCGTGCAAATGCGGGGCCAGGCAGCTCGCATGCGGCAGATTTTGGGCGAGCTGCTTGAATTGTCGCGGCTGGAGAGTGCAGGAGCTCCGCAATCGGAAGAGCCGTTGGACGTACTGGCCCTTCTCGAGACGTCGAGACAGGCGCTGGAGGGCCATGCCGACGCCGCGCGGATGACGATCAACGCGGAATCTGCGGCCCAACTGCGGGCGAATATTGCCGAAATCGAGACTGTAATAGTCAACCTGTTGTCTAACGCAATTCGCCATACGCCGTCCGATGGCGAGATCACGATGACCTGGCGCAGCGGAAAAGACGGTGCTGACCTGATCGTCGCGGATACGGGCGAAGGTGTTGACCCTGAACACATCCCGCGCCTGACTGAGCGTTTCTTTCGCGTTGATCGAGGACGCAGTCGCGACGATGGTGGCATCGGGCTGGGCCTCGCCATTGTCAAGCATGTCCTCGCACGCCACGATGCGGAGTTGATCGTGACGAGCGAAGCCGGGGTTGGTAGCGAATTCCGCTGCCATTTCCCTGCCGAGCGGGTCGTCGTAACCCCGGCCGTTCCACTGTCATAAAACTGCAATACTTCTGTCACATGATCGACATCAAGCGTCGCTAATGTGCGGCTGACTTATCCGTCATGTGTCAGAAATATGGCGCCTCGCGGCGTCGAAAAAGGGAACAAAATGAAATCTTTGTCTGTATTGACCGCGGCAACTGTCGCTCTCCTGCTCACGGCAGCCCCTGCAAACGCACAGGAAGAAAGCTGGGTTGACCGCATCAAATTCAAGGGCGACGTGCGCCTGCGTCATGAACGCATCGACGAAGATGGTGAAGAGGATCGCGCGCGGATGCGTTTTCGTACGCGCTTCGGCCTGTCCGCCAAAGTCAGCGACGACGTCAAGTTCGTTCTGCAGCTGGCCAGCGGCGGTGGCAACCCCGTATCGACCAATCAGACCTTCGACGACGGCTTTTCGACCAAGGACATCGGCGTCGACCTGGCGTACGTAGACTGGAAGATCAACGACAATCTGAATTTCTATGGCGGCAAGATGAAGAATCCGCTGTACAAGGCCGGCGGTGTACCGCTGATCTGGGACGGTGACCTGAACCCCGAGGGCTTCGCCGTGAAATACACCTCCGGCAATTTTTTCGGCACCGCTGGCGGGTTCTCGGCTGAAGAACGCAGCAGCAGCGACGACTCGCTCCTTTACGTCGTGCAGGCCGGAATGAAGTTCCCGGTTGGCGACGCGGCCAAGCTCACGGCAGGCATCGGCTATTTTGCGTACACGGATACGATCGGCAACTCGCCGTTTTACGACGGTAGTGCCAACGGCAACTCGGTCGATCTCGGCGGCGACTACATCTACGACTACAAGAACACCGAGCTATTCGCGGAGCTCAGAACCACAGTCGGAGACTGGCCGCTCAAGGTCTACGCCCACGCGACGCAAAACAGCGACGCGCCGACGGAGGACACTGGATATGCATTTGGTGCCAAGCTCGGTTCCGCCAAGAAAGACGGCGAGATGGAGTTCAGTTGGACGTACATGGACATCGAGGCCGATTCTGTTATTGGCACCTTCGGTGACTCCGACTTCGGCGGCGGCGGCACCGACTCCGACGGCCATATGCTCAAGGCCAAGTACGCGGTTTCCAAAAAGATTTTCCTGGGCGGCACGTTGTTCCTCAATAACGTCGATCGCTTTCAGGGCACCGAACATGATTACAACCGGCTGCAGCTTGACGTAGAATTCAAGTTCGATTGACGGCAATCGGATCGGCCATGGAAGCTTCTGACTTGAACGACCACATCTCACGACGCTACAACAAAGATATAGAAGATCTGCGTAATACCGTCCTGGCGATGGGCGGGCTCGTGGAATCGCAGCTGTCGCAGGCCATCGCCGCGATCGTCAGTGGCGATAGCGAACTGGGGCTGCAAGTCGCAAAAGACGACTACAAGGTCAATAATCTTGAGGTCAATATCGACGAAGAGTGCGGCCGGATTCTCGCGACTCGCGCACCCGCTGCCGGTGATTTGCGGCTGATTGTTGCGATTATCAAGACCATCACCGATCTTGAACGTATCGGGGATGAAGCTGAAAAAATCGGTTTCCTGGCGTCCAAGCTGGCGGCCATGGACAGGCCATCCGATTCCTATCGGGAACTCAAGACGCTGGGCAACCATGTCCTGCACATGGTGCGCGACGCGATGAATGCGTTCGCCCGTCTCGACGTCAAAGAAGCCTTGAAAACCGTGAAAGAGGACGAACTCGTCGATGGTGAATACGAGGCAATCGCACGTCAGTGCATCACTTTCATGATGGAGGATCCACGCTCGATCAAACGCGTCATGAATGTCACGTGGGCAGCGCGTTCTCTCGAGCGTATCGGCGATCACGCCAAAAATATCTGCGAATATGTCATCTATATGGTGCACGGCAGGGATGTGCGCCATACCCTGGGGTCCGATGACGCCGACCTCGGTCTGGACTGACATAAAGTGGGAATGCCGAACAAGCGACTGCTAAACCTGGCAGGGCTTCTTGCCTGCGCTGGCATGATGGGCTTCGCGCTGTACGCCCAATACGGATTGATGCTCGAGCCTTGCCCGCTTTGCGTTTTTCAGCGCATCGCGACCATTTCGCTGGGTTTGGTCTTCCTGATCGCGGCCTTGCACAACCCGGGCAAGCTGGGTTCTCGCGTCTACGCCGCCCTGGTTTTTCTGACGGCTGGTTTCGGTGCCGCTGTCGCCAGCTGGCAGGTTTACATGCAGAATTTGCCCGCCGACAAGGTGCCGTCGTGTGGTCCCGGCTTTGAGTACATCATGCAGAACTTTGCGATCTTCGACGCGCTCAGTCTGATCTTCCAGGGCTCGGGCGAATGCGCCGAAGTTCAATGGCGCCTGCTGGGCTTGTCGATGCCGACGTGGGTGATCATCGGGCTCGGCGGACTCGGCATCGCGGGCATCTGGAACAACCTCCGAAAAGCCTGATCCACCACCCACCATTCACTCACCTCCCAGCATCTGACCGCGGCGACAAGCACGGGGAGCTTTTGCTAGCTCCAGCTTACGCAACGTCGCTTCGCAAAACACCCCGCACTCGCCACCGCTGCCAAATCGCGTGCCTGTAGGAGCGCCCCCAGGGCGCGAAGCGATAGCGGCGGTCGCCAGACCGCTTAGGATGTCGGCTGCTTGTCCAAGCTAGGTCCGTGCTCGTCGCCGCGGTCAGCTCGTGAAGGTGGGTGGCAGGGTTATGGGTGGCGGACGGCTGTTACAGCAGCAGCAACTCCATGATGCGCCTGTACATCCGCGTCAGCGTAACGACGTCCTCGGCTTTCACGTGTTCGTCTATCTTGTGAATCGACGCGTTAACCGGTCCGAGTTCTACAACGTCGGTTCCGGCCGGTGAAATGAATCGTCCGTCGGACGTTCCACCACCTGTCGACAACTGCGGTGTTTTGCCAGTCTCTTCGGCTACTGCTGCAGAGACCGCATCGACGAGCTTGCCCGGCCTGGTGAGGAAGGGTTCGCCCGAGAGGTGCCAGTCCAGTTCATGGTCGATGTCGTGCGCCGCAAAGACACTTTCGACTTTATCCTGCAACGACTCGTGCGTCCATTCAGTTGAGTAGCGAAAGTTGAAGCGGGCCGTGAGTTCGCCCGGCGTAACATTCGGTGCTCCAATGCCAGCCCTGACATCGACAACCTGGAAACTTGTCGCAGGAAAGTAGTCGTTGCCCTTGTCCCATTCGATCTGGTGCAGCTCCGCCAGGACCGGCGCGAAACGGCGAATCGGATTGTCCGACAACTGCGGGTATGCGACGTGACCCTGCACGCCGCGGACGGTCAGCATACCGCTCAACGAGCCGCGCCGTCCGATTCGAACAATGTCGCCGAGTTGTTGCTCGCTCGACGGTTCGCCCAAAACACACCAGTCGATGTGTTCGTTGCGTTCTTTCAAAACTTCCATGACTCTGAGCGTGCCATCGCGTGCGCGGCCTTCTTCATCACTGGTTATCAACAGCGCGAGGCTACCCTCATGGTCCGGGTGTACGGCCAGGAAATCCTCGAGCGCGACTATCATCGCCGCCAGGCCGCTCTTCATGTCGGCCGATCCGCGACCGTAAACGAGGTCGCCGATGAAGGTGGGCTCGAATGGGCTGCTGCTCCAGGCGTCTTCATCGCCGGGTGGAACGACATCGGTGTGGCCGGCGAAGCAGAGCACCGGCGATGCCGATCCGCGCCGCGCCCACAGATTCGTAACGTCGTTGAATTGCAGCGTTTCACAATCGAATCCGAGTCGGCCCAGATGCTCGGCCAGCAGCAGCTGACAGCCGGCATCATCAGGCGTGATGGACGGGCGCCGGATCAGGTCGCACAAGAGGTCGATAACAGGTTCGGGCAGTTTTTCAGGCATCAGCTTAATTGAGTTCTGTAACTAATTGATAAATATGAAAATTAAACCTTTTTAACGCCGTTCAATCCGACCATCATATGTGCGGATCTGCAACAATTCGGTAACAATTCAGGACTACCATTTGCGCCAGTCAGTTAACCCAACGGAGAACTCATCGTGAGCATCCCTACGAATCCTTTTGTCCTTTCACTGCTGGCACTCGTCGCCCTTCAAGCATGCGGTAATAGTGGCACCGACAGCGATATCACCGCAAAAGACACGGCGGAGTCGGCTACCAGTGCGCCGGCATCGGCGTCGGGAGGCGCGCTGGCTCAGTCGGGTCGAGACTATGTCTATATAGTCGGTTCGTCGACAGTCTATCCGTTTGCGACCGTTGTTGCCGAACGATTCGGCCGCGCCACGCAGTACAAGACACCCAAAGTCGAGTCTACCGGCTCGGGTGGCGGCCTTAAGCTATTCTGCGATGGCGTCGGTGTCGATCACCCGGATGTGGCTAACTCTTCGCGCGCTATCAAGCAGTCGGAAGTCGATAGCTGTGCCGAGAACGGAGTGACTGAAATTGTTGAAGTGAAAATCGGATATGACGGTATCGTCATTGCCAACGCGATCGGCTCAACGGCCGTAGACCTGAGTCTCGCAGACGTATTTATGGCCCTCGCCAAGGATGTGCCAGGTGATGTCGACGGTGAATTGATCGAAAATCCTTACAAGACCTGGGCCGACGTAAACCCGGATCTGCCCGCGACAGGCATCGAGGTCCTGGGTCCGCCACCGACTTCGGGTACGCGCGACGCATTCGTCGAGCTGGCGATGGAAGGCGGCTGCAAATCCGTTGCGTGGATTGCGGCGCTCAAGAATACCGACAAGAATCGCTACAAATCAGTGTGCCACACGATTCGTGAGGACGGTGCATTTGTCGAGGCTGGTGAGAACGACAACCTGATCGTGCAGAAACTCGAAGCTAACCCTGACGCATTCGGTATCTTTGGATTCAGCTTCCTCGATCAGAATATGGACAAGGTCAAGGGCGCGCTCATCAATGGCGTTGCACCGACATTTGAGGCGATTGCCGACGGCGCCTACCCGGTGTCCCGACCGCTGTACTTTTATGCGAAAAAAGCACATGTTGGCGTGATTCCCGGCTTGCGCGAGTATCTGCGCGAATTCACGAGTGAGCGTGCCTGGGGCGAGGAGGGCTACCTGTCAGATCGTGGGCTGATTCCGATGCCCGATGAGGAGCGTGCTCAGGTGGCCTCGGCTGTCAGTCAGCTAACGCCGCTGTCGATGGCCACACAGTAGTCGGAAATTCGTGTTCAATCCGGCGGTGACTCCCGACGGGTCGCCGCCGTCCGTTGACGAAAGAACAATAAACAATGCAGAGCGCGACACTTATTTTGCTATTGGCTTTTATGGCCGTGGTTTCGTTCTACTTCGGACGCAGGCGCTCGCTGGCCATCGTCGGTGGACCAAGCCATGGCCCCGTGCTGCATTCGCTGCCGGGGTACTACGGCTACTACGTCGCTATCTGGTGCGCGCTGCCGGCGCTCGCACTGCTGGCTGTCTGGTTGTTCGCCGAGCCGCGGATCATCGTTGCGCTGGTCGTTAACGAACTCCCTGAGTCCTATCGCTCGCTGTCTGCGGGCGAGTTGAACTTGCTGATCAACAATATCCAGAATCTCGCCTCAGGAGATGTTGTCAGCTCGGATATTGACCGGCCGCTGCAGGATGCCGCGGCGAGTTTCAATGGCTACATCGAAAAAAGCCGGCAGCTGTTGGCGGCCATTTCGATCAGCCTCGCGGGCCTGGGCGGCGCGCTGGCATGGCGCCGGATTCGCCCGGAACTGAGGGCACGCAACAGGGTGGAGCAGGTCATTCGATGGATGCTGATTGCGGCATCGAGCATCGCGATCCTCACTACGGTAGGTATCGTCCTGTCGGTGCTCTTTGAGGCGATTCGCTTCTTTCAGAAAGTGCCTCTGACCGAATTCCTGTTTGGACTTAACTGGAGCCCGCAGACGGCGATTCGAGCCGATCAGGTTGGTTCGTCAGGCAGCTTCGGTGCCGTGCCGCTGTTTACGGGCACGCTGCTCATAACGGGCATCGCAATGTTCGTGGCCGTGCCGGTCGGCTTGATGACGGCGATCTATCTCGCTGAATACTCGAGCAGACGAATTCGCGGCATCGCGAAACCGCTGCTCGAAGTGCTCGCCGGTATACCGACCGTCGTGTACGGTTTTTTCGCGGCCCTGACTGTGGCACCGTGGATTCGCAATGCCGGTGAGTCGGTGGGGCTGACGGTCGCGTCAGAAAGCGCGCTTGCTGCGGGACTCGTAATGGGCATCATGATAATCCCGCTGGTGTCGTCACTGGCGGATGACGCCATCAACGCCGTACCTTCGGCGATGCGTGACGGCGCGCTGGGTCTCGGCTCGACCCGTTCCGAGACAATGACCAAGGTCATTCTTCCCGCTGCGCTTCCCGGTATCGTCGGCGGCGTCCTGCTCGCGGTTTCGCGCGCGATCGGAGAGACCATGATTGTCGTGATGGCGGCCGGCCTTGCTGCGAACCTGACCGCGAACCCGTTCGCCGCCGTCACTACGGTTACCGTCCAGATAGTGACCTTGCTGGTCGGCGACCAGGAGTTCGATAGCGCAAAAACGCTGGCCGCATTTGCCCTCGGCCTGATGCTGTTCGTCGTCACCCTGTGCCTGAACGTAATCGGCCTGAGCGTGGTGCGAAAGTACAGAGAACAATATGACTAGGCGGAGCGGGCATGAGCACTGAACGGACCACGCTTGAAAGAGTCGAGGCGGGCCTGGCGCGACGCCGGCGCAAGGAGCTGTTGTTCAAGCTGACCGGCATGTTCGCAACGGCGATTGGCGTGGTGTTCCTTGGCGTGTTCTTTACGACCCTGATTGTGAAGGGCTCGTCAGCATTTCAGCAGACGTTTCTCAAGCTGGATATCGAGCTGTCTGAGGCGGTCCTTGCGCCGGATGGAGAGCTCGATGTCCGGTACGCGGACTTTGATGGTCTGGTGCGTACCGCGCTGCGGGCGCAGCTGCCCGAGGCTACGAGCCGGGTGGACCGGCGGGCGCTGTATCGGCTCGTTAGCGTCGGCGCCAGCTACCAGCTGCGCGACCTCGTCGCGACAAACCCGGAGCTTGTGGGCACGACGCAGACACTCTGGGTGCCGGCGTCATCGAATGTCGACATGTTCATCAAGGGAGATATTGATGCCGAGGCTGACGAAGCACTAAGGCCGCTGTCTGACCAGCAAATTTCGTGGATCCGGTCACTTGACGAGGCCGGGCGCATCGACATGCGATTTAACTCGGCACTGTTTAGCAACGGTGATTCGCGTGAGCCCGAACTTGCGGGTATTAAAGGTGCGGTTATGGGTTCGTTCTACATGCTGCTCGTTACAATCACGCTTTCGTTCCCGATCGGTGTGGCGGCAGCAATCTACCTCGAGGAATTTGCGCCGAAGAGTCGCTGGTCGGACCTGATCGAGGTCAATATCAACAACCTGGCTGCCGTGCCGTCTATTGTTTTCGGCCTCCTCGGACTTGCCGTTTTTATTAACTGGATGGGACTGCCGCGGTCGGCGGCGCTGGTCGGCGGGCTGGTGCTGACATTGCTGACGCTCCCCGTCATCATCATCGCTTCGCGAGCCGCGATAAAAGCGGTGCCGCCGTCGATTCGCGAGGCGGCGCTTGGTCTCGGCGCATCGAAGATGCAGGTTGTTTTTCACCACGTCCTGCCGCTCGCCATGCCCGGCATGCTGACCGGCGCAATTATCGGTATGAGTCGGGCACTCGGCGAGTCTGCGCCGCTACTGATGATCGGCATGGTCGCGTTCATCGTCGACGTCCCGGGCGGCTTCACGGACCCGGCCACGGCTTTGCCGGTACAAATCTATCTCTGGGCAGACAGCCCGGAGCGCGCTTTTACCGAACGCACATCGGCCGCAATCATCGTCTTGCTGGGTTTTCTCCTGGTAATGAATTTCGCTGCCGTCATCCTTAGAAAACGCATGGAGCGTAAATGGTAAGCGCAGCATTTGAGCTGCGAGGTATCCTGTATGACAATGACCGCCATGACTGAAACCTCGACTGACAATCCCGAACCGATCCCCGCGCCTGTTACCGGCAGCAGCAAGGAAGTTCCGGTGAGCAGGGAAATTGTGCTTCCCGCATACCCCGGGCAGCATACCGAGCTCGGCGAGAAGACCGTTGGTAACGTGACCTGCGACAACCCGTTCATGATTGCCGAGGATGTCAACGTTTACTACGGCGATAATCATGCGATTCAGCACGTGTCTCTCGAGATTGGCAAGAAACAAGTCATCGCGCTGATTGGGCCCTCGGGCTGTGGCAAGTCGACTTTTCTGCGCTGCCTCAATCGCATGAATGATACGATCGAAACGGCGCGTGTTACGGGTCTAATTACCCTCGATGGCGAGGATATATACCGCAAGGAGCAGGATCCGGTTGCGCTGCGGGCGCGCGTCGGCATGGTTTTTCAAAAGCCGAACCCGTTTCCGAAGAGTATCTACGACAACGTGGCCTACGGCCCGCGCATACACGGCCTGGCCGTCGATCGTGCCGAGCTCGACAATATTGTCTTTTCCAGCCTGGAGCGTGCAGGCCTGTTAAAAGAGGTGAAAGACAGGCTCGACGAACCCGGCACCAGCCTCTCCGGCGGTCAGCAGCAGCGGCTCTGCATTGCGCGCACAATTGCCGTGAACCCCGAAGTCATCCTTATGGATGAACCTTGTTCCGCGCTGGACCCCATCGCGACGGCGCGCATCGAAGACCTCATGGACGAGCTCAGCGAAGACTACGCCATCGTCATCGTGACTCACTCGATGCAGCAGGCTGCGCGCGTTTCGAAGCGCGTTGCCTATTTCCATCTGGGGCTGCTGGTAGAAGTCGATGAGACCAACAAAATATTTACCAATCCTCAGCACAAGCTGACCGAGGACTACATTACGGGCCGAATCGGGTAACAAACCAGAGCGCTGACTACTTGTTGTTCTTCCAGAACTCCGCGAAGCGTTTTTCCGAGAACCCAACGGCCAGGAACTTGTCGGATTCCAGTACCGGACGTTTCAAGAGCGTTGGCTGATCAAGGATCAGGGCAAACGCGCGGTCCCGGTCCAGATCACTGCGATCAACTTCCGCAATCTTGCGCCACGTTAGACTCCGCTTGTTAACCAGCTTGGCCCAGTCAATTCGTCCTGACCATCTTTCCAACATCTGAATGTCGATGCCGTCATCGCGGACGTCATGAAATCGAAATTCGATGTCATGCTCGGCGAGGTACCTGCGCGCATTCCTGCACGTATCGCAACTCATGATTCCGTATACGGTTAACATTTCCTGTTAGTCCAGATTCCTCAAGAGATCGTTCAATCCGGTTTTCGCACGCGTCTTCGCATCAACCTGCTTCACAATAACCGCACAATACAACGAGTATTTTCCATCAGCTGAGGGCAGGTTACCAGCTACGACGACAGAACCCCGTGGAATTCGCCCATAACTAATCTCACCGCTCGCGCGATTGTAGATGCGGGTGCTCTGGCCCAGGTAAACGCCCATCGAGATGACCGAGCCTTTTTCCACGACGACGCCTTCGACGACCTCCGAGCGCGCGCCGATGAAACAGTCGTCCTCGATAATCGTCGGGCCGGCCTGGATTGGTTCCAGCACACCGCCGATGCCGACGCCGCCCGAAAGGTGCACATTCCTGCCGATCTGCGCGCAGCTGCCGACGGTTGCCCAGGTATCGACCATCGTGCCGCTGTCGACATACGCGCCGATGTTGACGTAGCTCGGCATAAGTACGACGTCCGGTGCGACGTATGCGCCGCGACGAACGATGGCGTCCGGTACGACGCGAACGCCATCGGCTGCGAATTGCTCTGCCGTGTAGCCCGCGTACTTCATCGGCACCTTGTCATAGAAGCGGCTGTGTCCGCTTTCGATCACCTGGTTGTCGGCGAGACCGAAACTCAGCAGCACGGCTTTCTTAAGCCACTGGTTGACCTGCCACCCGCCGGCTACCGGCTCGGCTACGCGCGCCTTGCCCGCGTCGAGCAGGGCGATTGCTTCATCAACGGCCGCTTCCACTTTGGGCCTGTCTTCGAAGCCCTTTGCGCGGTTGTCAAATGCCTGTTCAATTATTCTTTCCAGTTCTTGCATGTTGGATCCCGTCAGTTGAGGTTGCTGTCGAGCCGGGTCAGCAACGCCACTCGTAATTCTTCCTGCGCGTTCTCGTCGAGGGGTCGTCCCGCCTCGTCGCTTATGTAGAAAACATCCTCGGCACGTTCGCCGATGGTCATGATTTTCGCGGCTTCGATGTCGACCTCTTGTTCCACGAACACGCGCCCGATGTCGCTCAATAATCCGGGTCGGTCGGCAGCCACGATTTCCAATACCGTGCTGTCACCAGAAGTGCTCGTGCCGAAGTCGGCAGTGGTCCGCGTTGTAAACATGCGCGCCTGCCTGTGCACGGTGCGCGTCACCGTGAGATCGTCGTCATTGCCTGTTAATACCGCTGTGAGTGCGCGCCGAATTCTGTTCAGACGGGAATCATCAAGTTCAACTCGATCGTCGAGCTCCATGAAGACGAACGAATCGATGCTGTAGCCTTTTTGCAGCGGTACGATTCGAGCATCCATGATCGTCATGCCGAGCTCATCCAGCACGGCCGTCGCGTGCGCAAATGTTCTCTTGGCACGTGGTGTATAGATTACGGCTTCGACGCCGTCCCCGGTATCCCGGCGACGCACATCAAGTAGCCCGAATTCGGAGGACGTATTGGAATCGGCCAGCCACTGCGTGTGCCAGGCAATCTCGGTGCTGCGGTGGCGCAGGAAGTAATTGGAGTTCATGAGTTGCCATACGTTATCGATGTGCTTGTCGGCCAGGCCATTGCCATGGAGTATTTCACGCGCTTTGACCTGTTTCTCGAGTATCAGCTGCTCGCGGTCGATCGGATTTTCCAGCCCGCGCCGCAGCGCCCGCCGCGTCAACTCGTATAGATCGTGGAACAGCTGTGCTTTCCATGAGTTCCACAGCTTTGGATTAGTGCCGCGGACGTCGGCAACGGTCAGTAAATACAGGTAGTCGAGGTGCAGCGGGTCGCCGACGGTCGATGCAAACTCGTTGATGACGTCAGGATCGCCGATATCTTTCTTTTGTGCCGTTGTCGACAAAATCAGGTGATGCTTGACCAGCCAGGCAACAATACCTGCTTCGTATTTACTGAGCCCGTGTTCGAGACAAAAAGCTCTTGCGTCGACAGCCCCCAGCTCCGAATGATCGCCACCGCGGCCTTTGGCGATGTCGTGAAAAAGCCCTCCCAGGTACGCGATTTCCGGCTGCTCCAGCGACTGCATGATCTGGCTGCAATGCGGAAATTCCTTGTCATATCGGGACAGCGCGAAACGCCGCAGGTTGCTTACGACAAACAGCGTGTGCTCGTCCACCGTATAGGCATGAAACAGGTCGTACTGCATACGCCCGACGATTCGACCGAAGGAGGGGATATAGAGACCCAGCACCCCATAGAGGTTCATGCGCCGCAGTTCATGGGTGACGCCTTCCGGAGCGCGAAGAATGCTCAGAAACAGACGATGGTTGCGAGGGTTCTGGCGGAACTCGTCATCAATCAGGTGCAGGTTGCGCCTGATCAGGCCCACGGTGAAGGCACTGACACCACGAATCTCCGGGTTCTGTTGCAATACCAGGAACAGTTCCAGCAGCGCAGACGGATCGTTGGCAAACACCCGGTCGTTGCTGGTCTGCAGGAAGCCGTTCTTTATCTGGAAACGATCGTCGAGCAGTTCCGGCTGCGCATCCGGATCCATCAGGATTGCTTCTTCAAACAATTGCAGCAGCATTTCGTTGAGACGACTCAGATTCATGACCGTGCGGTAATATCGCTGCATGAATTGCTCAACGGCCAGCGTGTAGCTCGCGTCTTCGTAGCCCAACAAGTGCGCCAGCTTGATCTGGTAATCGAACAACAGCCGGTCTTCACGGCGGCCGGTCAAAATGTGCAGGCCGAAGCGAATTCGCCACAGGAAGGTCTGGCCGTTCTCGAGTCGCCGAAGCTGGCCCGGTGTCAGGAACTTGTGGTCTACGAGTTCGGCCAGGGTACTGGCACCGAAATGCCGTTTCGCGACCCAGCCGATCATCTGGATATCCCTGAGGCCACCCGGACTGCCTTTGACATTGGGTTCCAGGTTGTAGGCCGTGTCACCGTAACGATGGTGGCGGGCGATCTGTTCCTTGCGCTTTTCCTGGAAAAACTCCGTGGACGGCCACATTTTGTCTGGTGCGATCATCGCCTGCATCGCGTCGAAAAGGGCCGCGGGACCTGCCAGCAATCGTGCTTCCATCAGCGTAGTGGCAACGGTAAGGTCCGCCTTTGCCTCCTCGAGACACTGCGCGATTGTTCTTACGCTGTGCCCGATTTCCAGGCCGATGTCCCATAACGCCGCAATGAATGCCGACAGCGCGTCCTCCGCGCCCGGCGGCAGCTCGTCCGGTAACAACACCATGACGTCGACGTCGGAATAGGGGTGCAATTCGCCGCGGCCGTAACCGCCGACGGCGACCAGGGCAGCGCCCGACTCGTCGAGCTCGTGCCGCCACAATTTATGCAACTGAGCATCGATCACGGTGGCGCGTGCATGCACGAGATCGACCACCGATTCACCGGCCTCGAAACGTGTCTTCAGGTCCTCGCCGGCCGCTGCGAGAGCCGTACGGATTTCGACGTAACTTGTTGAATTATTTACGATCGTTTGCGCCAAGTGTCAAAACCTCGTAGCCATCGGCCGTAATAAGGACAGTGTGTTCCCACTGCGCGGACAGACTGTGGTCCTTGGTTACGACGGTCCAGCCGTCCGGAAGCAGCTTTACGTTCGCTTTTCCGGCGTTCACCATCGGTTCGACCGTCAGCGTCATGCCCTCTCGCAGCTCCATGCCTGTGCCGGCCCTGCCGTAGTGCAGCACCTGGGGGTCTTCATGAAATGATTGGCCGATACCATGGCCGCAGTACTCGCGTACTACCGAAAAGTGGTTCTTCTCGACATGCTTCTGCACGGCGGCGCCGACGTCACCAAGATGCTTGCCGGGACCCAGCTCTTTTATGCCTAACCACATGCTTTCAAAGGCAATATCTGCCAGCCGCTGCGCCTGGACGGTGGCTTTGCCGGCAAAGAACATACGGCTCGTGTCGCCATGAAAGCCGTCCTTGATAACGGTCACGTCGATGTTAATGGCATCGCCGGACTTGAGCGTCTTGTCGCCGGGAATACCGTGGCAGACCACGTGGTTGACCGACGTGCAGATCGACTTTGGAAAACCACGGTAGTTGAGCGGGGCCGGGACCGCGTCTTGCTCGCCCGTGATGTACTCATGGCAGATGCGGTCGAGCTCGCCCGTCGTGATCCCCGGTTTAACATAATCTCCGATCATGTCCAGGACTTCGGACGCCAGGCGCCCGGCAATTCGCATTTTCTCGCGCTGCTCCTCATTCTTGATCGTAACGGTCATAGGCTTCCAGCTAAAAAGAGGTCGAACCGATAAAAGGGGTCGAAC
>JABDOQ010000011.1 GCA_013043165.1 Woeseiaceae bacterium | reverse complement strand
CGTATTGCCGAGGAAGACGTGGTCGGCACAATGATGACCGACAAGGCCGCGGTCGAACTCTCGTCACCGGTCAGCGGCACCGTAGTGAAACTCGCGGGCGAACCCGGCGATATCGTCGCGGTTGGCGCGGCGCTGGTCGTTATCGACACGGACGGTACTGACATTGAAAAGCCGGCTGCGCCGACTGCCCCGGCGGCGGAGACCAGCCCCAAACCTGCGAAGCAGCAGGCAAAACAAGCCGCCGCTGCTGCGGTTGAAGTCGCCGAGGAACCGACCGAGCGGCCTCGCGTCGTGACCTCCCCGGCCATACGCCGTCGGGCGAAAGAAGCCGGCGTCAATCTGGCCCTCGTTCCCGGGTCCGGTCCTGGCGGCCGTATTCTGCGCAAGGATTTCGATCTCTACCTGAGAGCGAATGCGACCGGTACGCCGTTCGCCGCCGCCGCGACGCCGTCGACACAGGTGAAGGAAATCAAGATCATCGGGCTGCGCCGCATCATTGCCGAGCGCATGTCTGCGGCGAAACGCGAGATTCCGCACTTCACCTACGTCGAGGAAATCGACATCACGGAACTGGAAGCGCTGCGCAAACACCTGAACGAAGCACGGGATCCTTCCGCAAGGCTGACGCTGCTGCCGTTTCTTGGCCTGGCACTCATCAGGGCACTGAAGGAATTCCCGCAGTGCAACGTCACTCACGACAAGAATCGCAAGCTGTTGCTGCAACACGACGCAGTTCATCTCGGCGTGGCAACGCAGACGCCGGATGGCCTCAAGGTGCCAGTCGTCAAACATGCCGAAATGCGTTCGCTGGATGAGCTCGCCGCGGAGATTCAGCGCGTCACAGCTGCAGCTCGGGACAACAGTGCGAAGAAGAACGAACTGTCGGGGTCGACGATCACGATCACAAGCCTCGGAAAACTCGGCGGCGTTGTATCCACGCCCGTCATCAACAGTCCCGAAGTTGCCATCATCGGCGTCAATAAAGCGGTCGAACGACCCGTTGTGTTTAACGGCCAGGTCACCGTCCGCCTGATGATGAACCTCTCATCGTCTTTCGATCATCGCTTCGTCGATGGTTACGACGCTGCGGCGATGATTCAGCGCATCCGGGAAATGCTGCAGCACCCGGCGACGATATTCCTGAATTAAGGGGATACTAATGTTGTCTAGCCGGGCCGTCCGTCGATACGTGGCCGCATCAGCATCGGCAAATAACGCAGCAGAAAAATGCCGAACGCCAGCATCCACAGGACGCCCGAAGAAATGACCAGCGCCTGGTAGTGCCCTGCCGGAAACAGTCCTGCTGTCACACGAATAATCGCCGCCAGCTGCAACAGCAGGAAGGCTGACATGTCCATTCCACTGGCCACCAGCGGCCGACCCGTGTGCCCCAACGCGCTGCGCATCATCATTGCAAGCATGAGCCCGCTGACCGCGCCAATGGTCATGGCGTGAATCCACACACCCTGGCCCACCAGCGAGTGTCCGGCCAAAGCCCTCAGGAAAAGCGCGATCGGCAGCCACGAATAGGCGACCGGCATCATCCACAGCAGCGGCTTGCCTGCCGTCAGCTGCGGCTGCCATAGAGCCAGGCGGTAAGCATGAGAAACCGCCGCGATGACGATGATCGTGGTCGGGATGACCGCGGGAATCGAAACCCAGTCGCCGCTGATTCTCAGGACCATAATCAGCACGAGCGATCCGAATGACAATACCTCGAGCCAGCCTGCATGGCGCGGGTCCGACCCCGGTATCGCGTTCCTCGTGAATGCCGGTATAACGCGTCCGGCAACAATCGCAAAAACAATCGTAATCAGGTCGAGCGCCACGATCAGCGCTGTGTAGGCTGACCAGGCCGGCGGAAAGCCGAGCGCAGCCAGGTGGTAGACGACGTTCGTGATTGCAAGCAGCAGCAGCAGAGCAACGATCTTGTAGTTGCGCTGATTGCGGCTTTTGATGACAGGAATCGCAACGCCAACAGCGAGTGCCGGAACGAACACGGCATCGACGACCGCGGCCAGCAGCGGCGGTCCCGTAATGACCAGCAGTCGCCCGGCAATCCACAGGGCAGCCAATGCGGCTAGCGCGAACCCGGTAGGCGTGGGCAATCCTGTCCAGTTGCGTACGGCCGTAAACAGGAAGCCGGACATCACGGCGATGGCGAAACCGAACACCATCTCGTGACTGTGCCAGGAGATTCCCTGCAGGTATCCGCCAGCGTGAAAGACACCGATGAACGACAGCAGCCAGAACAGCACGGAAGCCAGCGCGAAAACTGCCGCCAGCGAATAGAAGGGTCGAAAGCCCAGCGCAAAAAGCTGGCTACTGCGCTTCATGGCGAAACCAGCCCTGCGTCGCCAGGCAGAAGCGAACCAGCATCAACATGAGGGGAACCTCGATCAGCACACCGACGACCGTCGCCAGTGCTGCCCCCGAGGAAAGACCGTAAAGCATGGCGGCCGTCGCAATGGCCACTTCGAAATGATTGGACGCGCCAATCATGGCCGTCGGTGCCGCGTTTTCGTAGCTAAGACCGAGTAGCTTCGACAGTCCGTAGCCCAGCGCAAATACCAACACGGTTTGCACGAACAGTGGGATGGCGATCCACAAAATCGTCAGCGGCTTCTGCACGATGGTGTCGCCCTTGAAGGAAAACAGCAGGATCAAGGTCACCAACAGGGCAGCTATCGTCACCGGTGTCAGGAAGTGCAGGAACTTGTCGCGAAACCAGTCCTCGCCCTTGGCCGCGATAATCCACCTGCGCGATGCGTAGCCGGTGACCAGCGGCAATGCGACGTACACGCCTATGGATAGCAGCAGCGCCTGCCACGGTACCGGCAGCTTGCCAACGCCCAGCAGGAAGCCGCCCAGGAATCCGAACAGCAGCAGCATCGTCAGCGAATTAATCGCCACCATCACCAGCGTGTGGCCGTCGTTTCCTTTCGAGAGATACCCCCATACCAGCACCATGGCCGTGCAGGGCGCAATGCCGAGCAGGATGCAGCCCGCGAGATAGCTCCGCCATAGTGGAACTTCGAGCATTTTCACGCCATCGACGAGCACGACCTTGCCTGAGCCATACACGTCGCCCACCAGCATTTCTTTGCCCAACGGCATCTTCACAAGGTCGACTGCCTCGGGACCGATGAATTTGAGAAACAGCGTTCCGAGGAAAAAGCTCGCGATGGCGTACATGGTAAAAGGCTTGACGGCCCAGTTGATGAACAGCGTCAGGCCCACAGGCTTCGCAGCCTTGCCGGCTTTCACCACTTCGTGAAAATCGATTTTCACCATGATCGGATACATCATCATGAACAGGCACACGGCTATTGGAATGGAAACGACCGGCGCACCATTCACGCTGATCGCCATGCCATCCAGGGCCTGGGCGACCTCCGGCACGAATTTGCCCAGCGCGATACCCAGGCCAATGCACAGAAGAACCCAGAGGGTCAGGTAACGCTCAAAGAAACTCATTGCTTCCCTCTTTTATTAGCTAGTACGGTCGATACGGCCGCCGGAAGTGGATGAATAGTCCGAAAGCCAGGAATGCTGAAGAAACCCACGTGGATATCCGCCAGTAGCTCATCGCTGGCTGGATGATCTCGAACCGCTCAACGAAAAGTGTCTCACAGGCACCGTTGCCCGTGTCGGTCCGTGTCGTGCTCGTGCCGCGTTTGCCGCCTTTCTCGCTGATGTAGCTGGCCAGGTACCCGCGAACTCGAATCTGATCGCCGATGGCTATTTTCTTGACCTGCTTGCGAATGGTCTCATCGTCGGAGATCAGGTGGTTATTCGAGAGCTGATCCATGCTGAATGCTGCCCAGGCCGCACTGTCCCGGGTAAAAACATTACATGTAAAAATGCCGTTCCAGAAATCGATCTTGTGCAGCCGTTTGCTGGTTGCGCTGTCGCCCCAGACTACGCATACATCGAGCATGTTGAGGTGATCGTTGGCGAGGAAGTGCATGCGGCTGTTGCCGTCGTGATGGCGGTAGGAAACCACCATACCGGCCAGGTCGTATTCGTACTCCGGCTCGACCAGATAGTCGACGCCATTGAAAACCGCCTCGAATGGCCCGGTCCTTGTTTTCGTTTGTCGGGGCTCGGCCAGCACCTCCGAACGAAACTCGACATTCCGCGGCAGGTCGTTGCGATTCCAGAACGCGGCGATCAGCCAGACGAAGCTCACGACAATCACGATGGTGCTGATCTTCATTCCATTTCAGCCTGAATAATGCAGTGAGTTCCGGACTACCTGATTTCGTGGCGTGACCGCGGCTGCCGATAGCAACGGGAGTCCGGACATGGGCGTGAGGGTACATCATCCAACGACCGTACTTAAACGAAAAAAGGGGCACTTCGTCAGAAGCGCCCCTCTCTCTCCGTGCCAACCCTGCTGATTAGACGCGATTATTGAGTGCGTCGCGAATATCAGTCAGTAATTGAACCTCTTCAGAAGGCTTTGGCGGCTCTGCCGGTTTTTCCTCTTCTTTTTTCTTCATCTTGTTCATGCCGCGTATCACCATGAAAATGGCAAACGCAATAATGACGAAGTCGAGTACCGTGTTCAGGAACACGCCGTAGTTGATCGTCGGAGCGCCCGCCTCTTTGGCGAGAGCAAGCGACTGGTACGGTACATCACCCAGGTTGATAAACAACTGGCTGAAGTCAACGTTACCCATCAATAGACCGATGGGCGGCATGATGACATCGGCAACGAAAGAGCTGACAATTTTTCCGAATGCAGAACCGATAATGATACCGACAGCCATGTCGACGACATTGCCCCGCATTGCAAAATTCTTGAATTCATTGAGCACAGTGATTCCCCTTGTCGAATCTCGAGGCTTTGCGCCTCACTTGTTAATCATTCGGTCGGGAATACTATCGGCAAAATACGGCAGGTCGGGATTCTGCAACAATCGTTCACATTTGCGTCAGTGGGTCAGGCGCTTTATCTCGGTCAGCAACTTTTGCATCGACGCCGGCTTTCTGAAAAAACGCGTGAAAGCACTTTTTTGCTCGTCGCTCAATTTCGAGGCTGTGAGTGCAACAATTGGCTTGCTATAACCCTGTTCGCGCAGGACCCTGGCTGCAACTACACCGCCGACACCAGGCACATTGCAGTCCATCAGCACCAGGTCGGGGTCGAATTTCAGGGTTTTTGCTATTGCCTCTGAACTGTCGGAGCTGGTTATCAAACCGTATCCGGATCGATGCAGGTAGTGCTCAACCAGGGTCACCATGTCTTCGTCATCGTCACAAATCAAGACGCTGAGTGGCATTGCAGCAATTGTTTCTTCACCGGGTAGCGGCAGGACCGGCACGCTCGAGGTGGACCCCTCTTCTGCGGCCATCACGGGTATGTGTACGCTGACCGTGCATCCTTCCCCCGGCATGGAATCCAGAGAGACTTCGCCGCGCATGAGTTCCACGAGCCGCAGCGTTATAGTCAGACCCAGGCCCGCGCCTGTTTCGGCGCGGCCACGACCCCGTTCAAATGCCTGAAAGACCCTTTCCTGGTCCTCGATACTGATGCCCGGTCCCGTATCACTGACCGTGACTACGAGCCTGCCGTCGTTATACGTGGCCGTCAGTTTTACGCCGCCCTCGACTGTAAATTTCACGGCATTGCCAAGTAGATTGATCAGAATCTGTCGCAAACGAACTTCGTCGGCATAAACGGTTTTCGGCACATCCGGATCAGCATAGGCCGCAAACGAAAGCCCTTTTTCGGCTGCCATCGGTGCCATCATCGCTGCCATGTCGTTAAGAAGGCCGACGATTTCGAAGTCGTGTTCCAGCAACTCTACCTGTCCGGCGTCGAGGCTGGCGTCATCCAGCACGGCTTCGACCAGGGACGTCAAATGCATCGCTGATCGGGATATCGTTTCGATGCTTTTCTGTATTTCATTGCTGCTCGTCCCGCTCTCACCGGCAAGTTCTGCATAATTAATGATCGATGCGAGCGGCGTGCGAAACTCGTGTGACATCATCGCGATGAAACGACTCTTGTTCGCACTGATGCGTTCCGCTTCGCGGCGATGATGATCTAACTCCGACTTGGCCTCGACAAGCTCACTGATAAGGTCGCGCTGGCGGGCTATGAGCTTGTGTTGGCGTCCGTGCATCAACCGTAGTTCGTTAACGGATTGCTGCTTCGATTGTATCGACGCATGTTCCCGGCGAGCATCGAGCAGTACCACGTAGCATTGGCCGTTGTCGGGAATCACATGCATGGTTACGATGGCCCGGCCGGGCATCTCGATGAACTCGAACTTTTGCACCGCCGAGATCGGCATTCCGACGAGAAAAGGCGCCGGCTCGCGCATATCAACGGCAGGCCTGATCCCGCTCAGGCCACACCAGTCGCTTTGCCCCCAGCTGTCAACAAGCCGGTAGTCGCCGTCGATCAGGAAACAGAACGGCCGGGCTTCCTCAAGAAATTCGTCTTGCAGGTAGCTGACAACTTTCGGAGGCAGGTCCACTAACCGCCTCGCATATCGTTGTCGATAATAAGCTCCGCTAGTCGGGTGATGGCCTGATCGACATCGTCGCCGGTTTTTGCGCTGGTCCGGTAGGCATTGCCGAACCGGGTCGCTATTGCATCGAAACGCTCGTCGCTCACTTCCCAGTCTGGCTCAAGGTCGCGCTTGTTGACGAGCAAAACGCCGGGAGCCGCGCCATACGCTTCAAGAATTTGCTTGTGCAGGCGCTCAATGGCCTTCAGGGTAGCCGCCCTCGTACCGTCTGCGACGTAGATATAGCCGCTCGCGCCGCGAAGATACGCCATTTCCCTGGCGCCAAATTCCTCTGTTCCGGCAACGTCCCAGATCACCAGTTTGTGTGTCATCCCCAGGGTCGGAAAATCGATTTCCTTGGTGTCAATTTTGACGCCAACCGTGCTCAGGTATTCTTCAGAGAAATGATTGGTAACGAAGCGCTCGACGACGCTGGTTTTGCCGACGGCGAAATCACCGACGACACACACTTTGCTGGTCAGGGGCGTCATGGCAGATCCGGCATCGACTCGAGCTGCAGATCGAACTGCACGTAGCGTTGGCTGACATCGGCTAGTTGCGGGCCGTCGGTATTATCGAGATCAGCCTGGCGTATGGTACGCGCATCGACACCGGCTGACGCCAGAACGCCGGCCGCAAAAGTAGCACGTCGATCCGCCAGCGCCGCGTTCGCCGCTGCGTCACCAATGGAATCGGTCGACCCCCTGGCCGTAACGGCTACCGAATACCCGAAACTGCGAGCATCTTCGAGAAGGTTTGCAAGATCTGACGCAAATTCGCGCAGCCTGCCTGCATCCCCTTCGACCAGCTCGACGCCACTCCGGAAAAAGAACCTGCTCCGACTCAGGCTCGCGACCCGCTCAGAAAACTCAGCCCGATCGCTGGCAGTAAGACGGCTGACATCGAGCGCGTCGACGCCCGCCAGGTTGCTGAAACGAGACTGCAAAGTTTGTCGCCACACCGACGGGGCCTCGCCGCTCACATGAAGGGTCGTTCCGGATACGCTGATATCGACCGACTCTGGCGGGCCGAACATTTGTGCCGCGCGTGCCGCAAGGATTTCCGGCTGCAATGACTGGAAAGGCCGCATCGAAACAGTCAGTCGATCCGCCGGGATATCAACACTCCCGGCAACGTCGATGACGTCAGCCGCCAGCGGATCCCTGAGCCCGCGCACGACGAAATTCCTGCCGCTGCGATCGATATTCGTGACGTAGATGCCGGGCGTGGCGTTGAGCGCCGCATCGAGCTTGTCCTGTTGCTGCGAGTACATCCAGCTTCGTACGCCAAAAAAGGCGGCAGCGGCTACCAGCAACAGCAGCAATATGACGATCTGAATGGGTGGTCCGCTGCGAGTCTCGCCGCTTTCCTCGCGCGCCTCGAAACGGAGACAGCGCTCGAGCTCTACCTCAACATCGGGAATCGTGCTCGTGTCCCCTTTGTAGTCTCGAATGGCATCACCGTAGCGAAAATGGATACGCTCGAGGATCGCACTGAGATCGGCCCGCAGGCTCTTGGGTGGCACACCGCGTATGACACACACAAGCAGCGCATGCGGCCCATGTACGGCCCACAGCGTAAACTCGCCCATGTCAGCCGACTCGAGTCGCCCCGTCCGATCGGGCGAGAACGATTCCTTGACGAAATCCTGAATCGCCGTGAACATCGCGGAAACGGCGTCGCTGTCTTTTATTTTCGATGACTCATGATGAACATGGTCAACCAGCAGGCCGTTTTCGCGGCTGATCAAATACGCCTGTTCCACCCGATAACGCATCGTCTTTTGCAGGACATATTCGCCAAACGGGATACCTGCACGCGATGCCTGCCAGCGCCATTTCAGTCCCTGGGGGCTGACGCTGTGCTCTACCGCTTCGTTGATTTGCTGCGAGAAATTTCGCAGTGCATGCATGATCGACTTGCGAATCGCCGGGCCCATGACCGGGTACAGTGCGTCAGCATAGGTTTCGGGCTCGTCGCGCAGCCCCCGCTGCACACACTCGCCAACGGGCTGGGTCAGCGACTCAACCAGCTCGCCGTCCTTTTGATGACTTTGATGGATTGCCTCGGGCAGGATATCGGCAACGTCGGCCGTTCGGATTTCACGGCGCTCCACGCGTTCGGATATCGAGTCCAGGGCCTGTTTCTCGGCGCCGAACAGTAATTCCTTTAACTGGTCGAGATCGTTCATCGATGCTCTGCCTCGGACGCCGGCTCAGGCGTCAGACAGCTTCGCGTTCTTCTTAAGTCGCTGCGCCACGTCGCTCAGAACCGAGGCCAGATCCTCTCGGCCGAGTTTTCGCGTCTCAACGGCCAGGCTTTTACTGAGCTCCTCGTAGCTGTCATTAATCATGCCCGACAGCTCCTCACTCTGCTCCTGCAGAACTCCCCGCAGGTCATGCGTCTCGCTGCCGATCTGTTCTTCGAGTTCGACGCACCATGACTCGACTTGTTCCGCCAGCTCCTTGAACTCCTTCGAGCCCTGCTTGCTCTCATCTATTCGGGCTTTGCGCTCATCTTTCAGGCTTTCGGCCAGTTTTTCGACTTCGCGCTTGATGCTGCTATTAAGTCGATCCACACGCTTTTCGAAGTTAGTCGAAATCTGCTCAATATTTCTGGTGAGTCGCTTTTCAAGATCGGCAAAACGCTGCTCATAGTCGCGCATCTGCCCACCGAACAGAATCTCGCGGATCTTGTCGACGTTGCCGTCAACGGATTCGGCCGATAAGCCGGACTGGTTCTGCGGTTGTTTCTTTGCCATAGCCTTAATTCTCCATACCGATCTCGTGCTGCACTTGTTCTTATGCGTCGACTCGTTCAATCCGATAGCCGTGCTGGTAGATCGCTGACAGTATCCAGCCATTTTCTTTGCCCAGATTGAGCTTTTTCCGCAGGCGACTCACGTGCGTATCGACGGTTCGCGTCGATACGGATTTGTTTTCTATTCCCCAGATGGCCTCGAGCAGGTGATTGCGGGACATCATTTTTCCGATATTGCGAAAAAAGAACAGCGCCAGTTCGAACTCCCGATTCGTCAGGTTTAGTTTCTCGCCGTTGAGGCTCACCGTCTTGTTCGTAAAGCTCAGGGAATACGGCTCGGCGTCGAGGTCCTGTTCCTCCGGCTTGTTGCCGACCGACCGCCTGAGAACCGCCGACACCCGCGCCACCAGTTCAGCTTGCCGGACCGGCTTCACGAGGTAATCGTCGGCGCCGGCTTCGAGACCGCGAACGATGCTCTGTTCTTCATCCTTCGCCGTCACAATGATGGCGGGCGTATAGTCACCCATTTCCCTGCGCAGCTTTTTCAATACGTCAATGCCGCTCAGATCGGGTAGCACCCAATCGAGCACATACAGATCGAAACTGTCGCGCCTGACGGCACGCAAAAAGCTCGCAGCATCGGCATGGCAATCGACCGAATGTTCCGCGTGCGTCAGCCAGAGCCTGATCAACTCCGCCTGGTCAGGGTCGTCCTCGAGAATCGCGACTCGCAATATTGCTCCCATCCAGCATCAAATGGACACGGCCTATTGTGCTGGGTACCGGCGATCTTGTTATCGGATTTGGCGCGCCAGCACCTCTGCCATTATAGCGATATACGCGCTATGCGCCGGAATATGTTGGAGATTATATCAAACCAGGTCCTGACATGGCCGGACTAGCTGACCCTTAATTTGTCCAGGAAGTCCGTCAGCTCGCCGATCAGGCGCTCGATTTCCGGAGCATTCCGGGCGTCGGCTGCTTTTTCGAAATCCGCGCCGAGCCAGGAGATCTGGTCGAGCCCGTAGGCTGCACCCGAGCCATACAGGTTGTGCCCCGTAACCCGAATCGTCTCGAAGTCGGCGTCATCCAGGGCTCGTGTCAGTTTGCCGATGTCATCCTTGCGATTACTGAGATATTTTCCAATAAGCCTGCGCGCGAACGGGTCGGCAATTTCGATCGGTTTTCCATTCTCGCCGGTCACACTACTCGTCCTCGCATCTATTGCCGTCAGTTTACATTCTCGGAACCGCTTTTATGGCGTTACGCGCACTTACTCAGTACGTAATTATTCCCGGCAATTTCTTTGCTTGTGCGACCCAATCACTGACTACGGCGCTTGACGGCGGGCGACGTACGAGATTCTTGGCATTGTTGACTTCAGCCATTTTTGACGCGAGATTTTCGGCGTTGCGGTTCTTCAGCTCTTTAACTGTATCGACACCGGCACACTCGAGCAGCTCGGCGTACTGACTCGCCACTCCGTTAATTCGAAAAAGGTCGGCCATGTTCACGCACTTCAAAATTCGTGCTTCACTTATTCCCGTTTTCTCAGCCAATGCAGCGCGCGACTTTTTATCAGCGCCGACCTGCAGCAGGTCGTCAACCGTTCGAACGCCGGCCTGGCGCAATGCTTCGCCCGTCTTCGGCCCGATTCCCTCGATCTTTTCTATGCTCTTTGCCATTGTTTCGTCTCTTCAGAAAATGTAGTTTTTTTGAAATCAAGCGCGAAGTCTATGACAACCCCAGGCGTCCAAGTCCAATTGTGACATTTGTTGACAAAAGGGCCGAAATATACAGATTTCATGGAGCACAAATGTGAGAACCCGGTCACGCTACGATCCGTAAACATGCTGCTAATGTGGTTACAAGCAGGCGAATAGCGCATTAAGACCGGCAAAGAACAGGGGCAGGCCCTGAGGCGTTCAGGGTCAATACTGACGATGGAGCGTGTTATGAAATGCCTGCCCGTATCAATCCTTCTGCCTCTGGCCGTCATTCTCGGCGCCTGTAGCACCAGCGGCACCAACCCCGTGCCCACTCAGGAAGTCGCTCAAGACCTGGCAGCATCTGTACCGCAGGAATTAGCACGCGAGACCATTCTCCTTGTCAGTCTCGAAGACGGCTCCGTGATAAAGCAAACAATCCTCTCGGGCGCCGACCTGTGCTTCAAGATGAACGCGGAAAGCTCCACAACCTGCCTGACGCAGGGCGCACCCGTCTTTGATCCCGCCTCGAATACCATTATCGGATACGAGATGATCGAGGACCATATCGAGCTGATCGCAAAGTCTGACTAACTGGCGTCTGCCTGGCTGCGTTCATGAACGGTCTGTTCTGACCGACTACAAGAGTTGTTAACGATTGTTACAGTGCCGCGAGCGGCCTGGTCGGATCCCTATACTCAGGGCTCTGGCAGCCACACTGTTTGCAGGCAAATTTTTAAGAGTCTGAGTCTCACCCTCTAGGTATTAGCTCAATCAGGCTCTTTTGGGCAGTCGCGTTGACAAAACGCGACTGCCTCTTTTTATTCAGGCAGCGTTTGCGAGTTCCTGCGCCATTGCTTCACTCATCTTGAATTTCTGAATTTTTCCGGTAACCGTCATCGGGTAATCATCGACGAATCGAATATGCTTGGGCACCTTGAAGTGCGTGATCTGCCCTTTGCAGAATGATTTCACATCGTCTTCGGTCAGCGACTCGCCTTCTTCAAGCTGGATCCAGGCACAGACCTCCTCGCCCATCTTCGGATCCGGAATTCCGAAGACCTGCACTTCCTTGATTTTCGGATGTGTATACAGAAACTCTTCGACCTCGCGCGGGTAGACGTTCTCGCCTCCACGAATGATCATGTCCTTAATCCGGCCGACAATCTTCAGGTAGCCTTCGTCATCCATGATGCCGAGATCGCCGGAGTGCAGCCAACGTGCTTCGTCAATGGCCTCGCCGGTCTGTTCCTCGTCGTTCCAGTAACCCAGCATGACCGAATAGCCGCGCGTGCAGACCTCGCCTTTGTCGCCGATTGGCACGACCCGACCGTCGGGATCGATCAGCTTGATCTCTACCCACGGCACGGCTCGGCCAACCGTTTCGACGCGTTTCTCGACGGGGTCGTCGGGCAGCGTGAGGTGATTGACCGGACTCACTTCGGTTTGGCCGTAGCCAATAAGAACGTGTTTCATATTCATATCGGCAATTACACGTTTCATGACATCAACCGGGCACGGCGCACCGGCCATCACGCCGGTCCGTAGTGTCGAAAGATCGAATTTGTCGAAATCGGGATGGCTCAGTTCCGTGACGAACATCGTCGGCACGCCGTGCAAGGCCGTGCAGCGCTCCTTTTCCACGGCCCGCAGCGTCGACTCGGGATCGAATACTTCACTCGGGTAAACGGCGGTCGCACCGTGTGAGAACACCGCAAGATTACCGAGAACCATGCCGAAGCAGTGGTAAAGGGGGACCGGGATACAAACACGATCGCTTGATGACAAGCGCATGCCGGCGCCCGTGAGGTGGCCATTATTCAGGATGTTGCAGTGCGTCAGCGTTGCCCCTTTCGGGCTGCCCGTCGTACCGGACGTGAACTGGATGTTGATCGGGTCGTCGGGACGCAGCTCGGTCCTGAGCTCTGCCAGTCGAGCACGCTCTTTATCCCCGCCCAGGGCACAAACATCCGGGAAATTGAACATCCCGGGCGATTCTGCTGTCCCCATACGAATGACGATCTCGAGTTCCGGCAGTTTTTCCGACCGCAGCTGTCCCGCTTCGCACGAATTCAACTCGGGCGCGAGCGCATACAGCATTTCGAGATACTTGCTGGACTTGAATTGTTCGGCGCTGACGATCGCCCGGCAGCCGGACTTGTTCAGTGCGTACTCGAGCTCGAAGAGCCGGTAAGCCGGGTTGATGGTGACCAGGATCGCACCGATCTTGGCCGTAGCCATCTGCGTCAAGACCCACTCGCTGGAATTGGGCCCCCAGATGCCGACGCGGTCTCCGGTCCTGATGCCGAGCTTCAGCAGGCCAAGGGCAAACTCATCAATCCGCTTGTCGAACTCCGTATAGGTCCAGCGCACATCCTGGTGACAGACGACGAGCGCCTCCGTATCAGGCCAGCGCGCGGCAACACGTTCGAAATAGTTGCCGATCGTCTCGTAAATGATCGGGGCGCTCGAGGCACCGCAACTGTAGCTCTGGGTCAATCCGGCCATTGAATTCACTCCGACCTTTTTATAGGGTCAGCCAACAATGGCGTATATTAGAGTCGTTGCCTACCCGTACGTCTATCGTGTGAAACACCAAGTACCACAAACCGTGTAGTTGGCCCCGGTTGGCGTGAACCGCTCCAGGGCGCTACCGTGCAGCGAATCAGTTACGCGCCGAACACCTTGCGATAGAGGGCGCGCCCGGCCATACGAACCTTGGTCCGCGTATCCAGGCGATCCAGGTTCGTCTTGAGCGTGCCCAGCGTAAACCGGGTCTTCCTGGAGTAGTCGATGCGCACGTCGACGACAACCGGCCTGTTACCTGCGGCAATTTTGAGCGCCGATGACACGCCTGCGGCAATGTCCTCATTTGTCTGTATGCCGACGTATTCGCAGCCCGTCGCTTTGGCAAAGGCTTCATAGTCGAGTCTGCCAATCGTCGTGCAGGTGCTGCGCTGATACGGGACTTCCTGGGCCTGCGCGATTTGCGCGAGTTCGCCGTCATTGAAAACGAACCAGACGACGCCGAGCTCGTTGGCAGCGGCGGTGACCGACTCCAGCCCGGTCATCAGGAACGCGCCGTCGCCAACGATGCCGACGACCTGCCTGCCAGGTGCGCTGAGTTTTGCGCCGATCGTGGCAGGGACACAGTAGCCCATGCAGTTGAAGTCGGTCGGCGAAAAAAACGAACCGCCGACGTTAATGGGCATCAGCTCGGCGGCAAGGAAAGTATGATTGCCGTCGTCAGCTATGACGATGGCGTCGTCGTCCAGCTGCTCGCGCAGCGCGTCAAACAGGCGGCACGGACTAACGCGGTCACCGTTGTCATGGTCACGCCATTCCTTGCGATAAACCGCTTTGTCGTTGGAAATTTGCAGACACGTTGCCGAGCTGTCCCTCGGGTCACCGATGTCACAAATGGCGTTCGCCAGTGCGGGCACGGCATCGCGAGCATCGGCTGCCATAGCGACTTTCGCGGGGTAGTTCACATTCAGTGTTTCCGGGTTGATATCGATGTGTACGAGGTTCTCGGGCGGCACCGAACCATAGCTGCCCGTGCTGATCTCGGCAAAGCGCGTACCGACGGCGAGCATGGCGTCACAATCCTTGAATGCGTTTTCCGCTGCGGGAACAGCAGACCGCCCGAAGCTCATGCCCGTGTGCAAAGGGTGATTTGCCGGAAATGAGGCCAGTCCCTGCAGCGTCGTCGACACCGGCGCAGCAAGATGCTCGGCAATGCGCGCAATATCCTCGGCAACATGGCGCGCACCCCAGCCCACGAAAATGCCCGGTCGTTTCGCACTCGACAACAGCTCTGCCGCTTTACTTATCTGCTCCGGATTGATCGGCGGCCGTTCGGCGACTGGCGAATACGCCGGCATGTCGTCAACCTCACCCGTGAGTAGCTGCAGGTTTGCCGGCAGCTCGACAAATACCGGGCCGGGTTCACCCTCGGTCGCCATGCGATAGGCCTGGTATATCGTCGGGATGGCATCTTCGTAACGTTCAATGCGGTATGTGGCTTTGGTCAGCGGTTTCATGAGGGCATGTTGATCGACGTCGTGAAGCTGGAACTTCTGCTTCATGTCGGTGCGGATACCGCCGGAAATAACCAGCATCGGAACACCATCGAGATAGGCCTCGCCGACACCGCTCATCGCGTGGGTAATACCCGCGGCCGGCACAATCGCCAGCACACCAATTGAGTCGCCAACTCGGCTGACGGCATCGGCCATGAATGCGGCACCGGCTTCGTGGGTCACGAGAACCGGCACTATCGGCTCGGACGTCTTGAGCTCGTCATACAGCTCGATGTTGTGAACGCCCGGAATGCCAAACGTGAATTTGGCCCCAATATTCTCCAATGCGTGTCGAACCAGTCTTGCTGCGGTATGTTTCATTGGACTATTGTGCATGAGCGCAACAAACAATGGCCAGAGAAGATTGTCCATGAAGCAACGCGGAGCAAGCCGAAGTTGGATCAAGCAGCTTGCCAGCATCAGGCGGCGTTTCGATTCGACGTCTGCCAGCGAAAAACTGGACCTGGTCCGGCGCCTGCAATTCACTGATATTTCCTCGGCCAGCGACCTCCGGAAGTACCACGAGACCCTGTGCTTCGTTCGTGCGTTTCCCGACTCGGATGAGCTCTATCACGCAGCCGACGACTCACTGCATGCGTTCGAAAAACGCGTCAATCGAATTGGCAAAGCCGCTCGCACCGGACTCTGGGATACAGGTATCGGCGGCACGCCCGTGCACTACCCATTTTCGTTCGAGGTTGCGAGCTGGCTCGCCAGGAATGCTGCAGGCGAAGTATCGATCGACTGGCAGGACGTCGACAGCGACACGACCCGGCTTGATGAACTGCTGATACAGCTCTTGCTGCCGGTGGAGAGCGACTATTTCGACAGCGGTGCCGTTACCAGCCAGGAGTGGATCGACATCGTAGCTGCCGGAGCCGAGGGCACGGACTTCGATTGGCTGTTCGCACAGCTACGCACGTTGCGGTCACTGCCTGTCTTGCCCCAGCTCTACGAGTCCGCCAGCTTGCCGCTCACTTGGTCCCTGCACGACTCGAAGTTCTCGAAGTCGAGAAATGTCTTTCCTGTGCGAGACGTGGTCGCTCGAACGCAGGGCCTGCGAAAGGCTGCACGAAACACAAAGGCTGAGATACAAAGACCGTTTTCGTCGATCCCGAAACTGCCCGTCGGCGCCGGCCGGATACTTATAGACGTGGCGATGGCATCGCTCGCGGCGCGGCATCGCGAGACCTTTCATTTCAACCACGCCAACCCTCACGAAGCATTCCTGGCGAACGTCGGCAGAGGCGTATCGATTGCAGTGTTCGGCTTGCGTGAGTTTTTTCGGTACCCGCTGGAATGCACGATGGGATTCCTGATCCTGTCCAACGGGGTGCCCATTGGTTACGGCGGCTCAAGTATCTTTTTTCGACAGGCGAACACCGGCGTGAATATTTTCGACGAATACCGGGGCAGCGAAGCGGCATTTCTCTGGTTGCAGGTCATGCGCGTCTACCATCACCTGGTCGGATGCACGCGTTTCATCGCGAATCCTTTTCAGTTCGGCGCTGACAACGATGAAGCACTCCGAAGCGGTGCCTACTGGTTTTATTATCGACTCGGCTTTCGATCCGTGTCTCCGTCGATTCGCAAGCTGGCAATAGTCGAAGACAAGAAGATGCGCCGAGCAAATAATTATCGTTGCAGCATCGGCACGCTGCGGCGCCTGGCGTCCTGCGACATGCACCTGACACTGCCAGACGCGCGCGCCCGGGAATTCTTTGATGAAGAAGGCTTCGAAACGGCATCCATGCTTGCCACGCGGGAACTCGGCGCGGCAGGTGGCGGCACCCGCGCCGAAGCAGAATCCAATATCGTGAGGCAGGTTTCAAAAGCGCTCGGCATTCGCAACCTCAAAGCGTGGTCGAGATCGGAGCAATATGCGTTTCGTCAGCTGGCCCCGATCCTGGCCGCGACCGAGCCGTCGTCCTGGCCCGTGGAGGAGAAGGGACTCGCCAGGAAACTGCTGCGCGCGAAGGGCGGCCCGCTGGAAACGCGCTATGCACGGCTGCTTTGCCAGAACGATTTCCTGTTTGCGAAGTTGCGGGCGGCCTGCCGGTGAGATTGCGCGGCCCGCTTGCTGTACAATCCGGATCTCCGTTTTTTCGCCATCCCTTAGCCTATCGAGAGTGACCGTGAGCAACTATAAGAAACAACTGGAAAAAGTAAGCACAGCCGCCGGATTTATCGCCGCCCTGGACCAGAGCGGCGGCAGCACGCCCAAGGCCCTAGGCCTCTACGGCGTCACCGCGGATGCCTGGTCGAATGACGAGGAGATGTTCGACGTCGTACACCAGATGAGAACACGTATCATTACGAGTCCGTCTTTCGGCGGTGAGCGCATCCTCGGCGCCATCCTTTTTGAAAACACGATGGATCGCGAGATTGAAGGTCAGCCGACCGCGTCGTACCTCTGGAACGTAAAAAACGTCGCACCGTTCCTCAAGGTCGACAACGGACTGGCCGACGAGGAAAACGGCGTTCAGCTTATGAAACCAATTCCGGAGCTGCCGGCCTTGCTGAAAAAAGCCAAGGCCAACGGTATTTTCGGCACCAAGATGCGCTCGGTCATCAAGCAGGCCAACGCTGCCGGCGTAAAGGCCATCGTCGAGCAGCAGTTTGAGGTCGGCAAGCAAATCGTTGCCGCGGGTTTTGTTCCGATTATCGAACCCGAAGTGGACATTCACTGCCCTGACAAGGCAGCAGCAGAAGACCTGTTGCATGCTGAAATCATGGAGCAGTTGAATAGCCTCGGCAGAGACGAACTCGTCATGCTGAAGCTGACGCTGCCCGAGAAAGTAAACCTCTATGCCGACTGCATCGCGCACCCGAACGTCGTTCGCGTGGTTGCACTGTCGGGCGGCTATTCCCGCGACGAAGCCAACGAGCGCCTGTCACGAAACAAGGGCATGGTCGCAAGCTTTTCGCGTGCCCTGTCGGAGGGCCTGACGGCGCAGCAAAGCGAGGCCGAGTTCGACGCAATGCTGGACGCGTCAATCGGTGCGATTGCCAAGGCCTCCGCAACCTGACCGGGGATGAGCCGTTCCGGCGTGTTGCATCAGCGCTGCAAAATTCGCAGCACAACACGCCGGTTCTGTTCGCGACCTTCTGCTGTTTCGTTGTCGGCGATCGGATTACTTTCGCCATAGCCGCGCCACGTGAGCTGATTTGCATCGACACCTTGGTTAATCAAGTAGTCGCGCACCGTTTTTGCGCGCCGCTCCGACAAGCCACGGTTGTAGTTGGCGTCGCCCCGACTGTCGGTATAACCGGCGACTTCGGTCAGGAGACTCGGGTTGCGAATCAACGTATCCGCGGCGTCGTTTAATGTCGGTTCTGCGCCAGGTCGCAAACGATCAGAGTTCGTTTCGAAACGCACATCCGGCAGTTTGATTTCGGCCTGAACCTCGCAACCACGACCGTCGACCACCGCTCCGGGTCGTGTATTCGGGCACTGGTCTCTTTCATTCAGCACGCCATCGCCGTCCGTGTCCGGGTTGGGCATCGGTTTCGGTAGCGGCGCTGGCTCCGGCTCAGGGGCAGGCTCCGGCGCCGGCGGCGCAACGTAGGGTCGGGAATCCGGCTTGGGACCAAACAACAGGCCCGCCGAAATACCGGCATACCAGGCGTCGCGATCGTAAAAATCAAATTCGCCGCGAAGGAACCACGGGCTCCTGCCGAAGTCGTAGCGCAGCCCGGCCCCGAAGGCGATCTGTACCGACGTTTGTTCTTCGAACGGCACGGGACCACCTGTGGCACTGTTGCTGATATTGGAAAGACCGATTTTCGCAAACGGCTTCAGGTCTTCCTGCACACGCCACTGATAGCCGGCCATCAGTGACGGAACCTTGTAGGTGATCGCTGCGTTCGGGTACAGGGCGGCTATTGCGGGATTCCGATTCGTGATTCCGGCCTCGCCAAGATCGGCGTACTTGAATTCAGCAAACCAGTGCGGTGAGAACTGTTTGCCGATGAACAATTGCGGGCCACTGTCGTTGTCTTCGTTCTTATCCAGCAGGAAATTCTGCGCCTCTTTCTCGGGTGCAACATAGGAATAGCCGAAGCCCAGGCCGCCGTACCAGCAGGCGGCAAAACCGGCACTGTCTCTGTCAGGATCATTTCCGCCGTAGTAATAGTCGTTATTACCGGGCTCGGTGTAGTGCCCGCACAGTGAATCGGCGCTTGCGTCCTCTATCACCAGGATATTCAGACCCAGGCCGGCAACCAGCAGCAGCGCCGCTGCCCCTGCCCTTGCACGCCGCAGCAAGATGATCGCCGCCAGCACGAACAGCAGCAGCCATCCGGTGCTACCGGATCCGGATACGGCCGTCTCGAGAACCCCGTCCACGTCGATGTAGTCAGGAACGCCGTCATTATCGAAATCGTTGGTGCCCTCGAGCTCATCGTCAATGCCGTCGTTATCACTGTCCCTGTCGATGTAATCCGGCGTACCGTCACCGTCAGTATCGACCGGCGTACTGGGAACCGGCCCGGCCTCGATTGAGTCCGGAATACCGTCGTTGTCACTGTCCGTGTCCTGGAAGTTCGGCAAACCATCGCCGTCCGTATCGACCGTACCTTCGGTGTCGTCGAAGATGCCATCCCGATCCGAGTCAGGCGCGGTGCCGAAACCATCCAGCTGGTCCACAACATCGGCAATACCGTCACTGTCGGTATCGGTGATGTCATCGACAACACCATCGTTATCACCGTCCTCAGCCTCGAAGGTCGTGCCGACGATGTCGTTGATGCCGTCATTGTCGCTATCGACTTCGCGCCAGTCACCGATACCGTCAGTATCGCTGTCGGTTGGCGTCGTGAGCGTACCCTCGTTGAGCGCCAGGGCATCGATAATGCCATTGCCATCCGCATCATTGCCGCCCGCTTCGATGACATCGAGCAACGAATCATTGTCACTGTCGAGGTCTCGGTAGTCGGGCGCCGCATCCAGATCGGTGTTGGTTGGGCTAATGGCATCATTGACACCATCGCCGTCATCGTCTGGCCCCGGGGTCACTTCGATGTCATAGGCGTCGTTAATTTGATCGCCGTCGGCGTCGGCCAGCACATCGAGATCCGCTTCCACCGTATCGGGTATGCCGTCGTTGTCTGCGTCGATGTCGAGATAGTCTCTATCGCCGTCGCCGTCAGTGTCACGTGGCGCGATCGCATCATCGACACCATCGTTATCGGTGTCGCTGCCGAACGTTATGTCGACGTCGTATCCGTCATCGATGCCGTCGTTGTCGGTATCAACGCCAATCGCGATATCGTCTTCGACTGTGTCCGGAATACCATCGTCATCGCTGTCGGGGTCGCGGTAATTGGCGAAACCGTCGTTGTCGGTGTCTCCGGAGCCTTCAACACTGTCTGGAATGCCGTCGTTATCGGAGTCCGTGTCGACGAAATCAGGCATACCATCGTTGTCCGAATCGATAGGCATGGCGGGCGTGGGTCCGGCCTCGATCGCATCAGGAATGCCGTCGTTGTCGGAATCCGTATCGAGTCCGTCGTTGATACCGTCGCTATCGGCATCGGTGTTTTCGGAACCGTCGGGAATACCGTCGCCGTCAGAATCAGGATTGTTCGGGTCCGTCCCATTTGCGATTTCGTCGCCATCCGTGATGCCGTCATTGTCGCTGTCACAAGCCGGAACGGTGTTGCTCGGCACACAGGGATCGTCGTTGGCTGGAACGTCCGGCTCGACCGGGACACTCGTGGTCGGAGTGCCGTTATTTGCTGCACCATCACCATCGCTGTCCAGGCAAGTGGGGCTCGGGAAATTCGGCGAGCAGGGATCCAGTGGATCCACATCGCCGAAATCGAATACACCGTCACCGTCTGTGTCAATCTGATCATCGCCGCCGTTACCGGCCGTCGGATTCGTAAGGTCGCTTAACACCTCGGTCCCGTCGTCGATACCACCATCATCGGTGTCAGTATCGAGCGGATCCGTGGCGCCAATGCCGCCGAGAACGCCGTTGCCATCGGCCTCGTTGCCATCACTGAGGCCATCACCGTCACTGTCGCGATTGTTCGGGTCGGTTTCACCCGAGCCACTCGTGCCCGTGCCGCCAATCACGACCGTGCCGGTCGCGCCGTCAGCGTTGGAATCCTCGACGCCGTCCTGCAGGCCATCGTTATCGGAATCTGGGTCGGTCGGATCCGTCGTCGTCGAGGGATCGGCGTCCACCACAAAATTCGGAGAATCCGTGTCGGTACCGGCGAACGGCACGGACGGATCGCCATCACTACTGCCCGCCGGTACACCCGCGGTTACACCGGACTCGAGGCCATCGT
>JABDOQ010000090.1 GCA_013043165.1 Woeseiaceae bacterium | reverse complement strand
AAAAAAATTCGAGCGACTATTTCCTGGCCGGGCGCAACTTGCCATGGTGGGCAATCGGCGCATCGCTGATTGCGGCCAATATTTCGGCTGAGCAAATTATCGGCATGTCGGGATCGGCATTCGTATTGGGCATCGCTATTGGTGTTTATGAATGGACGGCGGCCATTGCGCTGATCATCGTCGCCAAGTGGTTGCTGCCGGTGTTCCTCAAGCACGAAATTTACACGATGCCTCAGTTTCTCGAGCAGCGCTTTGATCATCGCGTCAGAAACGTCATGGCGATGTTCTGGCTGGGGATTTACGTATTCGTCAACCTCACATCCATCCTCTGGCTCGGTGCTTTGGCCGTGAATACAGTGACGGGCCTCGACCTGGTTTGGGGACTCGTGGGCCTGGGTTCTTTTGCCGTTGCCTATTCGCTCTACGGCGGACTCAAGGCTGTCGCACTGACCGACATCATCCAGGTAACACTGCTGGTGCTGGGCGGAATCCTGATCGCCATCATCTCATTGAACGAAGTGTCTGGCGGACAAGGAACAATCGCTGGTTTCAATATCCTCATGGAGAAGGTGCCGGGCCATTTCGACCTGATATTCACGAAGGACTCACCCCACTACATGGACCTGCCGGGTATCTCAGTCCTTGTCGGCGGCATGTGGGTTATGCACCTGTCGTACTGGGGCTTTAACCAGTACATCATTCAGCGCGGGCTGGCTGCGAAGAGCACACGGGAAGCGCAAAAAGGACTCATTTTTGCGGCCTTTCTGAAGATGGTGATGCCGCTCATCATCGTGTTGCCCGGTGTCGCCGCCGTCGTTCTGGTACCCGATCTCTATCCGACGGACAAGGCTTATCCGACAGTTATGAACCTGCTGCCGGTTGGCATACTTGGTCTGGTTTTCGCCGCGCTGATTGCGGCGATCATCTCGTCTTTAGCGTCAATGATGAATTCGATATCCACGATATTCACGATGGACTTGTATCGCCATTTCAGCAAGGGCGAAAAATCCGAGAAGCGCCTGGTAAGCGTTGGCCGAATCGTTAGTCTATGCGCGATGATCACGGCGATGATCCTCGCGAGGCCGTTACTCGGCAATTTCACACAGGCATTCCAGTACATCCAGGAATTCACGGGATTCTTCACGCCCGGTGTCTGTGCCCTGTTCCTGCTCGGCTTTTTCTGGAACAAGACGACGTCGAACGGCGCCCTGGCAACTGCCATCGGATCGGCCGTGTTTTCTGTCGCATTCAAGTTGTGGTGGCCGGAGTTACCGTTTATCGATCGGGTCGGGATCGTCTTCCTGCTGTGCATGGCCGTAGGCGTTGGCGTCTCCGCGATCCAGGGTGATGAACCCCATCCCGCAGCAATCGACTACAAAGACGTCGATACCTCCACGACGACGGGCTTCAATGTCGCTGCATTGGTGATTGTATTGATGCTCGCCGCACTTTATGCGACCTGGTGGTGAGTGACGCCCGACGCAATTAAGGACGCGGCAAGCGCAGGATTCTCCATCGGCATGAAATGGCTGTACGCGGGAAGATACCTGTCATGGCCGTTGGCGAACTGGCTCGCCAGCTCGGGCCACGTAGGGGATGCCGAGAAGTCTTTTGCTGCCGCCTCCAGGCCGAGCGCTTCGGCCCTGACCACCGTGACCGGCACCTCGACGAGCCGTATGTAGTCGAAAATATTAATGTCCAACGACGACGTGTAGATCCCGGCCTCCAACTCGGGCGGACAGGCCAGCTTGTAGGTGTCACCGTCGCGTATCAGTCCATGCTGACAGTAGTCGCGCAGGACGTCAGGGTGCCAACGCGAAAACGGCGTGCGATCTTTGAACTTGTCGATCATCTGCCGGGGCGAGTCCCAGGCATTGCGGCGTTTCGCGACCGGGTGCTGCTTTCCAGCCCTGTGTGGCGTCATTGTATAAACCGAGGGTTCGAGTATCACGGGGTCGAAGAGCGTCAATTGCCGGAATCGTTCTGGCTCGCTGGCTGCCGCCTGCACCATGCAATGACCACCCATTGAATGACCGACGCCATTAATGTCGCTGAGATCAAGCTCGACAATCAGAGCAATAAGATCGGCGCCGAATTGATCCCAGCCAAAGGGCGGCGTGTTGCTGCTCTGACCGTGACCGCGATGATCCGTCGCAATAACGTGAAAGCCGTCCAGATGCGAAACAACGCCGTCCCAGCAGCGAGCGTGAAGGCCTGTCGCGTGGGACAGGACTATTAGCGGGTCACCCGGCACACCCCATTCATACCAGGCGATTTCGGCATCATCGATGACCATGCGCTGTTGTCTTGGGTCCATTCTCATTGCTTTTGAGCGCTGATATTTTGCCTACCTGGTCTTGGTGGCCTTGCCCCAGAAATGATAGAAACCGAGCGGCTTTTCTTCGTAGCTTTCCGTTGCAAAACCAATTGCCTCGAGCTGGTCCAGGAACTCCCGTTGCCTGAACATCTGATCATACGGGTGATCCAGGATCTTCCTGAGCGGTCTTCCGATACCCTGTTCACAACCGATTTCTAAAACGCTGTCTTTTTGTCCCCTGGAGAGACGTCTTAGACGAGGAATTTCGTAGTACTTCTGAACGAGTCCGCGGATCGGATTATTCATCGCCCAGAATTCGATGGAGTTCATTAGCATCGTGTCATTACCTTTTCTCGAATATGTCGAGAATACGGGGTAAGCACCGTGCAAAGAAGAACGGCGGCGTATTTAACGCCGCCGTCCATTTCTTCTCTCGTCAGGCAATGCTTTAGCGGTTTGCGTAGACCTCACCTCGCTGAGACCCATTCAGATCGAAGCGATCGAGAGTCATCACCTTAGCCCATGCATCGACAAAGTCGTCGACGAATTTCTGCTCTCCGCCGTTCTCCGCATAGACTTCCGAAATGGCACGTAACTCGGCATGCGATCCGAACACGAGGTCGACAGGGGTCGCCGTCCACTGCAATTTACCCGTGGCGCGATCACGCCCTTCGTAAATGCCCGCGTCCTTGGATGACTTACTCCAGGTCGTCGACATACTGAGCAAGTTCAAAAAGAAATCGTTGCTCAGGGTTCCAGGCTTGGCCGTAAACACACCGTGCTTCGCGCCTCCCGCGTTCGCATCCAGGGCCCGCATGCCGCCGACAAGAGCCGTCATTTCAGGAGCGGTAAGCGTCAGCAGGTCCGCTTTGTCTACCAGCATTTCCGCCGGTGAACGGCGGTTGGCTTCTCCGAAGTAGTTGCGGAATCCATCTGCCGTCGGCTTCAGCACGGCAAATGACTCGATCTCGGTCTGCGCCTGGCTGGCGTCGGTGCGTCCCGGCGTAAAGGGAACCGTAACATCGTGTCCGGCAGCCTCGGCGGCCTGCTCGATGGCTGCAGCCCCGCCAAGAACGATCACATCGGCGAGGGATACTTTCTTCCCGCCCTTCTGCGCGCCATTAAAATCTTTCTGCACGCGCTCCAGTCGCTTCAGGACCTTTGCAAGCTCATCCGGATTGTTAACATCCCAATTGCTTTGCGGCGCCAGTCGAATACGCGCACCGTTCGCGCCACCGCGCATGTCGGAGCCGCGGAAGGTCGAGGCCGATGCCCAGGCGGTTCTTACCAGTTGCGGTACCGTCAGGCCCGAATCCAGAATCTGTGACTTCAGTTTCGCGATGTCGTCAG